>JACDEI010000052.1 GCA_013816485.1 Planctomycetota bacterium
TGCGCCAGGAAGTTACTCATCCGACTCAACACCATCGCCGCAAAAGCGCTCAAACCGACCACACAGATCCAGGGAACTATCGCTTGATCTCTACACAGTCACTTCGTGGCGAAAAATCCGTTTCGTTAGCTTTACGCCATTGGGCACAGCCCCCGCAGCAAAAAGTCCAACGGGGCTCTGCTCGATAATGGCCCATCGGGCTGGGGCGAGTCCCGTTGGGATGTGGAGCGGGATCCCGCCGATTCACTGCACGGTGAACGCGTGTTCGACCGTCAGCGGGCCGCTGGGATGGCCGGTGATGGTCGCGGTGACGCGGTAGGTGCCCGTGGTCAGGCGTCCGAGGCCGGTGACGATGAGCGGACGGGCGACATCCTTCGCCGGCAGCGAGGGCTTCTGCCCTGGGTCGATGGTGACGGTGAGCTGCACGTGGCGGTCGGTCATGGTCAGGCCGGTGACCAGGGTGCCGGCTTCGACCTGGTCGGTGGGGTAGCCTGAGATGTTGGGCAGACGCAGGAACACCACCACATCGTCCTGCCTGCCCAGCGGCCGCTCGTTCGCGGCAAAGGCTTCGACCCAGGCAGTGGTGGCATCTTCCACGCGCGACAGATCGCTCGTCCCAGCATGAGCGGTGGCGAGTGCCGGTACCCGCCCCGGTTCGCTCACCACCCGCAGCACGGCGTCGCTGATGGGCAGGAATTGGTAGACCGGTGAGAGCGTCGATGGCAGCACCGTGACCGTGGCGACCTCGGCGAGGGCGACCTTGGTACCATCACCCATGGTCACCTGCATGTCGCCGCTGAAACGCGCCGGATCGCCGAACACCGCGCGCGAGACCAGGTCGTCCCACTGCGCATCACGTTTGGCGGCGCGCAGGGCGTCTGCTTTCGGCGTCACCTGCACCAGCCGACGGCCCCTGGCTTCGCCAACCAGGACGTGCAGCGGACGTGGGCTTTCGCGCGCGGGCAGCCGGTTGCGGAACGAGGCGAGGTTGCCGATCGCGCTGGTGGTGGTGACGCTGCCAGCAGCATCGCTGAGGTCGAGCGTCACGTGTACCGCCGGTTCACCGCCACCGATGAGGTAGTCGTGCATGGCGTAGCGTTGGGTCGAGCGCCAGGTCAGTTGCAGGCGGCCATTGACCCAGCGGTGTTCCTCGGCTCCGACATCGCCGACCGTCGCGCCGAGTTTCCATTGCCCACGCACCGCGCCGTCCGCCCAAGCGGGATTGCGCAGGCCGCTGCCGGCGGCGACCAGCATGTTGCTCTCCGCGTCGAAACGGTAGACGCGCACGACACGGTCATCACCGCCGCCGTTCTCGTTCAACAGCAGTTCGGGTTTGGCATCGCCATCGAGGTCGACGAAGGAGAGCGGCACCTCATCCCGGCTGCTCAGGTGCTGACCATTGCCGTCGAGCGGCTGGCGCAGCACCTCGCGCCAATCGCCATCGCGGTGCAGGTAGACAGCGAAACCGAGCAGCCGGCCAGCATCGCTGGCGACCGCGATGGCGATGCGTTTGCCGCTCTTGAACAGATCCCCGGAGACCACCGCGCCGTCGGGATAGGCCTTCGCGCGTGACAGGTCCGGCGGCAGCGTCAGCAGCCGCTCGCGCACCAGGGCTTCGAGCGGATCAGCGGCGACGGCACTGCTGGCAACGCCAACCACCGCTAGGGCGATACAGACGACGGATGACAGACGCATGCGACCTCCACGGACGGCAGCACTATGGCCGCCCGTGGTCAGGGGGACAAGTGCTTCAGGGAGCGTTGCGAGCCGCCGTGGGTTTGGCTGCCAGCGCCGCTTTCTGCCAGTCCTGCGCGAAGACCTTCTCATCGACCACGTAGGTGCGCAGGAACTGCACCTGCTCCGCATCCGGCGTCCGGCGTTGGGCATCCCATAGCAGCGCATCACGGAAGCGTCCGAGCGAGAGGTAGGCTTGGTAGTCGGGCGGCAGGGCGAACTGAACGCTGGCGAAGACACCGCTCTCGCCAGTCATCAGGCGGCGATTGATCTTCGCGCCGCCTGGTCGTTCTATGAAGTCGGACTTTTCGTCTTTGTAGCCGACATGCTCCGTGATGAAGCGATCGTACCAGGCGGTGGTCGACACCGGTCCGGTGGCGATGGTCGTGAGCGCCTGACGTTGGGCGGGCGACACCACTTCGATGCGTCCCATCATCGACCGCGTGACGACTGTCGGGATCGAGGTGGTCAGTGGCAACACGCGATCGGTCCACTCGCGCGGCACGAGGAAGAACAGCCGCTGACCGGGAGCCTTGAAATACGAGGCCTCCCAGGTGGCGAGCAGCGCCAGCGCCTCATCAGCGAACAGGCCATCGGCAACCAGCGCGGTGTGCAGTTCCTGCCGCAGGAGTTTCAAGCGCTCGGCAGAATACTCGTTGGCAGTAAAGGTGGCAGCGATGTCGCTGAAGGCGGGTTCATCCAGTGAGCGCAGGTGGTGGATGGCGACATCCACCGTATGGAACGCAGCGGTGCCATCACCACGTAGATCCGCCAACCACAACTGCGGCACCGTGCTTGGATCCAGGTCGCCCAGGCGTGGCGTCACGCGCAGTGACTGTCCGTCGGCAGAACGCCGCGCCACCAGGGGTGCATCGAGATGCGCCAAGCCACGGTAGAACAGGTAGCGTTCCTGTTCGTCGCCGACGGCGAGGTTGGCGGCATCCACTGCCCGTGGCGCGAGCCAGATCGGCGAGTCGGTCGCGGGTGCGGCCAGCGCTCCGCCTGCGCGGATGCCGCGCCACGTCAGTGTGCTGGTGGTTTTGGCGTTGAGCACCGGAGCCTGCCAGCGTTGCCACGTGGTCACACCGTTCTGCCCAGGGCCCAGCACCTGGAGTTCGCGGATGGTCTGGGAGACTTGCTTGCCCTGAATCAGGGTGGTGGTGGTCACGTCCTGCCAGCGCAATGGTCGTCCATTCACGCTGGGCTCGGCCAGCGGATAGAACTGGGACAGGAAGCCGCCGTGGAAGGTCGCGCTCAGATCGAAGGTGGCCGCGGTCTGCCCCGCTGGCAGGTGGACGTAGACCACCGGGGTTTCCAGCCGCATGGTCACGGTTGGATTGCAGGCCGAGATGCCTTTGAAGGTCCGCGTCGTGGGGACGTCGCGATTGAAGCCGATCATCACCGGATAGAGGTCGTGGACGAACGGCGGCAGGAACTCCTCATCGACATTGAGTCCGCCGATGGTGCGGCCCTGTTCATCCTGCAACGAGGTGAACGTTCCCCATTCGTGGATGACGAGTGGCTCGGCGGCGGAGACGACCGGGACAACCAGCAAGGCGGTGAGCAGCGAGGTGGCGAAGCGCATGAGGACCTCCAGGGACGGCTCCCAGGATGATGCCTCGCGTGCGCGATGATGTCACGGATTTGTCACACCAGCGTCCGGCGGCGACTCACGGTCAGCTCTCCACCATCGGCCGCTGCATGCGTGCAATGAGGGCATCCAGGCCCTGACGCATGCCGCCGTCGGGCAGGTACGCCCGCCCGCCATGTCCTGGAAGCAGGCGATCAAAGGACAGATCCCGCAGCCGGCGCATCGAGGCGGTCTGCTCCTCCCACGAATGCCAGCACACCTCGCGCGAGGCATTGAGTGCACCGATCCGCCGGCTCCACCACAGGTGGTCACCGCTGAACAGCACGCCACGGTCGCTGAGCAGCGCCTGCGAACCGGCGGTGTGCCCAGGCACTGGGATAATCGTCAGCCCAGGCGCGAGCGTCACCGCATCATCACCAGTTATGACGCGCGCTGCGGTTGGCGCGGCATCCGCATCGCGTGCGTGGATCACCAACGGCGCGTGGAAACGTTCGGCGTACCGCGGTGCATCCGCCACATCGTCACGGTGGGTGAGGAAAATCCCGGCGAGTCCACCGAGGCGTTCGATCGCCGCCACCAACGACGGTGCCCAGCGTGGCGCGTCGACCATCCACAGGTCGCCGTCACCAGCGCGCACCAGGTAGCTTGACGCGCCGAAGGAATGCCGGCTGGTCCAGCCGCAGTACCAGACGCCGTCAGTGATCTGTTCCGGCAGATCGCCCTGCGCCAGTTTGACCACGTCGGGATGCGCACTGCCGATCGAATTGGTCGGACAGCATAGCACCGCGCGCGCCGCCGCGCGCAGCGCCGTGGGATCTTCCGGCTGCACCTGCACCGCCGAATGCCCGTCAGCATCGATGAACGTCAGCGGTGCCACCTGACGACAGGTGTCGCAGTCGATGCAGGTATCGTCGACGAAGAACGACCCAGGGACGTTCTCGTGGACGGCGCGGTCGCGGGTGGCCATGGCTGGCGATCATGCCACCACGTGATCGCGCAGGAACTCACGTAGTTGTGGTTCCGTACGGAAGCCGCTGATGCGCCGGACCGGCTGGCCGTCCTTGAACAGTACCAGCGTCGGGATGTTGGTGACCTCGAAGGCCTCGGCGAGGATCGGGTGCTGATCGACGTTGACCTTGCCGATCACGTGGGTGGCCGACATCTCGTTGCCGAGCTTCTCGATCAGCGGTGCGATCATCTGGCAAGGACCACACCAGGGGGCCCAGAAATCGACCAGCACCGGCTTGTCGGATGACAGCACGTCGGTCTTGAAGTTGGTGGCGGTGAATTCACGAGCCATGGCAGCCTCCACTGGCAGCGCGGGGGCAAAGCATGGGCGCGGCTGAGAGGTCGTCTGAGCGGCGCACACGATCCGGTCGAAGTGACCGGTATGTCAGACCAATGGCACATTCCGTGCCAGGAACTCCGGTATGACGCTCAGGTTGCCACAGGCTTCCACGTCTTTAGCGATGAGCTGCCACGCCATCAACGGCGCAGCGTGCCAAGGATCAGAAACGGTAGCCGAGCGCGATGCTGGCATCGAAACCATCGGCCTCGCCCTTGATAGTGCCGATGAGCGGGTCGTTGTACTTCACTTTCAGCAGCGAGTAGCCCACCGTCACGCCCACCTGGATGTTGGTGCTCCAGGTGTAATACCACCCGAGTTCACCGACGTATTGGGTGAACTTGGTGTCGTCGTCATCCCACGGATTCGAACCGGTGGTGCTGCCCAGGCCGCGGGCATAGCCGACCACCAGCTCGGCATGGCTGTTAGTTCCCAGGTAGAAACCCAGGCCGCCCAGGAAGGTTCCGCCGCCGAGCTTCATGTCGAGGTCGCCCAGGCCGTCGTTACGTTTGAAGGTCACCTGCGACACTTGGCCGCGCAGACCGAGCACGATGCCCATATCAGCGTCGAGCGAGACGATGTGTTTGTCCTTGTTGCCGATATCACCGGCCATCAGCGTCAGGTTGGCGGTCTCGCCATCGTTGAGGGTCAGCCCACCTTGTGCCCGCAGATCAACGAAACGCAGGGCGGATTCCGCAGCGCTGAGCGATCCGGCAGTAAGGCAGGCAAGGGCGGCAAGGCGCAGGGTGGTAGGCATGGCGCGCACCCTAGGTCGCACCTGGGCGGGTCAAACCGCGCACCGTCAGATCCCTGTCAGCCGGCGTTCGGTGTCGCACGGCGTCGCCATCATGTGATCCACAACGACCGCTGTCAGCGATCCAATCCGCGCGCCGCCTGGATCAGTTCTTGGACCTCCTGCCGAGTCTCGTCCTCACCACCGGCGCGCACCAGGTCGCTGGCCAGATCCCAGGTGCAGTTACCGCTCTCACGGGGATTTCGCAGGAGCATCCCGAAGGCGGCGACACCCATGGCGAAGCTGGTGTCGGCGCTGGGGGAACGGCGCCAATCGCGGCCGCGCACGTCCTGTTCCATCAGTTGGCTAGTGCCACCGCCGGGCGGCTGGTAGCGCAGACGTACGCGCAGCAGGGTGTCGCCAGGAAGTGGTGTCGGCACCGCGCGTGGGGCATCGTCCTGGGCGATGAAGGGATTGGGGTCATTGGCCTCGCGGCGGGCGGCGACCGGGACGATCTCGTAGAGCGCGGTCATGGTATGGCCGGCACCGATCTCGCCCGCGTCGACACGGTCATCGTTGAAGTCCTCACGTCGGAGCTGGCGGTTCTCGTAACCGATCAGGCGCCAGGCGGCGACCTCCGCGGGATTGAAGAACACCTGGATCTTCACGTCCTGCGCGATGGTCACCAGACTCGACGGCAGGCGCTCGACGAACAGGCGTTTGGCTTCGTCGGCGCGATCGATGAAGGCATGGAAACCATTGCCCTGGTCGGCGAGTTGTTGAAGACGTGCGTCGCCGGCGCCGCCCATACCGAAGCCCAGCGCAGTGAGGTAGACGTTGGCCTCGGCTTCGTGACGGACCAGACGAACGAGGTCATCGCGGTTGGTGGTGCCGACGTTGAAGTCGCCGTCGGTGGCGAGGATCACCCGCGTCTCGCCGCCACGTCGCTGCATCTGGCGCGCTAGGCGGTAGGCTTCCCGGATGCCAGCGGAACCGTGGGTCGAACCACCTGAGCCCAGGGCGGCGATCGCGCGCTTGATGGTGCGGTGTTGATCGCCAGCGGTGGGATCGAGCGCGATGCCGGCCTGACCGGCGTAGGTCACGATCGCCACTTGGTCCTCCTCATTCAGTTGATCAACCAGGAACCCCAGGCTGCGTTTGAGCAGTGGCAGGCGGTTGTCCGGCGACATCGAGCCGCTGACATCGATGAGGAACACCAGGCTGGTTGGCGGACGCTGACGGCGCGCGAGTGTCTCGCCAGCGATGCCGATGCGCACGATCTGGTGATCACGCCGCCACGGACAAGCGACGACCTCGGCGTTGATGCGGAAGGGATGTGGATCCGCCGCCGTTGGTACTGGGTAGGAATAGGCGAAGCGGTTGATCAGTTCTTCGATGCGCACTTCTGCCGCTTGCGGCGCGCGCCGCTGTTCCAGCAGGCAGCTGCGCACGACGTTGTAGGACGCGCTGTCGACATCGGCGGCGAAGGTCGAGGCGTCGCCGCCTGGGGCGTTGGCACGGACGAAAGGATTCTCGCGCAGCGCCGGAAGGTCGTCGGGCAGGGGGCGATCATCATCGGGACGACGACGGGGATCACCGAGTTTTTCGCCACCAGCGCCGTCGCCGAGATCGCGGGCGAGCAGGGGGTTGGCGGGCTCGACGTCTTTCTTGCGTTCCTCAATGATCGATTGGGGAAGTGCACTCTGTTTCTCCGTCGCGGTCACGCCTTCGATGTCACTGCCCGTGAGGATCTTGGTGAGCTGTTCGCCCGCTCTCGGTTGGGCCGGGACCTCCGTGGTGGTATGCAATTGACCAAGGATGGTGAGGGTCGGTTCCTGCGCCCGCTCCGTCCGCTCATAACGTGGACCATGCGCAGGATTCGGCACCGGCCGATAACTCGATGCTCCGTCAGTACGCCGTGCGCACCCGGCACAGATGAGCGCCAGTACGATGACGATCACGGATAAGATGAGGACAAGCGGACGCAGGGCATTCATGGTTGGGTTCCTTGCGACGTGGGGGGAAGCAGGCGGACAATACGTTCAGCATGGGCGGCAGCGTGCGGTAACATCTTCCCCGCGCGGCTATGCAGGTAGCGGTCTTGCAGTGGTCCGGTCATCGCACCCCACACGATCGCAGCGAGATCTGCGTCGCCTCCGATGAGGCGACGCAGCGTCGCACGCGGACTCGCTGCGTTCTCGCAGTCGACCTCATGCGGCATGAACTCATGCGGAGGGAACACCACCAACGCGAGTGCGCGCGGACGTTCGTCGTAGAGGCGGTAGAGCAGCGTGATGAAGGCGGCGACCGCGGTGCGCGCGTCGGGATGGTTCGCCTCGACCTCCGCCACCGCCGTCAGCACCGGCGCGAGCGCGACGCGGTAGAGTTCGCGTCCAAGATCGTCCTTGGTCGGAAAATGTTTGAACATCGACGCTGGACCGACCTCGGCCTTAGCCGCGATCATGCGGGTGCTCACGGCTTCGTAGCCCTCACTGGCGATGAGGTCGAAGGCGGCTTCGAGGATTCTTTGACGGACGAAGGGCGTGCGGCCCATGTGGGTGCCTTTGGAAAACGGCGGCTGATGGAGCGGAAGCATGTGCTTTCTTATTATTAATCAAGCATGTGCTTTCTTTGCTTGGACCCTGGCTCCACGGCTTTTACCCAAGATCCGTTGGAATGAGCAGTTAGCGCCCTTGCGCGGTAGGGGGCTGGCCTACGGTGCCCCGCCCATGCGGCGCCTGCGCGACTCGTACCTGGATGATCCGCGCGTGGTGGCTGCTGCCGAGGCGCTCGCCGCCGGCACGCCGCTGACCATTGGCGCGTGCCATGGCGGCCTGATCCCGGTGCTGCTCGCGGCGCTGCATGAGTTGGTCGCACAACGCGGTTTCGCACGTCCCCTGATTGTCACCAATGATCCGTCGTCGCTGGTCGATGACCTGGAGGAGCTCGGGGTCGTCGCGGCGGCGTTGCCGGAGCTGGAGCGTTTCGAGGAAGATGCGGAGGTCAGTGATCGCAGCGGGCACAACCGCCGCCTCGCCGCGCTCGAGGCCTTCAACGCTGGCGCATGGCTGATCGCCAATCCGGTCGCCGTCGAACAACCAGTGCCCGACATCGCTGCGCTCGCAGCGGCGAGCCTGGTGCTCAAGCCCGGCAGCACGTGTGATCTCGGCCAACTGGTCGAACGCCTGGTGAATGCCGGTTACCGCGTGACGCCGGTGGTCGAAGGTCGCGGCGAGGTCGCGGTGCGTGGCGGCATCCTCGACGTGTATCCGTGGATCGGCCAACATCCGCTCAGAATAGAATTCTTCGGTGATCAGGTCGACGGCATCCGCCGCTTCGACGAGTTCACCCAGGAATCCATCGCCAAGGCTGACGAGGCGGTGCTCGCCAGCGCCAGCGGTGGTCTGGCGACGCGTGATCTGTGGTCGCAGCTGCCGGCGGGTCCGGTGATTGTGCTCGGCGATTTGCCGCTGCGTGGGCGGCTGAAAAAAGATCATGGCCGGGCGGAACTGCGCTTTGCGCGTCAGCTCGAAGCCGACGCCATCGATGGCGCGTCGATCGGGATCGATCGGCTCAAAGGTGATCTGCGTCGTGGGCTGGTCGAACTCAGCAGTATCGTACGGGAATTGCGTCCGGAGTCCGGAGTCCGGAGTCCGGAGCCCACACGTACGCGAGCGAGTGCTGATCCCGCCGACAAGACTCCGGACCCCGGACCCCGGACCCCGGGCCCATCCGTCATCGTCCTCGCGCGCAACGACGAATCCGTGCGCGAGATGTCCGCGCATTGCGGCGACGCAGGCATCACCGTCGATTGTCGCGTCGGACGGCTCTCTGCCGGCTTCCGCGATCTCGAACGCGGGCTGGTGGTCGTCCACGACTACGAACTTGCTGAACGCGCGCCGGTGCGTCGTCGCGCGACCAAGATCGCTGGTGGTACGCCGCTGTCGTCGCTGACCGATCTCAAACGTGGCGACTACGTCGTCCACCTGCGCCACGGTATCGGCCGCTTCAAGGGCATGGCGACGCTGGAAAAGCGCGGCTTCCTCGAGGATTTCCTGCTCCTGGAGTTCGCTGAGGAATCCAAGCTCTACGTCCCGGTCGAAGCCATCGATCTGGTACAGAAGTACGTCGGTGCCACTGGCCGCGATCCCGAGCTGTCGAAAATCGGTGGCGTGGCGTGGGCGAAAAAACGTGCGCGGGCGGAAAAAGCCATCCAGGACATGTCGGCGGAACTGCTGCGCGCTCAAGCCCAGCGCATTGCTGCGGGTGGCGTCGTTTGCACGTCGGACACGGCCGAGGTGCGTCAGTTCGAAGCCGCGTTCCCGTTCGAAGAAACCGAGGACCAGCTCGCCGCCGTGCGCGAGCTGAAGGTCGACATGGAACGCCCGGTGGCGATGGACCGCCTGCTGTGCGGCGACGTGGGCTTCGGTAAAACCGAAGTCGCCATGCGCGCGGCGTTCAAAGCCTGCGCCAGCGGTTATCAGGTTGCCGTGCTGGTGCCGACCACGTTGCTGGCGGAGCAGCACATCGAAACCTTCACCGAACGTTTCGCCGCCTTCCCCTATGCCGTCGCCGGCATGAATCGTTTCCACAGCAACGAGGACAAACGCAGAGTGCTCGCGGGCGTCGCCGCCGGCGACGTGCGCGTGTTGATCGGTACCCATGCGATCCTCACCGACAAACTCCAGTTCACTAATCTTGGCCTACTGATCGTCGATGAGGAGCATCGCTTTGGGGTGAAGCAGAAGGAGAAGCTGCGGGCGCTCATGCGCACGTCCGGAGTCCGGGGTCCGGAGTCCGGAGTCGAAGACCTCAGCACCACGCCGACCCCGGACCCCGGACCCCGGACCCCGGACGGGGCAAAGCCCCCCGACGTCCTAACCCTCAGCGCCACGCCGATCCCACGTACGCTCCACTTCTCACTGCTCGGTTTACGCGACATCAGCGTCCTCGCCGAAGCGCCCGCTGATCGCATGGCGGTGGAAACGCGCGTCGCACCGTGGGATGACCAGATGGTCAAACATGCCGTCGATCGCGAACGCGAACGGCAGGGCCAGATGTTCATCGTTACCCACCGCATCCAGGACTTGGATCCGTTGGCGTACAAATTGGTGAAGCTCTCACCGGGACTCAAGCTCGACACCATCCATGGTCAGATGGATGAGGACCGCATTGCGCGGGTGATGGACGCGTTCCGTAAAAAGGAACTCGATTGCCTGGTGTCCACCTCGATCATCGAGTCGGGCATCGACATCCCCAATGCCAACACGCTGTTCGTGAATAATGCTCACCACTTCGGCTTGGCCGAGCTGCATCAGATCCGCGGACGCATTGGTCGCTTCACGCGCCAAGCCTATGCCTATTTCCTGACCCCGCCCGGACGTGAATTGACCGAGGAGGCCCGTGCGCGCCTCAACGCCATCCAAGAATACGCCGAACTCGGCGCCGGCTTCAAACTCGCCATGCGCGACCTGGAACTGCGCGGTGCCGGCAATCTGCTCGGCGGCGAACAGTCCGGCAGCATCGACGCGATCGGTTACGAGCTCTATACCAAGCTCCTTGGCGAGACCGTGGCGCGGTTGAAGAAGACGGCCGAGTCCGATGTCCGGAGTCCGGAGTCCGAAGTCCCGATGAAGACCACCTCCGGCAAGGACCCCGGACCCCGGACTCCGGACTCCGGACTCACAGGTGATTTGCAATTCGGCCTGCCGGTCGACGCCTACATCCCGGACACGTGGCTGGAGAACCCCGCGCTCAAGTTCGAGCTGCACAAACAGCTCGATTCCTGCCGCAAGCTCAGCGATCTCGCCGCCATCGCCCATTCGGCGCGCGATCGTTTCGGTGCGTTGGTCGAACCGGTCGCGCGCTTGTTCCAGGTACGCGCCATCCGTCTACGGAGCCGCGAACTGTCAGTGAATCGCATCGACGTGCAGGAACGCCAAGTGCGCGTGCACCTGGGTGGTGCCCTGCCGAAAGAACTGATGGCAGTGAAACTGCCGGAGTTGGTGCACGTCCAGCTCGACGGAACGGTGGTGGTGTTGTTCGTGAAGACCGCACTCGATCAGGACAGTGGGCTTAGCTTCCTCTGCCGTCTGTTGGGGCTTGATCTGGGGTTCCTCGGCCGCGGATTTTGAAACGGCGCATCACGACGTCCGTGGTGATGGTGCGGGTCCAGGGGCGGCAGAGCCCCTGGCAGGCGTAGCGGACAGAGTCCGCGAACAACAATCCCCCGAGCGTGCCTGCGCGCGCGAGCGGGGACCGGGCGTGGTTGCGCGTAGCGCGACATCCCGCCATCGGCGGGATCGCATCAGCGTGATCCCACGACCGATCGCCGGCCCATAGCGATGGACGCGCTCACCAAGGCGAACCCCACGCTGAGGCGCGGGCCCGAGCGGCCTCACGGCTTGAATGGACTCAGATGCGCCCCAGGAATCGGCCGCTCCATCATCCCATTCGGCAGTTTCCAACCACACGCGCCGTAGTCATCGCCTTCGTGCTCTTTGTAGCGCAGTTCGATGTAGTACTTCTGCCCGGCGACCAGTGGGATGGCCTTCGATTTCTGTGAGCCCTCCTTGTTCCAGTCACGGGCGCCGGTGGCGTGGTCATTGTAGGCGATGCGTTGTGCCTGCGCTGGATCATCGCTGGTCGACAGCAGCAGTTCACCTTCGTCATCAGCGGTCATCCAGAACACGTATTCACCGGTGATCGGTGGGTGGACGTAGCCGCGGATGCGGCAGTAGTACTTGTCGCCCCAGTCGATCTGGGAAGCGAACTCCTTGGGCTCGGTTTTCATCTGCGGTGGCTGGCTAGTCTTGGGGTGGTCCTTCCCCTCGTTCAGCTTCTGGCCGTCGATGCCGGTCCAGCGTTCCAACAGGATGGTGCCGCTGCCGAATGACGGCACGACGCTGAGTGTGAGTGGCAGCGATTCGCTGCTGCCGCCGCTAAAATTGAGCGCGCGGGCGATGATGCGATGTTCACCGGGTTCGACCTTGGGAATGGTGGCGAGGTACGGTTCCTTGTCCGCTTCGCCGAGCAGCTTGGCGCCCGAGTAGAACTGCACGAGCTTGACCTTGCCGATTACCTCGGCGCGGATGGTCACCTGTTCGCCGGCATAGAACGAGGCGCCATCCACCGGACCGGTGATCGCCACCGCCGACGGCAGCACCAGTTGGTCGCCACCTGGCGCTTCAAGCGCAATGCCGGTGACCCGTGCGGTGCCCTGGCCAGCGAGCGAGACCTCGATGCGGCCGTTGCTGGCGCGGATCGGCAAGGGGCCGAGCAGGGCCCAGGTGTCGCGTTTGAGCAGCGCTCCAGCAAGCGCGATCGGCTGGTCGTTGATGGTCATGCCCATGCGTTCGACATCCAGGCTCGTGGTGTTCGCCAGCCACACGGTCAGCGTGTAGCTGCCGTTCGGCAGGACCTGGGTGAACTGCACCGGGCCGCCAGAGGCGATCAGGCCGGTGTCGAGCATGGTCTTGCGGTCGAAGTCGAGTCCGCTGCCGGAGAACATCGCCTGGGGTGCGATGCTGGTGCCGGGTCGCAACGAAAATCCCGCGCTCAAGGCTTCACGGTGCGAGAGCCAGCGTCGGCGGTCGATGGTGACCGTGGTACCGCCCAGGTTAATGCCGCGGACGAAACTCGCGGCCAGCACCAGGCGCGGCGCGGCGCCGGCAAGGATCTCCACCCGCTGCTCCGGTGACACCTGCATGGTGCCGCTGCCATCGGCACCCACCACGGTGACGCTGCCGCCCTGGGCGTGCACCAGGGTGCGATCACTTTCACAGGCGATGGTGCCGCGACCGATGCCGAAGGTCACCCGGCCATGGGCGGTACGCACCTCGATCCCTGGTTTGGTGCTGACTAGGACCGTGAGCGTGCCCTTGCCGAGCAACACCTGTCCGGTGCGGTCGGGCAGCGCATCGAAGGACATTACCTGGGTGGCATTACCCAGCACCACGCGCGCAGAGCCGGCGAGTTCGACGCTGGTTTCACCACGGGGATTGTCGAGGCCCTGGCCAGCGGCGATGTGGTCACCGATCTTAGCTGCGGTACCGTTGGTGAATTGTGCGCCGCCGCCGGTCGCCAGCACCGCCGCCACCTGGACACCGCTGGGACGTTCGCCGTCGATCGGCACCGGTCGCCCACCGCTGCTGCTCCAGAGCGCGATCACCGCAATCAGAACCACGGCGGCGATGGCGCCACCGATGATCAGCCTCTTCTGATTGCCCCGTCGCCGTGGGCGTTCGCGGTGAAGCAGGCTATCGTTGCTGCTGCCCGGTCGGCGCGGACCGCTGCTGCCCTGGCGACCGGGACCACCACCCGGCCGTGCGGCTGCGCGGGTCGCAGCGGTGGCGCCAGCGGAACTGGGCGCACCGGTCTGACGATCGGCCACCCGGTCGTTGGCCATGCGCAGTTCGGTACCGCTGCCCACCGGCACTCGCGGTGGGGCCATCACTTGCAGCAGGCTGCTCTCGTTGCGGCGCTTGTGTTCGATCTTCACCAGGGTGGTGGCCAGACTGCGTGCCTGCTCGCTGGTGTAGGCACCGAAGACCGCATACAGCATCAGGTCGATGCGTGCCTGGCGGGTGAACGCGGCGGCGCGTCCCAGGTCCTTCATCAGGGTGGTGCCCAGGTTGTGCCGGCTGTTGGCGTCGAGTGTCTCCGCCAGGCATTGATCGATGGCGATGGCGAGGTGTGGGTCATCCGGTGGCCGACGATCGGCTTCGGTCGAACGCCAATGCAGCGCGGCACGTGCGGTGAACAGCCGTTTGGCGATCTCGCCATCATGCTGGCCCAGTTCCCCTGCGAGCTCGCTGAGCGTCGCGCCGTCGCTGTAACGCCGGCTGATCAGCACCTGAGCGCTCTCGTCCAGGGCGGCGTAACGCTGGTTGAGCAGCGACGCACCGTCGTTGGTGGGCGACACCAGTGCTTCCAGGCCTTCGCTGCCGTCCTGGGCGATCAGGTGGCGCAGACCGTCGCGCGCGGCGATCGCACTGTCGCGTTCCTCTTCAAGCTGTTGCCGCAGCACGCCCATGGCACGTTGCCGCACCCAGGTGATGGCCTGCGAGTTCGGCGGACAGGCGTGCAGTTCTTTGCGCACCTGGATCCAGGTGGCGGTATGCGCGTCGTCCACCATGGTCGGCGAGGTGGCATAGGTGGCGATGAATGCGCGCAGATCGCGGGCCATGGCCTCGATCAGCGCGGTCAGGGTGTCGACCTGACCGCTCTTGGCCTTGGTGATGAGGGAGGCGAGATCCGACATGGTGATTCCGTGGTGCAACGACCTCCCGCTCGCATGTGCGCGCGCGGGACCAGACAACGGTGGAGGTTAGCAAGGGCCGCCCGCTTCGGCCACGGTCAACCCGCGGGGTGCGCTGGGCAGTGGGAGGCTCACTGCGTTCGCGCTGCGCGGTGTGCGGTGCGGTCGCTCGTTTCGGTCCGATGTCCGATGTCCGATGTCCGATGTCTTGAGGTCGCGAGTGACATCGGACATCGGACATCGGACATCATCGGACATCCCTACGGCTTTGCCGGCCACTCCGCTCCGGTGTCGATCCATTTGGCGATCAGGGCGATCTCGCGTTCGCTCAGTGGCGGTTTCTTCTTCGGCATGCGCGGGTCGTCGCCCTCGCCACGGATGCGGATCATGGTCAGGCTCTTGGCGCTATCGCCGGGGATGATCGACGGGCCGCCTTCGCCACCTTTGAGCTGGGCCTCTCGGCTGTCCATGCGCAACTCGCCCTTCTGTTCCTTGGCGTCATGGCATTCGTAGCAGACGCGTTTGAAGATCGGGTCGATGTCGCGCCAGAAATCGATCTTATCGGGAATGTCGGCGTGCGCGGGATCCAGGGGGCCGTTCTGTTTGGCACCGAACAGGTCCTGCCAGATTTCCCAGGGCATGATCCGCAGGTGGTTCTCGCCATGCACCAACGCCCCACCGTAGTGGCCGGTCAGGCTCACCAGCACGGCACCGGGCAGCACCAGCGCACGGTAGATGCGGGTGAGGCCGATGGTGTCGCCGAGTTGACGGCGCAGGGCGACGACGGCCACCGCACACGCGACCAGCGTGGTGGCGATGCCAAGCCACTTGTGCAGCCACACCAGTTTGGCGTAGTCGCTCTCACCATCATCGCCGCCCAGCATCAATCCCTGGATCATCGCCACGATCGAACTCAGCGCCGTGACCACCGCGATCAGCGCCACGGTCTGATCCATCGAGCCGGCCGTGCGTCGCCAGCGCAGGACCTCGATCAACGCCAGCAGCATCAGCAGGGCGACCGGGAAGTGCACCATCACCACGTGGGCACGACCGAAGAGCGCGACCATCGATGGCCCGTCGCCGGCCATCAGCGTGGCCGGGATCACGAGCAGCAGGAGGAACGGCAAGAGCAGTCGCGGCATGGAGGTTCACCCGAGGGACGTTGAAGGTACCGGCACCGCAGCGGCACCGTTGAGCGATGATGGCGCGGACCTTAGCGCACCCGGACGATGGCGCGAGCCGTCAGATTCTCGCACCGGGGCGGGATGCCGGCGGCGTCCGTCACAGCCGTAACGATCCGGGAGGTCGGCTCCTGTTTGGTTTGTGGCGTCCGTCGTCAGGATGCCCGCCCATGGCCGTCATGTCCCCGTCCACGGCGCCCTTTCTCACGCATGCCGCGACCGTGCAGCGCTGTCGCATCCTGTGCGACAGCTTCGCCCGGCTGCTCGGGCGTCCGCTGCTGCCTGGCCTGGCGGCTGACGACCGGGTGCTGGCTCAGCAGCTCTACGACGCCCAGATGGTGATCGTCTCGCACGGCACTGAACCCGATCCGGTGTTCTGGTTCGCCAACCGCACGGCGCAACGGTTGTGGGAGGTGGAGTGGTCGGAGTTCATCCGCATGCCGTCACGCAGATCGGCTGAGCCGGAGGAACATGGCGAGCGTGAAAAATTGCTGCGCCGCGCCCAGGAGCACGGCTACATCGACGATTACCGCGGCGTACGCATCAGTGCGAGCGGTCGGCGCTTCCGCATCGAAAACGTGGTACTGTGGAATCTGAGCGACGACAGCGGCGTGCACGTGGGGCAGGCGGCGACGTTCGCACGGTGGACCTTCCTGTGATGGTGCTCATCACCATCCGGACGACGGCATGATCCGCTTGATCACCAGTCGCCTGTTTGCCGGCCTTGCCGTGTTGTGGCTCGTCCACCTGCTGACGTTCGCTGCGCTGCGCCTGATGCCAGGTGATCCGTGGGCAGACATCGCTGGTGATCGCACGTTGCCAGCGGCGGCGGTGGAACGGCTCAAGGAACTTTATGGCCAGGGCAGCGGGCGCAGTGTGGTGGCGCAGTACCTCGACGACCTGAGCGGCAAACTCACCGGTGATTTCGGCACGAGCCTTAAGATCGCGCGTGGACACGACGTGCTCGACCTGCTCGCCGCCGCCGCGCCGGTATCGATCTCGATCGGCTGCGGTGCGCTGCTCATCGGCGTATTCCTCGGACTGTGGGCGGGGATGCTCGCCGCGCGGCGCGCCGGTCAGGGACCGGACCAAGCGGTACGCGCCGCTGCCACCCTCGGCATCAGCACGCCGGATTTCATCGTCGCCCCGGTGCTGCTGGTGATCTTCAGCCTGTGGCTCGGCTGGCTGCCGGCCGGCGGTGCGGACAAACCCAGCGCCTTGTTGTTGCCGGTGCTGACCCTCGCCCTGCCGCTGGCGGCACAGATCGCGCGCCTGACGCGCGCCAGCTTGGTTGATGAACTGAAGGCCGACTTCGTGCGCACCGCCCGCGCCAAGGGCGCTGCCGAGAGCAGCATCGTGCTCGAACACGCCCTCCGCCCGGCCTTCGGCCCGGTGCTGGCCTACATGGCCACTGCCGCCGCCGGCGTGCTCACCGGTTCGATGGTGGTGGAGAGCCTGTTCGCCATCCCTGGCCTGGGCTACTTCTTCGTCGCCGGCGCGCTGCAGCAGGACTGGACCGTCATCAGTGGCGCAGCGTTGTTCTACGCCGCGCTGCTGGTGGTCTTCAACCTGTTGGCGGATCTGGGGCTGTTGTGGTGTGATCCGAGGACGAGGTGAATTGCCACGGTCCGGAAGTCCGGAGTCCGGGGTCCGGCGTCGCAGGGGAATCACGATCCTTTAGATTGCTGGTGGTGTGCGATGCGTGTAGCAGACGTCTCGTAGGCGAGACTCCGGACCCCGGACTCCAGACTCCGGACCCTACCTTGAATCCCCCATTCCCCACCAACGATGAAATCCATGTCCACTCAACCGTCCTCCGTCCGCCTGTACGACGATCTGCGTCCCTACGTGGTCGACCTTGCTCCGTCCGACAAGGGCACGTGGTTCCGCAAGCTGGAGCACCGCGCGATCCTCGAAGCGGAGGCGCGGCTGGGCTACACCTTCCCGCGCGAGGTGCGGGCGTTCTATGAGGAGATCGGCTTCGGCGTGCTGCGCCGTGGCGTCAATGAACCGAAGGACGATCAGTGGCGTTCGGTGGCCAACCGCATCCTTCATCCCATGACCGTCGCTGCGCTGGTACAGGGCGAGGCCGAGATCAATCCGGATCCGCCGCTGCGCACGAATGAATGGCCGGTGTTCGAAGCGCGTGAACACGACTACTTCGTGGTCGATCCGTTTTCTGGCGAACCGAACACGGTCTACACCCGTTACCAGATCGACCGCGTCGCTGGCGGCTTCCGCGAAATGATCCTGCGGTTGCTCAACGACGACGTGACGTTCTACCTGCGTCGGCGGTGGTGAGATCGCTCGCGGTCTGCTCGTCCAAGTGGACAGTGTGACGGATGTGTCCATGACCAAAGATGAACTTTGCCAAGCCATCCGTAGGGCGTTCGCGGGTGTAGAACTGGGGGATGGTATCGGACTGTGGGAGGCACAGGCGATTGATGACTATGACGACGCGACGACGCGCCAGGAAAAGCGCCGCAGCGATGAGCGGCATGACTGGTCCAGGATCACGCCGGAGGCATTGAACTATGCTGAAAGCAGCCTCAGTTTTTTTGATGCAGCGGGCATGCGTTTCCACCTCCCGGCGTTTCTGATCGCAGAGCTCAACGGGACCACGAACACGGGTCCGATCTTTCATCTGACCCAGGTAAGGGACCCAACTCGTTTCTCCACCTTGAGTGGAGAACAACGGTGCGTCGTCAGGGAGTTCATGCAATGGTGCCTGGAGCAACCCGAGTACGAATATGAGCGGTCAACCATCATTGCTGCGCTCAATGATCATTGGACACCGGTATAAATCATGATGGCAGTGCACTTCACCCACACGGGCGTGCGGCGATGACGGATCACGACGTCGGCCGGTTCGCGCCGTCGACCACCGGGCCGGCGCATCCCGGCACGTTGCTCGCAGCGCTGCTCTGCTGGTTGGATGCGCGTTCGCGTGGTGCGCGGGTGGTGCTGCGCCTGGAAGACCTCGACCCCGAGCGTTGCCGTCCCGCGTTTGCCCAGGCGATGATCGATGATCTCGCTTGGCTCGGCCTGGAATGGGATGTGGTCGAGCACCAGAGCGCCAATCACGAGCGCCATGTGGCTGCGCTCGATCGTTTGGCCGCCTTGGGCCTGCTCTATCCCAGCACCATCGGTCGTCGCGACATCGAGGCCGGTGGTCGCCGCGCGCCGGATGGTGGGTGGGCCTATGACAATCGTGAACGCGGCACAGCGTTGCCGGCGGGTGGTTGGCGTGCCGTTTCCGCGCCGCTGCGCGTGCGTCTGCCGGATGGCGTGGTGACGCCGGTGGATGTCGGTGGCCTTGAGTTGGCGCAGGATCCGGTGGTGGCGTTCGGTGATCCGGTGGTGCGCCGGCGTGATGGCGCCATCGCCTATCATCTGGCCAGCGTGGTCGATGACGACGCGAGCGACGTCACCCACGTGGTGCGCGGACGTGACCTGGCCACCAGCAGTGCGACGCAGGTGGCGCTGCGGCAGGTGCTCGGCCTGCCGGTGCCGACCTATCGCCATCACTTGCTGCTGCTCGAACGTCATGAGCGCAAGCTCGCCAAGTTCCACGGCGCGGTCGGCGCGCCGGCGTTGCGACAGCACTACAGCGCGCAGGAACTGTGCGGTTGGCTGGCATGGGTGGCGGGACTCGCCCCGGCGGCGGAATCCTGTTCGCCCACGGATCTGCTGCGTGGTTTCACCTGGGAACGCGTACGCCGCGACGACGTGCTGGTGCACTGGACCGGCGAGCGGTTGGAGGTGCCCAATGGTTGACGGTTGGCATTGGTTGACGCCGCCTGCGCCAGCGGCCATCGCGTTGCTGCGTGCGCCTGCCCACGCCGCGCTCAGCGACCGCTCGTTGCCAGAGCCCGGTCGCGCGCGCTTTGCGCATCTGTGTGCCGTCGATGGTTCGATCGTCGATGAAGTGGTGATCACTCGTCTGGCTGACGCCGAGATCGAGATCGCCTGTCATGGCGGCCCCGGCATCCGCGCGGCGATCGAGCAGGCGCTGCGCGGCCACGGTCTGCTACCGATGCCCGCCGCAGTTGGCACTGATCGCTGGTCGCAGCTCGCCCGCGCCGCCCATCCGGCGGCGGTGCAGTGGTTGCTCGCACATGACGAGTCGCCGCCATTTCCCGCGCTTTTTCCCACGGACATGCTCTACCGCGTTCCGGTGGTACTGATCACCGGTCCGGCCAATGCGGGAAAAAGCACGCTCCTGAATGCCTGGTGTGGTCATCAACGCGCGCTGGTGAGCGACATCGCGGGAACCACGCGCGATCTCATTGCCGCACAGACGTTGGTGTATGGCTGGCGTCTGCGCCTGCTCGACTCCGCCGGCCTGCGTGCGGGTGGTGACGACCTCGAACGCGCTGGTCAGGCATTGGTGGCACACGCGCGGCGCAGTGCCGACCTGGTGCTCTACCTGCGACCACCAGGAGATGCGGGCGGTGAAACGGGCGACCTCATCGTGCAGGGCAAGGCGGATCTTGCCGACCGTGAGGGTCTGCGCTGGTCGGTGCATGGGGTGGCCGGTGAGGATGCTGCCAGCTTGCTCGATCACCTCGGGAGCATGGTGCTCGAACGACTCCACCTGCCGATTACCTCATCGTAAACAGATTCCCCTGGGAGAGGGCAGTCAATGGCGTTTAGCTAACAGCCAGAGGGATAAAACACAGAGCACCAGAGGACCAGAGAGAGCAAAAGCACCGAGATTTCCCCTCGGGTTCTCTGGTCCTCTGTATTCTATCCGGCTTTCTGAAGCCTTAGCTAAACGCCATTGAGAGGGCAGTCCCAGCTCGCACTAGCGTGAAGACCATTCGCCAAATACTCCCGCCCAAGGTCGAGCAACGGATCCAGACTCCCTGTGCCTTCCGCGTTCAGAACAGCCACCGGAGCACGTTCATGCAGGACCCGACCGTTGAGTGAATTACAACCGACCCTGCTCCTGACACCGCACGGCCATCTGTTGCTGGCACCGGCGGTGGATGCCCAGGCCATCCCTGTTGTCACCAGTGCGCGTCTCCAGGCGGCCTTCGCCCGCGGCGCGGGCCACGGACTGTTGTCGCTCGGCACCCATGACATCGGTGTCGCTTTGCCGCCGGTCATCGCCTGGTGGCGTCAGCTCGCTGAACGTTATGTCACCGCGTTGTGCTTGGTGCCTGAAGTCCCCGAGCGCGCCCTCGGCGGCGTACCGGCGCCAGCGCTCGGCGATCTGCAAGCGTTGGCGTGGACCGCGCCGCCGATGGCGGGTGCAGAGTATCTGACCGCCGAGGTGTTGCTGGTGCTGTGGACTGAGCTGGATCGCGCGTTCCTGGTGGAATGTGCCGAAGCGCGCCAGTCGGTTCAGGAATTCCTGAAGGCGCGCAATCCCGCCTGGAATCTGGTCGGCCGAGTACACGTCCACCTGGCGGAAAACCGCAAGGATGAGCACAAGCCCTTCGCCTTTCTGGCGACCTACACCACGCGTCTGTCGGCGCAGGCCACGGCCCAGCACCTGCCGCTTGGCCAGGCGCTCAAGGAATTCGCCGGAGCGGCAGACAAGGAACGCCTGCTGGCGCTGCTGCTGCCGTTGCAGCGCGCGGGCGAACACTGCCCATGGCTGAAGGACCTGATCACCAGCCGCGAGATCTTCCATCCGCTGCGTTGGTCTCCGGCCGAGGCGTTGCAGTTCCTGCACGACGTGCCGCACTTGGAGCAAGCGGGCGTGGTGGTGCGCATGCCGGCGACGTGGCGCGCGAACCGGCCGCCCAGAGCGCAGGTCAAGGCCACCGTCGGAACGCGAGCACCGTCACAGGTAGGTCAGGACGCGTTGCTCGACTTTTCCATCGACCTCGCCCTGGATGGTGAGCCGCTGAGCGCGAGCGAAGCCCAGCAGCTGCTGCGCAGTACCCAGGGCCTGGTGCTGATCCGCGGACGCTGGGTCGAGGTCGATCGTGATCGTCTGCAGAAAACCCTGGAGCATTTCAAACAGGTCGAACAACTGGCCGCCGACCAGGGATTGGGCTTTCATGCGGCGATGCGTCTGCTCGCGGGTGCGGGCGCGGTGGCCGGCGAGCGCAGCGCCCGCAGCGAACCTGAATGGTCGCAGGTAGTCGCCGGACCGTGGCTGGCGGAAACCCTCCAGGGTCTACGCGGCCCGCAGGGTTTGGCTGATGTCGCTGCGGGTGCCGAGTTGCGGGCGACGCTGCGACCCTATCAGCAGACCGGTGTGCAGTGGCTGCACTTGTTGTCGCGCTTGCGCTTGGGCGCCTGCCTAGCCGACGACATGGGGCTGGGGAAAACCATCCAGATCATCGCGCTGCTCCTGGTGCGTCGGAAGGCCGAAGGATCCGCCCCCAGTTTGCTGGTGGCACCGGCATCCTTGCTCGCCAACTGGGCGCAAGAGGTCGCGCGTTTCGCGCCGTCGCTGCGCGTGCTGACCGCACATTCATCCGCGTTGCCGGCGGACGAGGTCAAGCAGCTCGACCCAACGCGGGTGGCCGGCTGCGATCTGGTCATCACCAGCTATGGCGCGCTGCACCGTCTGTCGTGGCTCACCGCCATCACCTGGCGACTGGTGGTGGTGGATGAGGCGCAGGCGATCAAGAATCCCGGTACGCGTCAGACCCGCGCCGTCAAAGAACTGAAAGCCGACGCGCGCATCGCGCTGACCGGTACGCCGATCGAGAACCGCCTGGGTGATCTGTGGTCGATCATCGATTTCATCAATCCCGGATTGCTGGGCAGCGCCAAGGCCTTTACCGCATTCACCAAGACCCTCGCGACCTCGCCGCAGGGTTACGCACCACTGCGCACCCTGGTGCAGCCGTACCTGCTGCGTCGTCTCAAAACCGACAAGTCGGTGATCAGCGATCTGCCGGACAAGAGCGAACTCACGGCGTTCTGCGCGTTGTCGCGCCGGCAGGCGGCGCTCTACCAGCAGACGGTCGATGCCTTGGCCAAGGCCTTGGCCAAGGAGGACCCGGACGGCATCGCGCGTAAAGGCCTAGTGCTGGCCTTCCTCATGCGCTTCAAACAGATCTGCAATCATCCCTCGCAGTGGTTGGGCGACGGCGCGTGGGACGAGGCCGACAGCGGCAAGCTGGCACGCTTGCGAGAGCTCACCGAGGTCATCGCGGAAAAGCAGGAGAAGGTCCTGGTGTTCTCGCAATTTCGCGAAACCACCGCGCCGTTGGCGGCGTTCCTGGGCGGCATCTTCGGTCGTCCTGGGCTGGTGCTGACCGGCGAAACCCCGGTCAAACAACGCAAGGACCTGGTCAATCGTTTCCAGAACGATGAGCGCGTGCCGTTCTTCGTTCTGTCGCTGAAGGCGGGCGGATCGGGACTGAACCTCACCGCGGCGTCCCACGTCATCCACTTCGATCGCTGGTGGAATCCGGCGGTCGAGAACCAGGCCACCGATCGCGCCTTTCGCATCGGCCAGACCCGCAACGTGCTGGTGCACAAGTTCGTCTGCCGCGGCACCATCGAGGAGCGCATCGACGCGATGATCGCGGAGAAGCGCCAGTTGTCCCACGATCTGTTGGATGACCACGGTGGCGGTGACGCCATCAACCTCACCAACCTCGCGGACGACGACCTGCTCAAACTCGTCCGTCTTGATCTTTCCACCGCCAGCGCTGAGACCTGAACCATGTTCTATGATTATCCGCCCTACGTCCCGGTTGCTGAGCGGCGAAAGAAGGCTGCCGCCGAGATGGCCAAGCTGGCCAAAAAAGGCCATCCGGTTTCACCGGTCGTGATCACCGGTCGCGCCATCGCCACCACCGTGTGGGGCCAAGCCTGGTGCACGCAAATGGAAGCCTACAGCGACTACGCCAGCCGTCTGCCGCGTGGACGGACCTACGCCCGCAACGGATCGGTGGTCGATCTACAGATCACCCCTGGGAAGATCGACGCGCACGTCAGCGGGTCGATGATGTACCGCGTCGCCATCACGGTGGCGCCGTTGGCGAAACCAGCGTGGCAGAAACTCTGCGGCGAGTGCGCCGGGGGCATCGACTCGCTGATCGAACTCCTGCAAGGTCGTTTTGCCGCCGGCGTCATGGAGCGCTTGTGCCGGCAGGACAACGGGCTCTTTCCCACGTCCAAGCAGATCAAATTGCGTTGTAGCTGTCCGGACGGTGCCTATCTGTGCAAACACCTCGCGGCCGTGTTGTATGGCATTGGTGCCCGGCTGGATCATCAACCAGAACTGCTGTTTACCCTGCGCCAAGTCGTCGCCACCGACCTGCTGGCGAAAGCCCGAACCGGCTTGGCCACCGCAGAGAAGACTCCAGCCAGCGAGCGGACCTTGGCCGCGGATGACGTGGGCGCACTCTTCGGTTTGGAGATGGACCAGCGTGTTCCCCCGCCAGCCGAAGCGCCCGATCGTGCTAAGAAGCCGGGCAAAGCGCGGGCAAAAACCGCAACACCAAGCCGCGTCACGCCACCGGCTAACACCCGCAGCACGGCAACAACGGCGGCCAAGAAGGCAGTGAAGAAGTCGATCAAACGCCGGTGACTAGCCGGTATCGGCAGTAAACGAGGTTGTTTTCCGTTGGGTGAGTTTTCGCCGTGAGCAGTTACGATCATTCACTCAAATACAAAAACATCTCCGCTGCATGCCAAGTATGCGGCGCGCACAGGCGCGCGCTGACGTAGTTCGCTCCGACCAGACTCATGCCGCGGTAGTCCGCCTGGGAGGCGTCCGCCTCCCAGCTCAGGGGAAAGGCCACGGCAGGCAGGGTTGGTTTCTTGCCGTAGAAATGATCGCTGGCCCAGCCCAGGTAGGGATACGCTTGTCGGCCCTGGCTGACGAAGCCCGCCGTTCCGACATGGTGGTCGCGGTAGTCCATCCAGAACAGTGGCGAATAGCTGTCCTCGACCAGCGGGATCTTCCAGGCATCCGGCAAACCCAGGGCGCGCAGGCCGAACTTCATCCACTTGGTCTGATAGACCGGATGCGGAGCGAAATCGCTGTTGCCGGTCAGATGATCGCCGGCGCGGAATGATTCAGCTTCTTTCAGCACGGCTGCCACCAACGGATGTTTGGCATCGGCAACCAAGGACACCAGATAGAGCGCCTGTCCCAGGTTGTCCGGCTCACGTTGCCCGGCGTTGTTGCGGTCGAAGGGTTCGCGCAGTCCCAGGATCCACTCCTTGATCAGGTCGACATTGCCGGTGCGTGCCAGCACCATCGCCATCATCGCGGCGTCGCGGTACCATGGCGTGCGGTAGACCATGAAGTTGGGGAGCGGTTTGCCGTCGACGACGTTGAGCAGGATCTCGTGGTGTAGGATGCGCAGCAGCGCGGCGGTGGTCGCATCACGTTTTCCGTCGATAAAATCCGGCAGCGTCACCGGTGCCGCGCTCACACTCGCACGGCGGCCGTTTTCCTCCAACCACACGCCCTCGGCATCCTCGCTGATTACCACCGGTTGGTTGGAGGTGGTCAGCGTCAAGGTCACGGTCAACTCCGCCGGCCGAATGGCGGCGCTGGCCACCGACCAGCGCTTGAGCACCTCGCCCGTGCGCGCGTCGAGCAATTCACCACCGCGGTACATCAACTTCTGCCTGGGGCCGCAGCCGAAGAGGAAGAATGCCGGCTCGCCGGGAATCATCGAGGTCGTCGCGGAATCGGCGGCGAACTGCGGACACGGCAGCGTCGTCAGGATCAGGGCAAGGAAGAGCAGGGTTCTGGCCACGGGAGGTCCTTTGCTGGCGGCAGTCCTGCCGACCAGCGCGCATCCTAGCGCGCGACGCAGCTGCGCGGCAACCCCGCTTTGCGGATTCATTTTCTCGTTTTGCGCAGAGGGAGTTCTGGCTTACAGGGTGCCCAGGCAGCATGGCCTCGGCGTCACGTGCCGCGACGGAATTTCAGCGGCGTGGTACTTTCCACCTGTCCGAACACCGTGGCGAAACGTTTGGCGTCGCTGAAACCGCTGGCCTCGGCGATGCGCGGCATCGGCCAGTCGGTGGTCAGCAGCAGGTGTTTGGCGCGCTCCAGGTGCACGCGTTGGATTTCGTCGAGCAGGCTGCGACCAAGGCGGGCGCGGAAACGTGTTTCGAGGGTTCGTCGGGCGATGGGGACTGCGCGCAGGATATCGCCGACACGGATCGGTTCATGCGCATGCTCGGTGATGAAGCGCAGCGCGGCGGCGACCTCGGGTTCCTCCACCGCGATGAGGTCGCTCGATTGACGGGTGATGACGCCGAGCGGCGGCAGAAAACGTGAGGCCGGTTTCCGGCCAGCGAGCAACTCATCGAGCATCGCTCCGGCAGTCTGCCCGATGCGTTCGGCGGCAACCGCGACGCTTGATAGCGGTGGCCACGCCAGCAGGCAGACGCTCTCGGTGTTGTCGGCGCCGATAAGCGCCAAGTCCTCCGGCAGGCACCGGCCAAGCACGCGGCAACGGTCAGCGAGCTGTGCGGCGACGTGATCGTTGAAGGCGAACACCGCCGTCCCGCGTGGCAGCGCGCGCAACCATGAGTCGTACTCTGGCCCGGTGTGCCAAGCGCAGGCATGCCCGGCGGCAGCGAGGGTGTCGCGGAAGCCGGCACCCCGGCGTTCGACCGCAGGGTTGCGATGCAGCGCCAAGTAGGCGAATGAGCGGAAGCCGCGGCCGAGGAAATGCCGTGCCGCCATCGTGCCGATCGCGCGGTCATCGTTGCCCGCCTGCACCAGCCGTGGGGCGAACTCGCGCACGCCCAGGTTCACCAGCGGAAAGCGCAGCCGTTTCACCGCCGTCGCGGTGGTTTCATCGACCAAGCTGCAGATGCCTGCGTGCGGCTTGAACGCGCGCACCTCGGCGGCATCGGGCTGGTTGAACAAGCGGAACAACCACGGCTTGCCCGGACGCGCGTAGGTCGCGAGCCCGCGCACCACGCCCTCGGTGTACCCCGGCATCAGGCGGAAGAGCAACGCGATGCGGATGAGGTCGGACATCGCGCGTGGTCATCCAACGTCGTTGAGCAGGAAGCAATGGCTGTCCCCTGGGAGCGCCGGCTGCTAGCCGGCAGAGTGGGAGCACCTGAGACGTCCGTGATGACGGTGAAGAAGGATTGACCCTGGCCGGCTGGCAGCCGGCGCTCCCAGGGGACAGCATCACGCCAGGATCGGCTTCACCACTTCTCCGAAGACATCAGTCAGACGGAAGTCGCGGCCCTGCGTGCGGTACGTCAGCTTCAGGTGGTCGATGCCGCACAGGTGCAGCATGGTCGCGTGCAGGTCGTGCACGCTGACGGGATGGTCGACGGCCTTGTAGCCAAGTTCATCGGTGCCGCCGAAAGTGATGCCGGGTTTGATGCCGCCGCCGGCGAGCGCGACGGAAAAACCCAGGATGTGGTGATCGCGGCCCGAGCCCTGGCCCATCGGCGTGCGGCCGAATTCACCGCCCCACAACACCAAGGTGTCGTCGAGTAAGCCGCGCTCCTTGAGGTCCATGATCAGTGCGGCGCTTGCCTTGTCGGTCTCCTCCGCCGCTATCGGCATGTTCTTCTCAATGTCGCCGTGGTGGTCCCAGGCGCGGTGGTAGAGCTGGATGAAACGCACGCCGCGTTCAGCCATGCGCCGCGCCAGCAGGCAATTGCTGGCGAAGGTGCCGTCGCCGGGTTTCTTGATGCCGTAACGCTCCAGCACGTCCTTCGGCTCTTTGCTCATGTCGGTGAGATCGGGGACCGAGGTCTGCATGCGGAAGGCCATCTCATACTGACTGATGCGCGTGGCGATTTCCGGATCGTGGATGCGTGCGTCGAGCAGGCCGTTGAGGCGGTTCACTTCATCGATCACGCCGCGCTGCATGCTGTGATCGACGCCGGCCGGATTGGCGACGTAGTGCACCGCGTCGCCCTTCGACTGGAACTGGATGCCCTGGAACTTGCTCGGCAGGAAACCCGAGGACCACTGGCGTGCGGACACCGGCTGTGCGCCACCGCCTTTTCCCTGCGAGGTCATCACCACGAAACCTGGCAAATCCTGCGTTTCGGAGCCCAGGCCATAGGTCATCCACGAGCCCCAGCTTGGCCGACCTTTGATGATCGAGCCGGTGTTCATGAACGCGTGCGCGGTGTCGTGGTTGATCTGTTCGGTGTGCATCGAACGGATGATGCACAGCTCATCGGCGATGCTGCCCAGGTGCGGGAACAACGTGGAGATCTCCTGCCCGGACTTGCCCCACTTCTTGAACTCGGTGAACGGCCCACGGGCTTTCAGCGTGGTGTTCTGCAACTGCGCAAGCTGCTGACCTTTGGTGAACGAGTCGGGAAATGGTTTGTCGTGCAGATCTTTGAGGGCCTGCTTGAAATCAAAGGTTTCCAAGTGCGACGGCCCACCGGCCATACACAGGTGGATGATGCGCTTGGCCTTCACTGGATGATGCGGCTTGGTGATCACACCGCGCCAGCGTTCATCAGCAGATGCGGTGCCGCCGAACAGGCCGGCGAGGGCGAGGCCGCCGAAGCCGTAGGCGGCACGGGAAAGGAAGGCGCGGCGCAGGAGAACGTCCGACGTCCGGGGTCCGGGGTCCGGGGTCTTATTCATCGGAAATCTCCAGTGCGATGTGCAGTCACAGGTTGTTGCAGGCAAAGCGAGGTGCGTGGTGATGGAAGACTCCGGACCCCGGACCCCGGACCCCGGACCGTGGCAATCATAGCCGAGTAATGGTTTCGTGCAGGTTGAGGATCACGCGGCAGAGCTGCGTCCAGGCGGCGACCTCGACGCGTTGATCTTCTGCGGGCAACGGTGCAAGCCCGGTGCGCAGCAACGCGCCTGCCTGGTCGGGTTGCATGGCGTAGGCGGCGCGTGCCTTGGTCAGGAGTTTGAGTAGTGGGCCGCTCTCTTCCGCCGTCGCGCTACGACCGAGCGCCGTACGGAACGCCCGCTCTAGCTTCGCCGCATCGTCACCACCGCTGGCGATGAGCGTCACCGCCCAGCCACGCGCGGCCTCGACGAAGGTCGGATCATTCAGCAGCGTCAGCGCCTGCTGCGGACTGTTGGCCTGGGTGCGGAACACCGCGCATTCATCGCGCGAGGGTGCGTCGAAGTTGGCCAGCATCGGATGTAGGAAGGTGCGCTGCCAATGCATGTAGACGCCGCGACGGTACTGGTTGCGATCAGTCTCGGCGTGGTAGTCACGATCCGGAAACTGCAGATTGGTGTAGTAGTTGGGCGGCTGGTATGGCTTCACGCTTGGTCCGCCCAACTCTAGTGCGAGCAGACCGCTGATTGCCAGTGCGTTGTCACGCACGAACTCGGCGTCGAGTCGGCGCGGCGACTGCATCGCTCGCAGGCGATTCTCCGGATCCTTGGCCAGGATCTCCGGGCGCTGCACCGCCGACTGCTTATAGGTCTTCGAGGTGACGATGAGCGTCACCAGCTTCTTCACGTCCCAACCTTTTTCGCGGAACTCGACAGCGAGCCAGTCGAGCAACTCTGGGTGCGATGGCCATTCACCCTGCAAACCCAGGTCATCGACGGTGGCACTGATGCCCACGCCCATGAACTGCGCCCACACGCGGTTGACGAACACGCGCGCGGTCAGCGGATTCTCCGCGCCGGTCAGCCACTGGGCGAGGTCGAGGCGGTTGGCGCGCGGTTTGTCGGCGGTGATCTGGTTGAGGAAATGCGCCGCGGCGGGTTTCACCACCTCGCCGTTCTCATCCTGCCAGTTGCCGCGCGGCAGCACGCGGATGGCGATGGGATCCCACTGCTCAGTGACGGCGGTCATGGCCATGCCGCCGCGGCATTCGGCGATTTCGCGGTCGAGGTCCTTCAGCTTGCCGAATGCATCCTGGTCGGCGGCGGTGCCGGCGAGCCACTGGTAGGCGAGGGCATCATCGACCGCGCCGTTCGCGGTGCGAGCGAGCCACGCGGCATCGAACACCGGCTGGTCGAGCGTCGGCGGGATGAGGGGCGACGTGCTGAGCGTCACGCCAGCGAGGTCGTTTTTCACCAGCGTCAGTTCGATGGTATCGCCGTCCGCGAGCGTCAACGGCCGGTCGAGCACCCACACCGCCGCGTGATCTTGCTTCAGCATGTCCGTCGTCAGGTTCCATCCGGTCTGCACGCCGAGGACCTCGGCACCGCTGCGGTAGTCCTTCTTCTTCACCGTCGCACCACTGAGGCGCGCACTGACGCCGTGCGCCTTGTCACTCGTGGCCGGCTTGTGTGCAATCTTCAGTTCGACGCGCGCGCCCTGCTTGGGATCGAGTCCGGCGGTTGCGTCCTTCACCCGCGCCAGAGCGAGGCGCAACGTCGCCACGCGGCCCGGTGCCGGCGTCAGGCGCAGCGTCACGTCCTGGTCGCGTTTGGCGCTGATCGTCACCACGGCATCGGCGACGGAGAAACCAGCCTTGTCGTCCTTCGGTGCAGCAACCGCTGCGGACTGCCAGCCGGATGGATTCGCGGTGATGAACGTGGTGATCTCCGTGCGCCAAGCTTTCAGCGCATCGCCGGCCTTCGCCGCAGCCGCGGCGGCGGACTGGTCTCGCTCGCGGCGCAGCGACGCCTCGCGCGCCTTGAGATACGGGCTCTCAACCGCGATCTCCGGCGGAAACGGATAGTCGTTGTTGTAGCCCGCCAGATCCGGGTTCTTGCTGTAGCCGTAATCGGCGTACACGCCCCATTGCTTCACGTCGGCGAAGAACGCGCCGAACTGGTAGAAATCCTTGATGCCCCACGGGTCGTACTTGTGGTCGTGGCACTCGCAGCAGGCGAGGGTCGAACCCAGCCACGCGCCACCAAGCGTGCGCACGCGGTCGGCGGTGTACTTCGCCAAATACTCCTTCGGCTGCGCGCCACCTTCACGCGTCATCATGTTCAGGCGGTTGAAACCCGACGCGGTGCGTGTGCTGTCATCGGCATCCGGCAGTAGGTCACCGGCAAGCTGTTCAGCGGTGAAGCGATCGAACGGCAGGTTGCGGTTGAACGCGCCGATCACCCAGTCGCGGTAGGGGAAGATGTTGTGGTTCTGATCGCCGTGGAAGCCGACGGTGTCAGCGAAACGCACCGCATCGAGCCACGGCACTGCCATACGTTCGCCGTAGTGTTTTGATGCGAGCAGGCGCGCGACCTGCTGGTCATACGCATCGGCGGATGTGTCGGCGACGAAGGTGTCGATCTCTGCCGGCGTTGGCGGCAAGCCGGTGAGGTCGAGGCTCAGGCGGCGTAGCAGCGTGGGGCGATCGGCCTCTGGTGACGGCGCGATCTTCTCCGCGTCCAAACGTGCACGGATGAAGGCATCGAGGGGATTGGCGCTCCACGCCTTGTCCGTCACCGTTGGTGGGGCGCTGCGCTTAGGTGCGATGTAGGCCCAGTGTGGTTCGTAGGTCGCGCCTTCGGCGATCCATTGGGCGATGATCTTCTTCTGCGCGTCGGTCAGTTGACGCACCGAATCCGGCGGCGGCATCACCTCGTCCGGATCGCTCTGATGCAGGCGTTTGACCAGTTCGCTGTCAGCTGGTTTCCCTGGGACGAAGGCTTCCTTCGCCAGTGCAGCTTCGCGCTCGTCGAGGCGCAGCTTGCCCTTGCGGTTGGCCTTGTCCGGCCCGTGGCATTTGAAGCAGGTGTCGGAGAGGATCGGTCGCACGTCGCGGTTGTAGGACAGTTTCTCTGCGGCGTTCAGCGCCGGAGCGGCGATGGTGGCGAACAACAGGCAGGGGATCAGGTGCTTCATGGTCGTCTCGTCGGGCGATGGGATGCCGGATTCGCGCGTCGGCGCAATCGCATCCTGGCGGAGCGACTACAGCAGCGTGACGACGTCGTTGAGACGCTCTCCATCGGCCATCACGACCTGATCGGATCGCATGCGCGATGCCGGATTCGCGCAGACATTATCCATGCCGCAACCACGGTTGTTACCGTGTTTTCGTGTTGGTGTCCGAACGCGCCGCGGATCGCGGCACGGTTGGGGCAGTCGGATGAAAGTCAGGAGACGGAGATGACATCCGGTTGATTGGCGACGAGATGTCTTTCGTGGCACGGGCGTCTCGCCCGTGGTCATCGCCCTCGATCACGGGCGAGACGCCCGTGTCACGGGAAATGTCACCCGCGCAAAAAGTTCCCCAGCAGCGCCAAACCGGCCTCACCGCTTTTTTCCGGATGGAACTGCACCGCAGCGAACGCACCCCGACGTACACCGGCACAGAAAATCCCGCCGTGATCACTGGTGGCGAGGGTGGTGTCCTCCGCCGTCGGCGCGCAGAAGTAGCTATGTACGAAATAGAACGGCGTGTCCTGCGGAATCCCGTTCCACAGCGGATCGCTTTTCTCCCAATGCACCGGATTCCAGCCCATGTGCGGAACCTTGAGCGCGGGATCGCTGAGCGCGAACTTCTTCACCGATCCTGGGATGACGCCGAGGCATGGCACGCCGTCGTCTTCGTCGCTGCGATCGAACAACAACTGCATGCCGACGCAGATGCACAGCAATGGTTTCTGCGCCGCGATCACTTGCGCTAGAGCTTGGTCGAGTTTTCCGGCACGCAGATTGGCCATGCACGAACCAGCGGCACCGACGCCTGGAAAGATCACCTTGTCGGCGCTCGCGATGACGGCGGCGTCAGCGGTGATCTCCGACGCGTGTCCCAGGTGCGTGAGCGCCCGCTGCACCGAGGTGAGATTGCCGGCTTGATAATCGATGATCGCGACGCGCATGGGATGCGCAGCCTAGGTCTGACGGTCGGGCCGCAAGGCGTGGGGACTTGGTGGAACGGCTCGATAGCCGCAGAGGCGCAGAGGTAAGAAGAGGGCCGCAGAGTCGAAGTGGAACGGTGGAGGCCCGCATCGTCTCAGCGTGAAAACAAAAACAGATCTGCTCTGCGGCCCTCTTCTTACCTCTGCGCCTTGCGGCTAGTTGTCCTCCCCACTGTCCGCTTACAGGTGCTACTTCACCGGCTTCCCATCCACGGTCACGATCGCTTCATTGGCGTACGCCTGCCAACGCCGTTCGATCGCCGCCGCGTCCGGCTCGCCATCAGCGACCACGATGCGGTACCGCTGCACCATCGGCTCATCCGGCGCGATACGCCAATCGCCGAGCTGCGACGGTGCGAAACACAGGAACGGTTCGCTCGGATGCAGACGCAGTGGTTGCGGCATGCGCACGTTGGTCGGATGCGCCAGCACCGCGATGCCGGCGACCTTGCCGTCCACCAAGCCACCCATCCAGCACCAGCGGCCGCGGGTGAAGTTGCCGTCCTTGCGGTTCTTGCCTTCGCTAGTGAGCGCGCGCGTCGCATCGCCGTCACCTTCCCACGCACGATTGCCGCGGATGCCGAGGCCGCCGTAGTGGTAGGTCGGTAGCTCCAGCGGTTTGTCGGTCAGGCAGTGCTGCACCACCGTGAGGTCGACCACCAGCACCGGATCGTGCGGCAGTGGCGCGCGCACCACGTAGGTCAGGCGTTCGCTCAGCACATCGACCTTGGGCTTGGCGGTGAGGTCCTCGTAACGGTTGACCGCCGTCCAGCCCGCCCACGCGCCGGCGGTCCACACCGGCGAGGTCGACACGCTCTGCACCCCGGCGGTGCCGCCGCCCATGTTCCAGAAGTCTGGCGAACGGCCGTCGTACTTGGTCTTGGTCCACGCCAGCCACACGCCGTGGTGGTGTTTGTGTTTGCCGGGCATGTTGTCGGTCACCAGCCGTCCACTGGGTGTCAGCAGCCGCGCGAGGTACCCGCCGCGACGTAGCTTTTCATCGTAGCCGGCTTCGAGCACGCCGCGTCCGCCCTGCCAGGTGGCGAGTTCCTTGCCCGCGACGGTCAGGCGGTGCTGCTCGTCAGGCAACGATTCCACCACCATGAGCGCCGGTGTCGCGGCCGCCGCTTCGAGGGTGAACTTCTGCACGCCCGTCAGCCCGGGCACCAGCGCCCGCCCGACACCATCACCACCGCGGGCGATGGGGAACTGCGTGCCATCAGCGGATTTCAGCGCCCACTCGCCCGCGGGCAGCATCGGCAGCGTCACCGCGCCATCGGGCGCAGACGTCGCACCCAGATCGATGATAACGGGAAAGTCCGCGGCGCTGAGCGCGGTGCAGAAGATCAACGAGACCACAAGTGACGGCAGGCGCATGGATAGGATCTCCAGCGACGGAGCCTACGGCGGTGTCAGCGACCGCCAGGCATGGACCGATCCGCGCAGGCTTTTGGCGAGTGATGAACGGTGCACAGGACAATCGCCCATGGACCGAGCGGCGCAGCATCGGCAGGCTGTCCCCTGGGG
>JACDEI010000053.1 GCA_013816485.1 Planctomycetota bacterium
TTCGCCGTCCTTGAGCAACGCCGCGCTCGGGCTGCTCGGCGGGTACTCGGCGAAGTAGCCACGCGCCTTGGTGGTGGCCTCTTTGTCGACGCCAGCGAACACCGTGGTGACCTGGGTGGGCTTCTTCACCGCATCCTTGAGCGCCATTAACAGTCCAGGGCGCGCGCCAGCGCGACATCGACCTCGGCCGGGCTTGATCGCCACGCGAGTCGGGTTTGGTCAGGGGGCGGTCCCCTGCCTCCTGTGGCTTAATGCGGCCCCATACTGCTTGCAGCCTATCCCAAGGCCGCCAAACCTGTCTCTTGTTAAAGGCTGCCTATCGCACACGGGCGATCCGGCGGCCTTGCGAAAGGCAGCGCAGCACATGGCGGAGCCCATCACCCCCGAGCCCAGGGCCGGTCGGTACCTGACCCAGGCCACCGGCTACCGGGCCTTCCACCCCGCGGCGCTTCCCCCGCATCCGCCGGTCGCGCTAGCGGGGGAGGTCCAGGGGCTCCTGTCGGCGGCGGACCGGGCGCTGGGGCGCCTCGATGGGTCGGTGCTCACCCTGCCCAACCCGGACCTCTTCGTCTTCATGTACGTGCGCAAGGAGGCGGTGCTCTCCAGCCAGATCGAGGGGACGCAGAGTTCGTTGCAGGACCTGTTGGCCGCCGAGGCGCAACTCGTCGGGCTCCACTTGCCGCGGGATGTGGACGAAGTCGTCAATTACGTGCGGGCGATGAACCACGGTCTGGCACGGCTCGACGAACTGCCGGTGTCGGTGTGCCTGATCCGCGAGATCCATGCTGAGCTGATGCACGGCGTGCGTGGCGGTCACCTGCAACCGGGCGAGTTGCGCACCAGTCAGAACTGGATCGGCCCGGGAGGTTGCACCCTGAGCACCGCCACCTTCGTGCCGCCGCCACCGCATGCGGTGCCCGAGGCCCTGGGCGATCTGGAGCGCTTCCTGCACGCCGAGGATGGCCTGCCGCCGTTGGTGAAGATCGCGCTCGCGCATGTGCAGTTCGAAACCATCCATCCGTTCCTCGATGGCAACGGACGCGTTGGACGCCTGCTCATCACCTTCCTGCTCACCGAGCGTGAGGTGCTGCACAAGCCGGTGCTGTACTTGTCGCACTGGTTCAAGCAGCACCGCCAAGCGTACTACGACCACTTGCAGGCGGTGCGCGATCGCGGCGCGTGGGAGGAATGGCTCGCGTTCTTCCTGCGCGGTGTGATCGCGGTTGCCGGCGAAGCGGCCGAAACGGCCCGGCGCATCCTGCTGCTCAGGGAACGCCATCGCTCGGCAATCACCGACCAGCTCGGCCGCGCCGCCGGCAACGGGCACAAGGTGCTCGAATCGCTGTTCGATCGACCGATCGTGTCGGTAAACGACATCATGCAGTTGACCGGAACCAGCTACGTCGCCGCCAACAGCCTGGTGTCGCGCCTGATGCGGATAGGCGTCCTGAGCGAGATGACCGGCTTTGCGCGCAATCGGCGCTTCCGCTACGCGCCCTACATCGACCTGTTCACTGGTGGGGATGCGGAAACGTCGATTGGTGACGATGGCGCCCGAAGCGGCTGAGTGCTGATCGTGACGTGCCAATATGATTGCCATGGTCCGGAAGGTTTTTCCACGGGCGGGTCAGGTGCTGCTCAACGCGAAACCCCAGGCGGATGCCAGGGGTTTTGCTGTTCCATCCATAAGCGGTGTTGCTGACGAAACGGACCATCACCTAAAAGACTTCCGGACCTCCGGACCGTGGCAATCCTAACAATTCGCTTCAAACGCCGCCTTGAACTGCTGCGCGATCTGCTCCGGGTGACGGCCTTCGATCTGGTGGCGGTGCAAGACCCACACTACTTCGCCGTCCTTGAGCAACGCCGCGCTCGGGCTGCTCGGCGGGTACTCGGCGAAGTAGCCACGCGCCTTGGTGGTGGCCTCTTTGTCGACGCCAGCGAACACCGTGGTGACCTGGGTGGGCTTCTTCGTCGCATCCTTGAGTGCCATGAACAGGCCAGGCCGCGCGCCGCCAGCGGCGCAGCCGCAGATGCTGTTGACGTACACCAGGGTGGTGCCGGGCTTCTTCAGCGCGACATCGACCTCGGCTGGGGTCTTCAGTTCGGTCAGGCCGATCTGGGCAACTTCTTCGCGGATCGGGTCGGTCATCTGGGTCGGGTACATGGCGGTGTCCTTGGCTGTGGCGCGGGATCATGGGGCAGGTTCGCGCCAGGAAAGCCCTGGCGCATCATGTGCTCCACGTCTTCCCCTGGGGGCGTGGGCGGCTCGCCCGCGCGAGAGGACCATGTTCCAGCGGAATTCCTCGTACTCGGTGTGGCCGTCATCGAACCCGCGCGGGCGGGCCGCCCACGCCCCCAGGGGCAAGGCACACCGGTCTTCGGTTCACCACTTCATTGAAGCGATGGGGTGTGCATGGTCATCGCCGGGGCGTGGTGGCGTACCTCTTCTGTCCGCCTCGTTCTCAGGAGTCCCCATGTCCCTCATCCGTCCATTGTTGCTGTCGTCGTTCGCCTTGGCGGCATTCAGCCCGCTCTACGCGGTCCAGACCGACAACCACGGCATCCACGCGGTGCCGCCGCCGGGACCGGTGGTGATCGACGGCAAACTCGGTGACTGGGACCTCTCGGGGAAGGTCCTGATGTGTTACGACCTGGAGACGTTGCGCGACGTCTACAGCGCCGAGGTGGCGATCATGTACGATGCCAGTGCGTGTTACATCGCGCTGCGCTGGAAGGATCCGGTGCCGCTCGGCAACAGCCACGACCCACACTTCCAGGCGTCCAAGGGGTGGGCCGGTGATGCGCTGCAGTTGCGCCTCAAGACCGATCGCATTAGCCACGTGACGGCGTGGTATTTCGCGGCGAAAAAACAGAGTTTCATGCACCTCGATTACGGCAAGTCGCTGACCGAACCGTTCGGTGGTGGTGAACGCAAGCTGTTCCCGGTCGACGGCTGGAAGCTCGACGGTGGCGCGGAGCAGGCGTTCGTCGCTGACGCCGACGGCCGCGGTTACGTGCAGGAGATCAAGCTGCCGTGGGCGCTGATCACCACCTCAGGTCAGCAACCGACGGACTTCGCCTGTGGCTTTGAATTGTTGTGGGGTGAGGCCGACTGGCCGGTGCATCGTTACAGCGACAATCTTGCCGTCGGCCATTCGAGCCGCGAATTTTTCTGGACCGCACACCAGGGCTGGGGCCCAGTGATCATGGAAAAGGCTGGCAAGCTGTCGCTGCCGAAACCGGACTACCTCGTGGCGTTGGACGAAGCGGTCGCCGGTGGCGTGGTGCCGGTGCCCTATGCCGCGCCCAAGGCCGGCCGCGTGACGCTGGCGATCGACGACGCGCAGGGCCGGCGCGTGCGCAATCTTACCGCGGCGCAACCGCGTGAGGCCGGGGCCAACAGCGAGCTGTGGGATGGCCTCGACGATGCGGGCAAGCCGGTGCCACCCGGCGAGTACCGCCTGCGTGGACTGGTGCACGACGGCATCCGCGCGAATTGGCTGATGTCGTTCAGCAGCCCAGGGAATCCGCCGTGGTCGACCCCGGATGGCAAAGGCGCGTTCTACGGCGACCACACCGCGCCGCAGGCCGCCGCCGCGGGTGGCGACTACGTCGCGCTTGCCTGCCCGATGGGCGAAGGCGGTCAGCACCTGATCGGTTGTGATCTCACCGGCCAACGTTTGTGGGGTTTGGCCAATCGCACGGCGTTCGACGGCGGGCACATCAGCCTCGCCACCGACGGCAAGATCCTGTGGGTCGCCAACGACGCCAAGCAGTCGACCATCTACCGCGTCGATATCGCCACCGGGCGCTACGCACCGTGGTCGCTGACCAAGACCGATGCGGATGGCCGCATCGCGCCGGTGCTCGATCACCTGGTGACGGAAGCGCCGGGATTTACCAGCGGCAAAGGCCTCGGCGTGAACCTGCGCAGCATCGCGGTGCGCAACGGCAAGCTCGCGGTGTGTTTGATGCGTGAGAACAAAGTGCTGGTGCTGGGTGGCGACAGCACGGCGGTGGAACGCACCATCGCTATCGACGCGCCACGCAGCGTGACGTGGTTGCCCGATGGGTCGCTGGCGGTGCTCAGTGGTTCAAGCGTGAAGAAGATCGCTGCCGATGACGCGGTGACCGCGCTTGGTGACGCCGCGTGGCAGGATGCCGCTTACCTCACCAGCGATGCGAGCGGGCAGCTCTACCTCAGCATGCGGGCTGAACGTCAGCAGGTGCAGGTATTGTCGTCCAGCGGCGTCCCCGTGCGCACTATCGGCGTCGCTGGTGGTCGTCCGAACCATGGCACCTATATCGCAGGCGGCATGCGTCTGCCGGCGCAGCCGGCAGTCGATCGCAGTGGTCGGCTGTGGGTCCCTGAGGAGACCATCAACCCCAAACGCACCAGCATCTGGAACACTGCCGATGGTGCGTTGGTCAAGGAACTGGTCGGCACCACCAGCTACGCCGGTGCTGGCTCAATCAATCCCGACGACGCAACCATGGGTTTCAGCGAGCAGACGGTGTTCCGCCTCGACCTGAAGAACGGGACCTCGCAGCCGATCTTCTCCATTGGTGGCGGTGGCGGCGGCGGGCACGGGCATGACGGCGACGCAGACGATCTCTTCCCGCCGCGCATCCATGAGTTGACCAACCGCACCATCACCATCGATGGGCGCATCTACGTCTTCACCACCGACTCCGCCCGTGGTGCTGATGAAGTGCACTGCACGATGTTCGACGGCAAGAACTGGCGTTCGGTCGCGCACCTTGGCACCGTCACCAACCGCGAACAGGAAGGGCAGGATCGCAAGTACCGCCATCCGCTGTTCGCCGGCCACGCGGGTGATCATTACGTGTGGGCCGACGCCGACGGCGATGGGCGCGTCCAGGCCGCGGAGCTGACGTTCGCCAAGACCATCGGCGAGGAAGCCCTGCAACTCGCGAGCAACTACTGGGGCCAGCTCCCAGGTCCCGATGGCGCCGTGCCTTATCGCACCAAACGCGCGGATCGTCTCGTGCGTTTCCCCATCGCTGGTTTCACCGCCTGTGGTGCGCCGCGCTATGACTTTGGAAAAGTCGAGGTGATCAAACTCGATCAGGCGATTTCCGGCGGCGGCAATGGCGAAGGTATGGTCATGGGTGGCGCAAACGGCCTGATCCACGTGAACCAGGATCCGCTCATCACCGTCGATGCCTCGGGCAAGGTGCTCGGCACCTACCCCAATCCGTTCTGCTCGGTGCACGGCTCACACAACGCGTTGGCAGCGAAACCTGGCTACCTGATCGGGCCGTCATCGATCCTCGGCACCGCGGATCTGGGCGGTGACCTCGGCGGCGTGTGGTATCTCAACGGTAACCTGGGTGAGAATTACATCTTTACCAGCGACGGCCTGTGGGTGCAGAGCCTGTTCAAGGACTGCCGCGGTGGTTTTGACACACCGGTGCAGGCGGTGCGTGGTATGTCGGTTGATGCGATGAGCGCCGGCGGCGAATCCTTCGGCGGCAACTTCGTGCAGACCAAGGACGGTCGCCACCTGTTGACGGCGTGTGGTACCGATGCGCGGGTGATCGAGATCAGCGGATTAAAATCGCTGAAGCGGTTTTCTGGCAGCTTCACCTTCACGCCGGACCAGTGGCGTGCCGCGCAACAGGCGTTGGAAGAAAAACTCGCCAAGACCAGTCAACCGAAACGCTGGAGCGTGCCGCGCGCCAGCGGCAGCCTCGCCATCGACGGCAAGGCGGACGAATGGCCGGAGCTCATCGATGAAAAGGCCAAAACGCTGCTGGTTGGCGAAGACCCCAAACGCCCAGTGGCCCGTGTCGCCCTGCGCTGGAACGACACCCACCTGACCATCGCCTGGCGCGTGCGCGCCGACCAAGGCCAGCCACGCAACGTCGGCCAGGATGAACGCCTGCTGTTCAAAACCGGTGACGCGGTCGACCTGATGCTGATCGGCGGTGATCCCGCTGGCCAACGTCTGCTGCTGACCAGCTTCGCTGGCCAGCCGACCGCGGTGCTCTACGAGAAACACGTCGCCGGCACCTCCGAAGCAGCGCGCGTACCGTTCTCCTCACCGTGGCGCACCATCCACTTCGATCGCGTCACGCGACCGGCGGATGTCACGGTCGCGTTCGGAAAAATAAACGGCGGCTGGTTCGCCGAAGCGCAGGTGCCGTGGTCGCGCCTCGGCGTCAAACCCACCAGCGGCCAGGAACTGCGCGGCGACCTCGGCGTACTCAGCGCCGACCGCGGCGGCACCACCACCGTCGGCCGTCACTACTGGAGCAACCGTGCCACCGGCTTGGTGAACGATATCCCAGGCGAAGCCGACCTGACGCCGAAGCTGTGGGGGACGTTGGTGTTGGAATAAGGTCCGGAGTCCGGGGTCCGGAGTCTTTACCGCGGACGTTTTCGGTGATCAGCAACACGATCCCAAGCGAACGCCTGAGGTTCGTCGTCATCCCATGAGCGCGAATCCAGCGCGTAGGCCGTCACCTACGAGACCCCGGACCCCGGACCCCGGACCCCGGACGAGTCTTTCATAAACACCCACCGCGCCGCACGCCGTAGATCTTCCAACACCAGATACGTCACCGGCACCAACACCAACGTAATGCAGGTCGCGAAGACCACGCCAAAGGCCAGTGACACCGCCATCGGGATGAGGAACTGCGCCTGCACGCTGGTTTCGCCCATCAGCGGCGCGAGGCCGACGAAAGTGGTCAGCGTGGTCAGCATCACGGCGCGGAAACGGCTGGCGGCGCCTTTCAGTACCGCGTCGTGCAACGACATGCCTTTGTCGCGTAGGCCGTTGATCGCATCGATCAGCACCAGGTTGTCGTTCACCACCACGCCGCTGAGGGCGATGATGCCCATGATGCTGAGCATGCTCAGGTCGAAACCCATCAGCAGGTGGCCGAGGACCGCGCCGACCATGCCGAAGGGGATGGCGGTCATGATCATCGCCGGTTGCAGGTAGGAGCGGAACGCCACCGCCATCACCGCGTACATGCCGAACAAGGCGAAGAGGAATCCGATGCCAAGTTCCTTGTTCACACGTTGCTGCCGCTCCGCCGTGCCGCTGAGCGTCGCTTGTACGCCTGGGTAGCGCTCTGCCACCTCGGCGAACAACCGTTCGGACAGAGCGGCATTAACCGTTCCAGGATCGGTGCGCGTGCTGTCGACATCGGCGGTCAGTTCGATCACGCGTTTGCGATCCTGGCGGCGGATGCTGGGGAAGCCGGTGGCGCGTTCGACCGTTGCGACATCGCTGAAGGGAACCTCGGCCCCGCTGGCAGTGCGGATGCGCATACCTTCGAGCGTGTCAAGGCGACGGCGCTCCGCTTCGGTGTAACGCACCATCACCTTGACCTCATCGCGCCCGCGCAGGATGCGCTGCACCTCGTCGCCATAAAAAGCCTGACGCACTTGGCGCGCCAGATCCTGTTGGCTGAGCCCCAGAGTCTGCGCCGCCGGCGTCACGCGCATCACCAGTTCCTCTTTACCGTCGGAAAAATCATCCTGCGCCCGGTACACGCCTTCGATTGCTAGCAGTTCCTCCTGAATCCAGGTCGAGGCACCACGCAGGCGTTCGAGGTCATTACCGACCAGGCGGAACGCCACGTCGTTGCCGCGATTACCCAGGTCGCTGGTGAAGGTCAGTTTCTTCACGCCCGCAGGCGTGCCGACGATTTCCTCCAGGCGTTTCTGGATGGTGCGCGCGCTGATGCCGCGTGCGCGCAGGTGGTTCAGCTTGAGCAGCACTTCGGCGAGTTGCCCAGTCGCCCCGCCCGCACCAGGGCGTCCCATGCGTCCGGCGGAACCCGGCGTGGAGCCGACCGTCGCCAACACATCGCCGATCACCGCTTTGCCGTCGGCGTCGCTGTCGGCGTCTCCGTCAAATTCTGGTCGCAGGCGTTCGATCGCCGCGGTGATGCGGTCGAGCACCTGCTGCGTCGCGCTGACGTGGCTGCCGTTGGGCATCTCCACCTGCACGATCACCGAATCGCCAGCGATCACCGGGAAGCCGGTGAAGCGGATGAGTCCGCCGCCAACCACGCCGACCATCAACGCCATCACCCCCAGGAAGGTCGCCACCGCGACGTAGCGCCACGTCAGCGCGCGATCCAACAACGGACGATAGATGCGGTTGATGAATCCGAACAACCCCACTTCGACGCCATCCTGGACCCGGTTGATCATGCCCATGGGTGACCAGCGGTGTGGTGTGCTGGGCTTGTCGCTGGATTCACCACCATGCGACAGATGCGCTGGCAGAATGAGCAGGCTTTCGACGAGCGAGAAGCCGAGCACCGAGATCACCACGATCGGGATCAGTCGCCAAAACGAGCCATCGACGCCGGAGATCAGCAGCATCGGCACAAAAGCGATGAGCGTGGTGATGACTGCTAGGAACACCGGCTTGGCCACGCGCAACGTGCCGCTGATCGCGCCCTTGGCGCCGTGGGCGCCAGCTTCCTGATCGGTGTGCACCGCTTCGCTGACCACGATGGCGTCGTCGACCACGATGCCGAGCACCAGGATGAAGGCGAACAAGCTGATCATGTTCAAGCTGGCGTCGGCGTTCGGCATGATCCACAGCGCACCGAGGAAACACACGGGAATGCCGACTGATACCCACAGCGCCAAGCGCAGGCGCAGGAACAACGCCAAGGCGAAGAACACCAGGATCAGGCCGCTGATGGCATTGCCGACCAGGGTGTCGATTCGTTCACGAAACAACACCGAGGTGTCTTCATACACCGACACGCCGATGCCGGGCGGCAGGTGTTCGCTCTGGTGCTCCAGGTAATTCCGCACCTTGCCCGCGATGTACAGGATGTCCTGATTGCCGACCTGTGACACGCTGACCAGCACCGTCGGTTTGCCGTTGTAGCGGCTGTACAAATCAACATCGGCGAAGCCGTCGCGCACCGTTGCCACATCACCCAGGCGGATGAGTCCGCCGGCCGCGTCCGCCCGCAACACGATGCCGCCGAACTCACCGCCACGGTAGGCTTGGCCTTTGGCGCGCAGCAGAATCTCGCCGCCTTGACGACGGATCGAGCCGGCGGGCAGATCGAGTGAGGCCTGGGACACCGCGCGTGAAACCTCGGCGAACGTCAGGCCATAACGGCGTAGCGCCGCTTCGGACACTTCGATAGCGATCTCATAATCTGGCGCAGCGGACAACGCCACCTGAGTGATGCCTGGAATCGCCAAGAGGTCGTCGCGCACGCGCTCCGCCACCTGGCGGATACCAGCGGTGCTGAGATCGCCGTGTACGGCCAAGCCCATGATGCTGCGTTGCAACAACGGCGCTTCGACCTGCGGTTTCTCGGCGTCCTCGGGAAAATTGCTGATGCCATCGACGCGGCTTTTCACATCGTTGAGCAGGTTGCGGACATCGAAACCCTCGTCGACTTCGAGCGTCAACGAGCCCATGCCCTCGGCGGCGGAGGCGGTCATCTTTTCGATGCCGGGCAGATCGCCGATCGCTTCTTCAAGCCGCAGGATGATGCCGTCCTCGACCTCCACCGGTGTCGCGCCGGGATAGGCGACCGAAACCCGCACCACGTCGAGCGTGACCGACGGCAGCAGCTCACGTTTGATCTGAAACGCGCCGCTGATGCCCGCGGCGATGATCAGCAGCATCAGGAAGTTGGCGGCGACGCCGTTGCCGGCGAACCAGCGGATGAGATTCACGGCGTTGCCACTTTCGCTGGCGCCGCTTTTTCAGGAGCTGCCTTGGTGTCGAGACGCGCCGGCATGCCATCACGGATGCCAGAGATTCGAACCGCCACCACCGCGTCGCCGTCGCGCAAATCACCACGCAGCAACACCGATTTTTCACCCCGTTCGAGGATCTCCACCACGCGTTTAACCACGGTGCCGTTCGCCGATCCGTCAGGTCCTGGGCGGAAGACGAACACGGCGTCATCGGTCTGCAGCACCGGCAACGGCAGCTCCACCACCGCGCCCACCGTGCGCCCACTGATCACCGCATCGACGAACAGCCCGCTGACGATGGGCGGCGCATCGGAGCTCGCAGTGATGCTGGCCACCGCGTGGACCATGCGCGTCTTGGCATCCAGGCCGGCGATGGTGCGCACGATACGTCCCTGCCACGCCACCGCGCGTTCGCCGATGCGCACGCTGAGCGTCACCAGCGGACCATCGCGCAGCACTTCACCGCTGAGCGGCAGATCGACGAAGCGCAGATCATCGAGCGTGACCGGCAGCAGGACCTCATAGGTATCCGCCGCCTGCAAGGTCAGCAGGTCGCCACCCGGGGCGACGCGGCTCCCCAGGTCGACGGCCTTGCGGGTGATGCGTGCGGCGTAGGGCGCGCGCACCGCCGTGCGTTCCAGGTCGCGCGTGGCTTTGGCGACGGCGGCCTCGGCGGCCAGGATGCGTGCCTGCGCTGCGATGAGTTGCGGTTTTCGCAGCACCAGATCGCTGGCCTGACCGTCGCCGATCTCTTTCCATTCGCGTTCGGCGCGGGCTCCTTCCACCTGTTCTTGCGCCAGTTCCTGACGCCGCAGAGCAAGCGTGGCCTGCGCGTCGGTCAAGGCCGCACGGTAATCCGCGTCATCGATGCGCAGCAGTTCATCACCCGCCTGCACCAGTACGCCCTCGGCCAAACCGTCACGCAACCACGTGATCCGACCGGAAACTTCCGCTCCCAGCACACTGGTCGCGCGGGCCTGCACCGTGCCGTGGGTACGCACGTCGATGCGACGATCCTGTGGTTTGGCCAGCGCGACCACGATGGTCGGCGGCGTCACCACCACCGGCGCGCGGTGCGGCGTCGGCCGGTTGCGGATCAGCACGACACTGATGCCGACCGCCAGCGCGACGATCAGCAGGGGCAGGAGGATCTTCCAGATCAGACGCATAAGGAGACTCCGGAGACACGACGGCAGGCGGCGCCTTCCCGTGGCACGGGCGTCCCGCCCGTGGTCGGGGTGTGTTGATCGTCGTTGGATTGTTGCGCTGCGGCGACCGAAAGAGCGATTGAACAAGAGAAACGGAGGAACGGAGGACGGAGGAACAAGACGAGATCGAGTTCAACGGTTCGATGTTTTTCTCCGTTACTCCGTTTCTCTTGTTCAATCCGGTTTCGGGTGTGTTCGCGTGATGCGACCACGGGCGAGACGCCCGTGCAACGGGCAAGAAAACGCCGTATCATGGTTTCACCTCGCGGTCGCGGGTGATCGCGTCGTCTTCGACGCTGCGTTGGTTGGCCACCACGTCGCCGCCCAATGCTTGGTGCAGGTCGATGCGCGTCAGCAACTGGTCCAGGCGCAGGTTCAGCAGTTCGATGCGACGGCTCAGCGCAGTGCGCTGTTCGCGCAGCAGCGTCAGGCCATCACCCAGGCCGGCGGCGTAGCGTTCTTGGAGCAGGCGCACCACCGCCTGGGATTCTTCAGCCGAGGTTTGCATACGCGGCAGGGTGTCGCGTTGGGCATCGCTGGCGGCGAGGGCATCTTCGACCTCGCGCAGTGCGGTGATGGCGGCGGTGGCCCAAGAGGCGGCGAGCTCGCGCACGCGCGCTTCGCGTTCGTCGACCACCGCCAAGCGACGGCCGCCTTCGAACAGCGGTTGCGTCAGATTGCCGATCAGCGTCCACACCAGAAAATCGGGATCGGTGAGGTTACGCAGCGCATCCGAACGGGTGCCGCCGCTCGCCGTCAAGCTGAGCCGTGGCAGCAGATCGGCCTCGGCCCCGGCCAAGCGTTCATCGGCAGCGATCAGGCGCGTGGCGGCGGCGCGCAGATCCGGACGACGCAGCAGCAAGTCACTCGGCAGGCCGGCTGGCAACGACGGTGGCGGTGGCGGCAGGTCCTCAGCGGCGGCCAGTTCCGCAGCGGGATAACGCCCGAGCAAGGTCTCCAACGCGCGTGACGATTGCGCCAACACTCGTTGGCGATCCCGCACATCGACCTCAGCGCGCGCTAGATCGGCGCGGGCGGCGCGTACATCGACCGCCGGACTTTTGCCGTCGGCGAAGCGTTGGCTAAGGAGTTTTTCGGTGATCGCACTTGAACGGCGGAAGTCTTCGATCAGCGCTAGCCGCAGACGGTCATGCGCGAGTCGGTACCACGCTCGCGCGACCTGCGCAGCGAGCGCACGGTGCGCAGCTTCCAGATCGGTGCGGGCGGCGATGGCTTCAGCGCCTTCGGCTCGGCTGCCGGCGGCGAGTCGGCCCCACACGTCGATCTCCCACGCGACGCCCAGGCCAGCGTTGTATTCCGTGCTGTACCGTGTCTGCGCTCCAGCGCCGAGATCCGGATTGCTGCGCGTGCGTGTGGCACCGAACTCGGCGCTGACACTCGGCAAACGTGCGGCTCCGGCCTGGGTCGCGCGGGCCTCGGCCTGCGCCAGGCGCGCGGCGGTGGCGCGCAAATCAGGATTCGCCGCCCACGCTTCGCGCACGAGTGAGTCCAACGTTGGATCAGCAAAGGTGGTGAGCCAATGCGGCACGACGGCGGTGGTGGCGGCACTCGCTTGGAAGACGTCCGGCACCGCTACCGGCGTCAGCGGACGCACCTCGCTGGCACGGTGGGCGCAACCAGCGAACAGTAGGGCCAGAGTGGGTACGAACAGTAGGCGCATGTGGCGGATACAGAGATCCAGGGCGGGAATGGGCGTGATTACAACGGTCCAGGCGCGCCATGCCGCCGTCAACCGTCTTGAACGCAAGGGCGGAGTGGCCAAGCGGAACACCGCCGCATGACGTGCGTACGCGCGGTGATCCCCGCCTAAACGCCGGCCATCGGCCGGCCACCGGAGCGCGGACCTCCAGGTCCGCCGGGTGGGTGATCGGTGATCACTGATCACTGATCATGTGATCGGTGATCACCGCGCGCGAGCCACGGCAGACCTGGAGGTCCGCGCTCCGGTGGCGCGCCCCGCTGGGCGCGCATTCGTGATCTGGGCTGCCGTGTTGCGCCGTGTTGCGCCGCGTTGCGCCGCCACCGTCCTTGCGATGTCAGTCGTGGCGCGAGCATGCCGTGCCATGTCCGACGCGCGCACCCTGCTCCGTTCGCTCTTCGCCGCCGCCGTCGCGGCGGTCGAGCCGGCGGCAGCGGTGCGAGCGCACCTGCGGCGTGATGGTTCTCGGCTGACGGTCGGCGGTTGGACCCACGATCTTGCTCCGGCGGGCCGTGTGGTGGTGGTCGGTGCCGGCAAGGCTGCGGCGGCGATGGCGCAGGCGGTGGAGGGCATCGTCGGCGACCGCATCACTGACGGCATCGTGGTGGTCAAACACCATCACACCGCGCCACTGACCCAGGTGCGTCAATTTGAAGCGTCGCACCCGGTGCCGGACGCCGACGGCGAGGCTGGTGCCCGGGCGATCGAGGCGGCGCTCACTGGGCTTTCGCCGCAGGACCTGGTCATCGCCTGCTGGTCTGGTGGCGCATCGGCCCTGCTGCCAGCACCACGTGATGGCCTGACGCTGGCCGACAAGCAGGCGGTCACGCGCCTGCTGTTGGCGAGCGGCGGCGACATCACGGTGCTCAACGCGGTGCGCAAACACCTCTCACGTTTGAAGGGTGGGCAACTCGCACGACGGGTGCAACCGGCGACGGTGTTGTGCCTGGTGGTGAGCGACGTGATCGGCGACGACCTCGCGACCATCGGCTCGGGCCCCTTCATCGCCGATCCCACCACCTTCGCCGAGGTCGCCGCGGTGCTCCGGCGTCTGGACATCGCTGAGCACCTGCCGCCGTCGGTCGCACGCCTGATCGCCGAGGGCTGCGCTGGCTTGGCGGCGGAGACGCCCAAAGCCGGCGATCCCTGCTTTGCCCGTGTGCATCATCACCTGGTCGCCAGCAACGCGCTGGCGCTCAATGCCGCCGCCGCCGCCGCGCTCGCTGCCGGCTACCGTCCCGTGGTATGGAGCCAGCCGCTCACCGGCGAGGCGCGTGCCGCTGGCGCGACCTTTGCCGGAGCCGCGCTCCATCACCTGTCACGCGGCGAACGCGTGTGTTTGATCGCCGGTGGCGAAACCACCGTCACGCTCGGCATCGATCATGGCCGTGGCGGTCGTAACCAGGAGTTCGCACTCGCCGCTGCCGGCATGTTGGCCAGCGCACGTCATGTACGCGTACCCGCACCGGTGGCGATCCTTGCCGCAGGCACGGACGGTACTGATGGCCCGACCGATGCGGCGGGAGCGTTTGTCGATGCCACCACCGTGGCACGTGCGCGCACCGCCGGGCTCGATCTGGAACAACATCTCAACCGCCACGATGCCTATCCGTTCTTCGATCGGCTGGGTGATCTGCTGCGCAGCGGACCGACTGGCACCAACGTGATGGACGTGTCGTTGGCGTTGGTTGGCTGATGCTGGAAACGAAACCAGCCACGGCGATTGCCGTGGCTGGGTGATGGAAAAACGGAGAAACGCAACGCTTACTTGGCGGCTTTGCGCTTCATCACGATGGTCATGCCGGGATGCGACGGGCTCTTGAGCAGCAGGGTGTCGCCCGTCACCGTGATCTCGGTGGTTTCGACCGTGCCGTCGGCCTTGGTACTCTCGGTGGTGACCTTGTCGCCCTCGGTCTTGGTGACCTTGTAGGTCGATTCCTCGACCATGCCGTCGGGCTTGGTCGAGATGAGCTTGTCGGCGGTGACCGTGGTGCTCGCGCCGCTCATCTGCTTCACCATCATCTCGCCGACCATCTTCTGTTGATCGGGCGGCATCGCGGCGATCTGCGGTGAGGTCTTCATCGCTTCCCAGGTTGCGGCACCATCGAGCAGCCATTCACCCTGGATGTCCTTGGCCGTGGCGGCGTGGAGCTGGAGCGCGAGGCCGAGGGCCAGGCACAGCAGCAGGCGGAAGGAATGACGGGCGAGAGTGTTCATGGGGAATTCCTTTGATGATGCAGGCGATGCCAGCGGCAGTCGTGGCTGCGGGTTGGGCGGGCATCCCACCGACCGCCCATCGGCATGCAAGATCACAGCGATACGGCTGTCTGGCTGGTGCCTGCCGGGCGTCTCACGGCCCATCGCCATGCAGGAAGCGCAACTGCGTGGGGGTATCGGCGCGCAGCACGGCGTCCTGGCTGAAACGTCGGCAATAGGAACGGCCGATGGCGTCGAGTTTGCGTCCGACCGCGTCGAGTTGTTCCGGTGGATTGAGGATCACCAGCACCCGCACCGGTTCGTGGCGGCTACCGCCATCCTGGCGGTAGTGACCGATGGCGATCAGTTCGGTGAAACCCCCAGGAAATGCCGGCACCACCTCGGACTCGATGAACCGCCGCCACTCGGCTTCGGTCACATCGTCGGCACCGCGGCGTGACAGGCCGAAATACAGTTCGCTGCGTTGCCAGCCACCGCCGTCATCGCTGGTGCGTGAGGTGGAGCACCCCAGCGACAGGAGCGACAGGAGCGACAGGAGCGACAGAAGCAGGAGCAACGGCAGGAGATGGGTGCGCATGGTCCGGCATGCTGGTCGGGAACCCGTCGGGGCAACCCAGGGATCAGCGCAGGCGTTGACGGCGTAGCAGCACCAGGCACATCATCAGCAACGCGCTGAGACCTCCACCCAGACCGCAGCCGCCACCGCCACCGCTGGATGATGACGACGAACCGCTGCCTGAGCCCCCCGCAGTCACCACCCGGACATAGGATGAGTGCGCGATGGCCGAGGCCGTTGCCGGTAGTCCTTCGCCATCATCGCTCGCCGTCACCTGCACGCGCAGGAAACGTCCGACATCATCGCTGGTCAGGGTGTGGTTGCTGGCGACCTCCCCGGTGAGATCCACTAGGTTGGTGCCGAGCGCATCGTCGGCGCGTTGCCATTGCAGCGCGTAGGTGAGCGTGCCGGGCGTCAGGTCGATGCTGTCGTTCCAGGTACCGGTGGTCGCAGTGGCCGTGGATGCGCTCAACGACACCGCGGGAGCGGCCACCAGCACCGGCGCATCGTTGCGCGGTTCCACGGTCACGGTCACCACGCAATCGGCGTTGCCGCCGTTGTCATCGGCGACCCGTACAGTGAAGGCATCGCTGCCGTTGAAGTTGGCCGCTGGCACATAGGCGAGCACTTGGGTCGTGCCGCTGCCGAGCGGCGCCAAGGTCCCGTGATCCGGCGGATCGATGATCGACCACGTCAGCGTCTGGGCACCGTTGTCGTCGGTGGTGTGCAGTGTCAGAGCGAAGGATGATGGCAGGTTGTCCTCATCGCAGGTGACGGTGATGGCGGTGCCTTCACGGATGACCGGTGCGGAGGTGTCGTTGATCGTCAGGGTGGTCGTCGCCTGTCCGGCATAGAGCAGATCTCCGGAGACCGCCGCCACGACGCGATAGCTGCCGATCGCGGTAGGTGGCGTGGTGGTCGGTGGTTCGCCGGAGCCGAGCGCCTGGTAGGTGATCACCGGGGCAGGAAGACCAGTCGGCGCAACCATCACGGTGACCGCTTTGGGGGTGCCGTCGAAGACCTGCGAAGTGTTGTTGATGCTGATCTGCGGGTTGTATGGCAGGCTGGCGATCCAGGCGCTCATGGCGGTCAGCGCCTGCTGGTCGACCAGATTCTTAGCCAGCGGGGGCATCTTGATCGCGGCATCAAGGCTGTGGTCGCGCAGGTGCATCACCGAACGGGTGACATCGCCACGCGCGATGATGCGCGGATTGGCGAGGCCGAGCGCGATCATCGCCTCGCCTTCGATGAGGTTCTGCTGACGCAATGGCGTATCGTAGCGGGCATCGAAATGCGCGTGCACGCCACCGGGTTGATGGCAGTACGAACAGTTGGCATCGAGCCACGAGCGTACGCGTCGTTCCAGGGTCGCGGCAGGATCGGCGACATGTACCAGGCTGGGCAACGTGGCGATGGCGCGGTTTTCCGGCGGCGTATTGAACAACCCGATGGTCGTCCAGGTGTGCAGTTGGTTGTCGGTGATGCCGCTGCCCGGATAGGTGTAGTTGCCGTTGAGCTGGCGCGTGCTGACGCCGAGCACATGGCCGGCGTTGGTGTTGTGGCACGACAGGCAGTCGTTGTGGCTGGGATAGTTCCACGTCTGCTGCCGCGCGCTGAGCCCGTCGGGCCCGGTGATGGTGTAGGTCTCGCTCTCCCCGGCCTCCGCCACCAGGGTCGCGGCCGTGCCAGCGGTGTTCCATTTGTAGGTCACGCCATAGACACCGTCGCCGGGCGAACGCACCAGCAGTCGGGTTTCCAACCGGCGACGTTCCTGCGTCTGTTCGTTGACCGTCAGTTCGAAGTGTTTCACGAACACCGTGCCGGCGGGGAAATTCCAGGTCCCAGTCGCGGTGAAACCGACCGTGGTGCCATCGGGGATGGCGACCCAGCGTTTCTTGTGCGTCGCATCGCTCCACAGCGGGGAGTTGACCCCGTACGGGATGAGCGCTGCCGCAGGTGTGAGCGAGGTGAGCGTGCCATCGGGATCGGTGACGAAGGTGCCGGTGTCCTTGAGGTCGGTCGGGATCGGCGTGCCGATCACCGACGAGGTGGAGCGGATGATCTTCCACAGCCGTCCGCTGCTGGCATTGGTCGGCTGTCCCGGGGTCTGCATGAGGCACAGCAGCGGCTCACCATCATGGTCGACTCCGAAGCCGCCCAGGCCGCTGTAGCCGTGGGCGCCACTGGCGTAGCCTGGGATGAAGAAGCGCGTGGTCACTGGGCCAGCGGGTCTGATCACCCCGGTATCCGGGATGTCGGCTTCGTTCATGGTGTTCAGCGTCGCATGGGTGGGATCAATGGCGACGATCTGGCCACCGCCATTGTTGCCCAAGAGGTATTTTCCGACCAGTTCAGGGAAGGTACTGCCACGGTAGATATAGCCACCGATGATGGAATTGAAGCCGAGCGCACCACCGCGGGAGAAATCCACCAAGGGACCCTGTTCGCGCCCGAATACCGTCAGGCGATCGATGAAGGTGTCGGCGACCGGCGGGGTGACTTTGGGCGAGACGTTGAATCCCGTCTGGCTGAACCCAGGACGGATGGTGATGGTGGTGCCATCGATGCCGATCACTTGATGGCTGCCGGCTAGCCCAGGGAACGCGATGAAATCGCCGAGTGCCAATTGGATGCTGCCACTGACGAGCACTTGGCTTTTGCCGTAGTCGTTCGGTGCGTTGGTCATGTCGCTGATGGCGCCGATGCCGGCGACTTTCAGCCCGGTGGTACGCCGCACCGTCGTGCCGGCAGGCACAGCGCTCGTTAGAGCGGGATTGAGGTTCAGCGCAGCATGCGGATATCCGCTCACGCCAGTGACGGTGTAGACGTCGACATGGTTGGTGAAGCGCACCAGATCGCCGACCATGATCTGCCCAGGACTCAGACCGTTGCCGGTGATGCTGGCGCTGCTGGTCAACGGGATGCTGGTCGTGCCGGCGCTGGTGGCACTCGCCACGGTGTAGTCCGGCGGCTGACGGTCTGAGCGGTTGTTCTTGTGCCCTTCCTTGTAGGCCCATTGGTAGTTGCCGCCCTTGACGATCAGGTTGATCTCCTCGCGCGTGCCCTGGCCGATGTCGCCGACCAGGATCCGTCCGCTCGGTGGATCGATGGTCATGCGGTGCGGACTGCGCAACCCAATCGCCCAGAATTCCTCCAACACTCCAGTCAACCCAACCCACGGATTGTCGTTGGGGATGCCATAGTTGCCGGTGAACGGCTCGGGCTCGCTGAGATCCGCGGGATTGCGCCGCCGCGGCTGGTTGGTGATCGCATGGCTGATGCCGGCGCGCGGGCCGTCGACATCGATGCGCCAGACACCGCCGAAGAACGCGCCGCCGACGCGCTGCGTGCGCTCGTAATGGTCATCGGCACGACCCTCATCGCCATTGAGCAGGTAGAGGAAGCCATCGTTGCCGAACAGCAGATCACCGCCGTTGTGCCACAGGTGACGATCAGGCTGGTCGATCAGGATCAGTTCCGAGGCGGGATTGGCCTGGAGCGAGCCCGTGGGCACGGTGAACCGCGCCAACCGGTTGCGGCACCCCGGGATATCATTGCCCCAGGAGACATCATTCGGCCGGTAGGCCGGCGCAACACCGATCGCCGGGATGCGGTCGCGCGCTTGGTAGCAGATGTAGAAGTGCCCGCGGTTGGGGGAATCCGCCACCGCGAATTGCGGATGGAAGGCCAGGCCGAGCAAGCCGCTGTCATCCCAGCCCTGGCACCACCAGCGGGTGCCGTTGGTCAGGTGACCGGCCAACGGTGTAGCGTCACCAGGATTGAGATCGTCGTCGTTCAGATCGAGGACCAGAGTCTTGGTGGTGGCCGCGGGATCGTCCTCGAACGACCAGATGCGGCCTTCGCGTTCGAGCACCCACAGACGATTGGTCCCTGGGACCGCGCGCACCGCCACCGCGCCCTGGAAGGTCAGGTGCGGAAAGGCCACCACCGCGGTGAAACTGCCATTCGGGATCGGTTGGCTGGGCGGGACGCCGAGGTAGGCGGGAGCCGCCGGTCGTGCCGGTAGTCCGGCCTCACCTGCGCATGCCATCCCCAGCAGCAGGTGGATGCCAAGGAGGACGGGCAGAGTGAGGAGGTGGGATTGGCGCATAGGGTCGAGCGTGGTGGTCCGGTCATAGAGCGAGGGCGAGTTAGCTTTGACCATGCCAACAGCACGCCACATGGCTGTCAGCGTCCTGGATGGCGAGGGGCGAATCTCAATGGCGTAAAGCTACCGAAACGGATTTTTCGCCACGAAGGCACGAAGGCACGAAGCCACGAAGCCACGAAGCCACGAAGCCACGAAGACGAGAGAAGAAGCGTCGATTCGACCGCTGGTGAGGTGATTCCTTCGTGCCTGCGTGCCTTCGTGGCGGAATTTTTCAGGCGGAATGGCCCGCACTCCGCGGATCCAGACATATCGCCATGCGCCAAGGCAACGGCCGCACGTGGATATTTGCAGGCCCGAGGCGGATCCTACCCTGCCCCGCGCACCGGAGGTGGGTATGCAGCCGCTGATCGACACGCACCTCCACCTGTGGGATCCGGCGCTGGTGCCGTGGACCCGTGGCTCACCGGTGTTCAACAAGCTTTACGACGCGGCGCAGTTCGCGCTCGCCAGTGAAAATTGCAAGGTCGAGCATGCAGTGTTCGTGCAATGTGACGCGACTGATGGCGTCGCCGAGGTCGCGTGGGTCGCTGCGCAGGCCCAGCGTGATGTGCGTATCGCCGGCATCGTCGCGTTTGCGCCGCTGGAGCAGGGCGCGGCGGTGACGGCACTGTTGAAGGAACTCGCGGCCCAGCCACTAGTCCGTGGCATCCGCCGGAACATCCAGGGTGAGCCGTTGGGATTCTGTGCGCGTCCGGAGTTCGTCGCCGGGGTGCAGGCGTTGGCCGAGCACCACCTGAGCTTCGATCTGTGCTTGCGCCGCGCCCAACTGCCCGAGGTCATCACGCTGGTGAAGGCCTGTCCGCAGGTCCGTTTCATGCTCGATCACCTGGGCAACCCGCCGATCGCGGAGCACACCCTCGACGGTTGGGCTGTGGCGTTCGCCGAACTGGCCGGATGTGCGAACGTGTGGTGCAAGCTCTCCGGCATCGTCACCGTCGCGGCCAAGCCCTGGACCATCGAGGACCTCGCACCGTATGTCGAGCACGCGCTCAAGACCTTCACGCCGGCACGTTTGTGCTGGGGCAGTGATTGGCCCATCGTGCTCAAGGCGAGCGACTACCGCCATTGGGTGGATGCCACGCGCACGCTGCTTGCTGGCCTGCCGGCGGATGACCAGCGGCGCATCCTGCATGACAATGCGCTGGCGTTCTACCGGCTGAAACCATGAGCGGAGTAGAGATCGGATTGAACAGGAGGAACGGAGGAACGGAGCAGACCGCGAGAAACCGTCTCGTCTTGCTGCCCGCTGTCTTCCTGCATTTCCTCCGTTTCTCCGTTCCTCCTGTTCAATCTGCTTTTCTCTGTCGCCACTAAGGACCGCCATGCCCATCACCATCACCAGCGTCTCGGTCCACGACATCCGCTTCCCAACTTCACGCGATCGCGACGGCTCGGACGCGATGAATCCCGATCCCGATTACTCGGCGGCCTACGTCATCCTGCACACCGACAGCGCGCTCGCCGGCCATGGCCTGACCTTCACCATCGGGCGTGGCAATGAACTGTGTGTCGCCGCGGTCGAAGCGCTGAAACCGCTGATCGTCGGCCGCACGCTCGAATCGTTCACCAGTGACATGGGTGCGTTCTGGCGGCATATCACCGGCGATTCGCAGTTGCGCTGGGTCGGCCCAGAAAAAGGCGTCATCCACCTCGCCACCGCGGCGGTGGTCAATGCGGTGTGGGATCTGTGGGCGAAACAGCAGGGCAAACCGTTGTGGCGCCTGCTGGTGGATATGACGCCGGAGGAACTCGTCAGGTGCATCGACTTCCGCTACATCACCGATGCGCTGACGCCTGATGAGGCCATCGCGTTGCTCAGCGCGAAACAGGCAGGCAAGGCGGAACGCTTGGCGACGCTGATGACGAAGGGCGTGCCGGCCTACACCACCTCCGCGGGGTGGCTCGGCTACAGCGATGACAAGCTCCGCCGCCTGTGCCGCGAAGCGATCGCCGTCGGCTTCACCCACCTGAAGATCAAGGTCGGTCGTGATCTGACCGATGACATCCGCCGCAGCCGCATCATCCGCGAAGAGATCGGCTGGGAACGCAAGCTGATGATGGACGCCAACCAGGTGTGGGATGTCGGTACGGCGATCACCAACATGAAGGAACTGGCGCAGTTCAAGCCGTGGTGGATCGAAGAGCCCACCAGCCCCGACGATGTGCTCGGCCACGCCACCATTGCGCAAGCGCTGAAGCCGCTCGGCATCGGCGTCGCCACCGGTGAGCACTGCCAGAATCGCGTGTTGTTCAAACAGCTCCTGCAGGCGGACGCCATCCGCTTCTGTCAGATCGATTCCTGCCGTCTCGGCGGGGTGAACGAGATCCTCGCGGTCTACCTGTTGGCGGCGAAGTTCGGTGTACCGGTGTGTCCACACGCGGGCGGTGTCGGCCTGTGCGAATACGTCCAGCACCTGACCATGTGGGACTACGTCTGCGTCGCCGGCACTACCGAGGGCCGCGTCACCGAGTACGTCGACCACCTGCACGAACACTTCCTTGATCCGTGTGTGGTGAAGAACAGCCACTACATGCCGCCCACGCGCCCTGGGTACTCGATCGAAATGAAGGTGGAGTCGATGAAAAACCACCAGTACCCGGATGGCCCGGTGTGGCGCAGCATTCGTTCAGCGATCTGATCGTGATCGCAGTGACCACAGGCTACAGCCTACAGACCACAGGTCGTGATGATGACGTCCGCGTTACGACCTGTAGCCTGTAGCCTGTAGCCTGTAGTCGGTAGCCTCCGCCCAAACCCAGTTCCTCATTTCCGGGAAGAATCCATGCCTCAAAAAATCCTCATCACCGGCGGCTGCGGTTTCTTCGGCACCTGGATCATCAAACGCCTGCTTGATGACGGTGACGTGCCGGTGGTGCTCGACGTGGCGAAGACCACCAAACGCTGGGAGATGATCCTCTCCCCCGCGGAGATCGCCAAGGTCGCTTTCCATCAGGTGAAGATCGACGACACCGAGGCGCTGCTGGCGCTGGTCGCGGCGGAGAAACCCGACGCCATCATCCACCTCGCCGCGCTCCAGGTACCGACCTGCCGCGACAACCCGCTTGCCGGCGCGAAGGTCAACGTCATCGGCACGCTCAACATCTTCGAAGCTGCCAAAGCCCAACGCAGCGCTGGTCATCCGCTGCCGCGCATCGTCTATGCGTCGAGCGCGGCGGTGTTCGGTCCGGATGCTGAATATGCGGAGACCCACGTCGGTGATCACGCGGCGCTGAAACCGACGACGCACTACGGTGCGTTCAAGGTCTGCAATGAATCCAGCGCCAAGGCCTACTGGATCGCCAACCAGATCCCCAGCGTCGGCCTGCGTCCGCTCACCGTCTATGGACCTGGGCGCGACACCGGCATGACCTCGTTCCCGACGCGCGCCCTGGCGGCTGCGATCAAGGGGCAGGCGTTCGATATCCCGTTCAACGGCAAGACCGCCTACATCCACATGCGCGAAGTCGCCGACATGTTCGTCACCGCCGCGCGTCGTCCGGCAAGCGACAGCGTGGTCTACACCGTTGGCGGCGACATTGTCGACATGCCCGACTTCATCGCCGCCGTCGACCGTCTGCTGCCCGGTGCGAAAAAACTCATCACCAGTTCCGGTGCGCCGCTGCCAATCGTCAGTCGCGTCGACGACGCCAGCCTGCGTGCGGCGTATCCGGGCCTGTTGCGCATCCCGCTCGACCAGGGCCTACGTGAAACCATCGAGGTCTTCAAACGCCGCGACGCGGAGGGCAAGCTGGAGGTGTGATGAGGGGTGGAATGTTGAATGATGAATGGAAGGCACCTCGCGCCTCGCACCTCGCACCTCGCACCTCGCACACGAGCGCAGCGAGGCGACCTGAGGTTTCTCGGCACAGCCCGCGCACGGTGATGCCCGGTACCCCTCAGGAGGGCCGGTTATGCAGCATCGTGCAGCAGTCATCACCGCCACCTGCTCAGTTCTGGCGCACGTGGGAACGCACCGGACGCCCGCCGCTGGAGCTCGGATGGTGTGGCCAGCAACCATCCACGCGCAACTCGTGGCGGCACGGATGGACTCGCAGGCTGTTGTGTACGGCAGCAATGGTCAACCACTGCGCAGGGTTATCCTCACGTGGTAAGTGCACATGAACGATCCTCTCCTTACGCACACCGCAGTCTCCTGCCAGATCCATGGGATCCGGTTAGCGGTCTGCGCGACCCTGGTAAGCCGCGTGGCCTCGGCGGTGTGTTCACCACCGCCGTCGTGGGCCCAGCCGTGGATCGGCGGACTGTGCTGGATGGACGACGACCTGTTGGTGGTGGTCGATCCCGGCGGCGCGTTGGCGGCGACGCGTACGCCACAACGTCCGTTGCTGGTGGTGGTGCAGCCGATCGCGCACCTGCCGCGCTGGGCGTTGGCGGTCGAGTCGGCGCAGGAGAACGTCCCGGTCGAACGCCAACTCGCGGCCTTCCAGCGTCCGGCGGCATGGCCGTGTCCGCAGGAATGGTTGCAGACCGCCAACGATTTCGCCGGTCGTCCGTTGGCGTGGCTCGACGTCGCGCGCGTCGCGCACCGGCTGACGACCGGATACCGCACGCTCGCGGTGAATTGATCCGGCTATCTGGGCATGCCGCATACCGCATGCCGCATGTCGTATGTGGTGGCCTTGACGGGTCGGGACAGGCTCCGAGTGGTTTGCTCCCACCTCATTTTGCATTCTGCATTCTGCGTTCTGCATGGGCGCGGAGCGCCTGATGGTCAGCGCGCGTCTCACATCTCCAGCCAGCGAGGCCACCGCCATCGGTGGCATGACCAAGCGTTACCTGCTCGCGCTCGGACTGGTCGCGGTCTTGTCGCTCACCGCCTATGTCAGCCTGCGCCAGACCATCGCAACGCAGGAGGCCAGTGCGGCGATCGTCAATTACAGCGGCAAACGTCGCTATACGTCGCATCGCGCGGCATTGTTCGCCCTCAAAATGGCAGCCAGTGAAGACACGGTGACGCGTAATCAGGCCCGCCACGAGATGCTCGACTCCATCGCGCTGATGGAGTCGGCGCATGATGGCCTGATCACAGGCAATCCCCTGCTGCGTCTGCCTGGGAATCCTTCGCCAGCGATCTCACTGCTCTACTTCAGCGGTGATCGTCCGCTCGACACCTTGGTGCGCGACTACATCGACCGTGTGCGCGCATTCGGTGAAGCGCCTGGGCCGATCGGCGGTCGGGATCATCCGGATGTGCAATGGATCCTCGATACTGCCACCGGAGAATTGCTCACGCGGCTCGATCAGGTGGTTGCCGCCTATCAGCGTGAAAGTGAAGGCGAGATCGCACGCATCCAGACCCTGGAGACCATGGTGCTCGCGGCGACCCTCACGGTACTGGCGATGGAAGCATTGTTCATCTTCCGCCCGATGGTGGTCCGGGTGCGCGATGAGCGCCGGAAACTGGTGCGCGCCGAAACCTATACCAGGGCGATTCTCGATAACAGCTACGATGCGATCCTGACCATTGAACGTGGTGGACTGGTACGCTCAGCGAACCGTGCCACCACCACCATGTTCGGTCGTCAGTTGGATGAGATCATGGGTCGCGCCTTCGTCGCGCTGGTTCCCGGCCATGATCTGCCGAGCGATTGGAGCGAACCGCCGCAAGGTCTGCGCTCACTCAAGGCAACGCGCATCGATGGCAAGATCATGACCATCGACGCGGTGTTCACCATGGCGAGCGTCGACAACGAGGTGATGGTGATCGCCACGCTGCGTGAGAGCACCGAGCAGCTCCAGCGCTACGCCCGCGACCTTGAACGCCGCAACCAGGAACTGGATCAATTCGCCTACGTCGCCAGTCACGACCTCAAAGCGCCGCTACGTGCCATCGTCAACCTCTCGCAGTGGATCGAGGAGGACGCCAAGGACACCTTGTCGCCGCTGGTGCGTGATCACCTGGCGATGCTGCGTTCACGGGTGCGTCGTCTCGAAACGCTGATCGACGGCATCCACCGGTACGCCACCGCAACCCGTCCGGATCATGTGCCGGAGACCATCGACACCAGTGCCCTGGTGCGCGAGATCGTCGAGGAGCACAATCCCAAGGAACGCTTCACCGTCACCCTGCCCGAGCGCATGCCGACGGTGATCGCCGATCGCACACGGTTGTGGCAGGTGTTCTCCAATCTCATCGCCAATGCGGTGAAGCATCACCATCAGGAACAGGGCACCATGGTCATCGGCGTGCGCGAGATCGGCGACCGCTACGAGTTCAGTGTCACCGACGACGGCCCTGGGATCGCACCGGAGTTCCACGAACGGATATTCGTGATCTTCCAGACGCTCACACCAAAGGATGTGAAGGACAGCCTCGGCCTCGGACTAGCGCTGGTGAAAAAGATCGTGCGTGAAGAAGGCGGCTCCATCACCATCGACTCAAGCGAGGGCAAGGGCGCGACCTTCCGTTTCACTTGGCCGAAGCGCCCCGAATCGCGTAGCGAGGTGGCCCGTGCCTGAGCGCATGCTCGACCTGTTGCTGGTGGAGGACGATGAGATCGATGTCCTGACCTTCCGTCGTCAGCTCGACGATCCAGGCGTGCGCCTGCACGTCGCTGGCGATGTCGCCAGCGGTATCGCCTTGCTGAAAGCGCGCTTTGAACGCCGCAACGGCCACAGCCGTTGGCTCGTGCTGCTCGATCTCAACCTTCCTGGGGCAAGTGGTTTGGAGTTCCTCGAACGCCTACGTGCGAGCCCTGGCCTGGGGGCCATCCCGGTGGTGGTGGTGACTACATCCGCCGATCAGCGCGACCTGCGTGAGGCCTTCGCCAAGCAGGTCTCCGGCTACTTCCTCAAACCCATCGACCCTGCGGAATTCCGCCGCACGCTGCGCGCCATCACCGCTTACTGGTCCGCTTGCGAGATGCCCTCATGACCACCAATCCCCTGCGCCTGCTCGTCATCGACGATGATGAGGTCGACCGTCAGACCATCCGCCGCATGGTCGAGAAGTCGGACCTCCAGTGCGAGGTCACCATGCGTGACGATGCGCCTGGCGGACTCCAGGCGCTCCAGGCCGGTGGCTTCGACATCGTGCTGCTCGACTACCTGCTGCCGCGCGGCAACGGGTTGGAGATCCTCAAGAAAATGCAGGCGGAAGGTGTCGACACACCGGTGGTGATATTGTCCGGACAGGCCGATCAACGTGTCGCCGTCGATCTGATGCGGCACGGTGCGGCCGACTACCTGATCAAGGACGGCCTACGCGATGAACGCTTGGCGATCACCGTGCGCAACGTGGTCGCGGCGCACCGTGCTGAGGTCAGCGCCAAACGTCACGCCGAAGCGCTGTCGAAACTCGCCAGTGGTACTGCCGCAGTGGTCGGCGCTGATTTCTTCCACGCGCTGACGCGACAACTCGCTGCTGCCTTCCATGTGCGGCATGCCTTTCTGGCGGAGTTGAACGATACTCAGGAATGTTCCTGTTTGGCTTTGTGGTCCGACGATGGCTTTCTGTGGCCGCGGCGGTTCCGCGCCGACTTGTCACCGGCCACCACCATGTTGGCCGCACGCGAGTGCGTGGTGCTAAAAAACGTCGACGTCACCTTTGCCGAAGGCCTTGGCCAGTTGACCGGCGGCATGGCCGGACTTGCCGTGCGCGATCAAAGCGGCCGCGCGATTGGACTCCTGGCCTTGATGCATGACCGCCCATTGGCGCTCGATGTCGGCCAACAGGACCTGCTGGCGATTTGCGCCGCCCGTGCGGCGGCCGAGATCGGTCGCATGCGTGCCGAACAAGCATTGGCGGAACGACTGCGGGTGGAAAAGGCGCTCGCGCGCTGCGCCGTCACCCTGCTGGCAGACGCCGATCCGGTGCAGTCGCTGCCGGTCGCCTTGCGCAACCTGCTGGAGACCACCGCTGGCGGGGCCATCGCGCTCTACGATCTGGTCGGTGTCGCAGCAACGCTCGCGCTACGTCTGGTCGCCAGTGCGCGGCGTGACGAAGCGCAGCCGTTGGGACCGGCCGCACACATACCGATCCATCCGGCGCTCGCGCGTTGGCATCAGGATATCACCCACGGTCTGATGGTCGCCGGCCCGGTGCGTCGGCTGCCGGCGGACGAGCAGCCGATCCTCTATCAGCAGGGCGTACGTTCGGTGCTGATCATCCCGCTGCGTGTGCGCGAGGTCACCATCGGGCTGTTGCGCGTCGATCATCACACCGACGAACACCTGTGGACGCGCGAAGAGGCGGCGCTCGTGCGCAGCGGTGCCGACTTGATCGCGGCGTACCTGGAACGCCGCCGCTCGGCAGTTGGCGCGGTGGGGTAACAGGCAAGACGGAAAAACTATGGCCAACGACCCCAGGATTTTTCGCCACGAAGGCACGAAGGGGATGAAGGGGATGAAGGGGAAGAAGGGGAAGAAGGGGAAGCCCCATATTTTCCCCTTCGTGCCTTTGTGCCTTCGTGGCGAGGTATCTAGTTCGTTAGCTTTCCAGCATGGGATACCAGGGCACGTGAAAGACACACGGCGGAGCGCTGTTCAGCCAGCCTTATGCTCCGTCAATACCCGCCGAAGTTCAGCGAGATCGCGTTCCAAGCGTGTGATCAATTCCGCCGTCGCCGTCGTCGGTAACGTCACTGGCTTCGGACTATTTTCAGCAGCCGACAATTCCTGCATGGTCGAAACGATGATGCCGATGAAGAGGTTGAGGATGGTGAAGGTCGCCATGATGATGAAGGGGACGAAAAAGGCCCACGCCCACGGATGGGTCGCCATCACCGGACGTACGATGCCCATCGACCAACTTTCCAGCGTCATGATCTGGAAGAGGGTGTAGAGCGACCGGCCCAAATGACCAAACCACTCCGGATGGGTGGCACCAAAAAATCCGGTCGCCATCACCGCGGCGACGTAAAAGAATACCGACATCAACGCCATGACCGAACCCAGGCCGGGGATGGCGTGCAGGAACGCGCTCACCACCCGGCGCATCGACGGCACCGCGGTCAGCAGGCGGAACACGCGCAGCACGCGTAGGCCACGCAGCACCGACGCGGGGCCCGATGCGGGCACCAAGGCAATACCGACCACCAGGATATCGAAGACGTTCCACCCGCTGCGCAACATCGCCCAGCGATAGGCGACGGCTTTCAGCAGCAGCTCGATGACGAACACCCCCAGGCAGACATGATCAATCGTCACCAGCCAACTCGCGTACGGACTGTGGACCATCGGCGTGGCCTCCATGCCCAGCACCGCCGCGTTGATCAGGATCAGCGCAATGACGGTGTGCTGCACCCGCGCCGACTCGACCCAGGCGGCCAGGGCGATGCGCCATGGCGCGACGCCGGTTTTCTGTTGCAGGCGCAGGAGATCAGAATCGGTCATGGCGTCGTCCTCGTGTGACGGCGATGATAGGCCATCCGCGGACAAGCAATCACGGGCCCCGGGGGCCGACGTGGAGACGGTGGCTGGCAGCCGACCGAATCAGAACAGGTGCTGCTGCGCACCACGTTCGCCGTAGCGTTCCAGGTAGCCCTTCAGTCGGATCTTCTTCAGTGTGTTCGCGCTGCTCATGTAGCGGATCTGGCCAAAGATCGGGCGCTGCGGCGCCCACGGGCGATCGAAGCGTCCCAGGCACCAACTGATGCCGCTCGATGAATTGGGATCACGGCCATCAACGGCGTAACGGTTGTTGAGTTCGGTGAGGATCGCCAGCGCCTCGCGTGGGTGGCGCGTCCACTCCAGCACCTTCTTGCCCCACAACATGCGCAGGTAGTTGTGCATGCGACCTTCGCTGCGCAGTTCGCGCTGGGCGGCGTTCCACAGCGGATCATGGGTGCGGGCGTCGGCGAACTGCTCGACGGTGTAGACGTGTTCGCGTGGATCCTGCGCATGGGCTTCCAATGTCGCGCGCGCCCACGCCGGCAGGTCCTCATAGGTTTCATGTGCCGGACGGTGGAAGCAGTAGTGGTGGCCGAGTTCGCGCCAAGTCACCAGTTCGTCGAGGAAACTCTCTGGTCCAGAGGTGACGCCCCACCAGCCCTCCCGTTTGCCATCGGCCTTTGACCCCAAGCGTTGCGGCGACCACGCTTCACGCGCCAACACGTTCGCCACCGCCTGATGTGCCGACAGGTGGCCGAAGTGTAGCCACGGCGACAGACCGCTGGCGGCGCTGTCATCAACCACGTTGCGATCCTCGTGGTAACGGGCGAGGCCATTGGCGAGGAACTGCGTCAGTTGTTTCTCGGCAGCCGTGCTGCCACCGCGCATACCAACCACGCCGACCGCGTGATCGATCGGCAGATGCGCCAGCGCGGCGGTGCTGCCGCTGAACAACGTGGGATCGGCGGCACGCCAGCGTGAACCCCATCCGGTCGGCAACGTCGGCAGCGGCAGCTTCGGCGCACGCTTCAGTGGTTCCGCCAGCGGCATCGCATCGAGGTGCGGGCGCAGGTTCTTTTGCAGGATGCGGCGGAAGGCGTAGGCAGTCGCACTGGCGGCAACGGTGGCACGCAGCGGCAACAGCCCGTTGCCGTCGACCACTTCGAAACGCACCGGCAGTTTCACTGCTGCGGCAGCGACCATGCGCGGCAGAAAGAAATACGGGTAGTCATCACCGATGACGACGGCGGCTTCGCTGGCGAGGTGTTCCAGCAGACCACGGCCATTGCCAGCGACGTCCTCGACGTATGGCAGGTAAGTCACGCCGGCCGCGGTGCAGGCAGCGGCGTTGTCCGCCATACCCTGCACCACAAACGCATGGAACCGCTCGCTCGCCCACTGGTAATCACAGCGCAATGGTTCGAACACCACCAACGGACGTTTGAGGTGCGTTGCCCACTCCACCGCCCGTTGCAGCGCGAAGTTCCAGGTCGTGCGCCGCGCGGCGGTCATCCAGTACAGCACATAACGACCATCACTACGCACCAGCGCCTGATTGGTGATCGTCACCCGTAGGGCAGATATGCGAGAGGCAGGCACGTCGGACATGCGTAGGACGTAGTGTCTCAAGCGCAGGTCGCCATGACGTCCGCGGTGTAGATCCACACAGCGGACGTTCAGGCGCTGGTTGTTGCGTCATGCGACTGCACTGCTGTGAGGCGCAGCCAAAAGATGTAACGAAAATCCATCTATCTACGGTCGGATGGCCCTAACGCCTTATCGCAGCGTTGGCATGCCGTGCGCAAACCACGCCGAGCGCAGGAGGCGGGCGTGGCCGGCAACGGCGATCGTCTGGTGATGATAGGTGGTGGCATGGTCGCGTGGCGGCTGTGTCGTCAGCTCGTCGAGCATGGCCTGCACCGCGAACGCCGCATCACCGTGATCGGCGATGAGTCCTGTCCGGCCTATGACCGTATCCGCTTGAGTGAATGTCTGGAGGGCACCGCACCAGCAGATTTGGCACTCGATCGGCGGGAATGGTATGGCGACCACGGCATCGAATTGTTGTTGGGTGCCACGGCCTTAGCGGTGCAGCCTGAGCGCAATCTGGTGCAGACCACGCTGGGCGAACGCGGTTATGCGCAGGCAGTACTTGCCACCGGTGCGCGTCCGTTCCTGCCACCGACACCAGGGGCGGAACTCCCAGGTGTGTTCACCTACCGCACCATCGCGGATGTCACCGCCATCACCGCCCTGGCCGAACGTGGTCGCCGGGTGGTCATCGTCGGTGGTGGTCTGCTCGGGTTGGAATTGGCCAAAGGACTTGCTGATCGCGGACTGAACGTCTGCATCCTCGAACGCTCCCCAGGCCTGATGGTGCGTCAGCTCAATCCGGTGGCCTCCGGTATTCTGCGGGCGCAGGTCGAAGGGTTGGGCATCGCCGTCCACGTCGATGTACGCGTGGAAGACATCGCAACCAATCCCGAGCGTGGTTGCCCGCTGGTGGTACGCACCGCCGAGCGCCTTGCGCATCCAGCGGACCTGGTGGTGATCGCTGCTGGGGTACGGCCACGTGATGAACTGGCACGTGCCGCTGGACTGACCTGTTCGCCCTCAGGTGGCGTGGTCACCGACCGATTTCTGCGCACCTCGGTGCGGTGGTCATCCGCATCCCGCTCGAATGACCCACACGGCACCAAAGCAGCATTGACAATGCATCTTTGGTGTCGATCCCTGCCGTTATTCCTCCAATCATCCACCAATCCAAGCATCCTCCTGAGCATCCATGAGCCTTACCCCACAGCAGGTCGCCGACGTGCAACGCACCTGGGAACTCTGCGTCCCCATCGCTGACACCGCCGCGGATCTGTTCTATGCCAAGTTGTTCGAACTCGATCCGTCACTGCGTGCACTGTTCCCCAGCGACATCAAGGAGCAGAAGAAGAAGCTGATGACCATGATCACCACCGCCGTGCGATCGCTGAAGGATCTCGCCACGCTGGTGCCGGTGGTCCAGGCGCTCGGCAAACGCCACGTCGCCTACAAGGTGAAAGAAAAGGACTACGGCACCGTCGGCGCCGCCCTGCTCGACACCTTGGAAAAGGGCCTGGGCAAGGAGTGGACGCCACCAGTGAAGGATGCCTGGATCGCGGTCTATGGCGTGTTGTCGTCGGTGATGATCGACGCGAGTAAGACGGCGTGATCAGTCCGATGTCCGATGTCCGATGTCCGATGTCCGATGTCACGTCGGTCGCAGGGCATCGGACATCGGACATCGGACATCGGACATCGGATAGTGTATGCACCTGACCAAACACACCGATTACGCCCTGCGCACGCTGCTCTACCTCGCCGCCAAGGGCGAAGGCGTGGTGACCATCGACGAGGTTGCCGAATCGTTCCACATCAACCGTCACCACCTCGGCAAGGTTGCCCAGGAACTGGTCGAACGCGGCTACGTCTAGGCTCGACGTGGGCCCGGTGGTGGCCTGGTGCTGGCGAAGGACCCGACGCTCATCAGCCTCGCCGGCGTGGTGCGCGATTTCGAGCCGCACCTTGATCTGCTCGAATGTTTTGCTCCTGACACCAGCACTTGCCCGGTGACGCATGCCTGTGCGCTCAAGAGCGTGCTGGGCAAAGCGCGCAAGGCGTTCTTTGATGTGTTGTTGGATTACAGTTTGGCTGAGGTGCTGGGTAAACCGGAGGCGCTACTCAAAGCCTTGAAGCGTTGAACCCCAACAGCGCAATCACACCTCAGAACTCGTAGAGCACGCAAAGCAAGCAGAGGGGGCAGAGAATAAGCCAGGGTGATTCTGGGACTGGGATGCATGTGCGGTAACTTGCTGCTTTCTGCCCTCTGCCCTCTGCCCTCTGCCCTTTGCCCT
>JACDEI010000054.1 GCA_013816485.1 Planctomycetota bacterium
AATACCAACGCATCAGCAAAGACCCCAGCGGCATCTTCATTCCTAAAAGGCCAAGCCAATCACAACGCAAAGCAGCGAGAAAACAGGGGGATCGGCTGAAAAAACACTAAGTTTACAGGCATTGCCCAGCAGGACTTTGTCCAGACCCTTGAGCACGGAGTTCGCACGTGCTTGCAGCTGGGTGACTTCGGATTCGCTCAGCAACGTACTCATGATGATTGGACCCCACGTGATGTCGCTGGGGCTCCAGCCGACAACGCCCATGCTGGAACGGGCTCCAGCCCCTGCAATAGCCCTGTGCACGCCGCGTTTGTCGGCCCGCCTGTCGCTGCCTGTCGCTGCTGGGTGCGGTTGTCCGTGGCGGGTCACGCGTTGATTGTTAGAGATGTACGTATGCAACCCATCACCACGTTCCTGTTGTTTGCCCTCGTCCTGGTTCTGGTGTCGTGTGGCGGAGGTGATGGCACTGCCACGGCGACCTCGACGGCCACCGCTGGCCCAGCACCAGCGGAAGTCATCGACATCACCACTCCCGCCCAGTTCGACGCCGAGATCGCCAAGGCCCGTCCCGGCGCGGTGGTGGTGGTAGACTTCCACGCCGAGTGGTGTGGTCCCTGCAAAAAAATCGCCCCCGACCTGGTGGCGCTCGCCACCGCTCACCCTGGAAAACTCTATGTGCTCAAGGTCGACATCGATCAGCAGCCCCAACTCGCCGAGCGTTTCCAGGTCGAATCGATTCCGCTGCTGGTGAAGTTCAAGGATGGCAAAGAGAGCGAACGCCAAATCGGTTATCCAGGCAAGGCTGCGGTCGCGAAATGGTTGGGGATTCCCTGACGCGATCATGCCGAAGGGGATCACACTGTTGTACCCGAGCGGATCACTTTGCTTTTCCCGGGCAAATCCCCGCATTTTTCCCACTCACGTCCAAGTTGATTGCCGATCACGCCACGCGTTCATAATGGTTGATCAGGCCACCGACGCGGGGAATGCGAACGACCTTTCCCATTGATTGAGGAACATCGCTGTTGCCCAGCACGGTACGATTGTCGATGCCTTGATGAGGTCGCTCATGGTTGAAGTAGATTTGAAACTCAGCCAGCGCCAACCGCAGCGCCGATTCACTGGTGAAAAGACACTTGCGCAGCAGGTTCTCTTTGAGCGAGCGGATAAATCGCTCTGCGTAACCATTCTCCCAGGGACACCGAGGCGCAATGCGGTGCGGCTCGCTGCCCGCTTCTGCGAGCAAATGGCGGAAATCCTGCGTGAAGATCGGATCACGATCCATGATGACGGTCTTAATGCCCAGACGTTTGAAAAAGCCAACGCCCTCCATGGTGAGATTTCTGGCACACTGCACCGTGATGCGTCCATCAGGATCGTGTGCGACATGGACGATCTCGATTTCTCGCGTGCCCAGGTGGATAGCAATCAGGATCGACATCTGGCAGATACGTCCCTGATCGAGAATCATCACTTGAGCGAAGTCGATCGCCGCCGTGGTGGCCGGATCATGGACGATGACATGGTCACCATCCTGCACACGTCCACGCTGCGGAGCCGGTGGAACACCATGGCGTCGCAGAACGGCCGACACCGTCGACTTGGCGATTACGACGCCCAGCTTCAGCATTTCCCCCACGATGCGTTTCGCTCCCCAGGCGTCGCTGCCCCACCCATTCTCGGTGGCCAAGCGTACGATCTCCAGTTCGGTTTCTGTGCTGGTGCGATTCTCCCCGCCAGGACTTTTCGCACGCTCTGGTTGGCTGATCAGCTCGCGAAACCACCGCCGTATGGTCCTTATGGTTGCAATTACCGCAATGCGGCGGAGCCGTCTCCATCCAATGTCATGCTCCAAGCGCGCCAGTTGGCGACGCTCGTCATCCGTCAGATGCCGAACCGCCGTCGATCCATGCGTGCGAAAGACGTCACGCTCCAGAAGCGCATATGCGGTGGTGAGCTTGGCGCGCTCCAGTGCTTTCGAGGTGATGTGGCGTAACGTCACGGAGGTGGGTGTGGTCATGCTGGCGCGCAGGGTGAAGCGCACAGAAACCACACAAGACCCACCGGCAACACCCATCACCCATGACTGGGACAAACCCGCCCTTGCCGCTGTGATCACTGCGCGGAGCCTGTGCGCCCATGGCCAAACGGTCTGCTTCTCAGCCACGCCGCTCGCAAGACACCGCCTATAAGCGGCTGTTTTCGCATCCGGAAATGGTGGCGGATCTGATCCGTGGCTACGTCGATCGACGCGTGGCGAAGCGCTTCGACCTGAGCACGCTGGAGCGCTGCAATGGCAGCTACGTCTCGCCGGACCTGCGCGAGCGGCGCAACGACGTGGTGTGGCGCATGCGCTCGGCCTCGGGTTGGACGTATGTCTATCTGCTGCTGGAATTCCAATCGACGGTCGACCGCTTCATGGCGGTGCGACTGCTCGGCTACATCGCGCTGCTGTGGCAGGATCTGATCGCCCAGAAAACTATTCCAGCGGATGGCCTGTTGCCGCCAGTCTTGCCGATCGTCCTCTACAATGGCGACCGTCCGTGGACTGCACCGCGCCACCTGCGAGAGCTGATCGCGTCGACGCCCGCGTTTCTCTCCGCTCTGCAGCCATCCTCCAGTTATCACTTCCTGGATGAGAGCCGGGTGCCAACTATCGCCGGCATGCGGCTCAGGAACCTGGCCTCAGCGATTTTCGCCCTGGAACAGACGCAGGGGCTCGCCGCCCAGCGCAAGGTCATCGCCACTTTGCGTACGTGGCTGAAGGATCGACCCGATTTGCGCGAAGCCCTGGGCACGTGGTATGCCGAATCCCTGGCCCCGACGGGCTTGCTGCGGCTGCCTAGGAACGGTAGGATCACCATAGATGAGGTCGAACCCATGATGGCCACGCGCATTCTCAAGGACATCCAGCGGCAGGTCGCCGAAGGCAAAGCCGAAGGCAAAGCCGAAGGCATGATCGACGCCATTCGTCAATTGGTCAGGTCCGGGGCTCTGTCAATCGACGCGGCTCGCGTCCAGATCAGGGCACTGGCGAAGACCAAGAAGCTTTCGACCTCACTCGCGAAGGCGGCCCTGATTCAGTTGGGCTGATTGGGGATGAGCGGGGCTGCGAGCCCAGTGGAATTTTAACGTCAGTTGCGGCAATGTGTTGAGCGGAGACTCTTTTCGCCGATTTCCCGAACCTCCACCACTCTGGGTTTCGAACCCACGGCAGACCCACGGGATCGGGTAGCCCTGGTGGTGACGTTGCGGCAATCGGGGCACGCCAACGGTGAGATCGGGTAATCGGCGTTCGCTGTCGTCGGCTATCCCTCTCCTGCCAAATCTTCTCTGACGATCGACCGATAACTCTCGTAGCGCGAGCCGGCGATCTTGCCGTCGATCACGGCGGCCTGCACCGCGCAATCGGGTTCGTGCAGGTGCGAGCAGTCATCGAAGCGGCACTGCGGATGATGTGCGGCGAGGTCGGGGTAGAGCAACGCGACATCAAGGGCGGTCATCCCGGTGATGCCGCATTCGCGGATGCCGGGGGTATCGATCAGGTGGCCGCCGCCAGCGACGACGTAGCTGCGCGCGCTGGTGGTGGTGTGGCGGCCGTGCCCGGCGTTGGCGACATCGCCGACGCGGGCGGCGATGTCGGGGAACAGGGCATTCACCAGGCTGGATTTGCCGACGCCGCTCTGGCCGGCGAAGACGCAGGTCAGACCGCTCAGGTGGGCACGGAGCTCACCGATGCCGTTGCCGTTCAGGGCGCACACCGCGAAGGTCGGGATGCCGATGGTGGCGTAGAGGTCGCGGGTGGCGTCGCCGGTGCGCAGATCGGTCTTGGTCAGCACCACGGTGGCGGCGATGCCGTTGTAGGCGGCGATCAGCAGGTAGCGGTCGATCAGCCCGTGTTTGAGATCCGGCTCACTCAACGACGATACCACCACCAGACGATCGATGTTGGCGGCGAAGACGTGCATCAACGCCTTGTTGTGGCTGTCGGTGCGCGCGAGCTGGTTGCGGCGGGGTGAGACCGCGTCGATCACGCCGGTTCCACGACTGTCGGCAGCACGGGTGAAGCGTACGTAGTCACCGATGCACAGTGGGTTCTTTACGCCGGCGATGCGTTTCTTCAGCACCTGGCGAACTTCGCAGAAGATCTCCGTGCCATCCGCATCCCGCACCAGTGCGGTCTTGCCGGCGAAACCACAGATGTCGCCGGCTTCGCCACTGGCCAGATCGGCGCGGTACTCATCCGCCAGACGGTTGAACTTGGCCAGCAGGGCCTCGCCGCCGTGGCTGCGGCGGCTGCGATGGCCGTGGCTTTCGACGAACGCGTCGTCCTCGTGACGGTTCTCCCAACCGCTGACGCGGGCTTCATCCTGGGCGTTGGCGCGGCGCAGGCGGCCCATGCCAGCCCGCGGGGCGTGCCCGCCAGTGCCTTTGTATTTCGAGGGGCCTTGTTCAACCATGTGCGCTCAGCGTCGCCAACGGCGCGCTGCTGCCAGCGTCACTTGGCTGGGTCGCCAGGGGCGGGCTTGGTGCTGCTCCAGGTCTCAACGCCGGGTATCGCCGCATCGGCCTGATCCTTATTCAGGACCAGGCGAGCGATGCTCTGGAGCGCATCGGCGGGAATGTCCGACCACTTCATCGACGCGGTGCCGCCGGTGGCGATCTGCACGTGGAGGTTGATCGCATCGCATGACACCAGATCAGGATCGACCCACGGTTTGAGCGTGCCGCGGTAGCGGCGTTTGCCGTCCTTCTGCAACTGGGTGCCGATCGTCGCGACCATGGTCTTTAGCCGGCTGGCAGCGTCGGCGTAGCTGTCGAGGAGTTTGCCGTTGGCGGTTTCGCCCATCGCGGTGCGGTTGGAGCGGACGATGTCGTCGATGGTGGCGAAATCCCATTTGGCCAACGCCGTGGCGGCACCCTGGACGATCACCGCCTGCTCGGCCTGGCGCTGGTCCTCGATCGCGGCGATGGCCTTGGTGATGTCGCTTTCGGCATCGGTGCCGAGCAGCGCTTCGGGCAACTGGTCGCGCAGCTCCTTGAGCTTGGCGAGGTTCTTCTGATTTGCCGCGAGCTGGATCCGCTGGCGCAGGTTGCCCAGGTAGCTGTCGCGCGCCTTGGTCACGTCGTCGCTCAAGGTGTTGACCCGCACGACCACGGTCGCGTGGGTCTTCGCGGGGAAGGCCTCGATGCGTTTGAGCGCGGTGGCGTAGTCGTGGGCCCCGATGAAGGTCTGGACGTCGGCCTTGAGCATGGCGAAATCCTGCTCGATCGCCTGGTTCTGGCGCTGCTTGATCAGGGTCTCGATGTGGGCCTGCAGCAGCTTGGCGCGGTTGAGGTTCTCCGGGCTGAGTTTCTGCACGCGCAGTTCATCGATCGTGGTCAGCACCCGCGAGAGGTCGGCCTTGCCCGATTTCACGTCGGTTTCCAGCGAGGTCAGGGCCGACGCATGCTGTTTGCTCGAGTCATCCACCGGTTCCACCGGGCTTGGCAGTGGCTGGTCGGGAAGATTGGCACCGCTTTTGGGCGGGGTCAGCGGCGGACGTTCGGTCACGCTGCGCGAGCTTATCACATTCCAGCCAATGATCACCAGGAGCAGGACGATGACCGAGAACACTACGCCCTTGATCATGCCACTGGCAGCGCCGCCGCCGATCACGCGTTCGGCGGTGGTGTGGCCGTCGGTTGCACGCGGGGTGCGGGTGTTGGTGGTACCGGCGGGCGTCTGGTGCGCAGCTTTGTCGCCACCGACATAGCGGCGCAGCAGCATGGTTTCGCCGCCGCTGATGCGTGCGGTGCCCAAGCCGTGACCGTGCTGAAGACGCACGACCTCTTCGACGATCTCGGCGGCGGTCTGGTAACGGTCATCGGCCTTTTTGGCGACCAGGCGTTCAACCAGCGCGCAGACATCCGCCGGCACGTCGGGATTGATGTCCTCGATCGCCGGGAGCGGATCCATCACGTGCGCTTTGAGCACTTCGGTGGCGCTGGTGCCGCTGAACGGGGTCTTGCCGGTGAGCAGATGGTAGAGCGTCGCGCCCAGGGCGTAGATATCGACGCGGTGGTCGATCTTCTTGCCCAGCGCGGCTTCGGGGGCCATGTAGTGCGGCGTGCCCATCACGCGTTTGGGGCCTTCTTCGCTCTCGACCTCATCGAAGGTCTTGCTGATGCCGAGGTCGGCGAGCTTCACCTGGTTGTTCGGCCCGATCATGATGTTGTCGGGTTTTATATCCTGGTGGATCAGGCGTTGGCTGTGGGCGTATTCCAGGGCCTTGGCGGTCTGACGGATGATCTCCAGCGCTTCGCCGATCTTGAACGGACCCTGATCGCGCAGGACCTGCATGCAGGTCGCGCCTTCGACGTACTCCATCGAGAAATAATGGATGTCGTTCTCGGTGCCGACCTCGTGCACCTGGATGATGTTCGGATGATTGAGTGCACCGGCGGCGCGCGCTTCCTTGATGAACTGGTCGACGAAACGCTGCTTGGCCGAGTATTTCGGTGAGAGGATCTTGAGTGCGACCGTGCGGTTCATCGACTTCTGGTTCGCCTTGAAGACGATGCCCATGCCGCCTTCGCCGATTTTTTCCTGCACTTCGTATTTCGAGAGCAGGTCCTTCAGTTCGACGTCGCCGGGTTCCTTGACCAGTTTGTATTCTGCTTCGCCGATGCGGATACGGTCACCGAAGGCGAGCTGGCGCTCACTGACTTTTTTGTCGTTGAGGTGGGTGCCGTTGCGGCTGCCCAGGTCGACCAAACTGAAGAGTTTGCCGTCGCGACGGATCTGGCAGTGCGCGCGGCTCGACATGTTGTCGAGGATCTGGACATCGCAGGACGACTGGCGCCCCATGATGGTCAGGTCCTTGGTCAGCGGATATTCGTGACCGGCTTTGGGACCTGTTTGGCAGACCAGTTTGGCCATGGGGATGCTCTCTGCGGGGCGCGGGACGTGACGTGGCAGGTTCGCCCCTTGGAATGCCAAGGCAAGGTGTTGTGATAGGGTCAAGGACAGCGGTGTGGGAGTGGGAGGCGGGGGAGGTCCGAATGGTACGAGGAGTACGAAAGGTACGAAGGGTCCACCCACCCCTGCGTATGCCTCGTACCCCTCGTACTCCTCGTACTCCTCGTACCATTCGGACCGCGTGCTGCGCGTGCTTCCCAATCCGCGCGGACTTTGGAGCATCCCGCGCCATGCCGCTCGCTCACACCTGCGATCTGTTCGTCATCGCGGGGGAGACCTCGGGCGATGCCTACGCCGCGGAGGTGCTGCGTCGCCTGCGTGCGCGTTACAGCGATCTGACCTGCGCCGCGATGGGCGGCCCGGCGCTCAAGGAGGCTGGTGCCGAGATCGAGCAGGACATCGAGGGCCTAGCGGTGATGGGCCTGGGGCCGGTACTCGCACGCCTGCCGTCGTTCATCCAACTCGGGCTGCGCATGGCCCAGGTGATCCGTTCACGCCGTCCCAAGGTGGTGCTGACGGTCGACTATCCTGGGTTCAACCTGCGACTGGTGCGCCGCCTCGCCGACATGCGCGCGGCGGGCACCCGGTTCGTCCACTTGGTCGCACCGCAGGTGTGGGCGTGGAAACCGCGTCGCGCCAAACGTATCGCCCAAAGTGTCGACCGTCTGCTGTGCTTCTTCCCCTTCGAGCCGCCGTTGTTCTCGCGCTTCGGGGTGCAGGCTGATTTTGTCGGCCATCCCCTGCTCGATCTCATTCCGCCGCGCATCGCCACCACCGCGGTGTCCGAGGAACTCAAGTTGGCGTCGGATGACCGCCTGCTGCTGTTGGCGCCCGGCAGCCGTCCGCGCGAGGTGCGCGCGCTGCTCGGACTGTTCCATCAGACCGCGGAGGCCCTGGTGCCGCGTCTGTCCCGGCTGGGCCAGCGCGTACGGGTGGCGGTGGCCAAGGTGCCCGAACTGCCGATCTCGCTCTACCGCGAAGCCACCGACTATCCGCTGGTCGAGGGTCGTTACCGCGAGCTGTGCGCGCGCGCGCACGTCGGTCTGATAGCTTCCGGTACGGCGACGCTCGAAGCCGGTCTGATCGGTTTGCCGCACGTCATCAGCTACCGCACTGACCGCCTGACCGCGATGCTGGCGCGGCACCTGATCCGCACGCCGCACGTCGGCCTGCCCAACCTGGTGGTCGGGCGGCGCGTCTGCCCCGAAGTGTTGCAGGACGATCTCAGCGTCGCGCGGTTGGTCGCGCACGTCGAACGCCTGTGGGCCGGAGAGCGTCGTGCCGATTGTCTCGCCGGACTGGCATTGACGCGCAAGGAACTCGGCGCCAGTGGGGCGATCGGTCGTATCGCCGATCTGATCGACGAGGAGATGGCCCACGGTCGGCGGCGGGCTGACACGCTGGGACGTATCGAGATCGTGCGTCACGATTCAACCAAGGGATGACATGCGTTCGATGACTGGTTTCGGAGCTGGACAAGCGGACCACGCCGGCACTAGCGTGAGCGTGCAGATCGCCGCGGTGAACCACCGCGGCATCCAGGTGCAGGTGCGCAGCGATCTGCGCGACCTGGCGCTCGACGAACTGGTGAAGCAGGAGGTGCGAGCCGCGCTGCAACGTGGCAGCGTCACGGTGCAGGTGGCGGTGCGCAGCCAGCAGGTGCTGGCGATTGATCGTGCGCGCGTCACGGCGGCGTGGGAACAACTCGCCGGACTGGCGCGCGATCTCGGCGCGCCCCTGCCGACCATTGATCGCGTGGTGTCGCTGGTCACCGGCGAACGCGATACAACCGGCGCGGGTCATGAAACCTTGCTGCGTTCGGCGCTCGCCACCGCCATTGGCGAACTGCAGACGCAGCGTCAGCGCGAAGGCGCAGCCCTGGCGACGGCATTCCGCGCCCAGGCCGCCACTGTGCGCGCGCTGCTACCCAGGCTGCGTACCGCCGCGGATGCGCGTGCCGCGAGCTACCGCTGCGCGCTCCAGGCCCGCGTCGGCGAACTGCTCAAAGATGTGACCCTGACCGCGGAGCAGCTCGTGCGCGAGGTCGCGCTCCATGCCGATCGCATCGATGTCACGGAAGAGCTGGTGCGTCTCGCCGCTCACATCGATGCGCTCGACGCCCTGATCGCCGGCGATGATGAGCAGCAGGGCCGCAAGCTGGAGTTCCTGTTGCAGGAGATCGGCCGCGAGGTCAACACCACCGGCGCCAAGAGCAACGACACCGCGCTGACCAACCTGGTGCTGGAAGCGAAAGCTCTGGTGGAACAGATGAAGGAACAGACCGCAAACCTGTGTTGACCGGCGAGCGTTCGACGCAGCCTCAGCGCATGGTCAGGCGCGGCGATCCGGCGCATATCGAGTGTTGTCCGCAGTGCGGCTTCCGCTTTCGCGGTCGGCCCGAGGACCATCAGCACCTCAGTCCGCTCGCGCGTCGTCTGCAATGGGCCGGTTACCTGGCGATCTTCCCGATGATGCTGGGTGTCGCGGCGTTCATCGCCCTGACGCGCAATGAACGCGGCATGATCGATTTCGTCGGGCGCGACAACCTGCTCATGCTGATGATCTTCCAACCCTCGATCATCTTCTTCATCTTGGCGGCGGTGGTGCCGAAACACCGCACCTACCGTTGTCCGCAATGCAGTTGGCAGAAGACCGTGCGTGCTGGCTAGCAGGTGACGGAACAGCGGCGTTCGCCGCCATCTCCTACATCATCACCGACCATCACCGACCATCACCGAAAGGGCTCAGAAGCGGCGCTGCTTCACGGTGCCGTAGCGCAGGCGGCTGCATTCCTGGAGCTTGATGCCGAGCGTTGAGTTGGCCGGGTTCTTCTCCACCAGCTTGGAATAGATCGCCTGTGCGGAGTTGAGCTCATGGAAAGCCTTCTCGTACAACACGTCGCGTTGGGGGGTGTTGCCCGCTTCGAGCGCTTGGTTGTAGAGATCGCGGCCCTTGGAGAACAACGCGTCGGCCTTGCCCTCGTCGCCGGTCGCCGCCATCGCGGCCAGAGCGGTATCTTCGGGCTCATCCTGCGGATACTGTTTCATCGCGGCCAGCGTCTTGTCGTCGCCCAGTTCGGTGGCACGCGCCTTGAGCGCTTCGCGCCGGCCGCGTTCCTCCTCCTTGCGTTTCTCCTGCTCGGCCTTGGCGGCCTGGATCAGTTCGTCGTTCTTGCCGTCGTAGTACAGGCGTGCCTGCTTGCCCTGGTCGGTATCCTTGAATTTGCGCTCGATGATCGCCATGAAGGCGTCGGCCTGCTTCTTGTTGCCGTTCTTCAGGTGGCTGACGAGGTTGGCGTAGTAGCCGGCGGCCTTGTCTTCACGCACCTTGCTCACCAGGTTCTGGTCGAGCACCACCGCCTGGTTGAGCATCTCGGTGACGTTGGTGTCGAGGCGGTTGCGGTAGGCGAACTTGCCGGCGTCGTACCACGCCAGGGGATCGCGCGCGAGGTTGCTGTTGCGCAGGCGGTTCAGGCGCGTGTCGAACTCGGACTGCTTCTCCTTCATGATCGCCGCGGTATCGGCCGCGACGACTTCGCCGACATTGTCGGCCGGCAGACTGCTGGGGATGTAATCCTTCTTGCCCTTGATCATGAACGCGACCTTGCCGGTCTTGCGTTGGGCCGCGATGAATTCCAACGGCCGGTTCTCGACTGGCGTGGGATCGTCGATGCTGGTGATCGGCACCGCTTGGCTGATGCCATTGCCGCTCTTCAGCAGCACCAGGCTCGGGTGCGTGTCGTAGTAGCGCACCAGCTCATCCTTGTCGTTCAACTCGTTGAAGAGTTTCTCGATCGCCGCCGAACCGGTGAGGATGTCCTGCGCCTTGATGCGTGTCGCTGCCGATACCGCCATGGTCACGATCTTGCGCGCTTCGTTCGTGGCCTTCGACCACTTCATCTCGGTGTAGGCCTTCTGCGCGGCTTCCAGGATCGGCTGGGCCTTGGCCTCATCGGCGAAGGCCTTGGGCTTCTCCGGTGCCGGCTGGTTGTCGACCTTGGGTTTCTCCGCCGCGGTGGCGACCTTGGGCTTGCTCAGATCGTCATCGACCTTGTGCGTCTTGTTGGCGAGGTCGGTCTTCACCTGTTGCGGGGCGGTCGGCTCCGGTCCTTTGTCCGCTGGCGTCTTGGTGGTGCCGAACCACTGACGCGGCAGATCGGGCGCGAAGACGTAGACGCCGCCGATGCCGAGCACCACTGCGGCGAGCAGGAGCCAGAAACCGCCACCACCACCGGAACGTTTGGCTGGACGGGTGGATGTGGAACGGGGGGACTTGGTCGCGTTGCTCATGCGGGGATCCTCAGGCTGGCAGGATGTCGGGTCTAGCTGGCAGGTGGACGGGAAAGGGCGGGAAGGTGGTGCGGTGTCTTATCCAGGCGTGGCCTGGGTTTTTCGTCAGCGGTTCCCGGGTCAGCTTCCGCTGGAGTGGTAACGTCGTATGCCACAACGCCATAACCACCCTGCCACGAACAGGCTGGCGAGCGCGACCAGGGGGGTCAGCAGGGCTGGCCAGGGGTCCTCGCCGCGTACCAGGAACCCAGCGGGGTAGAACGCGACAAACGAGAACGGGATCACGCAGGTGATCAAAAGCTTCAACGCGGGATGATAGATGCCGGTGGGCCACCGTCCGAACTCCATGAGGTTGTAGACCGGCGGCACCATGCCGACGCGATCCTCGAACCAGAAGCCCGTCGCGGCGAAGGCCATGAAGACCGCCACCACCACGCCAAAGGCCGACAGGATCAGGACCACAAGTAATGCCAGATGGGCCGCGCCCATGTCGAAATTAGGCAAGTTGGCGACCGCGGTCACCATCACGGCGAGGCCCAGCAGGACGCCGGAGAGGTCCTCCACCTGGATGCGATCGAAACAGATCTGGAGAAAAGTCGGGTAGGGCCGCAGCAGCACGCGGTCGAGGTTGCCTTGGATGATGTAGGTGTTGCTCAACTGGTAGAGGTTGCCGCAAAAGGTGTGGAAGAGTCCGATTGGCACCATGCTGAAGCCGAGCACGAACAGCAGTTCGTATTGCGTCCAGCCGTGCAGGTTGGGGGTCTTGCTGACGTAGACCTGAAGCATCACCAGCGCCACCAAGCCGCGCATGACCTCATCGAGGCCGGCCAAGATCAGGTCGCCGCGGTAGGCCATCCGGCGCTTGAGCACGGTCAGAAACAGCACCCAGGCGATGCGGGCGGTGCGCATGGGTGGGAACTATCGGGGGCATGGAGGTGGGACCAAGGGTGTTCTACGCCCACCCGCATCCACTCGCATCGCCGGCGGGAGCCGCCATGCTCCACCCCCATGTCCCACCTCCTGCTCATCCTCGTGTTGTTCTCCGATCCCAGCGGCGAGGCCTCGGCCCAGATCGTGACCGATGAGTTGACGCGAATCGGCGGCAAACAGGTCGAGGTGGTGATGGGCGCCGAAGCGATCAAGCGCCTCGAAGCCCACGGCATGAAGCTCCAGGACTTGGTGGTCTCGCCAACTGTCGCCAACCACCTGACGGCGAGCGAGAAGAACCTGGTGATCATCCGCCTCGATCGTCGCAGTTCCGGCGGCGACGAGATCATGGAGAGCAAGGTGTGGAGTAATGGGCGTGTCGACAGCCACGTGTCGATCGCCGGCAAAGGCGGCGATCCGTTGTCCGGCTCGATCAGCGGCATCATCCAGGTGATCGGTCCGCGGTTGCCGACCTCGCCCGACATCGCACCGAGTCCTGAAGATGCGGAGTTGGCGACCCTCGCCGAAACCAAGGAATGGAAGCTGCTGGCCGAGCGTTTGGAAGCCAAGAGCGAGAAGGACCCGCGCCAGCTCTATTATCTGGTGATGGCGCGCGCGCGCCTCGGCCAATCCGATGCGGCGCGCGAGGTCTTCGCCGCGATGCGCACCGCCCATCCGGGACACTTCCTCACCCGCGCGGCCGAGACCCTCATTCCGGCCGGCACCACCCGCGTCGCTCCGCCGGCTTCTGGGGACGCTCCGAACAAGGGCACGGATGACAGCGGCAACACCCTGCGCGACGGCCCCGCCGCTCCAGCAGACGACGGCAGCAACGTGTTGCGCTGAACCGTCAGCGGGCGCGCAGGAGTCCGAGCAGCGTCAGTACGCCCGCCAGCAGCACCGCGATGGTCCGCCCGTCGCCCGCTTCAAGTTGCAGCGCGGCGATCAGCAGCAGCGCGCCCATGAGCGGCATCAGCGGAAAGCTCGCGGGTTTCTGCGCCAGCAACGCATCGACCTTGTCCGGCAGTCCCCGGTAGGCCTTCCACATCTCTTTGGCATCGGTCAGCAGATTGCGCACTTGTCCGCGCAGGGTCGTCAGTCGTCCCAGACGTGGGCGCACCAGGTCCAGCAGGTTGCTGCCCGGCACCAGCTCCATGCACACGCCTTCGATCAGGCTGGTGGCGCGCGACAGCAGTACGGTGTGCTGCGGGAAGACGATACCGTCCATGCGCCGGAGGAATTCCTGGATCTTGGCACCGAGTTCCGCCTGACGGCGTGACCCCTTGAAGCTCTGCGGATCGAGGTGCGCCAAGCTGTCGTAGACCTCGCGTGCCAGACCCTTGAGGCGCGCCCGATCGGCGGTCGGCAGCGTCCAGCCCAGTTCGATGAGCACATCGACTATTCCATCGGTGTCGTGCTCGCGCAGGTGGCCGAGGAAACGCCGGTAGAGATCGGTCTCTCGCCGGCTGATCGTTGCGGTCATGCCAAAGTCGATCAGCCACAGCTTGCCCTGGTCGTAGAGCAGGTTGCCGGCGTGCGGATCGGCGTGGAAGAACCCCTCGTCGAGCAGCATGTAGAGGAAACCATCGATCAATGCGTCGGCCAGTCGTCGGCGTTCGTCGCTGGCGAGGGTGGTGACAGCGAACTGCCCAAGCGTCACACCGCCGGCGAACTCCATCACCAGGACCTTCTCGCGCGTGTGCGCCCATTTGACCGCCGGCACCGCCAGACCGAACTTCGCCAAGCCGGGCCGCAGGCGGTCAGCCGCCGAGCCTTCGTGCAGGTAGTCCTGTTCTTCGCGGCTGGTGCGTTCGATCTCGCGGTAGATCTGGTCCAGTGGCCAGCCACGCAGCGCGAGCGAGAACAACCGCAATGCGAGACGCACGATCCACAGATCGGCGGCGACCGAACGTGGCAGTTCGGGATACTGGACCTTCACGGCGACGAGCGTGCCGTCGACCAGCCACGCACGATGCACTTGGCCGAAGCTGGCGGCGGCGAGGGCGGTTTCCTCGACGCGCGCGAGGTGGTCGCCAGTGCGGCCTTCGTAGGCATCGTCGAGCACCTGTCGCACCACCGCATAGGGCCGTGCCGGTGCCTGATCACGTAACGGCGCACAGGTGTCGACATACGCGAGCGGGAAAATGTCGGGCCGGCTGGCGACGAACTGTCCGAGTTTGATCAGCAGGGCGCCATGACGACGTGCATGCGCGGCGAACAGGCGCGCACCATGGCGATCAAGAGTGCGTCGCCAGGCCCGCGCAGGAGCGCGCCAGATTTTTTTCAGCGTGATGATGGCGAGGTATTGTGGCCCCAACCACGCCAGCAATCCGAGTCCCGCCGCGATACGTGACAACAACATGGTCAGTCCGCGACGCAGGGTGCGGGCGGGAGATCAGGCCCAGCCCGGCTGAGCCGGAACCGGAGGTTCATTATCGGCTCGACCGGGCTGGGCGCTGTTGTTGCAGGGCTTCGACCCGCACCCCCCGCACTACGCGCCGAAATTTCTTCGTGTGGCAGGGGGATTTCGCCGCGTAGTGCTACAGACACCGAGCGGTCAGGACGGCTTGGGCGTGTCGTCAGCGCGCTGCTCACGTTCATCAATCGCCGCCAGCCCGGCTTGCAGTACGCTGCGGGCAGCTTGGCGCAGATGGCTGGCAACGTCCTTGCCCAGCACGCGCTCTTCCATCGCCTGCGCCGCTTGGCGCAGGTGGGCGCGGGCATCCTTGATTTTGTCGCAGGCTTCCATGGCGGTGCTCCTGCGTGCAGTCTACCCGGCGCTGGCCACAGGCCAGCCGGCACGAGGCCTAGTGTTCCACAATCGCTGGTACACGCATCGTCGTGGGCCAGGAAACGACAAACCCGGAGGCAGGGCCTCCGGGTTTGCGGTTTTGGAGCGGCACGCGCTTGCGCCTGCCGGCTGTCCTCGGGATCAGCTCGGGATCAGCGGGCGAAGAACTCGATGACCTTCTGGATGTCGACCTGGAAGGGCACCTGGTCGGCGGTCAGCAGCGACTCGACCGTGACGGTCAGGGTGTCGAGGTCGACCTTGAGGTTGGCCGGACGCTCCAGCACGGGAGCGTTGACGGTCACGCGCAGGTCCTCGCGATTGCGAGCCTTCTCGCGCACGCTGAAGGTTCCGCCGGCCTTAAGCACTTGGCCTGGGCTCTTGGCGCGGTGGCCGCCCATCATCACGTTGCCGTGACCGATGAGCTGACGGGCCGACGGCAAGGTGCGCGTCAGTCCCGCGCGCCACACCAGGTTGTCCAAACGCGACTCCAGCAGCTGCAATAAGTTGCGGCCGGTGTCGCCGGGCATGCGGTAGGCTTTGGCGTAGAAATTCAGCAGGCTGCGTTCGGTCAGGCCATAGTGAAAACGCAGCTTCTGCTTCTCGCGCAGGCGCTGGCCGTACTCGCTGACCTTGAACTGGCGTTTGCCGGCAGCGGCCTGTCCTGGGGGATTCGGACGGCGGGCAGCGGTCTTAGTCGTCAGGCCCGGCAGTTCAGTGCCGAGACGACGGAGGATGCGCAGGCGTGGGCCGGTGTAACGGGCCATGGGGAAGCTCCTAAGATCCGACGATCCCGTCCGTAGGGGAAGCGAGCGTCGCCGGAGGGGCGGAAGAATGCGATGTGAGTCCCGATTGCAAGGCAAAAGGCCAGCACGGCATGTGGCTAGCACGTCTCCTCTAGCTCGGGGCCTGGGCCAATGACGTAAAGTTAAGCCAGGCTACCAGAAAAAAAATCCGCCACGAAGTCACGAAGTCACGAAGAAATCACCTCACAAGCGGTCGAAACGACTCTTCTTCTCTCGTCTTCGTGTCTTCGTGCCTTCGTAGTGAAAAATCCATTTCGTTAGCTTTACGCCATTGGGCCTGGGCCGGTGCAAGTCATCCCACCCGGTGACGGACGAACGGATGAGATTTCCCTGTCAGGTCGCAACGCTGGACGAACCCGGCAAGCAGTGCTTGCGTCCCGTCCTGACGGACAAATAGTCCACGCCCGTGTGACTCAGGCCTCATGCTAGTATTCTGTGGTAAGATCCAGGTGTTCTCTTAGTCATCGAATCGTTTCCCGAAGGAATCCCCATGCGCCCATTCCCGTTGCTCCTCGTCCTGCTCGCCAGTGCTTCGCTGTCTGCTGCCGACGTGACGCCGCCGAAGGGGGAGACCCCACCGCCGGCGACCGATCTGCTCGGCAACCCGACCGACGTGCCGACGGTGAGCAAGGAGGAGGCCGCAGTGCTCGTGGTGCAGGGCAAGGAGGCGATGATCGAGTCGAACGACAATCCCCGCCGCAGCGTCGACGCCGCGGTCGCCTTCTCCAAGGCGCTCAAGTACTACGAGACCACCGGCGACACCGACACCATCTGCGATCTCGAAGCCAACATCTTCTGGTGCAAGAAGCGCATGAACCTCGACGACGTGAAGTCGTTCGTGGCGCAAAAGAGTGGCGACAAGACCGTGGTCGCGGCCCTGGCCAAGGTCGACAAAGTCGCGAACAAGGAAGTCACCGCGGACAAGGCCGATGAGTACTTCTCGCGCGCCGAGAAGTTCGCCAGCAAGAACCCGGAGAACTTCGAGCAGATCTCGGTGCGCTACTTCGAGGTCGCTGAACGATTCGTCGGTACCGAGGTCGGCATCAAGGCGCAGAAGCTCAGCCTGGTCGCACAGCAGAACCAGATGAAGGCGATCAAGGAGGCGCAGGATGCCCAGCGCGAAACCCTGTTCAGCAAGCCGACCAAGCTCAACGGCAAGATCCAACAGACAGCGGTGCCGAGCACGGATACCCAGAAGTCATCGGCCTCATCGATCCGCACGCTCTACAAGTCGGACTTCGCCAAGCGGAAGCCCAACCAGAAGCAGAACCTGCTGAACAAGCTAATGGATCAGGCGCGCACGACCAAGGACGACCCGGTGATGTTGCACGCGCTGCTCACCGCCGCCACCGACCTGGCGATGGAATGCCAGGATTTCTATGCGGTGATCAGCGCCAGCGACCTGATGGCGATGAACTTCAGCGGTGTCGACGCCACGGCGCAGAAGAAGACCGCCTTCGGCAAGTCGAAGAACCCGACCGTGCTGGCGATCATCAAGCTGCTCGACAATCCCGAGGACGGTGACGCCAACACCATCGTCGGCAAATATTTTTGCTACGAGGCGCAGAAGTGGGACCTGGGCATCCCATTGCTGATGCACGGCACCGACGCGGACATGAAGTCCCTCGGCGACATGGAACAGCTCAAGCCCGATGGCGTGGCGCAGCAGATCGAACTCGGCGACAAGTGGTACGACATCGGCAAGAAGGGCCGCAAAGGCCAGCCGACGCTTGAAGGCCCGATGGGTCGTGCGCTCTACTGGTACCAGCTCGCCGAGCCGAAGATCACCGGCATCAGCAAGGACCGTATCGCCAAGCGCATGGATGAGATCGACAGCCTCCTGCCGATGACCAACCTCAACTATGAGAGCCTCACGGCGAAGCAGTGGGATCGACTCAAGGGCGGCATGGCGGTGATCTCGGCGGCGAAGGACCGCAACGATATCGGTCTGCGCCTGACCGCGGGCAAGAAATACCGCATCGTGCCGCACCCGACCGACACCTGGCAGCCGACCACCTATTATAGCTCGGGCAATTCGCGCAGCGTGAACTGGAAGGGCGAGTCGCTGACGAATACCCCGAACACCCGCCAATTCATCTATTTCACCGGTGGCGACTTCAAGGAAGGCGCCATGGTCATGCAGATTGAGAACGGCAAGTGGATGAAGCCCGGCCTGGTCGAGGGCGACGGCCGCTTGTGGCTCGGACCGTTCAGCGACTACGCTTGGGGCGCGGGCGGCAAAGGCGAGATCCGCATCAAGATCCTGCCGGCCGACGACGAGTAAGCCGCCACAAACGGCGGAATGAATGCTGCCCTGGTCATCCGACCAGGGCAGCGTTGTTTTCGTGGATCACCACTATGTCAGGCGCTGCGTTCACGCCGTGATGGCATGATGAGCAGCAACCACACGCCCAGGATACCGATGCCGAGTGCCGCCAGTGGTGGCAGATCGGTTAGCAGGTCAGCGCTGCCGCTGCGGTCGAGCAGCAGGATGCCGGCGTTGTGGCCGGCGTGCAGCAGCATGCACGGGATCACCGAGCGGTAACGCAATGCCAACAGTGCCAGTACCACGCCCAGCGTCATCTGGGGCAGGAAGCGGTAGGGATCCATGTGCAGGCAGGCGAAGAGGAACGACGAGAGCAGCACGCCCCCGGCGATGCCGGTGCCACGCACCATACCTTTCAGCAACGTGCCACGGCAGAGCAGTTCTTCGCTGATGCCAGGGATCAGCGCGAGGCACACCAGTTCGACGATGACACCATAGGAACGCAGGTCGGTGATGAGGTTTTGTAATTCATTGCTGTCGTTTGCGGCTGGTTGTGGTTGCAGGTTGCCGATGGCGAGACTCAGCAGGATCGCAAAAGGAACCGCAGCGATCACCCGCAGCAGGCTGATGGCTGGTGGACGCGCCAGGCCCAGCACGATGGATGGCCGGTACCCACCCAACCAGCAATGCACCACCGCGGGCAGGGCGATGAACAACAACAACGGCACGGCGATGCGGATGGGGGACGGCGCGAGCTTGAAGAAGTCCGCCATCAAGGTCATGCCTGCGACCGCCACGCCGAAAACCGCCATCGCTTCGAGTCCATTCGGCGCGTCCGGGCCGGTGCCCCAGGTGCGGAAACGGCCCCACCCGGCACGCACCAACCCTGGGTAACAGAAACGTTCGTCTTCCAGCAGCCGGGTGGCCCAGCTGACCACCACCGCGGCGACCGCGAGGGCCGCACCGGTGGAGATCAACAGATGGAACCACGGCACTTCGTGGCCTTGCAGGCATTCCTTGAGCACGAGCACTGAACCGGTGATGGGGATGAGATCGAGTGCCAGACTCGGGCGGGTGTCGGGTACCGCCGCCACCAGCGCCGCCACCAGCACCACCAGCAGCATCGGTGACAGATAGTTCTGCGCCTCCTTCGCGCTGGCGGCCAGACCGGCGAGTACCAGTGACAAGGCACCGAGCGTGATGGTGAGCGGCAGTAGGATGCCGAGGCACAACGCGAAGGTCCCGAGTCCGGTGCCGATGGCGTCGCCGAAGCCACCCTCGCCACCCCCGAGCTGCCGCACAATCAAGGCCATGGTCACCCCCAGCGAGGTGAGGTTGAGCAGCACGGAAACCGCTGCTGCCGCCGAGGTCACCAGCAACTTGCCGAGGAACAGGTCCTGTCGTCCGACCGGCCAGGACAGCAGGCTTTCCAACGTGCCGCGTTCGCGTTCGCCCGCGATCAGATCAATCGCCGGATAGAACGCGCCGAGCGCGGCGAACACCACCAGGATCAGCGGGATGATGCCGGCCAAACGCGTACGCATGGACTCGGCTGCCGGTGCGAGCGGTTGCGACATCAGTTCGAGCGGTGACAGATCGCTTTCGCTCAGGCCGGCGTTGCCCAGGCGTGCCAGGATCAGTTCCTTGCGGTAGCGCGCGGTGGTGTTTTCGATCGCCTGCTGGGCGCGGTCACCCTGGACATGCGCATGATCGTAGGTGGCGTACCAACGCAGTGGCGCACTGGCATCGTGTTGCGGCAGGTTGAGCACCACCCCGGCGAGGTCGTCCTGGCGCAGCAGGGTGAGCAGCTGCTCGCGTGCACGGCCTTCACGTTCCTGGTGATCGGAAGAACGTTCATGCCGTTCGATGCGTGCGAGCGCCTGGAGCTCCAACCCCGCGGTGCGCAGCGCCAGCACCGTGCGGTGCGGTAGGTCGGCTGCGAGCGCGTGGGCCGCCCGCGTTTTGCGCAGGCCGGTAGTCGGCGCCGTGGTTTTCTTCGCCGCTTCGTCGCGGTCTTCGTCGGGCATGGAGAGCAGTTCGCTGACGCGTGCCGGCAGATCGATCAGCGCCACGCGCGGCGGCGCCAGTTGCTGCGCCTGGGTGAGCTGGATCACCTGGATCATGAACATGCCGATCAGCGGATACAGCAGGGCCGGCAACACCACGTTGACGAACAACGTGCGGCGATCGCGCAGGATCTCCAAACCATCCTTGCGGAAGACATGCAGGACGTGGCGCAGATTCACGGAGTGGTGTCCAGTGGGGCCGCGGCTGCTGGCGGTGTGTCGGTTGGCGATGCCGTTGTGGATGTGGGTGCCTCATGCAGCCGCTCATGCACCGCAGCTTCGAACTGCGTGCCGCTGCCCAGGTCGCCTGGGGCACCATCGAACACCACCCGCCCGCGCCGTAGCAGCAGTAGGCGGTCGGCGCACAGCTCGACCTCGCGCAACACGTGGGTGGCGATCAGGATCAACCGTCCGGGTCGGCGCGCGGCGAGCACCGCATCGACCAGCGAACGTGCGGCGAGCACATCCAATCCGGTGGTCGGTTCGTCGAGCACCAGCAGGTCGGGATCCGGCAGCAGCGTCCGGGCGAGGTTGATGCGTTGCAGTTGACCGGTCGACAGGCCTTCGATGCGCTGGTCGAGGAACTGCGCGAGAGTGAAGGTCTCGACCACCTCGGCGATGCGCCGATCGAGCGTGGCCCCGTCGAGGTCGAAAAAACCACCGACGTAGCGCAGCAGCTCACGCCCGGTCAGTCGTTGATACATGCGGGTGGTCGACGACAGGTAGGCCAGCCGGCGGCGGATGGCCTCAGCGTCCGTGCGCGTATCCCGGCCGCCGACCAGCACCCGGCCGCGATCGGGCATCAGTAACGTGGTGATCAGCCGCAGCAGCGTGCTCTTACCCGCGCCGTTGGCACCGATCAGTGCACAGACGCCCCCGGTAAGTTCGACGGAGATCCCATCGACGGCGCGGACCTCACCTCGTCCCCGGTCATAAAACGATTTAGCAACATCATCGAGCAGCAGCATGCCGCGGCCATCATGCGTCCACCGGCCTGGGTGCCAGGGGGCGACCTGCGGGATTCACGGAATGGCGGCAAACGGGAGATCATCTCCGGCGTACCATGCTGATCCATCCCGTGCCGGTGACCCGGCTCCACCGGCTCCACTGGCTCCACCGGCTCCACCGGTTCCACAACCCTGGAATTGCCGTGGTTGTGACTGTGCGAGCCGACCACTACGGTTACCTACCGCGCCATGCCCTCAACCAGCACCTGTTTTCCTGCATTACGGATCAGCCAGCGTCCGCGCCCCATCGGTCAACATGGGGGCGAACGATGAATGTCGCTGATCTCAAAGTGCAGGTGGAACGCGCTCAGCAGGGCGATCCCGCCGCCTTCCACGAGCTGGTCACCGCGACCATCGGCGATCTCCGCCTCTACATCGCCACCTATGTCTCGACCCAGGCGCTGGGCGACGCCTTGCTGCGTGAAGTCTACGGTGCCATCCGTCGCGAACTGTCGCGTTGTCCGCCGCAGGATGTCCGTGGCTGGATGTGCCGCACGGCGAGCACGCTGATTGGCATCCGCCTGAGCGATGCGACCCGTGGTGCGGCAGCGGCCAAGGACCCGTTGAACACCATCGTGGTCCAGTCCGCGGTCGATGCCCTGGGGCGCAACAGCGATGCCGCCAATCCCGCAGCGGTCGAGCTGCCGCGTCGTCTGCAGATGCAGCCGCCGTCGTTGCGTCAGCTCCTGCAACGCCACTACAACGAAGGCCTGACCGTCGGGACCATCGCGGAGAAACAGGGCCTGGTCGAAAGCGAAGTTGCGCAGGCGCTGCTCGCGGCGCGGGCACGCATGGACTGGACCGGAGTGGCCGAGGTCGGCGACACCGCCGATCGGACCTTCCCCAGCGTGATCGAGGATTACCTGGGCGGCACCTTGGTGCCCGACACCCGCGCCCTGTTGGTCGCTGGCGTGCTGCACGATCCCGCGCGCGCGACCCAGTTTGAACGCCAGGTGCGCCTGCACCTGCTGCTCCAGGCGTTGCTGACCCCGTTCGATGCCGCGCAGGTGAAGGAATTCATCGCCGGTCTACCACATTTCCAGAACGACAGCAGCCGTCTGATCGTACCGCAGCGTCCGACCCGCGGGACCGCGCGCATCACCAGGCAACCACCTGCTCCGCGCAGTGACACCACGCGCCATCGTCGGCAGATCAGCGAAACCGGTAGCGGGGTGCGCGGATTTGCCGGGACGGCTTCCGGTACGCGCAAGACCGCGGTGGCAGAGGCCGACGATCTCGGTGACGATGCACCACCACCGCCCAACCGCATGCCGCTCTACCTCGGCGGTGGCGCTGCCGTGCTCGGATTGCTGGTACTGATGGTGATATGGTTGCGTCCCGCATCGCCGACACACGCCGACGAACTCGTCGCACCAGCACCGACCCAGCAGGCACCGGTCGGCGATCCGTCCTTCGCCCTGGTGTCCGAAGTGGAAGGCCAAGCGGTCATCACCCATGCCGGCCAGACCAGACCGGCGATCATCAGCGAGTCGCTGTCGTCGGGCGATGGACTCCAGGTCACCGGTGCGGGCATTCTACGTACCCTGCTGGTCGACCAGGTGCGGCTGAAACTGTTCGCCGATACGCAGATCCAGACCGTCACCCTCCAGGGCCAGACGCTGCACCTCCACCTCACGCAAGGCCAGGCGGAGATCGAACATCTGCGTGGGCCCAAGGTCACCACCGTGATCGCCCGCACTCCGCAGGGCCAGGTGACGATGGCGGAAGCCAAGACCACCATCGATGTGGTCGACGGGGTCACGCGTGTACGCACCGGACGCGGCAAACCGCAGGTCGCGCGCCTTAATGGTGCCGGCATGGTCGAGGCGGCGCCGGGTGGAGTGGTGGTGGTGCGCGCCGGTGCCGATCCCGCGGTCGATGGCGGTGGCGCATTCGTGCGCGGCATCAACTTCGGTGAGGGGGTGGTCACCATCGCGCGCAACCAATGGCTGTCGCTCAACGAGGCGCTGGGTGCCGGATTGACCCTGGGGCGCGGTGTGCGCGTTGGACCGTTCGCCCAGATCAGCGGCGTGGGCATGGACTTCGACACCAAACGCATGCTCGACGCCGGCCTGGTCGGTGACGGTGGCCAGATCGAACTCTCGCACGTCCTCCCGAATGGCGATTACGACCTGTCATTGTGGATCGCCGGTCCGGTCGATGCGCGTTTCGACGGCATCACCCTGACGCTCGCCAACACGCCGGTACCGCTCGGTCCGGCGGCGACCAAGGCTGAACGTTGGCGCCGTCTCGGTCCGTTGCGGGTCCAGGTGCGTCAGCGTCGTCTCGATCTGCGACTGTCGGGCATGGGCGCGGCCCATCTGGCTGGTCTGCAACTCGATGCGATCGGCACGCTCGACGGTGTCCTGCCGCCGATGATCCTGATCACCGATCCGGCGTCCGGCGGTCAGGCACCGCCATTCGATCTGACCATCCGCACCCGTGCCGATGCCGCTGGCGGCATCGCCAAGGTCGCATTCTACAACCGCGACACCCTGCTCGGCGAAGCGACCACGCCGCCCTACACCTTCACCTGGCGCGCCCCGCCGATCGGTGCCTATGCGCTCAGCGCAGTTGCGACCGACGCCAGCGGTGGCACCAGCCGTTCCGCCGTGGTCGAAGGCACGGTGCAGGATTTCGCGAGCCTGCGTGGCCTGCTGCGTGAGACCTGGCGCGGCATCGGTGGCGGTGGCATCGGCGACCTGCGCGGACACCTCGCGTCGCCGGCACATGAGATCACGCTCGTGCCACATTCCGATTACCGCATCAGCGGCAACGATTTCGGCGCCCGTCTGCGCGCACTGCTGACGCCGCCGGCGGACGGCGACTACATCATCGAAGTGCTGAGCGACGACAGCAGCGAAGTCTGGCTCTCGCCGGATGAAAATCCCGCCAATCGGCGACTGGTCTGTTCGCTCAACGGCTACGGCGATCCGAACCAATGGGATCGCCACCCGTCCCAGCGTTCCACGCCGATCGCGCTCACAGGTGGCCAACGCTGCTTTATCGAAGTGCTCTACAAACAAGGCGGCGGTGGCGCACACCTGCTGCTGGGCTGGGTGCGTCCCGATGGCGTGACCGAGCGTCCCATCCAGGCGGAGCGTTTCACGCCGGTGCAGACCGGCATGCAGGTGCCCCCACCATCGACCACGGGCATGCCGCCCACCACCCAGACACCAACATCCACTGCGCCGGTAACCAATACCGCTGGTCGTCCTGCGGTGATGCCACGCGACATCCCACAGCTTCCCGACGGTCCACAACTGAAGGGCGCGGTCGCGCCTTCACCGCAGGTGGTAAACCTCAGTGATGTGGGAGCGATGGACTGGATCCAGTACGGCATCACCGATGAGAAGTCTTTTAACCGTCGGCAGGGAGGCGAACAACTGTCGGTGGCGCGCGCCGCCGACAACGCCGACATCCGGCGCTACGACAACAACCGCACGCGTTTCGCCTGGAACGACGGCACGCCGACCGTGGTATCGGCCGCGACCAATACCGGCTGGTGGGTCGACAACCGCAGCAAGGGTTTCACCTTCACCGCACCGGCCGATCCGGTGCTGCGTCGGCTGATGGTGTGGGTCGGCGGCGACAAGACCCAGGGCTCGTTCAACGCGACGCTTAGCGACGGCTCGGCCCCGCCTTACCGCGACGAGAGCGTCAACACCGGTGACGGCAAAGGCTGGCACTGCTACACGTTGCTATACCGCGCGCGCAGCAATGGCGCCAAACTCACCATCACCTGGAACGCAGCGAAGGTGCAGGATGGCAACGTCACGCTCCAGGCCGTGGCTTTGAGTGAGTTCAGCGACGGCAAACCGCGTTTCATCAAGGGCATCAACCTGGGTGGTGATGGTGCGGCCATCCTGGGCAATACCTGGCTGGGACAGAAGGAGGCGGAGTCCGCCGGCTTGGTGATCTACAACAGCCGGCGTATCAACGGGAGCGGTGAACCGGTGCCCGCAACCGATCCCGCGACGCGCTCGATGCTGCGCTCCGGCGTTGCTGCCAAGAGTGGTGACCTGGAGATCGCAGACCGAGGTCTGTCGAACGGTCGTTTTGACGTCACGTTGTACGTCAGCGAAACCAGCGCGAGCAACAGCCGCCAATTCGACGTGATGGTCAACGAGGTTGAACTCAAAGACATCGGCCAGCTAACAAAAAACGGCTGGGCCGCGTATGGCCCGGTGACCACCGAGGTGACCAAGGGCGCACTGGCGATCATCGCCAAGGCGCAAAAAGGCGCGCCACAGGTGATGGGCATCGCCATCTACGCCAGTGGTGATGATGGCGGACCGTGGACCAACGCCTTCCCCGCTGGCCGCGCACATGAATTGCCTGGCACGCTGCTGTTCGCCGACTTCGATCGTGGCGTCAACGGTGTCGCCTTCCAGGAACGCGACGACAAACCACGCAATCCGTTCTACCGCACCGAGCCGGTCGGCATCAATCAGTACCACGGCGCGCCGGTGGTCGCCTATGTCCCCAATGGCGAATGGCTGCGCTACACCGTGAACGTGAAGGAGGCCGGCACCTACACCGTCACGGTGAAGTACGGCAAGGCCAATGGCGGCGATCCGAAGAACGCCCGTGTGCAGTTCGAAGTCGATGGCCTAGCGGTTGGTGGTGAGCTTCGCCTAGAGGACACCCAGCGGTGGGACAACGCCAAGACCGTCACCAGCCAGGCATTCCAAATGACCGCTGGCATCCACGATCTGCGCGCGCTGTTCTTCGGCGAACAGGACGAACTGGCCGACTTCTGGTCGTTCGAGTTCAAAAAGCTCTAGCTCGGTTTGCGCTGACGGATCTCCCGAAGCGGAGATCCGTCAGCGACACCGGCTTTGCCGGTGTGTCCTGCTGCGCAGGACCTAACCTCGTCCCCGCTCGCGCGCGGCAGGCGCGCTCGGGGGATTGTTGTTTGCGGGGCGAGCAGCGCAGGAGCGCAGCGCAGCCGGACCCCAAGTGGGTCCGCCGCCCGTAGCGAAGGCAGGAGCCGAAGCGCAGGGATGCCCGCTACGCCCGCCAGGGCCTCTGCCGGCCCTGGACCCGCACGGTTCGTGATTACGCAGGTCTGCTTTCGATCAACGGATTTCCCCGCAGCCCAGCGCGCTGTGCCAGCGCCAGCACCGACTGCGCTGCGTCGGTCACGACCTGCTGCCAGGATGCTTCGCCACGCGCGATGCGGTCGAGATCTTCTTCGAGTCGCGCGGTGAATCCCAGGTCGATGAAGTTGCCGCCGTAGTGGTGGACGAGGAAATCGATCACCGCCATGCCCAGTTCGGTGGCGAAGAGTTTGCGCTGCTTTTCTCCGACGTAGCCGCGTTCCAGGATGGTGCGCATGATCGCGGCGTAGGTCGACGGGCGGCCGATGCCTTCCTTCTCCAACTTCTTGATCAGTGAGGCCTGGGTGTAGCGCGGCGGTGGTTTGGTCGTGCGATTGAGAGCTTCCAATTCTTTGAGATCGACGGCATCGCCCGGCGTCAGCATCGGCAGTTCGCCGGCGAATTCGTCATCGTCGTCCTTCTTCGCTTTGCCGCGGGCCTTCTTCACCACTTCGTCGGTTTCGTCGCTGCCGGTGAGTTTGCGCCAGCCGTCGAACAACACGACCTTGCCCTTGGCCTGGAATACGCCCATCGCCTGGGGTGGTTTGCCCTCCACCAGCCATGCGCCTGGAGCACAGGCGATGTCGATGGTGGTGAGTTGATCGCGCCCACTCGCCATCTGGCTGGCGATGAAACGGTTCCAGATCAGTTGGTAGAGTTTGCCTTCCGGCGTATCGCCGAGCGCGTCGACGCCTGATTCCGCATGCGTCGGACGGATGGCCTCGTGCGCTTCTTGCGCGTTCGCCGACTTGGTCGCGTGGATCACCGGCTGGGGCGGCAGGTACGCCGGTTTGAAACGTTGACCGATGAGGGTGCGTGCGGCGGTGATCGCTTCCGGCGAGAGCGCCACCGAATCGGTACGGTGGTAGGTGATGTGGCCGCCTTCGAACAGCGACTGCAGCAGCTTCATCGTTTGATCGGGATTGAGTCCGAGGCGCACCGACGCCGCCTGTTGCACGGTGGCGGTGGAGAAGGGGGGCGGCGGATGGCGCTGCTGATCGCGGCGGTCACACGACTGCACCAGCCAGCGCTGTTTCCGGCACCAATCGACGGTCTTCTGCGCGATCGCCTGATCGGTCAGGCGTTGTCCGAGTGGTTCGCCCTTCCACGTCACCAGACGTGCGACGAATGGCGGTAGCGTTCCTGGTTTCTCCACCGTCGCCGTCAGGATGAAATAATCGACGGCGTTGAACTTGCCGATCTCACGCTCGCGCTCCGCCACCAGCCGCAGAGCCACCGACTGCACGCGGCCGGCGCTCTTCGCCTCCGAGCCAAGCCGCCGCAGCGTCGGACTCACCAGCCAACCGACCACGCGGTCGAGCACGCGTCGCGCTTGCTGCGCGTCGACCAAGTGCTGGTCGAGCATGCGCGGATTGGCCACCGCCTTCACCACCTCGGCCTTGGTGATCGCATGGAACACCACGCGGCGGTACGGACGCTCACCGAGCAGTTGGCTCAGGTGCCACGCGATGGCTTCGCCTTCGCGGTCCGGGTCAGTCGCGAGCAACACTTCCTCGGCATCTTCGGCCTGCCGTTTGAGATCCGCGATGGCATCCCGGCTGCGGTCGAGCGGCAGGTACTTCGGCAGCACCTGCCCGTTCACGAAGGTCACCGCCAGATCGCCACTCATCGGCAGATCGCGCACATGCCCGAACGACGCCGCGACGCGGTAGTCACGTCCGAGAAACTCGCGGATCTTGCGCGTCTTGTTCGGCGATTCGACGATCAGCAGCTTCATCGTGCAAAGATGATGGTGGCGCGGTCGACGGCTCAACCACGGTCGTGGCGCGGTGCCCACCACTGCGATCCACGCTTGCCGCCCAGCGACGCTGCCGGAAGGTCCCGACCATGAGCGCCCTCGACGACCCCCGCGTCCTGTTCGCCGCCGAACGCACGCTGCTGGCGTGGGTGCGCACCGGCATCACCGCCATCGGCCTCGGGTTCATGGTCGCGAAGTTCGACCTGTTCCTGCGCTACGTCACACCTGCGCACATCCCGCACGCGCCGTTCGTCGCCCTGGCGATCGGCGTCGCCCTGGTGCTGACCGGCGCACTCCTCTGCCTGCTGGCCGCGCGCCAGTTCCGTCGGTTGATGGCGACGCTCAAGGCGACGGATATCCCCGCGGGTTATTCCGCCGCCTTGCCGATCGGAACCGGCCTGGTCTTCGGCGTGATTGGGGTGGTGTTGGCGGCTTACCTCGCGTGGGAGACCTTCGGCTGACGTCAGCGACAAGCCGGTGGCTGGCGGACATTCGGCGTTCGGCGTTCGGCCTAAATTCACGATTGAACCGCCACGACGCCACGACGCCGCGGAACAACAGCGACTTTCGTCGACGAGCCCTTTCATCCGTCAGGTGATCTGGTTGTTTGCCCCAAGCTGTGGTCTCGTGGCGTCGTGGCGTCGTGGCGGTTCCTCTTCTGCCGTTTCTCGGTTCAGCGTTCGGCGTTCGGCGGTCTTTTCCCGCTCTTTTGCCGCTCTTCCCGTCGGGGATTTCCTCGGCAGCATGGGGGGGTGGCGCGCAAGACCGTTACCAATTCCACCCTCAGCGATGTGGCCAAGGCTGCAGGTGTCAGCATCGCCACCGCCAGCATGGTGCTCAATCCGACGGACAAGACCGCCAAGGTCAGCGACGAACGTACGGCGCTGGTGAAGGCCGCGGCCGAACGTCTGGGGTATGTCGCCAATTACCATGCACGCGCCATGCATCTGGGGTTGAGCGAGACCATCGGCTTTGCCCTCGATTACGGACAGGCGGGGCGTGAGTTGGATGATGAGCCGATGGACGTCGGCTACTTCCATCACCTGACCATGGGCATTGAGGCCGAGACGCACTTCGTTGGCTACAATCTGGCGCTCATCGGACCAGGGACGCAGGAACGGGCGGTCGCGCGTGGCATCCGCCAGCTCCAACAGCGTCGGCTTGATGCCTTGATTGTTCCGGCGGTGCTCAGCTCCGTGCGTCTGAGCAACCTCATCAGCGAAGCGCCGGATCTGCCGATCGTCCTGATCGAGCATGACGGCTCCTCGGCATTCCCGGTGGTACACTACGACGAGGCGGAAGGTGTGCGGCGCGCGGTGGCGCATCTTGCCGGGCTGGGACATCGTCAGTTGTTGTGGCTGGGGCCGGATCAGGACGGGCGTCGTGGACGAGCCGACCAGTTCCGCGAGGCGGTGCAGGCCGCCGGATTGGGTGGAGAGACCTGTTTCTTCACCGTGCCCGAGCCGGTCTACGACCGGCACTCGATCATCCGTGCCGCAGGGGCCGCGCTCTCCGCCCGCCTTGCTCGTGGACGCGATGTCACCGCTCTTGTGTGTTACAACGATTTCACCGCGGTTGGTGCATATGACGCCTTGTTGTCGGCCGGGGTGCACATCCCGCGCGAGGTCTCGGTGGTTGGCTTCGACGATTTCGTCGCCGCCTACCTGCATCCGCGCCTGACCACCGTCAGCCACATGCTTGTGGGCATGGGCCGGCGGGCGACGCAACTCGCGTTGGAGATGGCACGTGGGCCGCAAGCCCGGGCCGGGCTGCGGGGCCGGCGCGAGGTGCTGGTGCCGGAGCTGGTCCTGCGGGCGAGCACCGCCCCACCGCCCGGCGGATAGTTCAGGCGTTGTAAGCCCCTGGGCAGCTGCTGGTTGCCTGATGGTACACATGCAGGGTATCCTGAGCTGCCATGTTCTGCTCCCCCCGTGTCGATGCCGCCGTCGTTGCCGTACGCCCATTATGAAACCGCAGAGTGATGAGATCGCACGGCTCAAGGCCCTACGCGACCTGGCAATCCTCGACACCGCGGCGGAGGAGGCCTACGACGAGCTGACGCGCAGCGCGGCGCTGATCTGCCAGGTGCCGATCGCGCTCATCAGCTTGGTCGATGAACATCGCCAATGGTTCAAATCACGAGTCGGTCTCGACGCCAGCGAAACCCCCCGCGAACTGGCGTTCTGCGATCACGCCATCCGTGAACCAGGACAGGTGATGGAAGTCGGCGATGCCGCCGCAGATCCCCGTTTCGCCAACAATCCCTTGGTCACCGGCGCGCCTGGGATCCGCTTTTATGCCGGAGCACCGCTGGTGGATGCCGCCGGGTTTGCCCTCGGCTCGTTGTGTGTCATCGATCATCAGCCGCGTCGTCTGGAACCCTGGCAGCGTGAAGTGCTGACCAACCTGGGACGTCAAGTGGTGCGCCTGTTCTCCACCCGAGTCGCATTGGCGCATGCGCACCTGGGCACGAGCCGACGGCAGGCGATGGAATCCGCCAGTGGTGTGCCTCGCGTGGTGCCCACCGGCGTCGTGCAGGTGTCCACGACCGGAGCCATCCAACTCAATCAAGTGGCACACGCCATCGTCGGCTGGTCCTCAACTCAGGTCGCGGATCTCGCCACCTGGTTCGCGTGTCTGCATGGACCACAGGCCGCACGGGCACGCGCCCTCTATGAGCAGGATCGCGCCGCGGGTTTCCCCCACGCGCAGGTGATGTGGTTCACGCGTGGCGATGGTCAGCGTCGTCAAGGCGAGTTCCAGGGCGTGCGCACGGCTCAGGGCGAGGTGTGGTTGCTGCGCGATGTCACCGAGACCAGCGGTGCCGAGGAACGTTTCCGGGTTTTATTCGACCACTCCAGCGATGCGCATTTGTTGTTCGATGAGCAGGGCATCATCGACTGCAATCGCGCTGCCATCGACCTGTTGCGCTGTACCGACAAGCAGCAGGTGCTGGGCCTGCATCCGGCACGGCTGTCTCCCGCCTTCCAGCCCGACGGGCGACGGTCGGAGGAAAAGCGCATCGAGATGGACCGTCTGGCGCGGGAACGCGGCAGCCATCGCTTCGAGTGGTTGCATTGCCGCCTCGATGGCAGCGAGTTCCGCACCGAGGTCACGCTCACTCCGGTCCAGATATCCGGCCAACCGGTGCTGTTAATGGTCTGGCATGATCTTACCGAGCGCCTCCTGATCGAGGAGAAGCTACGCTTGGACGAAGAACGTTTCCGCGCCATCAGCGATGTCTCGCCGATGGGGATCTACGTCACAGATGTCCGTGGCCGGGCGATCTATCTCAATGAACGCTGGAGCGAACTGGCGGGCATGGCCACGTCTGCCGCGCAGAGTGAGGGATGGGCCAAGTGCCTCCATCCGGATGACCGTCAACGCATCCATGAAGCGTGGACCGTTGCCGTCATGGGCGGCCGGCGTTTTTCCGGACAATACCGCTACCTGCATGCCAATGGCCGAGTGGTGTGGGTGCAGGGTGATGCGGTGCCGATGCGTCTGGGTGGTCAGGTGAACGGCTACGTCGGCGTGGTCAGCGACATCACCGAACAACATCAGCTCGAAGTGCGGCTGCGCGACAGCATCAAGCGCTTCGATCTGGTGGTGGCGGGCGCGGGCATGGGCGTCTGGGAGACCTCGTTCGATCCCGCGCGCTGGCGGGAACAGTTCGGCCCTGACCTGCCTTGTTACTGGTCGCCACGCTTGGCGGAGATCATGGGTTATGCCCCGGAGGAGTTTCCGGCGCGTCTGCAACCGTGGCTGGAGGCGATGCATCCCGACGATCTGCCGCGCGTGCGTGCCGCCATCGAGGCCTATCTTGCCGATGCGGTGCCCTATCGCGTCGAATACCGCCTGCGCCAGCGTTCGGGCGAGTACCATTGGTACTACGCCACCGGTGAGGCGCAGCGCGATGAGCAGGGAAGACCGCTGCGTTTTGCCGGCAACATATCCGACATCACGCCGCGCAAACGGGATGAGGCCCTGTTGGAACGTGCGCGCGACGAGGCGCAGGCGGCGGCGCGCGCCAAATCCGATTTCCTTGCGACCATGAGCCATGAACTGCGCACGCCAATGAACGGCGTGATCGGCATGACCACCTTGCTGCTCGATACGCCACTGAACCAACAGCAGAAGGAGTTCGCCGAGACCGCGCGCACGTGTGGCGACCAGTTGCTGGCGCTGATCAGCGACATCCTCGACTTCAGCAAGATCGAGGCCGGCAGCCTGACGCTGGAGCACATCCCCTACAGTCCGCGTCGCCTGAGCGAGGAAGCGGTCGCCCTGCTGGCGGATCAGGCGGAAAAGAAGGGGTTGCAGATCGTCTGCCTGATCGGCGCGGAGGTCCCGGCGCGTCTGCTGGGCGATCCCACCCGCTTGCGTCAGGTGGTGTTGAACTTGTTGAGCAACGCGATCCGAGGACAATTAGGATGGCGTATCGGCGTCAATTAGGATGGCGTATTTTTTCGTGGTAAAAATTCGACTGCAGTGCAGTTAATTTTAGTTGTCGCGTCAATTAGGATGGCGCACGTCCGATG
>JACDEI010000003.1 GCA_013816485.1 Planctomycetota bacterium
GTGCCTAAGAGGCACCGACGGTTTTTTATTTAAGAACCGCGACAGCCGATTGCCCCTGGCCGGCTGGCAGCCGGCGCTCCCAGGGGACAGCTGATTGCCCCTGGCCGGCTGGCAGCCGGCGCTCCCAGGGGACAGCCGATTGCCCCTGGCCGGCTGGCAGCCGGCGCTCCCAGGGGACAGCCGATTGCCCCTGGCCGGCTGGCAGCCGGCGCTCCCAGGGAAGACACCCAACCCTGCAGAGGCTTGATTTCCAGTGTGGCTCAAGGTTGACTGAGCTGATGCAGCCAGTCTGGCATTCGCGCGGATACCTTCCGCATTGCGACGGTCTTTCACCTCAGCAGTTCGTCACCTATCGACTTGCCGACAGCCTGCCTGCTGGAGTGCTTGAACGATTGGTGATCGACATGCCGGATGATGACCAGAAGTCGGAGCGTCGCGCGCGTATCAATACCTTCCTGGATGCAGGATATGGAAGCTGCCTCCTACGCGACCCGGACTGCGCCCGCATTGTGGAAGACAACCTCCTCCATTTCGATGGCGACCGTTACCGGCTCATCGCCTGGGTGGTGATGCCAAACCATGTGCACGCGCTCATCGAGCCGTTGCCGGATCACTGCTTGGCGGACATCGCCCATTCCTGGAAGTCGTACACGGCGACCCGGATCAATCGGTTGCTGAAGCGGCAGGGCGCGCTGTGGCAGCGTGAATACTGGGATCGTTACATCCGCGACATGCCACACCTGCAAAACACCATCTCGTACATCCATACGAATCCGGTGACTGCGGGTTTGGTTGGCGACACGACGGCGTGGATGTTCAGCAGCGCGCGTCGAATGCGATGAGGTGTTGTCGCCTGGGAGCGCCGGCTGCCAGCCGGCCAGGGGCAATCCCCTGGGAGCGCCGGCTGCCAGCCGGCCAGGGGCAATCAGAAAACCGTCGGTGCCCAAGAGGCACCGACGGTTTTTTATTTAAGAACCGCGACAACGAATTGCCCCGTGCCGGCTGGCAGCCGGCGCTCCCAGGGGACAGCTGATTGCCCCGTATTTATGCCAGCAACGCCTTCACCACATGCCCATGCACATCCGTCAGGCGGTAATCACGGCCGCTGAAGCGGTAGGTTAACCGTTCGTGATCGAGCCCAAGCAGATGCAGGATGGTCGCGTGCAGATCATGGATGTGCACGCGGTCCTGGGTGATGTTCCAGCCCCACTCATCGGTCGCGCCGTGGATGTGGCCGCGTTTCACGCCACCGCCGGCCATCCACATGGTGAAGGCGTGCGGGTGGTGTTCGCGACCATCGGGGCCCTGGCGCGTCGGCGTGCGGCCGAACTCGGTGGCCCACACCACCAAGGTGTCGTCGAGCAGGCCACGTTGTTTCAGATCCTTGATCAGCCCGGCGACTGGCTTGTCGGTGCGCTTGGCGTTTCTGGTGTGCCCTTCCTTGATTTTCCCGTGCTGATCCCAGTGGCCGACGCTGCTGGCGTCGCTGCCGCAGTCGACGTGGATGAAGCGCACGCCGCGTTCCGCCAGACGACGGGCGAGCAGGCATTGCCGGCCGAACTCGGCGGACTCCTTCTTATCGATACCGTAGAGTTCCTCGGTGGCCTTGGATTCCTGCGTCAGGTCGAAGGCATCCGGCGCTTCTTTCTGCATGCGGAAGGCCAGCTCGAACGAGGCGAGGCGTGCGTCGAGGCGGCTGTCGGCCTCGCGTGCGCCTGCGTGGCGTTTTCCCCGCGCGCCGATGAGGTCGAGCTGCGAACGTTGTTCGTCCCGCGCCAGGGCACCGTCGAGGTCGGCGATGGGATGTTTCATGTCCTTCACCCGCGCGCCCTGATAGGCGGCCGGCAGGAAGCTCGACCCCCAGCAACGTGTGCCTGGCTGTGGCAACGTCGGCGCGATGGAGATGAACCCAGGCAGATTGCGGTTTTCCGAGCCTAGCCCGTAAAGCACCCATGATCCCATGCTCGGACGCGAGAAGGTTTGTTCACCGGTGGTCAGTTGGAAGGTCGCGCTGTTGTGGTCGATGTTGTCGCACGCCATCGAACGGATGAAGCACAGGTCATCACTAATGCCCGCGACCTCGGGGAACAGCGTGCTGACATCCATGCCGATCCGGCCGTACTTCTGGAAGGTCCACGGCGAGGCGAAGACCTTGCGTCCGCCCTGACGCAGGTGGCCATCGAGCGTGAGGGGGATGTCCTTGCCGTCGTACTCCGCGAGCAGTGGCTTCGGATCGAAGGTGTCGACATGCGACACACCGCCGCCCATGAAGAGAAAGATCACGCGCTTGGCCTTGGCGGCAAAGTGCGGTTTCTTCGGCGCGAGCGGATCGATCGGCGCGGGGCCTTCGCCGCCGTAGGCGCGATCGTTCATCAGCGCGCCGAGCGCGAGCATGCCGAAGCCGTGCGCGGCAGAGGACAGCAGTTGGCGGCGGGAGATGGTCATGGGTGCCTCAATCGACGAAGATGAAATCGTTGCCGCACACCAGCGCGTGGGCGTAGGTCTTCCACTGCGCGGCGCGGTCCGTGCCCTTGGCGATGAAGGCCTTGGCCAGCTTCATGTCTGCCGCGTCCGGTTGGCGGCCGAGCAGCAGCAGGTGCAGCCGCGTGATCGCCGCCTCATCACCGGTTCCGCACAACTCAGCGGCCTTCGCCGCGGCCTCACGCGGTAGCGGGTTGTTCAGCATCCATAGCGCCTGCTGCGGTACGATCGAGGTATCGCGTTTGGCGATCTGCGCGCAGGGATCTGCGCCATCGAAGGTGGTCCAAAACGCATCGGCATCGAAGCGGCTGACGTGCAGGAAGATCGTGCGCCAGGGCGGTGTTTCGCGTGGCCACGGTGGCTGATCACCGACGTCGGTGGTTAGCGTGCCGGAGACCGTCAATAAGCTGTCGCGCACCGCTTCGGCTTGCAGGCGCCAACGATTCTGGTGCGTCAGCAGGTGGTTCTCCGGATCCTTGCTGATGCTGTCCGGCTGCGGCACGCTCGCCTGCTGCCACGTCGCAGATTTCAGGATCGCACGGTGCATGGTCTTGAGCGACCAGCCGGAGTCGACGAAGCGTTTGGCCAGGTGATCGAGCAGCTCGGGATGGGTCGGTGCATCGCCGCGCAGCCCAAAATCTGAAGGCGTGCGTACCAGACCGACGTTGCCGAAGTGATGTTGCCAGATGCGGTTGACCATCACGCGCGCGGTGAGCGGATGATCCGGTTTGGTCAGCCAGCGCGCCAGTTCCAGACGACCGCTGCGATCGTTGCCGATCGGTTGTTGGCTGGTGCCAGCAAGCACCTCGGGGAAACGTCGCGGGATGTAGTCGCCCTGCTTCTGGAAGCTGCCGCGGATGTAGAGGCGCGTGTCGCCGATCTTGGGATGCAGGCTGCCTGGGATGCCGCCATCCTCGGCGCGGAAGGCGATGGTGAGCGGTTGTGGGCGGTAGGTGGTGCGTTCTTCGTCGCTAGGTGCGGCACCGTTTTCTTTCTTGCGGCGCGCGGGTGAGACTTCCTTGTCTTCAACGCTCTTGGCCAGCTTCTTGCCATCTTTTTCAAGTTCGTAGCGGATGCGCAGGCTCTTACCGTCGGCGATGCGCGTGCTGAAGAAGATGCCGGCCAGCGCGGTGTAGTCCGCCTGTGAGATGGGATCGAACTTATGGTTGTGACAACGCGCACACGAGACGCTGAGTCCCATGAACGCGCGACTGACCAAATCGATCTGATCGTCGACCATATCGGCGCGTACTTTCTCGCGCTCGGTGTCGTTCTCTTGCCAGTTGCCGATGGTCAGCACGCCGGTGGCGACGACGCCATCCTTGCCGCCGCCCTCGTCCTTGCTCAGCAGATCGCCAGCGAGCTGCATGGTCAGGAAGCGGTCATAGGGCAGGTCGTCGTTGAGCGATTTGATCACCCAGTTGCGGTAGGCCGTGGTGTACGCGGGGAAATGCGTGTACTTGGGATCGTAGTGGATGGCGTCGGCGTAGCGCACCAAGTCGAGCCAATGTCGCGCCCAACGTTCGCCATAGCGTGGGCTGGCGAGCAGGCGGTCGATCACGCGGTCGAAAGCATTCGGTGTGGTGTCGGCGATGAACGCGGCGATCTCCTCCGGTGTCGGTGGCAGGCCGGTGAGGTCGTAGGTCGCGCGGCGGATCAGCGTTGCACGATCGGCCTGCGCTGCCGGTTTCACCTGTGCGAGGTCATGGCGCGCGGCGACGAAGGCGTCGATGGAATCTTTGATCCACGCCTTGTTCTTGGCGACCGGAACTGCTGGATCCGTGATCGGCTGGAGCGACCAGTGCGTCCGCTGTTTCTCGGTGATGGTGAATTCGGGACCAGCGGACGCGATGATGGTGATGCCGCTGTTTTCCGGCCACGGGATCCCGTCGGTGATCCACTGCTCCAAGGTGGCGATCTCTTTGTCACTGAGCTTGGCCTTTTTCTTCGGCATCTTCAGCTTGTCGTCGCTGTGTTTCAGCGCGGTGATGAACAGGCTCTCATCCGGTTTTCCTGGCACCGCCGCGGGTCCACGTTTGCCACCGGCAAGCAGGCCGACGCGTGAACTGAGGTCGAGTCCGGAACTCGGCTCGTTGGAACCGTGACACTCGAAGCAGTGTTCGGCCAGAATCGGGCGAATGGTTTTGTCGAAGCGCTCGGCGTCCTTGGTCATCGCCGACATCGTCGGGTCGCTCATCACTACCGCGCCGGGCCACTTCAGACCGCTGGCGACCCATTTCTCCAGCACCGCGATTTCTTCCGCCGGCATCGGTTCCTTCGGCGGCATCTGCACGTCGCCGATGCGTTTGATCGCCTGCACCAACAGGCTCTTGTTCGCATTGCCGGCGATCGCCGCCGGCCCCGAGTCGCCACCGCTGAGCGTGGCGGAAAGACTGTCGAGACGCAGGCCGCCCTTCTGTTTTTTCTCCCCGTGGCAGGAGAAACAGCGCGCTTCGAGGATGGGGTGGACTTTGTTGGTGAAGAACTGGTCCTGGTCGGCGGCTGTGATGGTAGGCGACAGCAGGGCACAGAGCACCGGCAGCAGCAGGAGGCCGACCAACGGATGACCGATCGTGATGGGAACGCGTCGACGACGGTCCGTGAGCATGATCCTGCCCGTTGCCTGCCGGTTGCCGCTCATGCCCATAGGAGTGCTGCCCTTTTCATGTCTAAGCATACTCCTAGAACACTACCGGTGTTCGCACCCGGTTCGTGCCGCTTCAGGATGAGACTATGACGGATAGTGATCTTCCGGCAGCGTTGGCGTACCTGGCGGGCCAGGTTTACGGCGGGCCGATCTCCAGCATGCCCGGGATCCGGGTCACGGCGTTGCTGCGCGGGGTCGGGATCACGACGCCGCTGCAGATCGTCACGGTCCAGTACGGCGACGGTCAGGCGACGCCGGCCCCGCGTGCCGCCGCGCTCCAGGCGGTACGGGTGCTGCGCCTGCACGGCGGTTTGGAGCACTGGCTCTGCCCGGACGTGGCGGTGGGCGATCTGCTGATCTGGCTCGACGTGCGTCAGGGATTGCGCGGGCCGCCGATATCCTGCGCGACGCCCGATTCGTTCCTGAAGGATCTGCGCGAATCCATCGTCGCCATGCGCCGGGTGGAGATCGCCCCGATCATCGCCGCCGCGGGGGACCTGAGCGAGGAACCGCGCCTGCGCACCACGCTCATCCAGCACCTTGCCGCGGACGACGAGCGCTGGCGTGCAGTGCTAGCCCGCTGGCTGCAGGTGATCGTGGCGCGCAATACGCGCAGCCTGAACAGCTTCCGGCGCAAGCTGGTGGAATTTTTCACCCAGATCACCCGTCCGTACGAGGAAAAGAACCTCGCCTTCGTCTTCGCCACCGGCATCGAACGCATCATGGCCTGCCACACCTACAGCGGGCTGATGGCGCTGTTCCCCGAGATCGTCGGCGCCCTGATCGAACGCTTGCGCGAGATCCGCAGTGCCGCCGGCGATCTCTCACGCGCCCGCAGCGCCGCGGTCCGTGCCGCGGCGACCTACGTGCGCGACCACTACCGCGAGCCGATCAGCCTGGAGGACGTCGCCACCGCTGCCGGTGTCAGCGGCGCGCACCTCGCGCGCGCTTGGCGCAAAGAGATCGGCTGCTCGGTCGGCGACGCGCTGCGCACCTTGCGCTTGGCCGAAGCGAAACGCCTGCTGGCGGACGGCAACCGCACGGTGCTCGACGTGGCGCTTAAATGCGGCTTTGGTTCGGTCGAACATTTCCACCGCACGTTTCGGGCGCAGCAGGGCAGCAGCCCGGACGCGTGGCGGCGGGCGATTAGTGATGATGGAGCGTCGGCGTGAGTGCCTTTCCCCTGGGGGCGTGGGCGGCCCGCCCGCGCACAACGTAAGCGCGGGCGGGCCGCACACGCCCCCAGGTAAAGGCGTCTTACAGCTTCAATTTTTCCGTCAGCGTCTTCGCCTGTTCCTCGGTCAACGGCTTCCAATCAATCGTCACCTTCGGCAGTGCCGCCTTCAGCTTCTCGACATCCGCAGCCGGCGTATCGACCTGCGATACGGTGAGCTTCTTCAGATTCGGCAGGTCCCTCAGCTTCATCAGCGCGTCGCCACTCAAGCGAGCTTCCTGCAACGTCAATTCCTCCAATCCGGTGATCTTCGCGATGCTCGGCAACGACGCATCGCTCAGACTTGCGGGTTTGGCTGGACGTCCGGCGAGTCGTTGACCCAGGGTCAACTTCCTCAGTGAGGTCATGCTGCTCAGCGCCTTCAGCCCGTCAGCGGTCTCAATGTTGTGCCACAGGCGCAGGCTCTTCAGGCGCGGTAGCGTGGCGATCGCCGTTAGCGCCGGATCGCCGACGTTGGCACCGGCGAGGGTGAGGCTCTCAAACTCCGGCAGCGCGGCGAGGTGGGCGAGGCCCGCGCCGGTGAACGCAGGATTGCTCCGCGAGGGATGAAACAACGCGAGGCTCTTCAGCTTGGGGAAGCCGGCGAAGACCTTACAGCCGTCGTCGCTAAAGCTGGTGGCGTTGAACGACATGGTCTGCAGCGCGGATAGGCCGGCGAGCCGCGTCAGGTTCTCATCGTTCACCTCACCCCCATCCAGGCTGAGCTGGGTGAGCGTGGTGACAGCGGCGATGGCCTTGAAGTCGTCGGCGGTGAAACCCTTGGTCGAACCGTTCAGGCCGGTGATGACCCCGTTCTTCTCGGTGACTTTGAAGCCTTTGGCGCTAAGCGCGGCGGCGTCGGCCCCCAGGCAGCAGGTGGCGAGGACGAAGAGCAGCAGGAGGGGGCGCATGGGATTCATGATGGTCGATTAGCACGAGCGGTCGGATTCCACGGATGGGCTTGGTGGATTTTGTGGTGGTTTTCGCCGCTGACGATCGCTTATTTTACATTTCATCCGGTGACCTCCCGAGGGGCTCGCGCTGGTCACCGCTGCGCCCACAGAGCGCTTAACCGTTTCATCCGTGAGCATACCGCAAGGTACCTCGCCCAGGTGGTTGTCCCTGGGCTCGTACCTGCACGCTAGGCCGTGGGATCAGGTATCTTCCAGCTAAGCACACAGGAACGCCATGTCCTCCCCATCAGCAGACTTTGTTACCCACATCACCCGCTCGCAGCGGCACCTGCACGCCTTCATCCTGACCCTGATCTGGAATCCGGCGGACGCCGATGACGTGCTGCAGGAGGCCAACCTGGTGTTGTGGCGCAAGGCTGAGGAGTTCGACGCCACGCGCCCGTTCCTGCCGTGGGCGATGCGCATCGCGCAATTGCAGGCGATGGCGTGGCTCAAGACCCGCGCGCGCGCCAAGCAGCGTCTCGACGACACTCTGCTTGAGACCATCGCGGCCGAGGCGATGGCCGAGGCCGATGAGCTGGAGCCACGTCGCCGCGCGCTCAGCGACTGCCTGCAACGCTTGTCGCAGGCGCACCGCGATCTGGTCGCGCGCCGCTATCAACCGGACGGCTCGGTGAACGATCTCGCCGCCGAGCGCGGTAGCACGCCGAACGCGGTGTCGGAACAGTTGCGCCGCATTCGCTCCGCGCTGCTGACCTGCATCGAACGCAAGACCGGTCCGGTGGCGGGTAGCAGCACATGAGCATCGTCGCAGAGCTTGATGCGCTGCTCAACCGGCTGGTCGACGACCAGCTTGATGAGGCGGGCACGTCACGTTTGCAGGAAGTCCTGCGGGGTGATGCCGTCGCACGCCGGCGTTACCGTCACGTCATGGCGCTGCACGCCGGTCTTCAGTGGGACTACGTCGCCGCGGCGCGTGAGTCCTTGCCGAGCACCGGCAACTCGGCGCGTTGGTGGTTGCCGTGGGCTGGCGCGTTGGCGGCGTCGTTGCTGGTGGCTGTCAGCGCCGTGCTGTGGTCGCTGTCGGCGCCAGCGCCGTTGCTCACCACGGTCTCTGCCAACAACGGCAGCCTGATCTGGAGCGATGGCCGCACGCGTCGGGTGCTTACCGGTGGTGAAGCGGTACCCGCCGGTCGCCTCACGCTCGAAGGCGACAGCGCCACCGCAGTGCTGCGATTCCATGACGGCACCAGCCTGACGCTCGCCAGCGACAGCGATCTGAATGTGATGGCCAAAAGCGGGGCCAAACACCTGCACCTGCAACGCGGCATCATGTCCGCCGAGGTTAGCCCGCAGCCGGTCGGACGGCCGATGGTGATCCAGACCGCGACCGCACGACTGGAGGTGCTCGGTACGGTGTTCACCGTCAGCGCCGGCACCGGTTCGACCGCGTTGGAGGTCCAGCACGGACGGGTGCGCCTGGAACGTCTGGCCGACGGCCAAGCGGTGGAGGTCGGCGAACAACAACAGGCGCGGGCCACCCTCGACGTGTCGCGCACCTTGACCGCCGATCTGCGCCCGCAGGCGCCGACCACGTGGCGGGTGGACTTCATGAAACGTGCGCCAACCCATTGGAGCGGCACCTGGGTGCCACCGACCGCAGAGGTCCCAGGGGTGTTGCGCTCCGAACCCTACGTCGCCGGGCGCACCGAGGACGGCAAGCCGATCATCCACCATGGTGTGCGGATCAGCGCGCCGGAATCCGACAGCCTCGTCTTTGTCCGTCTGACCACGGCGTCGCAGTTGTCCATGCGCTTTCGCATCGTGCGCGGCATCGTGCGCGGCAATGGTGCCGGCCCGCTCAAGGTGATGTTCTGCGCGCACGCGGCTGGCGGCGCGTTCGCCGGCACGTTCTTCGCCACCATCGATCCGCTGGAGTACGCGGCGGACGCCGATGGTTGGCGCACCGCGGTGGTGCCGATGTCGGCGTTCATCCCGAGTCGTCCCGAGGTCCACGCCACGCTGAACGACCGCACGCTGAGTCTGATCCTGCCCAACACCATCCAGCGCAACGTCGGCCTCGAAGTCGCCGCGCTGGCTGTGGAGATCCCGTGATACGTTCCTGGTGCCCGTCCGCTTCTGTCGTTGGTGTCCTGGTGTGGTCGATGGTGTGCGCCTGCGCAACCGCGGCGCAATCCACGTCACCGGCGCCGACGCCGGCATCGCTCCAACCGTTCATCAAAGCCAACTGCACCGAGTGCCATGACGCCGACGTGGACAAGGGCGGGCTCGACCTCACCGCGCTGCCGTATGGTAGCGATCCGCGTTCGCATGAACGCTGGGTGCGGGTCTATGACCGCGTGACCAGCGGCGAGATGCCGCCGCCGAAGAAGGCGCGTCCTGATGCCGCGCAGGCCAAGGCCTTCCTCGCCACGTTGGAAAAGGACCTGACCACGCAGCACCTGGCGATGCGCGGCACCGTGCTGCGTCGGCTCAACCGCATCGAGTACCGCAACACCATCGAAGACCTCCTCGGCCAGGAGGTCGGCCTCTACGAGGATCTGCCGGAGGACGCGCTCTCGCACGGGTTCGACACCAACGGCGAAGCCTTGGGGCTCAGCGACGTACACCTGCGGCGTTACCTGGCGGCGGCGGAGACCGTGCTCGCCAATCAGGAACTGCGCGAAGCGGCACCCACCCGCAGCACGCGTACGCTGAGCATGGCCGAGACCGGCGGCGGTTCGCGCGCGCTCAAGGAGAACATGTGGCTCAAACGTGATGACGGTGCCGTCATCCTGTTCAGCGCCGGACAGTTCCCGTCGACCGTCGTCGACAACCTCAAGCTCACCGAGGGTGGCGTCTACAGCGTGCGTATGGACGTGGAGATCTACCAGAGTGACCAGCCGCTGCTGGTGGAGCTGTGGCACGGCAACTTCGGCAAGGGCTCCGACAACCGCATCGTCGGCTACCAGAAGCTGCTGCCCGGCAAGCCGCAGCAGATCGCGCTGACCGCGTGGTTTCGTACTGGGGACACCATCCGCCCGCTGATCGACGGCATGAAATACCCACAGGAGGCCAAGAAGGCCGGCGTCGAGTTCCTCAAGGCCTACAAGGGCAAGGGGCTGGTGGTGACGGGTATCACCGTCGACGGCCCGATCGACGCGTCGGCGGCTTTCCGTGGTCAGCGCCTGCTGTTCGGTGACCTGCCGGTGAAGCTGCCGCCACCGGCGACGCGCGGGCGCCCCGCCGGCACCCCGACGGTGACCAGCAACAATTCCAAGGGTGATGGCGCGCGGCAGCTCAAGGTGTTCGCGGCGGCGGCCTTCCGCCGTCCGGCGAGCGATGCGCAGGTGTCGCCGTACGTCGCGCTGCTTACTGACGAGCTGACCAAGGGTGCGGACTTCCGTGAGGCGATGATGACCGCGGCGAGCGCCATCCTGTGCGCGCCGGAGTTCCTGTTTCTGATCGAACAGCCGCAGGCGAAGACCCAACGCCTCGACGACCACGCCATCGCGTCACGCCTGTCGTACCTCTTCACCCGCAGCACGCCGGACGACGAACTGCTGCGCGCCGCCAGTGCGGGCGAACTGCGCACGCCGTCGGGGATGCGAGCGCAGACCGAACGGCTGCTGAAAGGCCCGCGCCTGGAGCGTTTCCTCAGCGATTTCACCGACGGCTGGCTGAACCTGCGCGACATCGCCGCGACCAATCCCGACCGCAAGCTCTACCCGGAGTACGACGACCAACTCCGCTTCGCCATGGTGCAGGAGACCCGCGCCTTCATCGCCGAACTGATCGCGCGCAACTTGCCGGCCACGAACCTAGTGCGCTCCGACTTCGCCATGCTCAATGAGCGCCTAGCCAAACAGTACGATGTGCCTGGGGTCGAAGGCACCGCGATCCGTGCGGTGAAGCTGCCGGCCGGCAGCCAGCGCGGCGGCCTGCTGACGCAGGGCGCGGTGCTCAAGGTCAGCGCCAACGGTACCGCAACCTCACCGATCATCCGCGGCGTCTACGTGATGGAGCGAGTTCTGGGCTTCCATCCACCACCGCCGCCGCCAGGCATCGCCGGCCTGGAGCCCGACACCCGCGGCGCGGTCACCATCAAGGACCAGCTCAGCAAGCACCGTGAGTTGGAGAGCTGCAACGGTTGTCACCAGATCATCGATCCACCGGGCTTCGCGCTCGAATCGTTCGATGTGATCGGCGGCTGGCGCGAGCGTGTGCGCTCGCTCGACCAGGGCGAACGCCTCAAGGCCGACCGTTTCGGCCAGCGTGTCGGCTACAAACTCGGCCCGGCGGTGGACGCCAGCGGCGAGATCGTCGGCGCGGGCGCGTTCAAGGACTTCGAGGAGTTCCGCGGCCTGCTGGCGAAACAGCAGGACCGCATCACCGCCAACCTGGTGGCGCGCGTGCTCGCCTTCGGCACCGGCCGCGAGATGGGCTTCAGCGACCGCGCGGTGATCACCCGCCTGGTAAAGCAGGCCGGCCCCACCGCCGGCGTCCGCGACCTTCTGCACCTCGCGGTGCAGAGCGACATTTTCCTGAGCAAATGAGTGAAGTCATGAAACGGATTGAACAAGAGGAACGGAGAAACGGAGGAAGACAGGATTGCTCTGTCTTCGCTTCTCCGTTCCTCCGTTTCTCTTGTTCAATTCGTCGTCCCCTGATGAAAGACGATCTGACGCGTCTGGAGAAACGATGAACCCGTTCCACTTCTGCACCGGCACCCATCTCTCGCGTCGCACCATGTTGCGTGGCCTTGGCGTCGCGCTGGCGCTGCCGCTGCTCGATGCCATGCGGCCAGCGTTTGCCAAGGAACCTGCTGGCGCGGTGGCACCGAAGCGTTTTGTCGCCATCTGCACCACCCTCGGTGTTCATCGGCCATTCCTTGAGCCGGCGACGGCGGGCCGCGGTTATGTGCCGACGCCCTACCTGCTGCAGATGAAGGACCACCTCGATAAACTCACGGTGTTGTCCGGCGTCTGTCATCCCGACCAGAACGGCGGCAACGGTCACAGCACCGAGAACACCTGGCTGACCTCGGCCCGTCATCCGGGTCTGGTCGGTTTCAAGAACACCATCTCGCTCGACCAAGTGATGGCCGCGCACCTGGGGCCGACCACGCGGGTGCCGTATCTGGCGCTGTCGACGGGCAGCAGTTCGCTGTCGTGGACCTCGGGTGGCGTGCAGATCCCAGGCGACGGATCGCCGTCGAAGGTCTTCAGTCGTCTGTTCCTGCAAGGCACGCCGGCGGAAATCGTCACGCAAAAACGCAGTCTGGAACGCGGGCGCAGCGTGCTCGACACGGTGAACGGCCAAGCGAAGAAACTGCATCAGAGCCTGGGTGCGCGCGACCAGGACAAGCTCGACCAGTACCTCACCTCGGTGCGTGAACTCGAAACCGACCTCACGGAATCCACCGCCTGGCTCGACCGGCCGAAGCCCAAGGTCGACGCCACCGCGCCGAAGGACATCCCCAACCGCGACGACATCGCCGGCCGCATCCGCCTGATGAGCCAGGTGATGGCCCTCGCGCTGCAGACCGACTCGACGCGCGTGATCACCTTCCGTGTCGAGGGTGGCGGCAACGTTCCGGTGGTCGACGGCGTGACGCAGGGTTGGCACGAGCTGTCGCACCACGGTAAAAATGAGGAGAAGATCGCCGAACTGAAGCTGATCGAAGAGGCGCAGTTCGCCGCCTTCGGCGAGTTCATCGGTCAACTCCGCAGCGTGCAGGAAAACGGCGTACCGCTCATCGACCGTACCGCGGTGATGATCGGCTCCAACCTGGGCAACGCCTCATCCCACGAGTGGAAGAACCTGCCGCTGGTGGTCGCCGGTGCCGGCTTCAAACACGGCCAACACCTCGCCTTCGACCAGAAGAACAATCTGCCCTTCTGTAATCTGTTCGTGCAGATGCTGCACCACATGGGCATCGAAGCGGACAAGTTCGGCAGCAGCACGGGAACGTCGGTGCCGGGGTTGGCGTAGCCCCAGTGGGCCGCATCAAATGGTGATGGGTGCGCCAGCCAGGATGGCCGCGTGCAGGGCACGCCAGCGGGTGGCTCCGAGCTCGGGATCGCCGCACGCATCGGCTTCGACCACGCGCGCAATCGCCTCGACCTCTTCGGTGGCATCGCCGCCGCGATGGTAGCGGTCCACGAGATAGATCAGGTCGGCGAGGTCCAGGTAACGCTTGGCCTGGGGCCGCGCGGAACTGGTGAGCGCCGCGAATTTCATGGCCATCAACGCGTCAGCGCGGGGCACGTGGATGCCGTCCATGATCACGGCGGTGTCGATGGCGAGGCGATGAGCGTGCGAGCCGAAGTAATCGAGGACATCAGCCAGCTTGCCATGGTCGTGCGTCGTGACCTGGCACCCCATCGCACCCGGACGGCGTTCGACCCGTGTGTCGGCGCGCAGGGTGGCGATCACGCTGGCGGCTTCGGTCATGGCCATCGCCACCACATCGACATCCTCTGTATTGCGAACATGTCCGTGCGCCGCCATGGCGTGGCCGCCGATGATGGCATGGCGTATGCCCGCTGTTGTCAGCGCTGTCGAGACCTCCTGAGCGGTAAGGAAATCCCCACCTTCACGCGCGCGCAGGCGTTCCGTGCGTGCAAAGACGGTCGCTGCGGGTCGCTGGTCGTCGGGACGTGGCGTAGTTGGCATGGGAAGTGGATGTGGGCAAGCGTGCCTTTCTCCAGCAGCCGTGCCAGTCGCCAATCGGATCGACCAGGACAGCCGGTCCTTGGCATCGTCCTCACGAGCGGGCACGCTGGCCACCTTGTCCACGCCGGAACATCGCCGCCTGGATGAAGACGCCAAACGCACGAAGAACTGGAAACGTTGGGGCCGTACCTGTCGGAGCGGCATTGGGCGACGGTGCGTGAGGACTACTCCGCCACCAGTGAGTGCTGGGACTACTTCCCGCACGAACACGCACGCAGCCGTGCCTACCGGGGCGAGGACGGTCTGCTCGGCATCCCCGACCGCGAATGCCGGCTGTGTTTCGCGTGCGCCCAGGGTGCTCGCCGCGCGGTTGGGCATGATCTGTTAATGCTGATTTGACTGGCAGTTGGGTGGAAAATATCGCTTCGTTCCCACTCGCCGGAGGTGCCCGGCAGGGTCGTGGCGAAAAACGCGCATGGCGCAAAAATAAGCAATTAGGACTGTTTTTACCGTAGTCCCCATCATCCGCCTGTCTCTCTGCTTCCGCTTCTCTATGGTCGGCCACCTTCTCACCTTTTTCTGGGTCGACGACCGTGGACGGCGTAGTTTTCCCGACCTCCGCAACGATTCCATCCGACGACGCACGACCGCGTCGCTGGTGGCGACGTCGTTGGTGGTGGGGGATGGTGGTGCTGGTGGTCGTCGGCGCGTTGGTGGGGCCGCCACTTCTGGTCGAAGGCGCCGCGTGGCTGCTGGCGTATCCGGATGAGCGACCGCCGACGCCCGCGCCCTCGACGATGGTGCTCGCGCGTGATGGTCAGGTGCTGGCCTCCTACACCGCGGAGGATGGCCGCTGGTACCTGCCGGTCGCGACTGGCCAGCACGGGCGTTGGCTGCCGTTGGCGGTCGAGGCGGTTGAGGACGCGCGCTTCCGTTCACACGCCGGAGTGGATTGGTTCGCGGCTTACACGGCCATTGGTCAGAACTTCCTGGCCGGACGCGTGGTACGTGGGTCGTCGACGATCACCATGCAGGTCGAACGGCTGCGCCATCCACGCCCGCGCACGTACATGCCGTTACTGGTTCAGCACCTGCGACATCCCACGGTGCCGAGCTACCCAGGCCACGTTTCGAGCAGAAACGTGCTTGCCATCCCAGGCGTGACGCTTGTCACATCCGCCCGGTTCGCCTCTTTGGCCATCAGCGGTGGGTGTACCATGATCCGCCTATGAGTGGCTGGCCAGGCGTTTCCTTTTATGTTTCAAAACTAATGGAAGCCCCTGCCGCTCAGAGCCGTGACGACGAGCGCTTATGGCGTGGTCTGCGTGAGCGCGCGCAGGGCGTCGACCTGGACGGTGATTAGCGGATCGAACATCAGCACCTCACCGTTGCCGATGGCAGTGGCGAGTGTTGCGGGCGTTGGCGTGGCGCCGAACCACGGTAGCCGCACCACCGCACGGCCTGGCGGTACCACTTCGTTGTTTAAGGCTTGGCCGGCGGCGACGGCGGTATGCGCAACGGTGGGGTTTTCCGCGATTAGCAACACGTCGGCGTGGCGCAGGGCAACGGCGCGTAGGACTGCGGCTGATACGCGCAGATCAGTTGCCAATCCCGGGGCTGCGACATTGACATAAAACACGGTGCAGCCCCACCGTTGCCGGGCATAGGTGATCTTCCGCTCTAGTTCGCTCTCTGCCGTGGTGGGGTCAGCGATTTTACGCCACGCGCCGCCGTGACGTTCTAGTCGCCATGGTGAGACCGACACTCCGGTGCTGAAACCGGCGGCACGGATGCGCGCGAACAATGGATCGGCAAGCGCATCGAATTCCGGAGCAAATTCTTTCAGTCGGCTGGGATCGCCAAGAAAGCCGGCGCTCTGTTGATGGGCACCACCTTCGATGGCGTAGAGCACCAGTCCCTGACCATTCACGCTGCGCAGCCCGGCGATCATCTGATCAACTGCGGCGGTCATGCGGGCGTTGAATCCAGCGGCGCCCCGATCGATCACAGGATCGAACAGCCAACCATTGGGATTGCCCACCGGCTGTTGTCCCGAAGTACCCATCGATCCTGAGATCACCACCCGTCCAAGCGGACGGTGATCGGTCCACGGCGGCGGAGCGAGGACGACGGTACCGTCCGCGGCGATCGCGCGCTGACCGGCCGTGGCCGTGATGGTGACATCTCCACCACGCACCGCGACGCGTCCCTCGCTGACAAAGAAGACGCTGCTGTCTTCGGCCAGATCGACCCGGAACTGCGTGCCCAGCACCGTGGCCTCAGCGTGTGGGGTGGTGATGGTGAAGGAGGTCTCAGCGGTTTGGGGTGCGACCTGCGCGTCAACGCCACCGGCGATCAGCTCAATGCGTTTGCGCTGAGCATCGTCGCCCAGGCGCAGGCGGCTGTTGGGCGTGATGGTGATGGCGCTCTTATCGGCGAAGCGCACGTCGCTCACGGTGGCTGGAACCTCGGCGCCAGCGCGCAGAGCTGAGCCGTTGCTCCACGCCACGGGGGCGCTGGATGTCCACCACCACCACATCACCACCAGGCAGGCAGCCGCCGCGCTGGCGACCGCTGGCCACCAGCGGATCATTGGGCGGCGACGGGTACCAGCCATGACCTGCGCGACGGTGTGGGCACGACTGGAGTGGCGATCGGCGGCGATCAGAGCACGGCTGCGCACGGCGGCATCCACTGCGGCGGCGACGCGTTCCTGCGGTGTTGTGGTGAGGGCGCGCAGGAGGTTGACGAAGCGGCGTTCGGCTGCGATTTCTGCCTGCAACGCCTGGTCACCAGCGACGCGGGTGGTCCAGGCTGCCAGTTCATCACTGACGAGCGTACCGTCGCACCAGCGTTCCAGATTTTCTTGGTCGTTGGGCGTCATGTCGTGCGCTCGCTGTCATCGACGCAGGTACGCAAGGTTTTGCGCAAGCGGTGGAACTGCACCGCCAGAGTCCCCGCCGTTTTACCCAGGCGTTCAGCCAGCGCATCCAGATCCAGGTCATCGCGGTAGCGCAGGTCGAGCAGCGTGCGCAGGGCACTGCTCAAGCGCCCGATGCACGCGCGCAGGCGTTCCAGGCGCGGGTCTTCGTGCTCAGTTTCCTGGTCCAATGCTTTGGCATCATGGACGGCAAGCAGCGTTCCCAGATCCCGTCCAGCCGAGCGTGCGCGGTTGCTCAATTCCTTGCGCAGGTGATTGAGCGCGATGCCCTTGACCCACGACACGAAGGTGCCGCGCGCCTCGTATTTGGGCAGCACCCGCCAGGTGGTGATGAGCGCTGACTGCACCACTTCCTCCACCAGGTCATCGGTGGCGCAGCGTACGGCGACAAACACCCGCAGATCATAATGGATGACCTCGACCAAACGCTGGAAGGCGTCGTGGTCGCCATGTTGGGCCAAGGGCACCAAGCGGTTGATTTCGTCTTCGTCCATCGTGCCCCGTAGTCCCTGGTCAGGGGAGCTGAATTACAGCCAAACCTGGGTTGAGCGACTGGCATGTAATATGAGGGCACGGTCCAGGGACTACGGGCGACCCCGAAAGGATCCTATGCGTGGTGTGGCCCGACTGGTGGTATTGGCGTGTTTGACGGTGTCGTCCGCCCTGGCTGGCGAAGTGCCGACGGCTACGCGCACCCTGATCAAGCAGCACTGCGCGGAATGCCATGACGCCGAGACCAAGAAGGGCGACCTTGACCTGACCGCGCTCAGCTTTGCGCTGACTGATCGGTCGGTGCTGGAAAGCTGGCTCAAGGTGGTCGAGCAGGTCGAAAGTGGCGACATGCCACCGGCCAAAAAGCAGGAGCGTCCAAGCGCCACGGCAGTGACCTCGGCACTCACCCCGCTACGAGCCGCCTTGAAAGGCCAGCTCGGCCAAGCGGGGGTCAGTCGCGTGCGGCGTTTGAACCGCGTGGAATACGAACAGACGCTGCGTGATCTGCTCGCTCTGCCGGCACTTCGGATCAAGGAACTGCTGCCGGAGGACGGCCAGCGCCATGGCTACGACAAGGTCGCTGGGGCCCTCGATATCTCCCACATCCAGATGTCGCGGTATCTGGAAGCGGCCGAGGTTGCGCTGGCCTTGGCGGCCAGCCAGCCGCTGAACGTGGTCGAAAAGAAAACCTGGCGTGAATCGGCGGCGGCGCAGGGCACGGCGCTGTCGGCGATCGCCACCGTCCAGGCGGTTCCGCTCTTGGGTGGCAAGTTGGCCGACGGTTACAGCCACAAGGTGGTGGGCGAAGGTGCGAACTCGTACCGCGCTTGCCAGTTCAACGGCACTGCCGACGCGGTGGTGATTCTGAAGGGCGACCTGGGTCCGCATCAGTCGCAAGGCGTGCAGATCGACCGCTTTCGTCCGGCGGTGGCCGGCCTGTACCGCGTGCGCTTTTCCGCCTGGGCGATGCTGTGGGACAAGACCGAGGTCAAGTCGCCCAAAGAAGCACTGCACGTGGTGCGCGCGTCGCTTGGCGATGTGCGTCTGGGATTCTTTGATGCGCCGGCGATGAAGCCGACGGTCAGCGAATTTACCACGTGGTTGGAACCGAATGATCGCGTCTCGTTTCACGCCATGTCGATCACCGATGGCGGGCCGAAAAACTGGCCGAGTGTGGAGGGGATTTTCGCCTACAGCGGATCCGGGGTCGCCTTCGACTGGTTCGAAGTCGAAGGGCCACTGACGGATCCTGCTGCCAGTTCCGGAGTCAGCTCCGGAGTCAGCGCCAGCCGGCGGCTGCTGTTCGGCGACAGCGGCAAGCCCGACGTCGCCACCGTCACCACCGTGATGCGCACCTTTGCCGAGCGCGCGTTCCGCCGGACGGTGGCCGCGGTGGAGGTGAAGCCCTACGTCGACATCGCCGAACAATTGATGAAACAGGGGCGCTCGCTGGAATCAGCGCTGTTGTCCGCCTATCAGGCGATCCTGTGCGCGCCGGATTTCCTGTTCCTGGGTCTGGAGGATGGCCTCGCCGAGGCCGCCAAACCCAAGCTCGGGCCGTTCGCGCTCGCGGCGCGGCTGTCCTTTATGCTCACCAACGGGCCACCAGACGACGAACTGCTGAAGCTGGCCGCCAATGGTTCGCTCAGCCGTCCCAAGATCCTGCGCGCCCAGGCCGAGCGCCTGCTCGCCAGCCCAGGGTCACAGCGCTTCGTCACGCACTTCCTCGACCAGTGGCTCGACCTGCGCAAAATCGATTTCACGACGCCGGACAAGGGTCTTTATCCGTCCTATGACACGTGGCTACACGACGCATCGCTGGCCGAAACCCGCGGATTTTTCCGCACGTTGCTGACGGATGATTTGGGCGTCAGCAACCTGGTCGGCTCATCGTTCGTGGTCATCGATCAGCGCCTGGCGCGGCATTACGGTATCGACGGCGTGCAGGGTGCCGCGCTGCGGCGTGTGCCGCTGCCGGCGGGCAGCGCACGTGGTGGTTTCCTGACCCAGGCGGCGGTGCTCAAGATCACTGCCAACGGTACGGTGACCTCGCCAGTGCTACGCGGCGTGTGGGTCAGCGAACACCTGCTGGGCATTCCGCACAGACCGCCGCCGCCAAACATCCCGGCAGCCGAACCGGATGCGAGCGGCGCCACCACCATCAGGCAGATCATCGAACGCCACCGCGCTGACAGCGCCTGTGCCGGTTGCCACGCCAAGATCGATCCGCCAGGCATGGCGTTGGAAACCTTTGACGCCATCGGTGCGCAGCGCACGCATTACCTGATGCCTGATCGCAAGCAGGGCTTGGCCATTGATTCCAGCGGCAAGCTCAAGGGTGGCGGCGCTTTCAGCGGCATCGGCGAGTTGCGAGCGTTATTGGTCAAAGACAATCTTGGCTTGGCACGCAGCCTGGCGCGACAGTTCTTGATCTATGGCACCGGTTCCAATGTCGGCTTTCTGGAACTTGAAGCGCTCGACGCGATCGTCGCCACCGCCAAGCCGACGGCGTATGGCGTCCGTTCGTTGCTGCTGGCGGTAGTCGTCAGCGACCTGTTCCAGAGCAAGTAAGAAGGATGCATCGCATGACCCAGCTCCATCGCCGTGGATTTTTGCGCGCTGCCGGGGTCACTCTGGCATTGCCGTGGCTCGCCGCCCTGGAGCCCAAACCGACCAAGACCACCAAGGCTGCGGACGTTCCGCGGCGTCTGGTGTGCATCTGTACCAACCTGGGATTGCTGGAGCGCAATTTCACGCCGGCGATCGCCGGTCGCGACTATGTGCTCACGCCGTATCTGGAGCCTTTCAAGGATCTGCGCGAACGGATGACCGTCATCACCGGTACGTCGCACGCCGAGGTCACCGGCGGCCACTCCGCTGAGGCGACCTTTTTGACCGCGGCACCAGGACCGGGTTCCTCATCGTTCCGCAACACCATCTCGCTCGACCAGTTTGCGGCGGAGCGTATCGGCCACCTGACGCGTCATGCCTCACTGTCGTTGGTGGTGGCGCAGAATGGTACGCAGTCGCTGTCGGTCACCCGCAGCGGCGTGATGCTGCCGGCCGAAGCCAGCGCCAGCGCCGTGTTCAAGAAGTTGTTCGTCAGCGGCGATAAAAAATCAGTCGAAGAGCAGGTCGAACGCCTGCGCACTGGTCGCAGCGTGTTGGACACCGTTGGCGATCGCGCGGCGGCGATCCAGAAAAAGCTTGGCGGTGAGGACCGCGGTCGTCTGGATCATTACCTGACCTCGGTGCGCGAAGTCGAACGACGACTGGTGCTGGCCGAGGAGTGGGAGCGCAAGCCCAAGCCGACGGTGACCGAAGCCGCGCCCGCGGACGGCGATCATCTGATGGCCAAGCTGGATGCGATGTACGCGCTCACCCGTCTGGCGCTGGTCACGGACTCCACGCGCCTGATCACCATGTTCATCCGCCTCGACGGTTTCACGCCGCGCTACATCCCTGGCGTCGGTGACGAATGCCACGCCCTGTCGCACCACGTCGGCCGTCAGGACAAGATCGACGAGCTGGCAAAACTGGAGCGCGCCAAGATGGAGCGCTTGGCAGGACTGTTGACGGCCCTCCAGGGCGTCAACGAAGGCGGCGAATCACTGCTCGATCGCACCTCCGTGTTGTTCGGCAGCAACCTGGGCAATGGCAATAATCACGACACGCGCAATCTTCCGATCATCCTCTCCGGCGGCGGTTTCAAACACGGCAGCCACTTGGCCTTTGATCGGGAGAAAAATGCGCCATTACCGAACCTCTTCGTCACCTTGTTGCACCGGCTCGGCATCGACGCCGATCGTTTTGCTTCCAGTACGGGAACCTTGAACGGGCTGGCGTTAGCCTGAAGCGGTTCTCTTCACACCGCATGCTCATCATCGACGACAGGAAAGCATCATGAGGTCAGGTCTCGTTTGTACGTTGGCGGTTGTGGCGCTCTTGAACCTGTCAGCCGCAGAGGAAGCGCCAAATAACGCGGTCGTCAAGGCGGTCACGCCGACGACGTGGCTGAAAGCGCAAGCCAAGCCACACTTTCGTCCCGGCCACGGACTCCCGCGATTGACCCGCTACGGCTGGATACTGCCGGTCGATGTTCGAATTGAACTCGCGGAACAGTGGGGCTATGCCCTGGAGTTCTGCGGGTATGTGGACCAGGACGTCGTTGCGCGACTCGACCAGCCAGACAGTGACGAGGCCAAGCTCGCACTCCTCGCCCGGTCAGATCCCAAGCGTTATCCGATAGCGGTGATTTGTTCCCGTCGCCTGCCTGGTATCGAGGCACCGCCAGAGACCTGGACGCGTGACCAGGATGGCATGGTGCTCAACGCCCAGGCCCAGTCGATGGACGGCACCCAATGGAGCGAAGGCGCAGGTGCGGTCTTTTCTCCCGAGGCGCCTGATGCCGTCTGGAAATTGGCGGGCGAATACCGCGCCGCTCCGCTGCGCGAATTGCAGAAAAGAGTACCCATCGCGATGGTGCTCAATGGTGGTGAGTACGGCCTCGGGGTGCTCGGTTTCGCCAAGACCGTGTGGAGCAAGGATCCGCGCATCGTCGCTGCCGTCGGCCAGGGTTCGTGGGAGGACTATATCTCACGCAAAAAGGCGCATGCGGAACTCCTGATCGCTGACGCTGTGCGTCAGGCGGTGCCCAATCGTTCGCTGTATGTCTATTACACCGCCGGCGGCGAAACCCTGCGCAACAAGGACGCGACGATCGGTGAGTGGGGCTACCAGTGGAAACACATGCGCGGCGTGTCGGATCTGCCCAGCAACGAGATCTACTATAAACATTTCAACGATGGCTTCACCGGACGACTCAATCTGCTGACGCTGGCTCTCAACGCCGTAGCGAACGAGATCGCCAGTGGCAATTCATTGTCGTACAACTGGGTCTGCGGTGGCTGGGTTCGTGGCGATGAAAAGGTCCAGGTCGCCGATATGGAGCGATGGAGTGGCTTCCTGAAGTGCTACTACACGGCGGGCATGATCGGTGCGAATGTCGGCTACTACGAACTTCCACCAGGGGGGTTCTCTACGCCATTCCCTGCTGATGCTCCGCCGATCTGGCTGCGCCAGATGGTTGCGTCAGCGTACGTTCATGCGCTGTTTTCGCAGGTTGAGGACTTGGTGCGTCACAGTGATCTGCTTCCTGGACCGCTGAAACATGGCATTTCTACCAACGATGCGGCCTACGAATTTCCAACCGACGATGCCACCGCCCGCGTCCTGGTGCGTAAACATCGCACCTCGTCCGAGTGGCTGCTGACGGCCTGGGCCGCCGATGGCGCAGATCGGCCAGTCAGTGTCCAGGTCCCCGAACTGGGACGTGTGACCGTACGTGCGCGCGCCTGCGGTAGCGTCTACCGTGCGGTTTTGAAAACCGGGAAGGTGGTGCTCGTCCAATGCGATGAGGAAGGGAGTGCCTACACCAAGCCGACATCAGCCAAAGCGACGACCAAACCGGTAGACCTGTCACTGGCCCCGACCGGAGGAACCACTCGCTGACCGCGACGGCGGCCGCGGTAGTGTCCATCAAGTTTCGCAAATTCGATCAGCGGCGTAGCCGGGAAGTGGTCAGGCAATGGCGCTATCGAGGTGATGAATCACACCATTTTTTGTAATTGTTCGGCAATTTGTCCCGGTGGCATAACGAAATCTACACAACCGGTAGCCAGAGCAGAGAGCGGCATGCTGTTGACTTCGGCAGACTGGTCCTGAGCAAAGGTGGTTCCCCCATGTTTCTTTATGTGCCTGCATCCTTTGGCTCCATCACCGTCACCCCCAGACAAGATAACGGCGATCGCATGTGGCCCCATAACCTCAGCCAACGATGTCAAAAACAAGTCCACCTGGTTATTCCTCCTAATGCGCGGAGAGACGACTGTAAAGATTGCATTCTGAGTGATGGTAAGATCCGAATTCGATGGAATAACGTAGACGCAATTGGCTTGGATCGGCATCGCATTGGACGCCAGCTCGACCTTCATCGTCGTGTTCCGCGATAGAATTTCCGCCAACTGGGTATTGGCGGTGGGCAGAAGATGAGCAACGATGACAAATGCCATGCCTGTATGAGACGACAGGGCATCGAGGAGCGCCATATATGCGCTAAGACCTCCGGCTGAGCCGCCTATACCGACGATGTAATTGGGGGGGGGGGCGTAGCCGTCATGGCCCATGGAGTTTCCCTTGGCTCCTGCGCAATCGTTTATGGTGACTCATGGTTTATCAGGGTCGTTATGTAACGTTACTTTTCAACAGCGGTTTCTGCCGACGGGTCCGTGGACGTTAAGGAGATTCCATCATTGCTCAAAACCAATTTGCGTACGTCATTGGAGTGGCCCATGCCGCGAGACTTGACAATGTACAATCCACGAATGCGTCTCTTGTTAATTCCAGCCTGACCTCCCTCTATCTCTCTCACTACGATCCAGGTATCTATCAAGGATGAGACGCCGATTTCTCCACTAGAGACACTCGAACCGCTTGAGGAAACCAGACTTGTAAACAGTCCGGTTATTTTCCTGGATTTCAGAAGATCAATCATGCGAGTGACCATGGATTGGATGTCACGCGTACTTCCCTCGCTGAGGAGGCTTGTCAGCGGGTCAATGACAACAGATTGCGGACTGAACTCTTCGATGGTCTTATGTAAATCGAGCAAATGCCTTTCTAGGCCGAAAAATGTAGGCCTCGTCGACACCATCTTCAGGAGACCTTGTTTTATGAATGGCTCACAATCTAAACCGATAGATTTCATGTTCTGAATGAGTTGCCCTGAAGACTCCTCATACGACAAGAACAGACAGCGTTCTCCACGTCTGCATCCGCCTAACGCGAAGGCGAACGCGATGCTTGTTTTCCCAGTTCCCGCTGTGCCAGAAAGGAGAACTGTGCTGCCTTTGGTATAACCTCCGCCTTGAAACATCACGTCTAATGTAGGTATCCCCGTCGAGACCCTTTCGGATGTCCCGGGACTATCGAGCCCTGCAGACGTGATGGGTATTACCGAAAGACCATTTTTAGAAATTATGAATGGATATTCGTTTGTTCCATGATTGGAACCGCGATATTTAACGATGCGAATTCTGCGAATGGCAATTTGCTCGACGACCCGGTTATCGAGTGAGATGACGCAATCAGAAATGTATTCCTCCAGACCACGACGGGTATAGGATCCCCGGTACGGCTCGCCCGTTATAAATGCGGTAACGTCCCTCTCTTTGAGCCAGCGGAACAAGCGCTTAATTTCAGAACGAAGACTTTCGCGGTCGACGACGTCAGCAAATAGCGACTCTATGGAATCGATGACAATGCGCTTGGCACCAATGGCGTGAATGGTCTGATCCAAGAGTACGAATAGCCCTTCAAGATTAAAATTTTCCTCTTGTGCATCCCTGCGTTCCAATGAAACACAGTGGAGCGCGACCTTCTTTTGCGAAACTAGAACCTTCAAGTCCAGATTGAGTGAAGCAACGTCTCGATACAGCTCGCCTTCAGTCTCTTCAAAGGACACGAAGATGCCTGGCTCGTTGTATGTAAGCGCACCATTGATTAAAAAATCTAAGCCAAAAATTGTCTTTCCAGAGCCAGCGGCGCCACAGACCAGGGTTGTCATATTTCGCGGAAGTCCTCCTTCGGTAATCTCGTCAAGGCCTGTGATTCCAGTCGGGCACCTGGGAAGCTGATTGGGATTCTGGGTTGCCATTGTATCGGAAGGATCAGGCATTCGGTTCCTTTGTTTAGGCGAGTGATGCGCATGAGGCGCGCTGGGTTATCAGCGTTGGTCGCGTTCGCGATCTTCGGGGACTGCGACGGCCGGTGTCAGATTGGTGTCCTGGTCTTCACAATCGTCTCCTGTGTGGATAACTCTGATGCCAGCGATGATAGCTCGCGGCATGGCCGCATCAGCGTAATCACCAGGTCCTGCGGCCTGAGCCATCATCGCCTCGGGTGATAGAGCACGAACCGGGCCAAGGTCTTCCTGGACTCAGCCGAGGTAGTGCTGCGCAATGGTTCCTGATGAGGCCAGCAAGTACCCAGGCTGCGATTTCAAACCGATCGGTTCTACTGGGTAATTCCAGAGTGGTCGCCAAGGCCCAGGAGTTCAACCGGGGAGCCCCGCGTCCCTGCCGATTACAGGGGACGCGGGGCCCCATCGCGCTATATCGCAGTCCTCCTACCGAGACGAAAGCGCGCCGATGGCTGGAGGCAGCGGTCGCAAAGGAAAAACTAGACCGCAACCTATTGATGACTCTGCGCGCGACGACCGCCGGGTGGCGAGGGGCGACTTGTCCACGCCAAGGACAGTCACTGGGATCTGTGCGCAAGCTACCTCGCGCGCGGTCACGCATGGGACCTACGTCCTGCCACCGCTGAGCGCTGAGTGCATGTACGACATCGCAGTCAACGGCATCGCTGGTGCGGGCACGGTGACGGTGCTGCCGGCGAAGTGAGGTCGACGTGATGGTCGACCACCGATCCACCCTGCCCTCGTCGGCTACGGCGGCGTCAGACGATCGCCTGCAAAGGCCTGTCGATCCATGCCAGCAAGTCAGTTAGGATTTACGGCCGTACCGCCGCATGAAAATTCTAGCGGAAAATGCAGACACGCAACGTATTGACTCCGTTGCTCAAAGGTTGTTTGTCTACCGGGGTATACCGTTCCCGATGTCACCAGCTTGTCGAATAATCACGTACGAGATGCCGCGCTAATCCACTCGCTGCGTCGTCAACGACGCACGTTGAGGTCGTGGCCGGCGTTGTTGTGGGCGGTGTCGGAACGTAGCGGCGGCGCGATCTGGAGCGGCGCGCGGACGTGGGGACTGCTGGCCATGGTGGTTTGTTCGACGTTGGTCGTCGACGCGGTGCAAACAACGTGCTGGGTCGGCGATTGATCAATATGCGTAAGTCCTTAATTGCCGGCGTATGGACAGGATGACCGTCCCATCTGATTGTGGCTGACGCCGAGGTCAGACATCCTGTACACCAAAAATGAACCCCCTTGTGGGTGAAATTTGATTCAATAGGCTCCCTCCCGCAAATTATTGGCTGGGCAGTTAATCTTCAGGAGCGGCGATCCGCTGCCGAACTATGCCCTCCGCCCGGAGCGATGTGAGGAGAACGACGTGAAGTTACCAGTCAGTGCGACCACATCCAAGCTGCGAGGAAATAGGGCCAACAGGTCACGAGGACACCATGTCTGACATGACGACTGATTTGACGCCGCCGTTCACATCTAGACTGCAATCAAGCTCGTCTCTTCGACAAGAGCAGCACCTCACCATGCTCGAGTCGCTCCCTGACGCCACGGTGATCATGGATTCCCATGGGAAAATAGTTTTCGTCAACAAACAGACCGAAATACTGTTCGGTTATCCTCGTGACGAGATGCTTGGTGAACTCGTCGAGATGCTGCTGCCACATCGTTCTCGTGACAGCCATGTCGGTCAACGCAATCGATTCATGGTGACCCCGCGTGTGCGACCCATGGGAAGAGGACTCGACCTCTACGGCATGCGCAAAGACGGCAGCGAATTTCCGGTCGAGATCCAGCTCGGCCCGATGCAAACAGCGGATGGTCTGCTGGTGCTGTCATCTCTCCGGGACATCAGTGACCGCAAAGCGGCGGAGGCCAAGATCCAGCGCCTGAATGATGAACTGGCGCGCTCGAACGTTGAACTCGATCAATTTGCGGCGATCGCTGCGCACGACCTCCAGGAACCGTTACGTGTGATCAGCAGTTACACCACCCTGCTGCAGATGCGGTTAGATGACAAACTCGACGACAAATGCCGCGAGTTCATGGGCACTGTGATCAAAGGCACCAAGCGCATGAGCGATCTGATCCGGGCCATCCTTGATTACTCGAAGGTCGGTCATCATGGCATCAAGTCCGAAGTGGTCGATTCCGCCGCGGTAGCGCGCACCGCGGTGGAGAATCTGGAAAGCCAAATCGCCAGTGTTAATGGGTCGGTCGTGATCGGCGGGCTTCCGGCTATCGTCGCAGACCCGGTGCTCATCGTGCAGTTGTTGCAAAACCTGGTGAACAACGGAATCAAGTTCAGGAGCAAGGACCGTGCGCCGGCGATTACCATCGCTGCGCGCGAGACCGAGCACGAGTGGGTGTTTTCGGTCGCGGACAACGGCATTGGCATCCGCGCCGAAGATACCGCGCGCATCTTTGCGCTGTTCCAGCGTGTCCATGCGGCCGCGGAATATCCTGGCGCTGGGATCGGCTTGGCGACGTGCACGAGGATCGCGGAGCGCCATGGCGGTCGCTTGTGGGTGGAATCGACGGTCGATGTTGGAACGACCTTCTTCTTCAGTTTTCCCAAGCCGTAGGGAATCCAGGATCAGCAACTGCTGCTCCGGCGTGAACTGGTCCCGGCCTGTTCCTTCCGCGCTTCGTTTGGTTGCTCCTGCCGGCGCACTTTCCCAGACGGTAAACGGCACCAATGTCCGCTTTTCTCAACCCGCATCAACCGATTCGAACCGGCCAATCTAATTGTCGGCCACCGGCCAATCTAATTGTCGCTAGACAGTGCCACCGCTGTGCCGGAACAGCGCCAGATGTTTGGGTGGATAGGAATTGCGGCATGATCACTCCGTGGGACAGGGTCCCGATGGCGGAGCGGTCGATTCCTCAACCTATTTCAAGCGATCTCGCGCACAGAATTGTGGAGAGGACAACACCGGTACTCATCCTCCCCCGATGCTGCGTACGGGGGTAAGCGGCTTTGGTCCGCTGGAGTGAGGCCGAGGTGATGGTGGAGCGCCGACTAGGCGGTGTCGCTCCTATGCGCCCTGCAAAGCGCAGTATCGACCCGACCTACCCGAGGTCGTGGGTGCTCGCGGCGGATAACAGAGCGGAACAGAGACGCGGGTCAGGCTGTTGGTTAGACAGGGATAGAGGACATCTTGACTAAAAGACAAGAATGTCTAATACTCCACTTATCGGTATTCGGCCTCATTCATCCACCCCGAACCTCCCGGGAGGACGTTATGCGCATCCTGTCTCTCACCTGTCTCGCCATCTTGACCACGGTGGCCATCGCTGCGGCGGAAACGCCGTCCAACACCCACTGCCCGATGAGCGGCAAGCCCATCGACCCCAAACTCGGCTGCGTCGCGATGAAACTGGGCGATGGACCCGATGCCCAGACCGTCCAGGTCGGCACCTGCACCAAGGAATGCGCCGACATGCTGGTCGCTGACGGCAAGACGTACCGCGTGCGGGTCTGGTCGACCATGAAGGACGACCCGAAACATCCTCACATCAAAGGCTTCCCGCCGGACGAGGTGAAGGAAGCGTGCTGTAACGTCACCTGTCCGGTGAGCGGCAAGGCGATCGACCCGGCGCGCAAGCCGGTGAATTATCGTTTCTCGGAGGCGTTCACGCAGAAGAACCCCGACGCCCAAAAGTCGGTGCTGGTCGGTTTCTGCAGTGATCACTGCATGGGTGAGTTCACCGCGGCGCCGCAGAAGTTTGAAGACGCGCTGTGGCTGCAACAGAAGAACAAGAAGGTCAAGAACAAGTAAGCGGCGTGACGTTGGCGGCGGCACCAGACCGGTGCCGCCGCCAGCTATTTGGGAACCAATCCATGACTTCCATTACGACCTATCTGACCGCCATCCTGTGCGCCGTGCTGCTGATGTCCTGCGGCCAAGGCAAGCGGGTCCAAACTGGTGAAGTGCGTGTCGACCAACCTGTTGACGTGCCGATGGATACCGCATCGCCCGCGCGACGGGTTGATGACCCTGTTGCTCGTGCGCCCCGTGTCGCTGCCGCGCGCATGCGTCGAGACGCTGCCCGTGCTGCTGCCAATGCGGCCGGCGTCCTGCCGGATCCGATGGTGGAGGCCCAATACATGCGCATGCCTGATGACCCGGAATTCGGTTCCGGTGGCATGATCGGACTCGGCCAAACCTTTCCCCGCTGGGGTGAACGTGACGGCATGCGTGCTATGGCCGCCGCCGAGGTGGAGATGGCAGAGGCCGACTTGGCAATGGTGCGCGGTGAAACGCTTGCCCGCTTGGCGATGCTGCATGCGCAGGCGCGTGCCGCCGAAGCCACCGCCGCTGCCTATCGTGAAAATTCAAAACGCGCTGAAAACCTCTCTGATCTCATCGCCTCGTCCGGCGTCGCCCGCTTGACGGAGGCCCTGACCCTGCGTTCACGTGCGCAGCTCTTGGAAGTCTCCGCCCAGGAAGCCTACCTCGCCGCGATCGATGCCCGCGGTCGCGCCCGTGCCGTGCTGGCACTTCCCGCCGCGAGCGAAGCACCCGATCCCGGTCTGCTCGATGCCGCTTTGATCGACCCGGCGCGCAATCCGCGCCTGCGTTTGGCCAAGGCCGCGCACGTGCAGGCGCAGGCGCAGGCGCTGCTCGCCGCCAGTCGTTCGCATCCAGAGTTCGGCGTGCGCGCGGGGTGGCAACGTGAAGGGCGCATGGCCGAGGACGAATACCGTGTCGGCGTCAGCGTCGCCATTCCGCTACGTCCATCAGCGTGGCGTGGGCCCCAGGAAGCTGCGCTGCGTCGGCAGGATGCCGCAGACCTGGATGCGAGCAGCGCCGCCATCGATGCGGTGGAATTGCTGGCGCGCGTCGGCCGGGCGCAGGAACAGGCCAAGCGTGCGCGCACCGTCGCCAACGACACCAAACAGCGCCTGGGGTTGGAGTTGGAAACGTTCGCCTCCGCCTCGGCGACCGGTGAACAAGGCAGCACCGCGATGCTGTTTGAACGCCTCGACATGTTGGCCGAAACCGAAGTGATGGCAGTGATGGCGGAAGCCGATGCCGACATGGCGGCGGCCGAGCTGTGGATGGTGATGCCGACTCCTGATCCCGTTGCGGAGCGTCCATGAAATCCACGTCCATCATCCTGATCGTTGTGGGCGCCAGCGCGCTGGCCTTTGTCCTTGGCCTGGTGGTCCGTGGTGGCGCTTCTGCTGCACTCACCGCTGCACCCACCGCTGCTCCCAGCGCGAATGAACACGCCGGCCATGATCCCACCACGTTGATGATCTCGCCACATGACGTGGCGATGGCTGAAGTCAGCACCGCTCTGGTCGAACGCCGCGCGCTGGTGCGTCGCCTACGTGCGGTGGGCACGGTTGGCTACAACGAAGCGGGGCTCACCACCGTGCCGAGTCGGGTGCAGGGCTACGTCGAGAAACTTTTTGTCAGTTCTGTCGGCTTGCCGGTGCGTGCGGGCGACCACCTCGCCGAGATTTACAGTCCAGAGCTCATCATGGCGCAGCAGGAACTGCTTATCGCGCGTGATCCGGCCGCCGGTTCGGTGATCGCCGATTCCGCACGCCTGAAATTGCGCCGCTTCGGCATCAGCGATGAGGTCATCGAACGCATCGCCAGTTCCGGTCAGGCACAGGAACGCCTAGTCATCACCGCGCCGCGTGCCGGCACGGTGGTGGAGAAGATGGTCGATGCCTACGCCCCGGTGATGATGGGCATGCCGCTGTATAAAATCGCAGACCTGTCGTCGATCTGGGTCCACCTGGCCGTCCATGAGCAGGACTTGGCTTTGGTGCGTCCCGGTCAGTCGGTGACGGTGACCAGCGAAACGTGGCCGGGTGAGCATTTCAGCGGACGCGTGACCCTGGTCGAACCAACGCTGGAGGTCGAGACGCGCACCGCCCGTGCGCGCGTTGTCATCACTGATACGCAGCAACGCCTACGCCCGGGCATGTACGTCCTCGGTGAGATCAGGGTTCCGTTGGCGGCCGATGGCACTCCAGGCCCCACTGGCGTCGAAGGCCGCTGGACCTGCCCGATGCATCCGGATGTGCTGACCGATGCCGCCGGACCGTGCCCGATCTGCGCCATGGCGCTTGAGCAAATTCCGCCGCTGCCGGTGCCGAGTGATGCTCGCCAACCGCTTGCGATCCCCGTGCTGGCGGTGCTTAGCCTGGGTACACGTGATCTGGTCTACAGCGAGGTCGCTGCCGGTCATTACCGTCCGCTGGCGGTCGAACTCGGGGCACGCGCCGACGATTGGTACCTGGTGCGCGGCGGGCTGACCGAAGGTCAGCGCATCGTTACTCGCGGTGCCTTCCTGCTCGACAGCGAAGCACAGATCCGCGGTCTGCCCAGTCTGCTCGCGCCGGATGGCGGAGGCGCGGCGACCGGGCATGCGCAACACGGCGGCGCTCCACCAGCCGCCACGCGCAAGCCGACTGCTGCGCCTGCGGCTCCCGGTGTGGCGCCTGATGCGGTCCCTGATGCGGCCGCTAACCCGGCCACGGCACCCGCTGCACCGGGCGCTCCAACCAAACCAGCTCAGCATAAGCACTGAGGCCGGCCATGATCCCTGCGATCATCCGCTGGTGCATGAACAACACCTTCCTGGTGCTGTTGGCCTCGTTGACCCTGGTCGTCGGCGGCTGGTGGTCGATGACCCACGTGCCGGTCGATGCGATTCCCGACATTGGCGAAAAGCAGGTCATCGTCATGGCCGAGTGGGAAGGCCGCTCGCCACAGGATGTCGATGATCAGGTGACCTTCCCGTTGGTGACCAGTCTGGCTGGCACTCCTGGGGTGAAGACCATCCGTTCGATGTCGGGCTTCGGCTTCGGCATGGCCTTCGTCGTGTTCGAAGATGACATCGATTTCTATTGGGCGCGCTCACGCGTCCTGGAACGGCTGAACGTGGCGCAGCAACGCCTGCCGCCGGGAGTCACGCCGGTGCTTGGGCCGGACGCCACCGCGCTTGGACAGGTGTTGTGGTACACCCTGGAAGCGGACGGCTTCGATCTCGCTGAGCTACGCTCGCTGCAGGACTGGTTCGTGCGGTATCAGCTCACCGCGGTCCCTGGGGTGTCCGAAGTCGCCTCAATCGGCGGTTACGTCAAACAATACCAGATCGACGTCGATCCCGACAAGCTGCGCGCCTACGATGTCATGTTGCCGGACTTGATGATGGCGGTGCAGCGTTCGAACCTTGATGTCGGGGCCAAGGTGGTCGAGCGCAACGGTGTGGAATATGCCGTGCGTGGCGTCGGATTCGTCAAGACCATCGCCGACCTCGAGAACATCGTGATCAAGGAAAAGGACGGCGTTCCGGTGCTGGTGCGCCACGTCGCTCGCGTGCAACTGGGACCGGACTTCCGGCGTGGCGCGCTCGATCGTGGTGGGCGCGAAGCCGTCGGCGGCGTGGTGGTCATGCGCTTTGGCGAGAATCCGCTGGATGTGGTGGAGCGGGTCAAAACGCAGATTGAGCGGCTCGCGGAGTTCCTGCCGAGCAAGACCCTGGCGGACGGTCGGGTGTCGCAGGTGAAAGTGGTGCCGTTCTACGACCGCACCGACATCGTGAACGAGACCGTCGACACCCTAAAGAGCACGCTCCTGGAAGAGGCGCTGCTGGTGACGGTGATCATCATCCTGTTCCTGCTGCATCTGCGCAGTGCGGTAGCGCCGGTGTTCACCTTGCCGTTGGCGCTCGCCGGTTCGTTCGTGGCGATGTATTGGCTGGGTGTGGATGCCAACATCATGTCGCTGGCCGGTCTGGCGATCGCCATCGGCGACGTGGGCGACATGTCCATCATCATGACCGAGAATATTTATCGGCATGTCGCGGCCAAGCGTCCGGAGCAAAAACATTGGGAGGTGGTGTTCAACGGTGCGCGAGAGGTCGGCAGCGCGGTGGTCACCGCGGTGGCCAATACCCTGGTGTCGTTTATCCCGGTGTTCCTGCTCGAAGGTCAGGAAGGAAAGCTGTTCACGCCGTTGGCGTACACCAAGACCTTCGCCATTGCCGCCGCAATCGTGTTGACCATCACCGTGGTGCCGGTGGTGTGTCTCTATGTCTTCCGCACGGTGAGTTGGAATCGCCGGACGGTGTGGTTGGTGGCCGGCGCGGTCGGATTCGCAGCTGCGGGCATCACCCGCGTGGTGCTCGGTCTCTTGGGCTACGCCGATGGTTGGCAAGGCGTGCCGTCGTCGCTTGCGGCCGGGGTGATCCTGGCGTTGGCGGTGGTGCGGATGACGCGGGAAAAATTCCTGCCGTTGGAGCAGAACCTCGTCGGACGCGGCATCGTGCGGGTGTACACGCCGATCCTGAACTGGGTGCTGGTGTACAAGAAGACCTTCCTCGCGATTCCCGCAGTCATCCTGGTGGTGGGCATGACGGTGTGGCTCGGGATCGGCTTCACCCTGCGCCCAGTGCAGTGGCTGGTGAATGGCGTTGCGGGTGCGCGCACGGTCGAACTCGATCAGCTCGCGTGGCAGACCGTGCGTGCGGGCGACGGTCAAGTGTACGGACGCATGCGTTGGCGAGGTATTTCGCACGCTGAGCATCAGGCCGGTAACTCTCTGTCCGGGAGCCCCGAGGTAGTGTCGCAGATCCGCATCCTGCCCGGCATCGGTCGCGAGTTCATGCCGCCGCTCGACGAAGGATCGTTCCTCGCGATGCCGACGGTGTTGCCGCAGGCCGGGTTGTCAGAGGTCATCCGGGTCAACGCCCGTTTCAATGAAGCGATCGCCTCCATTCCCGAAGTCGCCTCAGTAGTGGGCAAGGTCGGTCGTGTAAACAGCGCCCTTGATCCGGCGCCCATCGGCATGCTGGAAACCATCGTCGTGCTCAGACCGGAACACCAATGGCGCGAGCTGCCTGTGCAGCGCTGGTTCTCCGGCTGGCCGGGATGGGCGAAGGCGCCGCTTGCTTGGGGTTGGCCCGAGGAACGGCGCATCACTAAGAGCGAAATCCTCGCCGACCTGCAACGCGCCACGGCGCTGCCCGGCGTGTTGCCGACCTGGCTGCAACCGATCCAGACGCGGCTGGTCATGTTACAGACTGGCTTCCGCGCGATGATGGGCGTGAAGATCTACGGCCAGGACCTGAAGGAGATCGAGCGCATCGGTCTGCAGATGGAGGGTATCCTGCGCACCGTGCCAGGGGCCACCGACGTGGTCGCTGACCGCATCGTCGGCAAACCGTATCTGGAATTCACCATCGACCGCGAGCGCATCGCACGCTTCGGCGTGCGCGTGCAGGATGTCCAGGACGCGATCTCCATCGCGCTTGGTGGCATGGAGCTGACCCAGACCGTCGAAGGTCGCGAACGGTATGGCGTGCGCATCCGCTATGCCCGCGACCAGCGCCAGGATCTGCCCGACCTCGAACGCGTGCTGGTGCCCGCTGCCGGCGGAGCGCAGATCCCCATCAGCCGCCTCTGCACCATCCAGACCGTGGTCGGGCCGCAGGAGATCAAAGGTGAGCGCAACCTGCTGGTCGGTTACGTGACCATGAACACGCGTGATCGGGACGAGGTCAGCGTGGTGGAGGATGCTGAGGTGATGTTGCGACAGGCATTGGCTGACGGTGCACTGTCGGTTCCACCTGGCTATTATTGGGAATGGTCGGGGCAGTTCGAGAACCAGCAGCGCGCCACCGCCCGCATGGCCATGCTCGTGCCGATCTGCCTGGGCATCATGCTGTTGTTGCTCTACCTGGGTTTCAAACGCTGGTGGATCGGGCCGATGATCTTTATCAGCATCCTGGTCAGCACCTCGGCGGGATTCATCGCCTTGGGCTTGTGGGGCGCCAACCTGTCGGTCGCCGTTTGGGTCGGGTTCCTGGTGCTGTTCGGTATCGCTGATGACGATGGCGTGGTGATGTCGACCTATTTGGAAGACTCCTTTCATGAAAAGAATTTTGCTTCGATCGACGAACTCCGCAGCGCGGTGGTAGTGGCCGCGCTCAAGCGCATTCGTCCCGCGCTGATGACCATCGCCACCACCAGCATCGGACTGATGCCGATCTTCTGGGCCACCGGCCGTGGTGCCGATGTCATGCAACCGATGGCCGTCCCGGCGGTCGGCGGCATCACCGCGCAGCTCATCACCGGGCTCATCGCGCCAGTGATCTTCTGCGCCATCGAAGAGCGAAAATGGCGACGGGCACGACGGCTTACGACTGAGACCACGGATACCTCGCCGCAGAAACCGGACTGACCCGTGAGCGACGTCCCCGCTCCACCACGAACTGGAGAAGATCCGGCTGCGCTGTTACCCAGCCCAGCCATGACCCGATCCTGGTTCACCTCCAGGCTGGCCATCGCTGTGGGCGTGGGCGCTCTCGTGGTGGTGGCCGCCTTGATGTGGATCCCCGATCCGATGGCTGCCCGTGCAGCCGCAATTGCTGGTCTGTGCGTGACGCTGTGGCTCACCGAGGCCGTGCCGCCTTTCGCACCGACGTTGCTGCTGCTTGCCGCCGTTCCGTTGCTACTGGCGCCCTATGGGCCGGAGCACCGTCTGGGGCCAGTACTTGGCTGGTTGGCAGACCCGGTGCTCGCGCTGTTCCTGGGTGGGTTCACCATTGGTGCCGCCGTCGCGCGGCACGGCCTCGATCAGGTGATCGTCGGCAATGCACTGCGGTGGTCGCATGGCAGTGCCACGCGGTTGCTGTTGTTGTCGATGCTGGTCACCGCCGGTCTTTCGCTGTGGATGTCGAACATCGCGGCAATGGCGCTGATGCTTGCCGCTTTGAAGTCAGTGCTGGAGCGATCATCCGATTCGTTGCGACGAGCCTTGCTGGTGGGCATCGCGATGGCAGCGAATGTCAGTGGCATGGGCACACCGATCGGCAGCGGCCCCAATGCCGTGGCCATGGGCGCAGGGGGCCCAGATGTGACCTTCTTGCGCTGGATGATGGTCGGGATCCCGGCTGTGCTGGTGGCACTGATCCTGACCTGGGCTTTGGTGCGTTTCCTGCTGTTACCCAAGGATGAACGTCTGCCTGACGATGAGCAGATGTCACCGCCGATCACGCGTGGTGGCTGGGTGGTGCTGGGTCTGGTGATGCTGACCATCGTCGGCTGGGTCAGCGAAACCTGGCATGGGATTCCGTCACCAACCATCGCCATGGCATTGGCGGCGCTGTTCTTCATCAGTCGCCTGCTTACGGCAGAGGATTTCGTCCGCCTTGACTGGTCGACCATCGCCTTGATCGGCGGTGGCATCGCCCTGGGCCGTTTGTTGGAGCACACCGGGTTGATCGTGTGGTTTTCCCAGGCGCTTGGGACAGCGGATCTGCCGCTGGCGGTGACGGCGTTGCTGTTCGCAATAGTGGCAGCGTTTTTGTCCGCGGTGATGAGCAACACCGCTACGGCTATCATGTTCATCCCACTCGCCTCAGCGCTCGATCCCACTCCACCGGTGTTGACCATCGTAGTGGCCTTGGCCTGTTCCTTCGGCGTCCCGTTCATCGTCAGCACCCCGCAGAACGCCATGGCCGTCGGCGCAGGTGCCCGGTCATCCGACCTGCTGCGGGTTGGGCTGCCGGTCATGATCCTTGGCTGCGCGTTGCTGATCTTATGTCGGCCACTGATCGCGCTGATTTTCGCGGCATGATCGCTCAATTTACGTGGGGGGTGAGTAAGTTGTTTCACTCACTTGGAATCAAAATGAAGACAAGGGGATAAACATATCCTTTATTCGTCTTAGGGTCCGGCCAAGTCCAGGGAGGCGGCATGAATCCGATCAGCGAAATGACCCCGCCCGTTCAACCCTGTCTGCCAGCCGGTTTCACGGCGGCAGCGAGATTGTCTGGAGGAATCCGCAGGGCTGATGCATCTCCTTCTTCAACAACCACCGGCGATCTGTTCGGACCGCGGGGTCGGCGTGCGGCACTGGTGGCCGCGTATGGTGAGCTGAACGACGTCTGTACGTTACTCGGATTCGGTGATGGATTCACGCTGGGTGAGTGGAGCGCCTCGCCCGGCTGGGCGTTGGTGATTCTCGCCCGCGCCGCGCGACCGCCGCGGCCGGCGCCAGAATGGGATTGGAGCATGGCGACCATTCCTGAGTTGGTCGCCGACATCATCGCGACGCACCATGTTCCACTGCGTCATGAGCTGGAACGCCTGGGCATCGTCATCGACCACCTCGCCATCTCCCATCAGTGCGCCGTGCTCAGCTCGCTGCGCAAAGTCTACCATGAGTTCAAGGACGCCCTCACGTTGCATCTTGATCAGGAGGAATGCGATCTGTTCCCGCTTTGCATCGCATTGGAGGAAGCGCTCAGCGGCCGGCAGACGTGGGCGGGTCAGGACGTCACCTCGCTCATCCGTTTCGCCGGCCATGGGCATGAGGAATGCAAGAGCGGACTGCGTCGCCTCATGGACCTACTCCAATCCGCGTCGGCCAGCGTCAGAGATCCCGACATCACCGTGGTCAGGGATGGGTTGCATGCCCTGGCCCGTGATCTGGCTATGCATACGGCCAAGGAGAGCGAGCTGCTCATCCCCGCGGCCATCTTCAGTGAAGAGCAAATACGCGCGCGCTGCCTGAGGGGCGCATCCAAGTAGTTCAAGACGGTTGAGCCCGCGGCCGGTCGTGGTCCGGAAGTTCCGCCTTGCCGTGTGGCAAGGCGGACCGTTCTCCATCTGAATCAGAGAAAAAATGTCATGATGACCGCCGACGCAACTTCACAGCCGTCCACGCCAGTCTGACCTTGCGTTGATCACGCTCCGCATGCCTCAAAGGACCTCATGCACACCCATTCCAAAACCAACGTCACCTCTCATGGAGCCACGCGCTCGCTACTCGTGCGCACGTCAACGTCATGCCCCGTGACAAGCTGCCCGAGGGGTGAGCGGTTCGGAGATTCCATGGGTGCCACCGCTTGATAACCGCTGCCTGTCAATGCCACCCGCACAGAGAATCCGCCATGCACCTCGCCCATCTTGATTCAGTGATCCCCCTGGAACGCTACCGAGCGATTGTCGCCGCCCTGCGGCCCGAACGGGACTCATGGCACGACGATTTCTGGCTCCGTGTTGCAGCGCAAGTCGCGGTGCTATCGCCCGACGATCCGCAGCACCTTGCCATCCGTATTCGTGATCTGGGGGGTAAACTGGCTCTCCATGCCAAGTGGTATCAGGATCTCGCTTCGCCGCTGCGGTTTGTGGTGGCAGCGTTGCTGGTTCAAAATCAGATTCAATTTGGCAGGTTCATGAAAGAGCATGCTCGTATTGCCGAGTTGCTTCACCGTGTCGGCCTTCGGAGTTATGGTTTTTACCATACCACGACGGTGCTGATTCTCATGAGTGCGCCAGATTCTGCTGGCTGTGGCCTGCCGGAGGCCGAACGGCTCAAGGCAATCCACCAAAGCATGAAACGTTTCCACTGGTGGTTGACTGGGGTCGACGATCTGCCGGCGTGCGCCGCGTTGGCCCAGTGCCACGGTTCCGCCATCGAGGTGGTTGCCCGCGCTGAAGCTTGTTACCAATTGCTGAATGAATCCGGCCTGTCGCGCGGTGATCATCTGCAGACTGCCGCCAATCTCTTGCCCTTGACCGGACTTGATGCCGATGCCGCGGTTGCGCGCTACCGGGCGCTCAAGAGCCGGCTTGAATCACGCGAAGGCACACTGCTGCTGTCGCATTACGAAGTGCTGTCGCTGTTGAGTCTGCTTGACCATGACCCGGAAACGGTGATCGGGCGCCTGCTGGCGGTGCATCAGGAACTGGCGCTGTTCCAGCCCGATGTACAGCCGGCCGCCAACCTGATCATCGCTGTGGAGCTGACCTGTCTGGATCTCGTGCGCTTCGATCGGGCACAACAGCCGTTGAGCGGGACCACCGCAGAACCGGCGATGTGGCGCTCGCTGCACACGTTCCGGCTGGCTGCGACGGCGATGCTCAGCCGTATCGATGTCGATCTCTCCCTGCCAACGACCACCATGTCCACGGTCGGCTGGCCTCAACCGCTGTAAAAGGAGGTTCCCCATGCCTTGCGCCGATCATCTGCCTCCCGTCGATCTCTCGCGCGTTAGCGCCACCAGCATCCTGTCTGGCGAGCATCGGGTCATCCTCCAGGTGCTTGATGTCGTGGAGAAACTCGCCGCGCTCGCACTCCGCGACCAGCGCATCCCCAGCGAACACGCCAGTCAGGCATTGGAGGTCCTGGCCAAGTTCGCTGATCGGTGTCATCACGGTAAGGAGGAGACCGTCCTTTTTCCCGTCCTCGAAGCCATCCAGCCCGGCTTCAGCCCCGTGCAGATGATGCGCGCTGAGCACGTCGAAAGCCGCGCCTTCATCCGCGCCATGACCGAGGCGGTCGCCGCTGGTGATGCCGCCAGCTACGCACGTGCCGCCAACGGCTATGTCGACCTGCTGCGTCAGCACATCCACAAAGAGGACGACATCCTCTTCCGTTTCGCCGGGCAGATGCTCACGCCGGCTCAGGACGCGGAGGTCCTTGACGGCTACCGTCGTATCGAACACGACGACATGGGCGACGGCACGCACGAGCGCTTGCTCGGCATCGCCGACACCCTGGCCACCACGTATGGCGTCCCGCGCGCCAGCGACAGTCAGCAGATCATGGATCTGCTGACCGCCATCTGCGGCTGCAAGAAGGACTGAGTTATGACCGCACCCATTCCTGCCACTGCCACTGCCACTGCCACGTGGCGCGAACAGCTCTCGGCGTTGCGTTTCCTTGCGGCCAAGGTTGCCCGCGTCCACGGGCCGACTCATCCCGATGCCGCCATCATCGCTCAAGTGGTGAACACCTTGATTGACACTCCCGCGGTCGACATGGACACCCAGGCGGCACTCAGTCGACGTCTCGACGAACTCACCGGCGGCTTCCATCCGTGGCCCGGCTCCTGTGGTTCGGTGCACCAGCTCTTCACTGGACTCAAGGCGGTTGCCGCTGCCCTGCCAAAAAAAAGCCAGTCGTGAAATTCGACTGGTCGCCATTACCGCGCTGGTTCTGGGCAGGGCGCAAGCGGTGATCGAGGTAGTGGTCGCCGTCAGTAGCCAGCTCCTTGAGGATATTGGGACGCAGATATGAAAAAAAATAGTGAGTCGACTTGGCATCAATTGCAGGTGCAGGAGGTCGTACGTCTGTTGGACGTCGACTTGCAGACCGGTCTACCCGACGACGAGGTCAAGCGCCGTCAGGAGAAGTACGGCCTGAATCGCATTGCGGCCCGGCGTGGTGTTCCGGCGTGGGTGAAGTTCCTCAAGCAATTCCATGCACCGCTGGTGTACATCCTGCTCGTCGCAGTAGGGGTGACGGCATTCCTGGGCGAATGGGTGGATTCCGGCGTCATTTTCGCTGTCGTCTTGGTCAACGCCATCGTCGGCTTCTTCCAGGAAGCGAAGGCTGAGCGGGCCATCGAGTCACTGGCGCGTTTGGTCACCAGCGACACCACCGTGCGCCGCAATGGACGCAAGCAGCGCGTCCGCTCCGAGCAGTTGGTTCCCGGCGACGTGGTACTGCTGCAATCTGGCGACTGCGTTCCGGCCGATGTGCGCCTGTATCAGATAAAAGGTCTGCAAATCGACGAGTCCGCGCTCACCGGCGAATCCGTTCCCGTCCACAAGCACGGCGATCCATTGGCGCTCGATGCGGTCCTGGCCGAGCGCAAGAACCTGTCCTTTGCCGGCACGCTCGTCACTGCTGGCCAGGGCGAGGGCGTGGTGTGGGCTACGGGCGATCTGACGGAGATGGGCCACATCGCAAGGCTCATCTCCGAGGCGGTAGATCTCTCGACGCCGCTGACGAAGAAGATCGCCCACCTCAGCAAACAATTGCTGTGGGTGATCCTGGCGGTGGCCATTGCTGCGTTCGCCATCGGCATCGGACGTGGGGGAAGCGCCAGCGAGATGTTCATGGCCGCCGTCGCGCTTGCCGTGGGAGCGATCCCAGAGGGCCTGCCTGCCGCGGTCACCATCGTCCTGGCCATCGGCGTCGCCCGCATGGCAAAAAAACGTGCCATCATCCGTAAGCTGCCAGCAGTGGAAACGCTCGGCAGCACCACGGTGATCTGTTCCGACAAGACGGGTACCCTCACCGAAAACCAGATGACCGTCAGGGAGGTTTTCGCGGGTGGAAAGCTGTACGAAGTGGCAGGTTCCGGCTACGAGCCGGTCGGCGATATCGCGCTTGGCGGCGTGCGAATAAACCTGCCGGATCATCCTGCGCTCAGCGAATGCCTGCGGGCCGGCGTGCTCTGCAACGATGCGCAGATCATGCGCGATGAAGGCAGCTACAAGGTGAACGGCGACCCGACCGAGGCCGCCCTGCTGGTCGTTGCTGAGAAGGGCGGCCTGCTCCATGGCGATACGCACCGCGAATCGCCACGCGTGGATGTAATCCCCTTCGAGTCCGAGCACATGTTCCGCGCCACACTTCATGATGCGCACGTCGGAGGGCGGGTCATCTACAAGGTCGGCGCGGTTGAGCGCCTGCTCGACCGTTGCGCCAATGCGCTCGGTGTGGATGGCAAGGTGACCCCGCTCGACCAGGCCTGCATCCATTCCACCGTCGAGGCGATGGCCTCACGTGGTCTGCGCGTACTTGCCCTGGTCCGGCGTCAGGTGGACGTTGGCCATGCGAAACTTGAACACCGCCACGTCGCTGAGGGGCTGACCTTCCTTGGCTTGCAGGGGATGATCGACCCACCCCGCCCTGAAGCCGTCGCGTCGGTCCGCAAGTGTCAGGAAGCGGGCATCGCGGTGAAGATGATCACTGGTGACCACCTGGTCACCGCCCGCACCATCGCCGGGAAGATCGGCCTGAAAGGCCGCGAGGATCAGGGTCAGCTCGTCGCGTTGTCAGGACGTGAATTGGAAAAGATATCCGACGCCGAACTTCCCGACGTAGCTGAGCACACCGCCGTCTTTGCACGTGTCGCACCCGAGCAGAAGCTGCGTCTGGTTCGCGCGCTGCAAGCACGTGGCCACATCGTCGCGATGACCGGCGATGGTGTGAACGACGCGCCCGCGCTCAAACAGGCCGACATCGGCATAGCGATGGGCATCAGCGGCACCGACGTGGCGAAGGGCGCGGCGGACATGATTCTGACCAACGACAACTTCTCATGCATCGAGGCTGCGGTCGAAGAGGGCCGCGCGGTGTTCGACAACCTCACCAAGTTCATCGTCTGGACCCTGCCCACCAACGCGGGCGCGATGGCGATTCTACTGGTGGCGATCCTATTGGGAACGCAGTTGCCGGCCTTGCCGGTGCAATTGCTGTGGGTCAACATGGCGACAGCGATGTTCCTTGGCCTGATGCTCGTCTTCGAGGCCAAGGAAAGCGACCTCATGCTGCGGCCGCCACGCGATCCTGGGCGGCCGCTGCTCACGTTCGCGCTCATGATGCGCACGGGATTGGTGTGCCTGATCATGCTGGCGGGTGCGTTCTGGTTGTTCTTCTGGGAAATGAACAGGGCGGGTGAATCGATTGTCGAGGCCCGCACCGCCGTCATCAACGTCATTGTGATGGTCGAGATCGGGTACCTGTTCAATTGCCGTTCATTGAACCACTCGCTCTTCTCCATCGGCCTATTCACCAACCGTTGGGTTCTTGGCGGTGCGCTTGCCATGTTGTCGGCGCAGCTGCTCTTCACCTATGCCCCGATCATGAACACATTGTTTCATACCGCGCCCATCAGCGCGGAATCGTGGCTGCGGATCCTGGCGGTGGCGGCCGTGTCGTTCGCCGCGGTGGAATTCGAAAAATGGCTTCGCTTCGGCGGCCGTCGGGGCGCCCAGGCAATCCCGGAATGAAGGAAACCCATGCATCCCATGACCACCGTCGCCTACTTTGACACCAAACCCTATGATCGTGCCTATTTCGAACGGGCGCCGGGGGCGGACAGGATCACGGCGCAGTTCCACGACTGCCGCCTGACCCACGAAACAGCCGCGCTGGCGGCGGGTTCCGCCGCTGTGTGCGTATTCGTGAACGACCGCTTGGACCGCGCCTGCCTGGAGATCCTGCAACGCAGCGGCGTGCGCTTGGTGGCGCTGCGTTGCGCCGGATTCAACAATGTCGATCTGGCTGCCGCAAAAGACCTGGGCTTGGCGATCACCCGCGTGCCGGCCTATTCTCCGCACGCCGTTGCCGAGCACGCCGTCGCCTTGCTGTTGACGCTCAATCGGAAGATCCACCGCGCCCACAATCGCGTCCGCGAACATAACTTCTCCCTCAGTGGCCTGGTCGGCTTCGATCTTCACGGAAAAACCATTGGCATCATCGGGACCGGCAAGATCGGGCGCATCGCGGCGCAGATATTCCGCGGCTTCGATGCCCAGGTCATCGCCTGCGACCCGTTTCCGTCGCTGGATTGGGCCCGGGATCGTGGCGTGACCTATGTCGACATCGATACCGCCTTGGCCACCAGCGACATCATCAGCCTGCACCTGCCGCTCGCGCCCGACACCCATCACCTGCTGAATGAGCGCACCTTGGCGCGGATGAAGCCGGGTGTGTTCATCGTCAACACCAGCCGGGGCAAGCTCATCGACACCACCGCGCTCATCCAACAACTCAAAAGCGGCCACCTGGGTGGCGTTGCGCTTGACGTGTATGAGGAAGAAGAGGGCATCTTCTTCGAGGACCATTCAGGCGGCGTCTTGCAGGACGATGAACTTAATCTGTTGCTGTCGTTCCCAAACGTCCTCGTCACCTCGCATCAGGCATTCCTCACCCATGAGGCGCTGAGTGAGATCGCGCGCGTCACGGCCGAGAACATGTCGCGGGTCGAGCACGGGGATTTCCTCGCCGGAACCAGACTCGCCTGAGCGCGCCGATGCCACCCCAGCAACGGCACGAACGGTTTACACCATGATTCTCATCGAATTAATCCTGCTCGCGATCAGCATGCTGTTCGATCGCCTTCCCATTCTTCCTCACTGCGCTCAGTGACGTGAAGGTCATCCCGTCATGACCAAGGGGCGACGCTCTCCCGCTCGGGTACGATGCAGTGCCGTGCCGGCATCGGTGCGCACCAGGATCGCCGTGCTTGGCGCCGGGAACATGGGCACTGCATTGGCCCAGACGTTGGCCGGAAATGGCCACCAGGTCGCCATGTGGGATTTCTTCCCCGACGTGGTCGAGGACATACGAAAAAGGCGTAAAAACCGTCGCTTTCTGCCTGGTCTTCGGCTCCATCCGGGCATCTGCGCCGTGGAGTCAGCGCAGGAATGCGTGTCGGGGGCATCCCTGGTCATCATCAGCGTGCCGTCGTCGTTCGTGAGGGCGACCCTGGTCCAGGCATTGCCGACGTTGGGTACGAGGGCGGTTCTGCTGAATGTCGCCAAGGGGTTCTCTCCAGGGACCCGTCATTCAATGCTGTCCCTGTTCGAGCGTCTTGCTCCCGGTCATGCCTGTGCGCATCTCGCTGGTCCGTGCATCGCCAATGAGATCGCCGGGGGCCTGCCGACCGCGATCGTCATCGCGTCGACGGATCTCCTGGCGGCGAAGCGGGTGGCGACTTGGTTTTCCGGACAGCTGTTCTATCCGTCAACGACTACGGACGTGATGGGTGCGACACTGGGCGGCATCTTGAAGAATGTCTACGCCGTCCTGCTTGGTTGCCTTTCTGGACTCAGTCGACCGTCGCGTAACCTGGAGGCGTCGATCCTCTCAGCGTGCATACATGAGATGGCCAGCATCGCCATCGCGCACGGCGGAAAGGCCCAGACGCTCTATGGATTGGCTGGCCTGGGCGACCTGATCGCGACCGGATTCTCTCCCGACAGTCATAACCGTCAGTTGGGACAACGGCTCGCCTCCGGAATGTCAGTGGTCGAAATCGAAAAGAATCTGGGTTGGCTGCCAGAGGGAGCACGCGCAACGACGGCGGTCTGTGCTCTGGCGAAGGACGGCGGTCTGCGAGCGCCACTGGCCGAGTGGGTTCGCCGAGTACTTGCGGGCGCTCCGCCCTCGCTGGACGGTCTTTTGCGCGTGTTGCGAGTGTCTACTCAGGGATCCAGGCGGTGATGTCGGTCTTCAATTTCCTGTTCTCCGCACTGCCGGTTGCGCTGCTGATCATCTTGATGACCAAAAAGAACAGCATGCCATCGAACCGTGCGCTGCCGCTCGCGGCACTGGTGCTCTACGTCATTCTGCTGGGATATTTTGGTGCACATCCGTTGCTGGTGCATGCAGCTATAGTCGACGGATTGCTGACGGCACTCACGCCGATCTTGATTGTATTGGGCGCAGTCTTCCTCTTCAGGACCATGGAGCATTCCGGTGCCATGGCCATTGTGCGGCAGTGGTTGAACGGCGTCACCACCAATCGCGTTGCGCAGCTCATGATCATCGGTTGGGCGTTCTCCTTTCTGGTCGAAGGTGTCAGCGGCTTTGGTACGCCGGCGGCACTTGCTGCTCCGCTGCTGGTCGGATTGGGCTTTGCGCCGCTGCCCGTGGCGGTGCTGTGCCTGATAATGAATTCCGTGCCGGTATCATTTGGGGCAGTGGGGATGCCGACGTGGTTTGGATTTGGTGGGTTGGATCTGAGCGCGGATGAATTGCACACCGTGGCCTTGAAGACCGCATTGATCCATGCCGGGGCGTCGCTGGTGATTCCGTTGCTGGCCCTGCGCGTGGTCGTTTCCGCGCGTGAGATCCGGGATAACTTCCGGTTCATCATCCTGACCATCGGTGCAACGATCGTGCCGTATGTCGCGGTGGCCTGCTTCAATGCCGAGTTCCCCTCTATCGTCGGAGGTATGTGCGGTCTGGTCGCATCCGTCTGGCTGGCGCGGCGCAGGATCGGCCTTGTACCAGCGGAGTCTCCGCCGAGCGCAGGCGTGATCACTCCAGGCCGCCTGCTGAAAGCAACCTTCCCGCTGTGGGCTGCCGTGCTGATCCTGCTCGTCACCCGTATCGACGCCCTGGGTCTGAAGTCCATGTTGCTCGCCAAATCGCCATCATTTACTATCCCGTTGTTCGGACTGGGCGAACTCAGCATCAGTCCATCCCTGGTCATCCAGTGGCGGCAGATTCTTGGTACCGAGATCAGTTGGTCGCACGCGGTCCTCTATGTCCCTTCGGTGATCCCATTCTTCCTGGTATCCGTGCTGACGTTCGTGTGGTTTCGCACGCCTGCGGCAACCGCACGCGATGCCTGGCGGCAGTCGCTGCATCAGGTGTGGAAGCCCGTATGGGCATTTCTCGGTGCCTTGGTGTTGGTGAAACTGCTGATGGTTGGCGGCGACGGTTCCTGTGCCGCGATCCTCGGCCACGGACTGGCCGGAATTGGCGGCGGGGCATGGCAGTTTGCGGCCGTCTATCTTGGCGCGCTGGGTTCATTCTTCTCTGGTTCCAATACGGTATCGAACCTCACCTTCGGCGGCATCCAGGATGCCACCGCTGCCACCCTTGGCCTTCCGCGAACCACCATTTTGAGCCTGCAATCAGCCGGGGGGGCCATGGGCAACATGATCTGCATCCACAACATCGTTGCTGTCTGTTCCATCCTCGGCCTGCACAATGAGGAGGGCCGCATCCTGCGGCAGACCATCTGGCCCATGCTGCTCTATGGCGCCATCGCTGGGGGCATCTCGCTCATTCTATGACAGCATGGTGCGAAAAACCTGTTGCTGTCGTTCCCAAACGTCCTCGTCGCATCAGGCATTCCTCACCCATGAGGCGCTGAGTGAGATCGCGCGCGTCACGACCGAGAACATGTCGCTGGTCGAGCACGGGGATTTCCTCGCCGGAACCAGACTCGCCTGAGCGCGCCGATGCCACCCCAGCAACGGCACGAACGGTTTACACCATGAGTCTCAGAAGCTGTCTTGAAAGGCAGGGCCGACATGGAGGACCGGAGGACCGGAGGAAGACAGAGCTGGGGAACCTCGGATGTTCACCGACGCTTCGTTTCTCGCCTCTCTCCGGTTCTCCGGTTCTCCGGTTCTCCGGTTCTCCGGTTCTCCGGTTCTCCGGTTCTCCGGTTCTCCGGTCCTCCATGTGAATTTCGGTCTTTCAAGACAGCTTCTCATCGAATTCATCCTGCTCGCGATCAGCATGCTGTTCGTGATCATCGATCCGCTGGCTCTGGTTCCGGTGTTCTTGGCGATGACCCCGTAGTGCGCAATTATCCGTGCCTGAGCCTCTATTCCGTGGCGCCGTGTTGATTTGAGGTTGGCGCGGTTGGTCACGGATCATTGCGCACTTCGCGCGACACACGTGCGCAGGGTCATCGCGCACACGCAGTGACAGGCGGCTGTGGAACGTGGAAGCCTAGCCGCCGTCATTGCGATGAGGGCTGGGCTAAGCTTCGCGTGATCGTCTAACGACGACCTCCAGTACCATCGCCAGCGGAAGTGCGTGATCGCTCCGATCACGTTGCGGGCGTTCGTGTCGTCAGGTCGTCGCGGATAAGGTTGGATCGCACGATCTGGCGCACGTTTAACCATCCTGCAGAAACGTCACACATAATGTCATCTTATATCAGCCGGTCGCCTACGACCTCTCGTCCAACTGCAACCACGCCGATCCGCGGCGCGCGCTGTCTCTCCCTCCTCGTCTTGCTCGGTCTATGCGCCGCCTCTGCCACCGCCGTCACCCCGAAGGACTACGCCGTCCTGGCAAGAGCCACCGTGACCGAGAATCCGCCGGCGATCGCCTTGGGATGGCCGAGCCATGCCGCTGCCACCGGCTACGTGGTCTCGCGCAAGCTGCGCAGCGCGAGCGCGTGGAACGTCGCCGCCACGCTGCCCGCGACCTCGACCGGTTGGACCGACACGGGGGTCGCGGTTGGCACCCTGTACGAATACAAGATGTCGCGCACCTCGACGACGGGCGTGACCGCTTACGGTTATCTCTGCGCCGGCATCCGCGTCACACCGGTGGATCGTCGCGGCACGGTGGTCCTGCTGGTGGATTCCAGCATGGCGACGCCGCTCGCCAGCCAGCTGAAGCGCCTCATCGATGACCTGGTCGGCGACGGCTGGTCGGTGCTCCGCCACGACGTGGCACGCACCGCGTCGGTGACGTCGGTCAAGGCGCTGATCAAGGCCGACTACGCCGCCGCGCCCAGCGAGGTGCGTGCGGTGTTCCTGTTTGGTCACATCCCGGTGCCCTACTCGGGCGACAAGGTGTTCGCCGGTGGGCACGCCCCCGAGCACCTGGGCGCACATCCCGCCGACCTTTATTACGGCGAGATGGATGGCGCCTGGACCGACACCACGGTCAGGCACTCGGGCACCGACCAGTGGCAGAACATCTGGCCGAACCTCGGCAACGTGCCCGGTGACGGCCGCTTCGACCAGAGCCGCATCCCGAGCGGCGCGGTCGAATTGGAGGTCGGGCGCGTGGACCTGGCGAACATGCCAGCCTTCCTGCCGAAGACCGAGACCGACCTGCTGCGTCAGTACCTCGACAAGGACCACCTGCATCGCCACGCCCAGCGCGTGCTGCCGCGGCGCGGGCTGATCGAGGACCACTTCGGTGAATTCATGGGCTGGGCGTTCGCCACCGGCGGCTGGCGCGCATGGTCGGCGCTCTTCGGCGCGGCCGCGATCAGCGAAGGGGATTTCACCGCGCTCGCCACCCAGGGCTACCTCGGCTTCTTCATGTGCGGCCCGGGCTGGAACACGTCCTGCCAGAGCGTTGGCCGGGCGGTGACCACTAAGGATTTTGCCCTCACCGATCCCAAGGCCGCGTTCACCATCCTGCTCGGCAGCCACTTCGGCGATTGGAACATCCCGGACAATTTCCTGCGCGCGCCGCTGGCGACGACCACCTACGGCCTGGCCAGCGTCTACAACGTGCCCCATTGGTTCATGCATCCTATGGGCATGGGTAGCACCATCGGCGAGGTCACGCGAATGACCCAGAACAACCAGACGCTCTACAGCCACGCCGTGACGGCGCCGTGGGAGACGACGAATTCCACGTTCATCGCCCTGATGGGCGATCCGACCCTGCGCCTGTTCGCGGTGGCGCCGCCCAAGGGGCTGGCCATCGCGAAGAATGGCGCCGGTAATCCCGTGTTGACCTGGACCGCCTCGCCCGGCGCTTCCCTCGGTTACCACATCTACCGCTCGTCCAAGAGCGCCGGTCCGTTCACGCGGCTGAGCGCCAGCCCGGTCACCTCCACGAACTGGACCGATGGCGCGGTCGCCAGCGGCACGTACACCTATCAGGTCAAGGCGGTGACGCTGGAGACCACACCCGGCGGGACCTACTTCAACACCAGCCAGGCGGTGTCTGGCACCATCGCGCTTGACGCGTCCCAACCGCCGGGAACCGGCTCCGGCTCCGGCTCCGGCTCCGGCTTCACCGCCGCGTACTTTGCCAACCGTACGTTGACCGGCACGCCCGCGCTGGTGCGCACCGATGCGCGCATCGACTTCACCTGGGGGCTGGGCAGTCCCGGCGGCGCGTTACCGGTCGACGGGTTCAGCGCGCGCTGGACCGGACAGGTGCGGCCAACGACGAGCGGGACGCACACCTTCCACGTCACCAGCGACGACGGGGTGCGCGTGTGGGTGAACGGCGTGCTGATCATCGACCGCTGGATCGACCAGGGTACGACGACCTGGAGCGGCTCGACCACGCTGACCGCCGGCCAGGACGCGGCGGTGAGGATGGAGTACTACGAACATGCCGGCGGCGCGATGGCCAAGCTGGAATGGTCGAGCGCCACCATGGCGCGCACCGTCGTGCCCTCCACTCTCGTGTCCTCCACCACGGGCAACCTTGACGTGACCCCACCGCCGGGATCCGGCACCGTCGCGGGCTTCACCGCCGCGTACTTCGCCAATCGTACGTTGACCGGCACGCCCGCGCTGGTGCGCACCGATGCGCGCATCGACTTCACCTGGGGACTGGGCAGTCCCGGCGGCGCGTTGCCGGTCGACGGGTTCAGCGTGCGCTGGACCGGACAGGTGCGGCCAACGACGAGCGGGACGCACACCTTCCACGTCACCAGTGACGACGGGGTGCGCGTGTGGGTGAACGGCGTGCTGATCATCGACCGCTGGATCGACCAGGGCACGACGACCTGGAGCGGCTCGGCCACGCTGACCGCCGGCCAGGACGCGGCGGTGACGATGGAGTACTACGAACATGCCGGCGGTGCGATGGCCAAGCTGGAATGGTCGAGCGCCACCATGGCGCGCACCGTCGTGCCCTCCACCACGGTCAACACCGGTGGCGGCGCACTGCCTGCAGGCTGGACCCCTGGCGACATCGGCGCGGTCGCCGCGGCCGGAAAAACCAGCCAGGCCAACGGCACCTGGACTATCGCCGGATCGGGTGCGGACATCTGGGATGCCGCCGACGAGTGCCATTTCACGTCGCGCGCACTGGCGGGCGATGGCGAGATCACCGCGCGCATCGTCAGCCAGGGTAACACCCACGGCTGGGCCAAGGCCGGAGTGATGTTGCGCGAGAGCCGGAGCGCCGGAGCGCGGCAGGTCATGGCGGCGGTCACGCCGGCCAACGGCGCGACCGTCGTGCGCCGGAATGAAACCAACGGCGCGAGCTTCTCCACCCTCGGCGCGGCGGCGGCGGCGCCATGCTGGCTGCGGCTGAGCCGGGTCGGCAACGAGTTCACCGCTTACCAGTCCACCGACGGCGCGAACTGGCGGCTGATCGGGCGCGCGACCATCCTCATGGGCGCCAACGTGCAGATCGGTCTGGCGGTGAGCAGCCATGCGGATGGGACGCTGGGCAGCGCGGTCTTTGATCAGGTCGTGGTCATCGCCGCGCCGGCGGCCAGCGGATGAGGTGATGCACGTCCGACAGCAGCCAACAGGCGTTCCTCCCTGACATACCACTCGTAGTGCGCAATTATCCGTAGCTGAACCCTTAGGGTGTGGCGCCGTGTCGATTTAATGTTGGCGCGGTTGGCTACGAAAAATTGCGCACTATCAGTGTCCTCGACAGCAGCTGCTCTCATGGTGCTGCATCGAATACCGCAAGACGTTTGATTTCGTCGGCTCCAAGGGCGCGATCATACACGCGCACATGGCAAATGGCGCCGGCGAAGCTCCACACCAGTCGGTCACTCGCCGCATCGATCGCCCCATGCTACGAGTTCCATTGGCGACCACATTTCGACGCATCCTGGCGCTCGGCGGCAAGTACTCCATCGCCCCACACGCAGCGCTTGTCGTCCGCATTCCAACTCGACGCCACCTGATGTCAGCGGCTGTCGTTGAATAGCTGCGGGGAGTCGAACTGTTCCTCCTGATGATTCATCTGGGCCTGAAAGTTCACATGCCAGGATGGATGCGATGTGCGCGATCACCCACGTCCTGCGTAAGCATTAAAATGGAATTCCGATAATAGAAATGCAACGTTTTACCAAGGCGTGAGTGTCGGTGGACGGGATCGCTCTTATTCAGATTCCGGTCGTGACGTGGGGCAGGGAACGGATGTGGGGACAGTCCTTGGTGGTTCCTCTCGTGATGTAGTAGGCGACATGGTCGCCTGCGTTCTTCGCCGATCTCCGGCGCACGCAGCACATCGCCGTGCAGACCCACCGGCGCGGCACCTGCAACCCCCTAAAGGACTCCTGACCTGGAGGTGCTCGGATCCGCCGGAAACGCGCGTCTTGCATTCCCAAACGATTAGACATTGCCAATCGTGCATAAGGCAGTGACAGGGCCGCAGAATCCCAGGATGAAGCCCGATCAGAACCGGGAGATTCACACTCGGACGTCGACTTAACGCAATGCGAACCGATTGATTAGGGAACGCCTAGCGCCAGATAAGCGCACACCCAATGGCGTAAAGCCAACCTCGTTTCGAAAAGGCCAGACGCCTTGCCACAGAGGCCACAGAGCCCACTGAGGGGAAAATTCGACGGGTTTGCTCTGTGCTCTCAGTGGGCTCTGTGGCTAGGTTTTCCGCCTTTTTGGTTTTTCTCCGCTTGGCCTTACGCCATTGGGGGCACACCCCATGCCGACCGCTGGTCGCCGATGCTGCCGTGGCAAGGACATGAGGGGGGACGGTCCCCGCGAAAGAATTCTTCGGGTGGTGGAACCTCCACGTTGGCATGGTTGGCGCTCACCTGATCTCAGGGGTGGCGTCTGGTAGCGCAGGCCTCGGACCATCTGGTCGTCCGGGGTCATCCGATCACTTCCCGCTCCGCATTCGCTCACAAGGACCCCATCGGTTATGGCCAACACAACCTTTGACGATGGGCAATCCAGGTGACGGAAGAAACCGCATCAGGGCATGGGGTCGTCGTCGCCATCCGTGGCAGCGTCGTAGAGGTGGTCTTTGATGGTAAAATACCGCCAATTTACGCGCTTCTGCGAACTGGAGAGAACAAGGAAATCGCGATCGAGGTGCTGATGCTGCTCGATGCGCATCGTGTACGCGGCATCGCGCTGACGCCGACCCAGGGTTTGGCCCGGGGCGATCATGTCGAGTATTCCGGTGGACCGCTTCAGGCACCCGTCGGTCCGAACATTCTTGGACGCATGTTCGACGTATTCGGCACTGCCATCGATCGTCAGCCGCAGCCGGTAGATGTTCAATGGCGCCCGGTCCATCGTGCTCCGCCTCCGCTGGTGCAACGATCAACCACCTCGGAAATATTTGAGACCGGCATCAAGGTCATTGATGTGCTGATGCCGCTCGAACGGGGTGGCAAGGCAGGGTTGTTTGGTGGTGCCGGAGTCGGCAAGACGGTGCTGCTGACTGAAATCATCCACAACATGATTGGCCATGAACAGGGCGTCAGCATTTTCTGTGGCATCGGAGAACGTTGCCGTGAAGGCGAGGAACTCTACCGCGAGATGCAGGAAGCCGGCGTCCTGCAGCAGATGGTCATGATATTTGCCCAGATGAACGAGCTGCCGGGCAGCCGTTTCTTGGTTGGCCATGCGGCATTGACCATGGCCGAATATTTCCGCGATGATGAACGGCGCGATGTCCTGTTGCTCATCGACAACATTTTCCGATTTATTCAGGCTGGATCAGAGGTGTCAGGCCTGATGGGGCAGATGCCATCGCGCCTGGGCTATCAGCCGACGATGGGCACCGAGTTGTCCGGCCTGGAAGAACGCATCGCCAATACCGATCGTGGCGCCATCACCTCCATCCAGGCGGTTTATGTTCCTGCCGACGATTTCACCGATCCGGCGGCTGTTCATACCTTCTCGCATCTGTCGGCGTCGATCGTGCTGTCCAGAAAACGGGCCAGCGAAGGTCTGTTCCCGGCCATCGATCCGCTGCAATCCAACTCGAAGATGGCCACCGTCGGCGTTGTCGGTGAACGGCATTACCAGCTGGCGCAGGAGATTCGGCGAACATTGGCTCAATATGGGGAGCTCAAGGACATCATTGCCATGCTCGGTTTGGAGCAGTTGTCCCCTGAAGACCGTGTTGTGGTCGCCCGTGCGCGCAGACTGGAGCGGTTCCTGACGCAGCCGTTTTTTACCACCGAGCAGTTTACCGGACACGCAGGGAAATTGGTCAGCCTCGCAGATGCGCTGTCCGGATGCGAGCGCATCCTGCGCGATGAATTCAAGGATTATCCCGAAAGCGCGCTCTATATGATAGGCGCGATTGACGAAGCGAAAAAGCCTGCGGATAAGTCCCAGACGGAAGACCACGATCAATCGGAATCAGCCGTTCAGGGAAAGCAGACCACCCCGTCATCACCACCGGCCGCCAATGCGGCCAGTCCAGAATCTGCTGCAGAAAACAAGGCTGTTGCACAAGCGAGCAACACATGAGTTCGCTGTTCATGCATCTGAAGATCCTGCTGCCATCGCAGATCTTCGCGGAGTTGGACGGTGTGTCGCGCATAGTGGTGGAGACTAGCGCGGGCTCTTTTGGGATTCTGCCGCACCGCTTGGACGGCATCGCTGCCATGGTGCCTGGTATCTTCATGTACGAAATCGGCGCGGAAGGCGAAACGTATATTGCTGTTGATCAGGGCATGCTGGTGAAAGCCGGACGGGAGGTGCTCGTATCGGTGCGCCGGGCAATCGGGGGGAAGGACCTGGGCCAACTGCAATCGGCGATGGAACAGGAATTCCTCACCCTCGACCAGAGCGAGGTGAGCGTCCGCACCGCAACGGAAAATCTGGAATCAGGATTCCTGAGTCGATTGGCGCGAGCGCATCGTGAATAATTCAAACCACGAGAACAATCGGAGACAGTCGGCCGTAATCAAACAGGTTGGCAGCAAAGCAGACCGCAAGCTCAAGGCGAAGCAAACCTCGCATCGGGGTGTCTGGTTTGGGTTAGGCATGATGGGGCTGATCGGGTGGTCGGTGGTTGTGCCGACGTTGCTCGGCGCAGCGCTTGGCGTCTGGCTGGACGCACGCTATCCGGGCAAACATGCCTGGACCTTGGCACTGCTCGTTGGCGGACTCGTGGTCGGTTGCCTGAATGCATGGCATTGGGTCACCAAGGAGCACAAGGAGATGCGGGACACTCAGGAGGATAGCGATGACTGATATGGTGATCCTTCCGCTCGCTGGCATTGCCGGGCTGTTGCTCGGCTTCGCATTTTTCGGTGGCCTGTGGTGGACGGTCCGCAAGGGGCTGTCGTCCACTGGCCCAGCGTGGTGGTTTCTCGGTAGTTTTCTCATTCGCATGGGAGTTGTGCTGACCGGATTCGTCCTGGTCTCGGCAGGTCACTGGCAGCGCATGGTCGCTTGTCTGCTGGGGTTCTTCGTGGCCCGCCTGATCGTCGCCAGGTTGGTTCGACCGCCGCTGACCGATCGACCACCCACGATACCGAGGATCACGCATGCGCCTTAGTCCCGACGAACTGGTCTTTTGGCAATATGCCTTCATCAAGCTGAATGCGACCATCGTGTACACCTGGGGGCTGATGCTGGTGCTGGTCATCGGTTCGATCGTGATCACGCGTCGGATAACTTTTGATTTGGAGCGTTCGCGCTGGCAGAATCTCCTGGAAATGATCGTCATCTCGATCAATACGCAGATTGAGCAAGTCGGCCTGCGCCATCCCGAACGTTATATCGGGTTCCTGGGTACGCTGTTTCTGCTCCTCGCTATGGCCAGCATATGCACCGTCATACCGGGATACGAGCCGCCAACCGGATCGCTATCGACGACGGTGTCGCTCGCCTTGTGCGTCTTCATTGCAGTTCCGTATTTCGGAATCTTGGATCAGGGTCTGGCCCGTTACTTAAAATCGTATGTCAAGCCGACCTTCATCATGCTGCCGTTTAATATCATCAGCGAAATATCACGGACGCTCGCATTAGCCGTTCGGCTATTCGGAAACATGATGAGTGGGGCGATGATCATCGCCATCTTGCTGACCATAACCCCATTCCTATTTCCCATCGTCATGACCGCGCTCGGTTTGCTGACCGGCATGGTGCAGGCCTATATCTTCAGCATTTTGGCTGCGGTGTATATCGCGGCCGCGCTTGGCAAACGCCAGGCCAAGTCAGAGAAGAAATCAGTTTCATCGCCCGCCGTCTAAACCCCACAACACCACCCAGGATATCACTATGGACAGCTCTACCATGATCGCCGTCGCCTCGATTGTCACCGCCGGCTTCACCACCAGCATCGGATGTATGTTTCCGGCATTAGGCGAAGGACGAGCAGTCGCAACCGCCTTAACGGCTCTGGCCCAGCAACCAGATGCGTCTGCAACCATGACCAGAACCCTGTTCGTCGGTTTGGCCATGATCGAGTCGACGGCCATCTATTGCTTCGTCGTGTCGATGATCCTCATCTTCGCCAATCCGTTCTGGAACCATGTCATCGCGCAAGTTGCTGGGAAATAACCAGTGTTTATCGATTGGTTTACGGTTGGTGCGCAAGTCCTGAACTTCCTGGTTCTGGTCTGGTTGCTGCAGCACTTCTTGTATAAACCCATCCTCAATGCCATCGACGCACGCGAAAAGCTCATTGCGGGAAAACTTGACGGGGCTGATGCCAGGATGACTGAAGCCAATCAGGAACGCGACGATTTCCGCCATAAGAACGAGGAACTCGACCAGCGCCGAGCTGCGCTCATCAGCGACATGGAGGCCGAGACAACGGCTGAACGGCGACGCCTTCTCGATGAGGCGAGGAAACAGGCGGATGCACTTGCCGCCAAGCGACAGGCATCGACTAAGGACGAAGCGCAGAAGCTGAATCTGGCAATCGGAAAACGCGTCCAACAGCACGTCTTCGCGGTAGCACGGCGCGCGTTGAAGGATCTGTCGACGTCCACTCTGGAGCAGGGCGTCGTGGATATCTTCTTACGACAAGTGCGAGAGCTGGACGAGACTGGAAAACAGCAACTGGTAGAGGCACTCACAACCGCCTCGGAACCGGCAACGCTACGCAGTGCGTTCGCGCTGTCCGATGGGCAACGTGCGGCATTGCAGCAGGCGCTCAATGAAACCTTATCATCAGACATCCGGATCACCTTCGCCGAATTGCCCGATCTTATCAGCGGTATCGAATTCACCACGAATGGTCAGAAGGTATCATGGAGTATCGCGGATTACCTGACCTCACTGGAAGACAGCGTCGACGAGCTGGTGAAAAAGCCGGCCACGCAGCCAAGGCCAGAAGTCCCGGTAGAACCACCGCCGCGTGATGAGCCGGGCAAGACGAACCGTCAGGCCGAGCCCCCCGTGGTGGATCCATCAGATGGTGCGGTGGCTGAAAAATCCCCCTCAAAGCTAAACCTCGCCGCGAAACCTCGCGAAGTGAATCCGGCTGACGAGGCGCACGCTCATGAATCCTGAACAGTTGACGAGCGTACTCGACCAGGTGTTTACCAACCTCGACGAGGCGACAAAACGGTCGAAGCCGCAGCTGCATCAGCGCGAAATCGGCACGGTTATTTCGGTGTCCTCCGGGATCGCCAAGATTTCTGGGCTGCCAGGTGTCGGTTTCGAGGAGTTGGTGCTCCTACGCAACGGGGCCAGCGGCATCGCCTTCAATGTCGACGAAGATGAGATCGGCGTAGTTTTACTGGGTGATTTCCACCTTGTCCGTGCTGGCGATGAGGCTGAGCGCACGGGCAGAGTGCTGGACGTGGCCGTCGGCGACGAGTTGCTGGGTCGGGTCATCGACCCGCTGGGCCGACCGCTCGATGGCCTCGGTCCAATTCAGACCCAGCAGCGTCAGCCCATCGAACGACCTGCCGCGCCGATCATGGATCGCGCACCGGTCACGGTGCCGCTCCAGACCGGTCTGACGGTCATAGACGCGTTGATTCCCATCGGTCGCGGCCAGCGCGAACTCATTCTCGGCGATCGACAAACCGGTAAAACGGCCATCGCGATCGATGCGATTCTGAACCAACGTGGCCAGGAGGTGGTGTGCGTCTATTGCGCCATCGGCCAACGGGCATCGGCGGTGGCAAAGGCGGTGGCTGTCCTGCGCCATGGCGGCGCCATGGATTACACGGTGGTGGTGGTGAGCGAGGGCAACGACCCACCAGGACTCGCCTACATCGCTCCGTATGCTGCCACCAGCATCGCCGAATATTTCATGGAGCAGGGTCGCGATGTCGTGATCGTGTATGATGATTTGACCCAGCACGCTCGCGCCTATCGCGAGTTGTCCCTGCTGCTGCGTCGTCCGCCCGGTCGTGAAGCGTTTCCTGGCGACATCTTCTATGTCCATTCGCGGTTGCTCGAACGGTCCACGCATCTCCGCACAGAACGTGGCGGCGGATCGCTAACCGCCATGCCGATTATCGAAACGGAAGCCCAGAACATCTCGGCTTTCATCCCGACCAATCTGATCTCCATCACGGATGGGCAGATCTACCTCTCGCCGTCACTGTTTGAACTGGGCATCCTGCCCGCAGTCGACGTGGGAAAATCTGTTTCGCGTGTCGGCGGTAAGGCGCAGCGGCCGAGCTACCGATCCGTGACCGGCGATCTTAAACTCGCCTATGCGCAGTTCGAAGAACTGGAGACCTTCGCCAGGTTTGGCGCCCGTCTTGATGAGAGCGCCCGCACCACGATCGGGCATGGACGGCGCATCCGCGCCTGCCTTAAGCAGCATGAATTGGCGCCGATGACCGTGCCGGCCCAAATCACCATCTTGGTGGCACTAAACGCCAAGCTTTTCGCTCCGGTGCCGATCCCGCGCATGGCCGAGGCTAAACAGGCGGTAACGGACGCGGCACAACATATTCCCAAGGCGGTCCGTGCGCGTTTCGACAGCGAAAGCAAACTGAGCGACGACGATCGGGAACTGATTGTCGACCTTGCGCGCAAAGCACTCACACCCTTTCAGACCGCCTCAGCAGGGGATCCCGAGGCCGACGAAAGCCCCGCTGGAGAATCCAAGCGCGATACAGAACCAGCGTCAGCGGCGACCACCGAAACCGACAAGCAGGGCAAGGCATGAGCGACACCACTGCCAGTCTGCGCCGACAGCTGCATACCGCGGGCGATCTGCAATCCGTGGTCCGCACCATGAAGGCGATCGCTGCGTCGCATATCGGGCACTATGAAAAATCCGTTCGCGCTTTGGCCGATTACTACCGCACGGTGGAATTGGGATTGGGAGCGTGTTTCCGCGATCTCGACCAGACCACCGGCGCAGTAGCGAAGGATGCAGCCACCCAGACCGGCACGATCGGCGCCATCGTCTTCGGGTCCGATCAGGGATTGGTTGGCCAGTTCAATCAAATCGTCGCCGATCACGCCATCACAACCGTTGCTGCCCTGCCGGGGAAGGCGGAGTGCTGGGCGGTTGGCGAACGTGTGCATGCCCGTCTGGACGATGCCGAGTTCCCGCTGATCGGCCTCTTCCATGTGCCGAATGCGGTGATTGCCATCACGTCGCTGGTCGGGGAAATTCAAATCGCCATCGAAGCGAAACGGGCCACGGGCGAACACCTGCAACTGTATGTATTTCACAACCGGCCGAAGTCCGGTTCGTTGTATGAGCCGGTCACCCAACGGTTGTTGCCACTCGACCGGCAATGGCAGGACGGGTTGGCCAACGTCGCTTGGCCGACCACCATCAGACCCGAAGTGATGGGGGACGCTTCGGCGACGTTGCGGGCGTATGTCCGCGAGTATTTGTTCATCTCGCTCTATCGGGCCTGCGCCGAATCCCTGGCCAGCGAAAACGCCAGTCGCCTGGCAGCCATGGAGCGCGCTGATCGCAACATCGCAGAAACCTTGGAAGACCTCCGCCAATCCTTCAACCGCTTGCGTCAAAGCTCGATTGACGAGGAACTCTTCGATGTCATTGCAGGGTATGAATCGCTGACCGGCGCAGCGAAAGCGCATCGCCCCGCTGCCATGATCGACGGTGCCTTGCGGCGTCCGTCGGACTCCGTGCGTGATGACGATCGGGTCAGCCATGGCCTCCACTGAACCAAGTATCTTGGTCATCAATGGCGGATCGTCGAGCATCCGCTTGGCGGTGTACCGGGACGGTGCGTCGTTGACCCCCGCACTCCGCGGCACCGTTGAGCGCATTGGGCTGCCTGACACCGGTCTTACGTTCACGGACTTTAGCGGTGGCCCCCAGCGCAGGGTAGGTTTCGCCGCTCATGATCAGCGTTCGGCGGCAATCCTGCTGCTCGAATGGCTCGAATCACAGCCGTGTTTCGCTGCGGTAACTGCCGTCGGGCACCGTGTGGTCCACGGCATGGCGCACGCGCAACCCGAGACCGTTACGCAGGACCTCCTGGAAGAATTGCACCGACTTAGCCCATTGGACCCGGACCATCTGCCGCGGGAAATCGAACTGATTGAGGCGTTCCAGACGCGTCACCCTGACCTGGTGCAGGTGGCCTGCTTCGACACGGCATTCCACCACGCCATGCCACGCGTGGCGAGCATGCTGCCGATCCCCAGGCGCTACCAGTCCACGGGCATCCGGCGCTACGGTTTTCACGGCCTGTCCTATGCGTTCCTGATGGAGGAACTGGCGCGCGTGGCTGGTGCCGGCGCAGCCCATGGCCGCGTCATCCTCGCTCATCTGGGCAATGGGGCGAGTTTGACCGCTGTTCATGGCGGCCACAGCATCGACACCAGCATGGGGTTCACGCCGACTGCGGGCATGCCCATGGGCACGCGCTCGGGGGACCTGGATCCTGGTCTGGCTCCCTACCTGGAGCGGACCGAGCAGCTGTCGAGCGAACGATTTTTTCACATGGCCAATCACGAGTCGGGATTGCTCGGCCTATCAGAGACCAGTTCTGATATGCGTGATCTGCTGGCCCAGGAGGACACGGACATCCGCTCGGCCGAGGCGGTGGCGCATTTCTGTTATCAGGCGAAAAAGTACGTGGGGGCTTACGCGGCTGCGCTCAGCGGACTCGACACGCTGGTGTTTACCGGCGGTATCGGTGAACACGCGGCACCGGTCCGGGCGCGGATCTGCAGCGGCCTTGAGTTTCTCGGCATCGAACTGGATGTGGCGCGCAATGCCGAGCACGCGGCAGTGATATCCACCGATGCCAGCCGAGTTGCGGTCCGCGTCATTCCTACCGACGAGGAACTCATGATCGCCCGATCTGTTCTTCGTATTCGCAACAACTCTTCGCCGACCAAGGACTGGACCCCATGACCCACACCGCTTTGACCCTCGCAGCAACGACCCTGGACGCACAAGAATTGCAGCGCATGGATGCCTATTGGCGCGCCGCCAATTACCTCTCGGTCGGTCAGATCTATCTGTTCGACAATCCGCTCTTGAAACGCCCTTTGGCGCTCGCCGACATCAAGCATATGTTGTTGGGTCACTGGGGCACGACCCCGGGACAGAACTTCATCTACGTTCATCTCAATCGCGTCATTAAGAAAAATGACCTGGACATGATCTACGTCTCTGGTCCCGGACACGGCGGCCCGGCCGTGGTTGCCAACACCTACCTCGAAGGCACCTACAGCGAGGTCTATCCCGAGATCACCCAGGACGAGGCAGGCCTGCGAAAACTCTTTCTGCAATTCTCTTTTCCTGGCGGAATTCCCAGTCATGCCTCGCCAGAGACACCCGGTTCCATTCATGAAGGCGGTGAGCTGGGCTATTCGCTCAGCCATTCGTTCGGCGCGGTGTTTGACAACCCCGACCTCATCGTCGCCTGCGTCGTCGGCGATGGCGAAGCAGAGACCGGACCGCTCGCCACCGCCTGGCACTCGAACAAATTCCTGAATGCTGTCACTGACGGTGCGGTGCTGCCGATTCTGCACCTCAACGGTTACAAGATCGCGAATCCGACTATTTTGGCCCGCATCTCGCGGGAGGAATTAGATAACTTGCTGCGCGGCTACGGCTGGGCGCCCTATTACGTCGAAGGGCATGAGCCCGGACCGATGCATGAGGCCATGGCCACCATGCTCGACACGGCGATTGCGCAGATCCGCAAGATCCAGCACGACGCCCGCGTCCACGGCAATAGCGAACGCCGCCGCTGGCCGATGATCGTCCTCATCTCACCCAAGGGCTGGACCGGGCCGAAGGTCGTCGATGGCGTGCAAATCGAGGGCACTTTCCGCGCCCACCAAGTGCCGCTATCCGATCCGGCCACCCATCCCGAGCATCTCACGCTGCTGGAAAACTGGCTGAAAAGTTACCGACCGGAAGAGCTCTTCGATGCAGCGGGCGTCCTGAATCCGGAATTGGCTGCGCTGGCACCCATAGGAGATCGGCGGATGGGCGCCAACCCGCACGCCAATGGCGGCATGCTGCTACGAGAGCTAAAGTTTCCAGATTTCCGCGACTATGCTCAGAGTGTGCCCGTGCCTGGAACACGTGGTGGTGGCGATACGCGTGTGCTCGGCCCGTTCTTACGCGATGTGGCAAAGTTGAATCAGAAGCAGCGGAATTTCCGCGTCTTCGGACCGGACGAGACGCTCTCCAACGGACTCGGAGCCTTGTTCGAACAGACCGCGCGCCAGTGGGATGCCACGACGGTGCCAACTGACGAATTCCTGGCCCCCGACGGACGGGTCCTGGATTCGATGCTTAGCGAACACCAATGCCAAGGCTGGCTGGAAGGCTATCTGCTCACCGGCCGCCATGGAATTTTCAACTGCTATGAAGCCTTCATCCACATCATCGATTCGATGTTCAACCAGCACGCCAAATGGCTGAAGGTCACCAACCATCTGCCCTGGCGACGCAAGATCGCTTCACTGAACTACCTGCTGGCCTCGCATGTGTGGCGTCAGGATCACAACGGCTTCACCCATCAGGATCCCGGCTTCATCGACCACGTCATGAACAAGAAGGCCGAAATCGTGCGGGTGTATCTCCCGCCAGATGCCAACTGCTTGTTATCAGTTATGGACCACTGCCTGCGCAGTCGGCACTACGTCAACGTGGTGATTGCCGGTAAGCACCCTGCACCGCAATGGCTGACTATGGACGCCGCCGTCACACATTGCCGCGCAGGTATCGGCATCTGGCAATGGGCCAGCAATGATCAAGACGCGACTACGGATGTGGTCATGGCCTGCTGTGGCGACGTGCCGACCTTGGAGACCCTGGCTGCGGTTTCGATTCTGCGTGAGCGCCTACCGACCCTGCGCATCCGGGTCGTCAACGTCGTCAATTTGATGAAGCTGCAGCCGGAATCCGAGCACCCGCACGGTCTGAACGACGTCGATTTCGACGATATTTTTACCAAGGACAAGCCGGTCATCTTTGCCTTTCATGCCTATCCCTGGCTGATTCATCGCCTGACCTACCGACGCACCAATCACGACAACATCCACGTGCGCGGCTACAAGGAAGAGGGCACCATCACCACGCCGTTCGACATGACGGTACTCAACGACCTGGACCGCTTCCACCTGGTGATAGACGTCATCAATCGTGTCCCGCAGACCGGCGAACAGGGCCTCGCCCTCAAGCAGCAGCTCACGGATAAGCTCAGCGAACACCGGCGCTACATCGGCATCCACGGGCAGGACCTGCCGGAGATCCGCAACTGGAAATGGAACGAAAAATGAATTGGCCCAGGCGTATCTGGAACGATGTGTGGTCGAGCTTCTGGTTCTTGCCGTCGGTGATTGTCGTGGCGTGCATGGTCTTTGCGGCAGTCATGATCGAAGCAGACTCTATGACGAGCGACCGCTTGCTGGCGCAGTGGCCACGCTTGTTTGGAGCCGAAGCGACGGGCGCGCAAGCGCTGATGTCTACCATCGCCGGTTCGATGATGTCGGTGGTTGGCGTCACGTTCTCCGTGGTCTTGGTGGCGCTGGCGCTGGCTTCGAGCCAATACACATCGCGAATATTGCGGAACTTCATTCATAGCCGGACCACACAGGCCATTCTTGGCATATTCGCCGGCAACTTTGTCTATTGCTTGATCGTCATTCGCGCCATTCGCAGCGACGATGAGGGTGCTTTTGTCCCGAATCTCGCGGTGTTCATGGGGGTGGTATTCGCGATCGGTAGCGTTGGCGTTCTCATCTTCTTTATCCATCACATCGCTTCTTCGATTCAAGCGTCTGCTATCATTTCGGCCGTAGCCACAGAGACCATCAGCGCCATAGATAAACTTTTTCCCCAGCAACTCGGGCGGGAGCCGGGCGAAGACGTTGACGATCCGATGCAACAGACGCCGCCGGAGCGGAAATGGCGTGCTGTCTCGGTCAGGGAGAGCGGCTACATCCAGAGCGTGGACTGCGAAGCACTCCTGCAGGTGGCGCGTGAGCTGAGGACCATCGTTCGCATGGAGCACGCCATCGGCGAGTTCGCGGTCGAAGAAACGGCGCTGGTGTCTGTCGCTCTCGCAGGTCCGCCGAATCGAGAAACGGTTACGGCCTTGCAGGCGGCTTTCAGTATCTACTGCTACCGTACCGTGGAGCAGGACGCGGCCTTCGGTATCCGGCAACTCGTCGATGTCGCGTTGAAGGCACTCTCGCCCGGCGTCAACGACGTATCCACCGCCGTAACGTGCGTGGATTATTTGACGGCGATTCTCTCGCGGCTTGCGAACCGGAAGATACCCTCTCCTCATCGCTACGATGACGGGGAGCTGCGCGTGATCGCCAAGGGGCCAAGCTTCGAGGGCTTGCTGACCGAAGCGTGTGACCAGATCCGCAGCAGCGCGAGTGGCAATGTCGCGATCATATCGCGCATGCTTGGCGCTCTTCAAACGATTGGAAGTCGGACGACTCACCCGGGCCGACGGCGAGCGCTGCGCGAGCAGCTGGAGTTGATCGCTGAACTTGCCGGACGCACCGTTGAGTCCAGCCATGACCGCGCGAAAATAGACGAGCGCCTGGCGCAGGTGCGCTCGGCGCTCAAGACCGTGCCTGTCTTGGAGCCAGCCTTGGAGCCAATATGAAAACGACAGAGATCATGGCCATAGATGATCCTAAAAAATCAATTGAACCGCCACGACGCCACGGAAAGCCAACGGGTTAGATCAATAACTCCGTTCAACCATTTGGAGCCACATCACAGTCACAACTTCTGTCTCCGCTGTGTGGTGGCGTCGTGGCGGTCTCTCTTCTGCTTTTTCTAGAATGAAGCCACCTCCCCCGGACGCCGGTAACAACTCACCATCGAGACCACAGGCCCGCCATGAATAACCATGCCCTTATTGACACCGCCACCGCCTTAGTCGCCGACAACAAGGGGTTGTTGGCGATGGATGAAAGCACGCCGACTTGCAACAAGCGCTTCGCCGCGCTCGGGATCCCTCAGGACGAGGACTTCCGACGCACCTACCGCGAGTTGCTGGTGACCACACCTGAGCTCAGCGACTCCATCAGCGGAGCGATCCTCTACGACGAAACCATCCGCCAGCACACGCAGGACGGAACGCCGATGATCGCCGTGCTCATCGCGGCGGGTATCATTCCCGGCATCAAGGTTGATGCCGGTACCCACAGCCTTGCCGGACATCCCGGTGAGTTCATCACCGAGGGCCTGGATGGATTGCGGGAGCGGCTCCGCGACTATGCGCGTCTGGGCGCCCGTTTCGCCAAGTGGCGGGCGGTGGTCGCTGTCAGCGATGACCTGCCCAGCCGTGGGTGCATTGAAGCCAATGCCCACGCCCTGGCACGTTATGCCGCCTTGTCCCAGGAAGCAGGCTTGGTGCCGATCGTCGAGCCGGAGGTGCTGATGGATGGCGACCATTCCCTCGCGCGTTGTCGCGAGGTCACCGAAGCCGTCCAACATGCGATGTTCGCCCAGTTGCATAGCCAACGCGTGCTGCTCGAAGGCCTCATCCTGAAGCCCAACATGGTCGTTCCCGGTAAGGATTCGCCTGAATATACCAGCGGTTCCGTCACGGCGGAGATGATCGCTGAGGCGACCATCGACTGCATGTTGCGCACGGTTCCTGCCGCCGTTCCCGGGGTGGCTTTTCTCTCCGGTGGACAGACGCCCGAACAGGCAACGGAGCGGCTCAACGCCATGCACGTCCACTGCGGGACGCGCCTGCCCTGGGCCGCGACGTTCTCCTTTTCCCGTGCGCTGCAGCAGCCCGTGCTGGACATCTGGCGTGGCGACGTCGCCAACACTCAGGCAGCACAACGGGCTCTGCAGCAGCGCGCAGAATGCAACCACGCAGCCCGGCGCGGCGCATACCTGCCCAGCATGGAACCAGCATGAACTCCAGTAAGACACTTGGCACAGTGCCTGGGAGCTATTCCTAACTCACAGACAGCGACAGCCCCGGCGCACGAAGCACGAAGACGACGAGTGGTCCCCAATGAATAAACACGAACACGACACTGAGAAGCCCACCGACTCCCAGACGGCGCATGACAAGTTGGCCAAGAAGGCCTACGCCATCTATGAAAAGGAGGGTCGTCCACCAGGTCACGACAAACAGAACTGGCTGGAGGCCGAGGCTAATGCCGAAGGCAAAAAGCCGGCCGCCGAAGTCGACCATCACGCCCACATGGCGGCGGATTTCCGCACGCGGTTCTGGATTTCGTTGGTCCTGACACTGCCGATTCTCGCACTCTCGCCGATGCTCCAGTCGCTGGTGGGACTGCGCGAAGCCATCCGATTCCCCGGCGACGTGTACGTGCTGTTCGGCCTGTCGTCTGCGGTCTTCTGGTATGGTGGCTGGCCGTTTCTCAAGGGCTTGGTCGAGGAGATCAAGGCCCGCCAGCCAGGGATGCGGGTGCTCATCTCCGTCGCCATCGCGACGGCGTATATCTACAGCAGCGCGGTCGTGTTCGGCCTAACCGGTAAGATGTTCTTCTGGGAGCTCGCCTCCCTCATCGACATCATGCTGCTCGGGCATTGGATCGAAATGAAGTCGGTGATGGGAGCTTCGCGGGCGTTGGAGGCGCTGGCCAAGCTCATGCCCTCCGACGCGCACAAGCTCATGGCTGATGGCTCCGTGAAAGACGTGCCGCTCGGCGAGCTTTCGGTCAATGACAAGGTCCTGATCAAGCCCGGCGAGAAAATCCCGGCAGACGGTGTCATTGTCGACGGCGAGAGCTCCGTCGATGAAGCGATGCTGACCGGTGAATCGTCCCCGGTCGCCAAAAAGAAAGGCGGCAAGGTGATCGGGGGGGCCATCAATGGGGAAGGCTCGCTCACCATCGAGGTCAAGGGCACCGGCAAGGATTCATTTCTCTCGCAGGTCATCGACCTGGTCAAACAGGCGCAGCAGAGCAAATCGAAAACCCAAGACCTCGCTAACACCGCGGCGATGTGGCTCACCATCATTGCTCTGGGAGGTGGCGTCCTCACCTTCCTGATCTGGCAATTCCTCACGGGCAAGGAGTTCGCGTTCGCCATCGAACGCGCCGTGACCGTGATGGTCATCGCTTGCCCGCATGCACTGGGGCTCGCCGTGCCCCTGGTGGTGGCGGTCTCCACGGCCTTGGCCGCGAAGAACGGCCTGCTTATTCGCAGTCGCGGTGCTTTCGAAGGCGCGCGAAAACTGGGGGCCATCATCTTCGACAAAACCGGCACGCTCACCGAGGGCAAATTCGGGGTGACCGACACCTTGCTCTTGGGCGAGGACATCAGCGAAGAAACCTTGCGCATGTACGCCGCCTCCGTGGATGCCAATTCCGAACACCCCATCGCCAAGGCCATCGCTGCCGCTGCGAAGGACAAAAAGCCCGTCGAAGGCTTCAAGAGCCTCACTGGGAAAGGTGCCGAGGGGCGGGTGGACGGGAAAGACGTGAAAGTGGTGAGCCCTGGTTACCTGCGCGACCAGAATATTGCGCTGAGCGATCCGCGCGTAGAGCCTCTGCAAGCCCAGGGCAAGACGGTCGTGTTCGTTCTGGTGGACGACCAGTTGAAAGGTGCGATCGCGCTGGCCGACATCATTCGACCCGAAGCCAAGCAGGCCATCGATGCGCTCAAGGCACAGGGTATCCGCTGCCTGATGCTCACCGGCGACAACAAAGCGACGGCCAAGTGGGTCGCAGACCAAGTCGGGCTGGACGAGTTCTTCGCCGAAGTTCTTCCGCAGGACAAGGCCGCCAAAGTGAAAGAGGTTCAGGAGCGTGGTGTCCTCGTAGCGATGACGGGCGACGGCGTGAACGATGCGCCGGCGCTGGCGCAGGCTGATCTGGGCATCGCCATCGGCGCCGGTTCCGATGTGGCGGTCGAAACCGCCGACGTGATTCTGGTACGCAGCAATCCGCTGGATGTCGTCGCCATTCTGAAGCTCTCCCGCGCAACTTATCGGAAGATGATTCAAAATCTTGTTTGGGCCACCGGCTACAACGTCATCGCGCTCCCGCTGGCGGCCGGCGCGCTCTACGCCTGGGGCGTGCTGCTGAGTCCTGCCATGGGCGCAGTGTTGATGTCGGCGAGCACGGTCATCGTCGCCATCAACGCCCGACTGTTGAGGATCAAGACCCCGACGGGCACCGAAGCAGGAAAAGAAAAATCGCCAACCACTCAAGCGGAAACCCGATCTCCGAAGCCAGCAACCATCAAAGCCTAGCAAGAACTCTGTCATTGACTGTATCGGCAGCAACAATCACGCACTCGCTTTGCAATTAAAAATGAAACAACTAGCTCTGCGTCGTTTCGTGTGGGTCTTTGGTGACGGCAGAGGAAGGCCGACATCGAACAGGGGACGCGGAAACGCAGCGACCGAAAGAGGCGATGTGAGGAAGGTGACGGTGAACCGTGCAATTTCCTCTCATCTGATCTCCGCGTCTCTTTGTCTTCTGTTCAATTGATTGGGGCACCCAAGTACAGCGATGAAAATGACCAACACGAAACGCCGCAGACTGGCTGGATCGCTTCGACCTCAATTGCGGGGTGGTCGACAGCCGCACCGGCGTAGTACGCCTCGAATTTCCGGAACGAGTGACGACCAAACGGTCGTTCGGCTTTCGACTACTAAGCCGGCGATTGGCATGACTTGGACTCGCGCTTTAGGAGTAGCGTGAACCACGATTGAAGGAGGAGTCATGCCTTACGAACAGCCATTAATCCACAAAACACCTAACCAACAGTCAGCTGACTCCAAATCACCGCGTCTGCATCAACCTAGGCCACCGCTGATCCGAATTTGGTCCATTGTCGGCATCGTCAGTTTCATCGTGGTGATTATCGCAGTCTATTTCTGGTACTAAGGCTCAACCAGCGTCCGTGCAAAAACACAGGCGGGGTCCACGAGCCTTGCAATTCGCACGACGCTGAATGAAAAACGCTCCTCGGCGTGACCAGTGGGTAGTTGCCGATCAAGGCATGATGTGCAGAGGCGTCATCATGGACGCTTACGCTGCTGCTACTGCTACTCGGGCGAATAGCGGACAAACGGTGGGCGGGAAGTGGGCAGGAACGGTGATGGGCATTGCTAACAGCGTTAAGGTAAGCGACCAATGGTGGCTCATCGTTTTGAGCGCGTCGTTTCGAACGCAGACCCGCCCGGCGCGCGATGTTCGCACTCGTGGACAACCCGGATGTGGCCCGGTGGCGGAAGAGTCCCGTACGTGCCCCGACAGATGCGACAGATGATTACACTACCAAAGGAGAAACGATGACCTCACTCACAAAAGAATCGCTCGCCGAACTTGTGGGCCCTCAATCGGCACCGTGTCTCTCACTGTACCAGCCGACACATCGACGGCATCCAGAGAACCAGCAGGACCCGATCCGGTTTCGAAACCTGGTGAAGGAGCTCGAAGCATCTCTCCTGCAGGCCTATCCTGCGAGTAAGACTCGATTACTGCTGAAGCCATTCGACGCGCTCGCGTCCGACCACGACTTCTGGAACCACACGCTTGACGGATTAGCGGTACTGGCCGCGCCGAACCTCTTTCGCGTGTTCCGTCTGTGCCGCGTCCGGTCACCGAATTGGTGGTCGTGGGGGAGAGCTTTCACCTCAAACCCCTCAAACCGTTGTGGCAGTTCTCCCAGTCGATCGACCGCTATCAGGTACTTGGTTTGAGTCTCGACAAGATCTGATGATCGCTACTGACCCAACTCAGATCAACTCAGCTCAACCCAACTCAACTCAAAAAAGGGAACAAGGCTCATGAAAACTCAAGTCAACACCGACAAGAACATTGCCGGACACGAGGCACTCGTGGCCCAGGTAGAGGCTACGGTCACCAAATCGCTGAGCCACTTCAGCGTGCACATCACGCGCGTGGAAGTTCATCTGAGCGACGAAGACGGCGACAAACATGGCCAGAACGACAAGCGGTGCGTAATGGAAGCCCGCCTTGAGGGACGGCAGCCCACCGCGGTGACGTGTGAGGCGGCGACCCTGGCCCAGGCTGTCGCCGGTGCGGCGGATAAGTTGAAGAGCTCCCTGGGGAGCACGCTGGAGCGGCTCCACGAGCATCGCTAGTGCTGTTCGCGACGCTCGCCAAGAAGCACCCCAAAGCCAACGATGAACAAGACTGAGATATCCGGCACCGACATTCCGGCAGAGGCGTGGCATACGCTGGCCGTTGATACAGCTGCGAAGCATCTGCGAACCGACGGGGCACGTGGATTGACGATCGACGAGGCGGCACGGCGCCTCAAGCATTTCGGCGCCAATCGGCTGGAGCAGGCGCGGGGGCGGACGGCCTTCGCCATCCTTTTCAACCAGTTCAAGAGCCTCCTCGTGTTGCTGCTGGTCGCGGCCGCCGGGATTGCCTTCGCAATGGGCGATAATCTCGAGGCGGTGGTTATTCTCGTGGTCGTCGTCTTGAACGCGACGATCGGCTTTTTTACTGAATGGAAGGCGGAGCGAACGCTGACGGCGCTACAGAAGCAGACGGTGCGAATTGCTCGCGTGGTCCGCGACGGCGTGGAACGCGAGCTCCCCGCGGAAGAGCTGGTTCCTGGGGATTTAGTCGTCCTTGAGGCCGGCGCACGTGTTCCTGCGGACGGGCGGATCATCGAGCGTGCGCGACTACAGATCGAGGAGGCCGCGCTCACCGGGGAGTCGCAGGCGGTCACCAAGACGACCGATCCGATCGCGGACGCGGCGGCACCCCTCGCAGACCGGCTCAACCTGGCGTTCATGGGTACGACGATCGTAAACGGTCGCGGCCATTTTCTCGTTACGGGCACCGGCGTCGGGACCGAGATGGGAAAGATCGGGGTTCTCATCGACGAAGCCAAGAACAACGATTCACCGCTCGAGAAAAAATTGGCCCGCCTCGGTCGTCTGTTGATTGTGATCGTGCTGGTGCTGTGCGCGGTCATTGTCTTTGCCGGCTGGCTTCGCGGTCATGACTTCCTCTCCATACTTGAAGTGGGCATCTCGCTCGCGATCGCTGCGGTGCCCGAGGGGCTCCCCGCCGTAGCCACGATGACGCTCGCGCTCGGGATGCAGCGCATGGCGCGCATGGGTGCTCTGATCCGGCGGCTGCCGGCGGTCGAAACGCTTGGCTCCACGACGGTCATCTGTACTGACAAAACGGGGACGCTGACCCGCAATGAGATGACGGTGTCGGTGTTCGTACTGGATAGGCGACGGATCGACGTGACCGGCGCCGGCTACTCGTCGGTGGGTGAGTTTCAAGAAAACCATCGACCGGTTGACCCGCATGCTGATGCACACCTCACGCTTGCGCTACGCGTCGGCGTCTTGTGCAACGACGCGAAAGTCGCTCACGCCGATGGCAAGGACACGGTGCTTGGCGACCCTACCGAGGCGGCGTTGATCGTGGCGGCCGAGAAGGCGGGCATGAAAGAGGATGCGCTCGAAGCCGAGTTCCCCCGCCTCAGCGAGCAGCCATTCGACAGCGCTACGAAGCGTATGGCCACCGTGCACCGGACGCCTGAAGGCCGGCTGATCACCTTTGTGAAAGGGGCGCCGTCTACGTTACTCGAGGCGAGCTCGTCCCAGGTTGGTGCCAACGGCGTGACGCCCCTTACCGCTGACGATCGCGCCCGCTGGGATGCGATGAATCAGGACCTCGCAGGGGCCGCGCTACGCGTACTCGCCTTGGCCTATCGAGACCTGTCCGAAAGCCAGAGCGAGCATGACGCTGACGCGACGAAACAGCTGACCTTTGTCGGTCTCGTCGGCATGACCGATCCACTGCGCGAGGAGGCGAAAGCCGCGATCGCCACGTGTCGCGCAGCGGGCATTCGTTCGGTGATGATCACCGGCGACCAGCAGATCACCGCGGCCGAGATCGCCCGCCAGCTCGGCATCGACCGCGATTTGAACGGCCAGCCACTTCGAATTGTGCACGCACGTGAGCTGAACAATCTCGACGCCGCGGGATGGAAGAAAACCGTGCACGGCGCTGCCGTCTTTGCCCGCGTGTCGCCCAAGCACAAGCTTCAGATTGTCCAAGCGCTGCAGGCGCAGGGGCAGATTGTTGCCATGACCGGCGACGGTGTGAACGACGCTCCGGCCTTGAAAAAGGCCGATATCGGTGTCGCCATGGGCATCAAAGGGACCGAGGTCGCCAAAGAAACGGCGGACATGGTCATCGTCGACGACAACTTCGCCACGATTGTCGGCGCGGTCGAACAGGGACGGATGATCTATGCGAACATCCTCCGATTCATCCGCTACCTCTTCTCGTGCAATTTGGCCGAGATCCTCACCGTGTTCATCGCGCTGATGATTGGCTGGCCGCTGCCGCTCGGCGCGCTGCAGATCCTGTGGCTGAACATGATCACTGACATCTTTCCTGCGCTCGCGTTGGCTCTTGAGCCATCGGTGCCCGGCATGATGCGCCGGCCTCCGCACGATCCGAAGGCGCCTCTCCTGCCGGCGCGGCTGTTGGTCATGATCGGCTGGCAGGGGGGGCTGCTCGCCGCGGTCACGTTGCTGGCGTTCTTCCTCGGCATGCGCATGTACGGCACGGAAGGCGAGGGGCTGAAGCATGCGATCACGGTGACCTTCATGACGCTTGCACTCGCCCAGGTGGTTCACGTCTTCAGCTCACGATCGGAGAGCGGCTCAGCATTTGATGCGCGTCTCTTCAAGAACGGCTGGCTGTGGGGAGCCGTGGCGCTGTGCGTTCTCCTGCAGCTCGCGGCGGTCTATGTTCCGTTCTTGCGCGCCATTCTTCACACCGTTCCACTTGATGTGAAAGATTGGGGCGTCGTGGCGGGTTGCGCGCTCCTACCCCTTGCCGTCGTGGAAGTCGTGAAGTTGATCCAGCGTCGCTTCATCTCCAGGAGCAACGGCTCAGCCACGCACCTATCCAAGCGCGCGGCGTAGCGACAGATAGCGACAGCGCAGGTCGGTCGCCGTGCCGTCTCTTCGCACGCACGCTCCGTGCGAAACGACGTCGCCCGAGGGCGGATACGTAGGAGCCACTTGATGAACAATGCCGAGCACCGCGGCGAGCATGCGTACCCGCCGGGCTTCAGTGAGGCGCGGCTGGACGTGTTGCAGCGTCACGCCTTCGAGTATTTCCTGCGCGAGACCAACCCTGCGAATGGTCTGGTCGCGGACAAATCGCTGCCGGGCGCTCCCGCCAGTATCGCGGCAGTGGGCTTCGCGCTGACGTCCTACCCGGTCGGCGTCGCGCGTGCCTGGATGACGCGCGCCGACGCGATCGCCCGCACGCTGGCGGTATTGCGGTTCTTCTCGACCAGCACGCAGGGCACAGCACCAAACGCGACCGGCCACCACGGCTTCTATTACCACTTTCTTGACATGACCACGGGGCGGCGCGCCGGCCGGTGCGAGTTGTCCACCGTCGATACCGGTTTCCTGCTCGCCGGCATGCTCGCCGCCGGGATGTTCTTCGATCTCGACTGTGAAGAAGAGCGGGAGATCCGAACGTTGGCTGACGCGCTCTACCGGCGCGCTGATTGGGCATGGGCGTGCAATGGCGGTGCCACGCTCAGCCACGGGTGGACCCCGGAGCGGGGCTTTCTGCGCTACCGCTGGGAAGGCTACGACGAGGCGGTGCTCCTGTACGTCCTCGGGCTGGGTTCGCCAACGCACCCGCTACCGCCGGAGAGCTACGCGGCTTGGGCATCCACCTACCAATGGAAGACGATGTATGGCTACGAATTCATCTACGGTGGTCCGCTCTTCATCCATCAGTACTCGCATGTCTGGGTGGATTTCCGCGGGATCCAGGATGCGTTCGTGCGCGACAAGGGGATCGACTATTTTGAGAACAGCCGCCGCGCTACGTATGTCCAACAAGCCTACGCGCTGCGAAACCCGCTCGGATTCGTGGGTTACGGCGAGCACTTTTGGGGGTTGACCGCGAGCGATGGGCCCGGCAGGAAGACGCGCACAATCAACAGCATCAAGCGGTCGTTCTTCGACTATATCGCCCGCGGCGCACCGTATGGCCCCGATGACGGAACCGTCGCGCCGTGGGCCGTGGTGGCGTCGCTGCCGTTCGCGCCAGAGATTGTGCTGCCGACCGGCCAACATTTTCAGGACGTGTATCCACCAGTCACCGGCGAGTACTGTTTCCGCTGCAGCTTCAATCTCAGCTTTCCGAACAAGACCGATGCCGACGCCGGCTGGACGTCGCCCTACCACTTCGGGATCAACCTTGGTCCGGTGGTGCTGATGTGTGAGAACCACCGGTCAGGTTTACCTTGGCGCCTGATGCGTTCGTGCCGCTATGTGGTCACGGGACTGCGACGCGCGGGCTTTACGAACGGTTGGTTATGACGAGCCGCGGCATGACACTCAATCACGTGGCATGGATTCGCGTTATGCGACAGCGCATCCGCGATAGCTCGTTCGTCAAGTCCAACATCATCACGCAGGGAGGCGTCGGGGGGGGTAAAAATTCCCGGCACGGGATGACAGACCTGCAATGTGCATCGTGAAAGACGCCGCGGCATCTGATTATGCAGAGACGCCAGCCACGTCAGACAACGCATCAGCGCTGGATGCATGGTGGGAAGGAAAGCTCGTCGACGGTCGAACTTGCAATCCATGATCCATAGCCACCGGGTAATGCCTTCGCCGCGTACAGATCCTTGGCGACGGCACCTAACGATTGGGGCGGTAATCAGGCAAGGTGGGGGTTGGCATGTCTGGAGCTAACACTTTGGCAGCGCCAGCGAGTGCCGTCGCCGTGCCTCAGTCAAGAAACCCGCAGAAAGCAGCACTATCATGAAAACCTCCTCAACTACCTCCTCGACCACCGCCAAAGACCCTATTTGTGGCATGACCGTGGATACGGCGACCGCCATCAACGTCGAGCGCGATGGGCAGACGTACTACTTCTGTGGAGAAGGCTGTCGCACGAAATTCAAAGCCCTACCCGCTGGAAAGCCGCCAGAACCCAAGTCCGGTGGCTGCTGCGGGTAGAGCGCCGAGCGCCAACGCCTGGAAAGCTACAATAGCGAAATTGGCCGCAGAGGCGCAGAGACGTAGAGAAAAATCAGTTTGGAAATATTCCTTCTCTGCGCCTCTGTGCCTCTGCGGCCCAATCGTCTTAGCTTTCAAGCGTTGGCCGAACACCCGCGCTACACCATCGAATCCCGAGAGCACCACGCATGAGTCCTTCCCCGAGCATCATTATTGCATTTTCAACGCTGGCATTGTTTTCCATCCTAATGGTGGCCGGCATATACAATACGCTGGTTACGCTGCGCAACCGCTTCGCCAATGCCTACGCGCAGATCGACGTGCAGCTTAAGCGGCGCTACGACCTGATTCCGAATCTGGTCGAGACGGCGAAGGGCTATCTCACGCACGAACGCGGCACGCTCGAAGCCGTCATCGCTGCGCGCAACGCGGCTGCGGCTGCCAATACTGGCGCCGCCGCCCATCCTGGCGATCCGTCCGCGATGAAGCAGCTCGCCAGCAGCGAAGCCACCCTTGGCGGCACCCTGGGGCGGCTGTTCGCGCTTTCCGAGTCCTACCCCGACCTCAAGGCGAACACGACCATGCTGCAATTGATGGAGGAACTGACGTCGACCGAGAACAAGGTCGCTTTCTCCCGGCAGGCCTTCAACGACGCGGTGATGGCCTACAACACCAAGCGAGAGGTGTTCCCAAGCAATGTCATTGCCGGGATGTTCAGCTTCACTGTCGCGGGACTGTTCGCGATCGAGAAACCGGAAGAACGGCTGGCAGCGAAAGTCTCATTCGCTTGAGTACGGGCACCCCGATGGGTTTTTTAGAACATCAAGATCGAGCCCGTACGCGCACGACGGTGCTGGTGATCTACTTTGCGATCTCGGTGGTGTGCATCATTGCGGCGGTGTATATCGCCAGTGTTTTGATCGTGTATGGAACCCAGGCCAACCGGCCATCTGGATCCCCGCCAACTGAACTAGTCCTGTGGGATCCCGCGATCTTCCTGTATGCCGCCCTGGGAACATTGAGCGTCGTCATCATCGGCAGCGTCTACAAGATCGCTGCCTTGGCCAAAGGCGGCAGCGCCGTCGCCGAATCGCTCGGCGGTCGGCTACTGAGTCCCAACACGGCGGATCCCGGCGAGCGGCAATTGCGCAACGTCATCGAAGAGATGGCCATCGCATCCGGCATGCCGGTTCCGCGGATCTATGTGCTCGATGACGAGCCTGGCATCAACGCCTTCGCTGCCGGGCATACGCCGGGTGACGCCGCGATCGGCGTCACGCGCGGTTGTATGACGTTGCTCAACCGGGATGAACTGCAGGGCATCATCGGTCACGAGTTCAGTCATATCGCCAATGGCGACATGCGACTGGATTTACGGATCATGGGGGTGCTCTTCGGTATCGTGTGCTTGGCGGTCATCGGTCAGGTCCTGCTGTACTCGAGCCGCGGCAGGGGTCGGAATCCGCTGCTGTTCCTGGGGTTGGCACTGATTGTTATCGGAGCGATCGGCGTCTTCTTCGGCCGCCTCATCCAGGCGGCACTCAGCCGGCAGCGCGAATTTCTGGCCGATGCCTCAGCGGTCCAGTTCACCCGCAATCCCGCTGGGTTGTCCGCTGCGCTGCAGAAGCTCGGCGGCACAGGCTCTCAGGTCAAATCCGCCCACGCTGGTGAAGCCAGCCATATGTTCTTTGGCAATGGCATGGGCACATCCTTCCTGGGCGCGACACTAGCCACGCACCCGCCACTCGCTGAACGTATCCGCGCCATTGATCCCAGTTGGGATGGGAATTTCCATCAGGGCACCGTTCGAGTCGCCGCGGCGTTATCACATTTAGGATCGGCATGACCTTCGCGCCTTGCAGCAGCCCGTGCTGGCAATTTGGCGCGGCGACGCGGCCAATACGCAGGCAGCACAAGCGGCCCTGCTGCAGGGCGCTCCATACTATGCAGCGTGGCACCTACCGCTCAACTTTGGAAGACACATGAATTACACGAAACAATTCCGCATCGTTCCTGGGAGCGATTTCCAGCTCAAGAAGCTCGACCCGGGGGACTCGGGCAAGCACGGCAAGAAGTCTGCGCGCAAGCGACTCGCCGAACTCCACGAACGCATGGACGAGTTGCAGTTCCGTCTCTACTCCGAACAACAGCGCTCGGTGCTGATCTGCCTGCAGGCGCTTGACGCCGGTGGCAAGGATGGCGTCGTGCGCCATGTCATCAGCTCGATGAATCCGCAGGGTTGCCACGTGGTCGGTTTCAAGCAGCCATCGGCCGAGGAACTTGCCCACGACTTCCTCTGGCGTATCGAAGCCGCCACCCCCAGGCGCGGTACGGTGACTATTTTCAACCGATCACATTACGAAGATGTGCTGATCGTGCGCGTCCACGATCTGGTGCCCAAGAAGGTCTGGTCCAAACGCTACGAGCAGATCAATGACTTCGAGCGGCGGCTGCATGAAAACGGCACGCAGATCCTGAAATTTTTTCTGCACATCAGTAAGGAAGAGCAACTGGAACGTTTCAAGGACCGTCTCGACGATCCCACTCGGCATTGGAAGATCAGCGAGGCGGACTACTCGGAACGGAAATACTGGTCTGACTACGAAGCCGCTTTCCAGGATGCCATCAGCAAGTGCAATACCGAACAGGCACCGTGGTTCGTGATCCCTTCGGATCACAAATGGTTCCGCAACCTCGCCATCTCTGAAATCATCGTCGAAACCATGGAGGAACTCGACTTCAAGCTGCCGCCAGCGAGCGTGGACATCGCCGCAATCCGTGGGAAGTACCACGAGGCGGTCGGCCGTTCCGTGGCCGAGCAGTGAAAATGTAGGCAATGCACTAGAGCAAGCGGGATAATCCATTGCCTACCAAGGATTGCAGATGAAGGGCCATTCCGACCAGTATAAAAAAGGCAGTCTCAGTCTGCTGGGCACCATCGCGATGGGCACCGGTGTGATGATTGGTGCCGGCATCTTCGCCTTGACTGGGCAGGTCGCCGAACTCGCGGGTGGGCTGTTTCCACTCGCGTTCATTCTCGCGGCGGTCATCAGCGGATTCAGTGCGTACAGTTATATCAAAGTGTCCAGCGCTTACCCGTCCGCTGGCGGCATCGCCATGATCCTGAAAAAGGCCTATGGCAAGACCACGGTGACCGGGGCCGCCGCGTTGCTGATGGCGCTGTCGATGATCATTAACGAAAGCTTGGTGGCACGAACTTTCGGTGCCTACACCATGCAACTTTTCCCAGCTGATGCGGCGGGGATATGGGTTCCGGTACTCGCCGTCGGACTCATCGTACTGGCGTTTATCGTGAACATCGCTGGCAACAAAATCATCGGCACGGTGTCCAACATCAGCGCGGTGCTCAAGATCGGCGGGTTGCTGGTGTTTGCCGCGATCGCTGTGGCCGCCTCTGGGATCAGTCTGAAGGCCAGCATTATTCCGCCGAGTGGTGACCCGTCGCTGGGGGCTTTTGTCGGCGGTGTTGCGCTGGCCATCCTCGCCTTCAAAGGATTCACCACTATTACCAATGCGGGCGACGAGGTCGCGGATCCGAAAAAAAACGTCGGCCGTGCCATTATTATTTCCTTGGCGGTCTGTCTGGTGGTGTACCTCGCCGTTTGTTACGCAGTGGCATCAAGCCTGACGCTGGATCAGCTCATTGCGGCAAAAGATTACGCGCTCGCCGAGGCTGCGCGGCCGGCGATGGGTGCATACGGCATGTGGTTCACCGTCGGCATTGCCATCATCGCCACCGCCTCCGGGCTATTGGCCAGCATCTTCGCCGTTTCGCGCATGCTCGCCATGCTCACCGAGATGAAGCTGATCCCACACAGTCACTTCGGCATGCCCGGCAGCATTCAGCAGCACACCCTAGTCTACACCGTGGTCATCGCCGCTGTCCTCGCGGCAGTGTTCGATCTGTCGCGCATCGCGTCGCTGGGCGCGATCTTTTATTTGCTCATGGACATCACCATTCACTGGGGCGTGCTGCGGCACCTGCACAAAGACGTCGGAGCCAACCGGGCAATTCTCGTCACGGCGATCGGTCTTGATGTCATCGCGCTGGGCGCATTCCTAGTCGTCAAGGGCTCCTCCGATCCGCTGATCGTCGTGGTCAGCTTGGTATCGATCACTGTGGTCGTGGCGTTTGAACGGTTCTATCTACAAAGACTTCGCACCATGGGAGAGCAGGAATGATGAGGATAGCGCGAAGACACGAGCATGCCCGAACGCGTGAGTGGCGAGCTCAAAGCCGTGTTCGCGCGGCACCTGCGGCGATGAGTAGAAACGAGGATCAACGATGAGAACTTCCTGTAGAGGTCGGCCTTTTGAACAGCGAGCGTCACGCGTTGCCTTCCTTGGTGCTCGACTTCAAGCTGCCGCCAGCGAGCGTGGACATCGCCGCAATCCGTGGGAAGTACCACGAGGCGGTCGGCCGTTCCGTGGCCGAGCAGTGAATGCGCAAGGAATGAACCCGGGGAAGCGGGAGGTCCGGATGTCGGTCAGCACCTTGGCTGGCGTGCCATAGGACGCGACTCCGGAGTGGAAGACCGATTGTAACTGCTCAGGCCTGGGGCCCCATCGCAACCCGATGGGGCGGGCGACCGAGTGGCGGTGGGCGTTAAAATCGGCAAAGCCGATCCGCCCACGGGTGAGGTGGCGTAGCCGACGAAGCAGAGCCACGACCAAGCCCATGGGGGCAGGCCTGAAAGGCCGCGGGGGCGAAGCCCATGAGCAGATACGACTGATGTACAGCCAAAAAAACCGTCGTTCGGCTTTCGACCACCAAGCAGGCAATTGGCATGACTTGGACTTGTGTTTTAAGCGTAACGTGAACCACATCTGAAGGAGGAGTCATGCCTTACGAACAGCCATTTATCCACAAAGCATCAAACGAGCATTTAGCTGACCGCAGAACACCGCGTCCGCATCAATCTTGGTCACCGCTGATCCGAATTCTGGCCATCGTCGGCATCGTCGGGTTCATCGTGGCGGTTATCGCAGGCTATTTCTGGTACTAAGGCTCAACTAGCGTCCGTGCAAAAAACACAGGCGGGGTCCGCGAGCCTTGCAACTCGCACGACGCCGAATGAAAAACGCTCCTTCGGGTGAGCAGTGGGTAGTTGCCGATCAAGGCATGATGTGCAGAAGGCGTCATCATAGACACTGACACTGCTGCTACTGCTGCTCGGGGCAAAAGGCGGACGAACGGTGGGCGGGATGTGGGTCGGAACGGTGATTGGATTACTAACATCGTTTAGCAAAGCGACCAATGGTGGCGTCATCGCTGCAAGCTGGTCGTTTCGAACGCAGACCCGACCGGCGCGCGATGTTCGCACTCGTGGACAACCCGGATGTGGCCCGGTGGCGGAAGAGTCCCGTACGTGTCCCGACAGATGCGACAGATGCGACAGATGATTACACTACCAAAGGAGAAACGATGACCTCACTCACGAAAGAATCGCTCACCGAACTTGTGGGCCCTCAATCGGCACCGTGTCTGTCACTGTACCAGCCGACGCATCGACGGCATCCAGAGAACCAGCAGGACCCGATACGGTTTCGCAACCTCGTGCAGGAGCTCGAAGCATCGCTCCTACAGGCCTATCCTGAGAGCGCGACGCGATTGCTGCTGAAGCCATTCCACGCACTCGCGAACGACCACGACTTCTGGAACCAGACGCTCGACGGACTAGCGCTACTGGGCACGCCGGACCTCTTTCGCGTGTTCCGCCTGCCACGTCCGGTCACCGAATTGGTGGTCGTGGCGGACAGCTTTCACCTCAAACCGTTGTGGCAGTTCCTCCAGTCGATCGAGCGCTATCACGTGCTCGGGTTGAGTCGCCACAAGATTCAACTTTTCGAAGGGAATCGCGACGCCCTGGGAGAGGTCGAGCTGGCAGCCGGGGTGCCGCGCACAATCACCGACGCGCTCGGCTCGGAGCTCACCGAGCCGCACCTGACGGTCACATCCCACGGGGGCGTTGGCGGATCGGGCAACGCGACGATGCACCATGGCCACGGCGGAAAGACCGACGAGGTAGACATCGACGCGAATAGATTCTTCCGCTCAATTGACCGGGCGGTGCTGGAGCACCACTCGCGTCCCACCGGCCTGCCGCTGATCTTGGCAGCGCTACCGGAGCATCACCATCGTTTCCGCAGCGTCAGTCAGAATCCATTTCTGCTATCCGAAGGGATCACGGTCAATCCTGATGCCGTGACGAACGAAAAACTGCAAACGCTCGCTTGGCAGGTTGTCGAGCCGCAGTACGAGGCGCGCATCGCAACGCTGAAGAACGACTTCGAGCAAGCCAGTGCGACCGGGCGCGGCAGCGACAATCTACAGCAGATCGCCGAAGCCGCTGCCTCAGGGCGCATCGCCACGCTATTCATCGAGGCTGATCGTCCGATCGCTGGTCACCTCGATGAAGGGACCAAGAAGGTCGTCGGCGGTGCGCTGAGTAACCCACGAGTCGATGACGTGCTCGATGACCTGGGCGATCTAGTTGGCAAGAAGGGTGGCGAGGTCTTCGTCATTCCAGCGGCGAAGATGCCCACGCGCAAAGGCGCAGCCGCAATCTATCGCTACTGACCCAGCTCAATTCAACTCAACTCAGCTCAGTTCAGCTCAGCTCAACTCAACTCAACTCAACTAAAAAAAAGGAGCAAGACTCATGAAAATTCAAGTCAACACCGACAAGAACATTGCAGGGCACGAGGAACTCGTTGCCCAAGTAGAGGCTACGGTCAACAAATCACTGAGCCGCTTCAGTGCGCACATCACGCGCGTGGAAGTTCATCTGAGCGACGAAAATGGCGATAAGAATGGCCAGAAGGACAAGCGGTGCGTAATGGAAGCCCGCCTTGAGGGGCGGCAGCCCACTGCGGTGACGTGCGAGGCGGCGACCCTGGCCCAGGCTGTCGCCGGGGCGGCGGACAAGTTGAAGAGCTCTATCGAGAGCACGGTGGAGCAGCTCCGTGAGCATCGCTAGCGTGTTGCGATGCTTTCCAAGAGCCCCCAATGCTCACGAAGAACAAGACCCATATTCGGCACCGCTTGTCCGGCGAGCACAGCAGCGAGCGCGCTGTCACTAACAGCAGCCCGCCAGGTTGGGCGCGGCCTCGGTCACGGGACATTTTTAGGCTAGGCGTGGTCGCAGGAACTTGAAAAAAAAAGAGGACGCCGTTATGGACCCTGATCACGAGCATCTGAGCGAGTGGGCAAGGATGAGCCGTCGCGGTTTCCTGTCTGCGGCCACGATCGCAGCGCTGACTGGGTGCAGTGGTTTGCGCACGACCCGATCCGGGGCTCCTCCGGTCGCCGGGAACTTCAGTGAGCTCGACGCTACCGGCGAAGGGGGGATCGATCTGGTACTGGAGCGCGGCCCGCTGCAGATCGGCGGCGGAATCGGGAACGCGATCACCGTCAATGGGTCGGTGCCTGGCCCGGTGATTCGCATGACTGAGGGCAAAGAAGCGGTGATCCGCGTCCACAATCGGATGGGCGAATCGACCTCGATCCACTGGCACGGGATCCTGCTGCCATTCACCATGGATGGTGTGCCTGGGATCAGCTTCGCCGGCATTCCAGCCGGCGAGACTTTCACCTATCGCTTCCGCGTGCGTCAGAACGGGACCTACTGGTATCACAGCCACAGTGGCATGCAGGAGCAACTGGGTTTGTACGGCCAATTAATTGTCGTGCCGGCCGGCCCCGATCCGGTTGCGGCCGACGTCGAGCGCACGGTGGTTCTCTCCGACTGGACTTTCGAGGACCCCCACGCGGTCATGCGCAAGCTCAAGACCATGGAGGGCTACTACAACTTTCAGCGTCCGACCCTCGCCAATCTCGGCCAGGAGATGGAGATCCGGGGCATGGACCTGGGCGGGGTGCTGGCATCGCGCGTCGCGTGGAACCGGATGCGGATGGATGAGAGCGATATTTCGGATGTCACCGGGGCGACCTACAAATATCTGATCAACGGCCGCACGGCGGACGAAAATCCCCACATCCGGGCCGAACCTAGTCAGCGCGTGCGCCTGCGGATAGTCAACGCCTCGGCCATGACTTTTTACGATGTTCGCCTTCCTGGACTGCCGATGACGGTGGTCCAGGCCGATGGTCAAAACGTTCGCCCGGTGGAGGTCGACGAGCTGCGGATCGCGGTCGCTGAAACCTATGATGTGCTGGTGACGATGCCGCCGGATCGTGCGGTCACCCTGTTCGCCGAAGCGATGGACCGCAGCGGCTACGCCCGTGCCACCCTCGCCCCGACATCGGCCGTTGAGGCAGAGGTCCCCGAACGGCGCCTGCGCCCGCTGCTGACGATGGCCGATATGGGAATGCTCCACGGCGCTGGTGGCCACGCCGGGATGGCAGGCATGGGCGACCACGATTCCCAGGGTGGAATGGCAGGTATGGCCAAGCACGCCGATCACGCGGGGATGGATCATACTGCAGCTGGAGCAGGTGCCCACGCTGCGCAGGGAGCGACATTGGCGGTGACTGGCCTTCCCGATCGGCGCCAACATGGGCCGGCAGATCATGGTCCGGGCAGCATCACCATGGGGCACAGCATGGCCTACCGGCGGCTTGATAATCCCGGCCTGGGCCTGGGTGATGATGGTCGTCGGGTCCTGACCTATAAGCACCTGCGTTGCCTGACGACGCCCGCTGACCGGCGCGCGCCGACGCGTGAAATCGATATGCATCTGACCGGGAATATGCACCAATACATCTGGGGCTTCGACGGCAAGAAATGGTCCGAAGCGGAGGTGCTGCGCTTCCGCTACGGTGAGCGACTGCGGATCAACTTCATCAACGATACGATGATGAATCATCCGCTGCATCTCCACGGGATGTGGATGGATCTGTATGCCGGTCACGCCTACGGCGAGAACCCCCGCAAGCACACCGTCAACATTCAGCCGGCCGAACTGGTCACCGTCGACATCAGCGCTGATGCGCCGGGCCAATGGGCCTTCCACTGCCACCTGCTGTACCACATGGAGATGGGGATGTTCCGCACCGTGGCGGTGGTCCGGTCCGTGACCGAGGGGGTGGCCAATGCGGATCACTGACGTGTGGCCGACCCACGTGGCCGTGGCTTGGCTGCTGGCCGTTGGGCTTCCGGCTGCGGAAGCCGCGGAAGAAGGGGTACCGAGGGATCACGCCCATCACCCATCAGGGGCGGAAGAGGCCGAACCGGTCGGTCCAAAGCTGCCGCAGGGTATGACGCTGGACGAGGTGCTCGATCGCGCGGCCCAAGCGCCTCCCGACGGCTTCCCCGACGCGATTAATGATAATGCGATCTTCTCCTACGCAGTGCTCGACCAGTTCGAATATCGGGTCCCCAACCACGGGGACGAGCGCCTCGGGTGGGAAGGAATGGCGTGGATCGGCTACGATTACGACAGGCTCTGGATTAAGCACGAGGGTGAACGGTCGGTGGAAGGCTCAGAGCACGGCGAGACGGAAACCGATCTGCGCTACTCGCGATTGGTGACCGCCTTCTGGCACGCCCAGGGCGGAGTACGCTACGCCAACGAGTGGGCGGATGACGTTTACGCGGACACCTGGTCTGCCGTGATCGCACTGCAGGGCGTGGTGCCCTACATGGTCGAGGTCGATACCTCGCTGGCGCTCTCGGAAGATGGTGACCTGTGGTTTGAAGCTGAGGGGGAATACGACCTGCGCGTGACGCAGCGCTTGGTTCTCCAGCCTCGGGCAGAGTTTTCCCTGTTCGCCCAGGACATTCCCGAGCGACGGGTGGGCGCTGGGCTCGGGCCTGTCGACGTGGACCTGCGCCTGCGCTACGAGGTCACGCGTCGTTTCGCGCCCTACCTGGGCATACGCTACCACGTCACGGTGGGTGAGACCGCCGATCTGGTGGAGGCCGCAGGTGAGGAAACCGAGCAACTGGTTTTCCTTGGTGGTCTGCGGATCGCGTGGTGAGGCGTGGTGAGGTAAGTGTCCGATTCGACGACTGATACCAATCCGCGATCTATGACCCTCTCACGGGGAGAATTAACCGCCGAGGGCACCGAGCACGCCGAGACGGACCGCACGGTATTTCTCGGTGTGCTCGGTGCCCTCGGCGGTTAAATTAAATCGCCTTCCTGCATTCGTAGTCTTTTGATCACGTATTGGTATGACGTCCGGACAGCGGAAAGGACTGCTCGTCGACCGGACGGAATGGTAATCCAGTAATCCATGGGCCATAGACCCCATGGATCATCATCTTGGTGGTAAGCATGCGTCTTGATCGAACATGCATCGCAGCGTCGAATTCATCACCTCGACTGGCTGCCTGACTGGGCTCAAACCAAGAAAGTTTTTCACCCCCGGTGACGAGGATTTGCAGATTTTAACGTGTGAGTTCGCCTCTTCAGCACGGTTGTGGTTCAGTATTGGTTCTCCAAGCGTCGGGCGGTGACAAGATCCTTTTCGATCGCATCCAAGACTTTGACTGCGAAGGCCTTAATATCGTCATCTGTGCCGCCGTCTCGCAAGTCCTTGAGACGGCTGATAGCGTGCGTGTGGCTCTGAATCCGATCTTCTAAGTACTGCTCACTAATTTCAGAATTTGGAGTCGTGAACAGAAAAAACAGCTCTTTCAACTCTTGGTCGGTCAATTTGGAAGGGACGGCGACCTGTTTGCTTTCGGCCAACTTTTTCAAGATTTCGACTGCCGCACTATGCTCCCGAATCAGTTCCTGGGCATAGGCACGCAGGTCTGAAAGCAGTGAATGTTCTAGTACCATCTCCGCAGCTTTCACTTCCCGGAGATTGTAAGACATCGCCTGCTTGAGAAAACTGACCTCCTGTTGCGTCAGAGATGTTTCGGATTCAGCGGCCGATAACGCCATCAGCGGCAAGAGGATCAGGACGGCATAACGCATGGGAGCCTCCAAAGCAGAAAGCAACGGAAAAGCGGTGGATGAGCACTTGTCAGCACTCACCAGTGGCACGGCTGACATTGATAATTTCAGCGACAAGTGTGCCAGTTGCGCCCTCGCTGGTGTGGGAGAGAGCTTGAGGGACGGCAAATTTCCGGTCAGGGCCAATACAGGGCATAGTGCGCCGGTAAAAGCCGGCCTGAAACCGGGGTGCAAGTCCCTCGCCACCGCAAGGCGTAGCGAACTACGCTGACCGCGAGTGATGCGTCAGCAGATGCTGCCCAGCTGCCCGTAACGGTGAGATCCCTGATCATGCAGTATGCATGGTCCCAGGGCACGTGATCCGTTCGTTTGCATGGTTCAACATCTACGAAAGCGATGGCTAGCTGAATCCAGGCAGTGGATTACATCTTTATCAGGTGATGAGAACCGACGCTAAGAACGAATAGTCTCTCGTCATCTGTTGGAGATGTGATCGCATTCGGCCTGGCCGTAGTTGGCATGAATGACGCTCCCAGTCCCCGCCTGACTAGGACGAGCCTTGAACATCCCGCTCAATGAGAAAAGTCTACGGCACCTGCAGGGGAGAGTTACTTTTGCGGTGAAACCTGCCGCAAGAAGTTCATTGATCAGCCAGCCGGGGAAAAGTTAGGGTCGGGTGAAACAAGGCTGCTGTCGTTGATCCGGTGCCGGTCAGGAATATCTGAGGAATCATCGTAGCGGTGATTCTTCCACACGTTTAAAACCAACAAGAGGAGCATGACCATGAACCATGACAGCGGATGGATGAATGGCGGCGGATGGATGGGTGGTGGTGGGATGTGGGTATGGGGGGTGATGGGTATAGCCATCGTCATCCTGCTCATCGTCGTGGTGAGCAAGCGATTCAAGAAATGAGCGTGCGCTCAGGTAAGTCCCACGCAGTGCCAAGCAAAAGATAGGCTAAGCAGATGCCAGTAATCTCCGACACCGCAGTGGTCGCTCAGACCACCGCGATGAATAACCATGCTCCGGCCGGTCGTATCTATACCTGCCCAATGCATCCCGAGGTGCAGCAGGATCATCCTGGGGCATGTCCCAAATGTGGCATGGCGCTGGAATTGATAGCGGGAGCGACGAGCCACCCCGAAGACGACAACGCTGAATTACGCGACATGACCAGACGCTTCTGGGTGGGTCTGGCCTTGGCCGTACCAGTATTTGTGCTGGCCATGGCCCACGTCATTCCGGCGCTGGCTCGTCAGCCATGGGTTGATGGCCTGACCAGCCGTTGGATCCAATTCTTGCTCACAATCCCGGTCGTCGCTTGGGCCGGATGGCCGTTCTTCGTCCGCGGCTGGCAATCGTTGAGGCACTGGCACCTGAACATGTTTACCTTGATTGCCATCGGCGTGGGTGCTGCCTTTGGATTCAGCACGGTGGCGATGCTCCTGCCTGATCTGTTCCCGCTCACGATGCAACATGATGGAAAAGTCGCGATCTATTTCGAGGCCGCCGCCGTCATCGTGGTGTTGGTGCTGCTCGGTCAGGTACTGGAACTGCGGGCGCGCAGCCGCACGGGCAGTGCCATCAAGGCACTGCTCAACTTGGCACCACCGACGGCGCGCCAGGTTGCGCCTGATGGTGATAACGTCGTTCCATTGGATCAGGTCAAGGTCGGTGACTGGTTGCGCGTGGTGCCTGGGGACAAGGTTCCGGTCGATGGAGTGGTGGTGGAGGGCCATTCGAGTGTTGAGGAATCGATGGTCACCGGTGAGCCGCTGCCGGTGGAGAAATCCATCGGCGAGCACGTGATCGGTGGCACGGTGAATGGCACCGGCAGCTTCGTCATGCGTGCGGAACGCATTGGTGCCGACACCTTGCTCGGCCAGATCGTCGATCTGGTTGCCGAAGCCCAGCGCAGTCGCGCGCCCATCCAGGGCTTGGTCGATCGGGTCGCCGGTTGGTTCGTGCCGGCGGTGCTGGCAATCGCGCTGATCACCTTCGTTGTGTGGATGTGGATCGGACCGGAGCCGCGTCTGGCCCACGCCATCGTCAATGCGGTCGCGGTGCTCATCATCGCTTGTCCGTGCGCGCTCGGCCTGGCGACGCCGATGTCGATCATGGTTGGCGTCGGCCGCGGGGCGCAGGATGGCGTGCTGATGAAGAACGCCGAAGCGCTCGAACGCTTGGAACACATCACCACCCTGGTGGTGGACAAGACCGGTACCCTGACCGAGGGAAAACCGCGGCTGATGGAGGTATTGCCGGCCGAGGGCATTTCCGCCGATGATCTTCTGCGTTTTGCCGCAGCCCTGGAACAGAACAGCGAACATCCACTGGCCGCTGCGGTCGTGCAGGGTGCGAAGGCGCGCAACATCGCGAATACGCCGGTATCCGATTTCCGTTCAGTGACCGCCGGCGGCGTGGCCGGTACCGTGAACGGGCGTGCCGCGCTGATCGGCAAGCCGGCCTTCCTGCGTCAGGAGCACATCGGCGGATTGGAAACGCTCGAAGCCTCGAACCGGCGGGCAAAGTGGCTCACGTGAAGAAGCTGCGCGCCGCTGGTCAGCAGGTGGCGATGGCGGGTGATGGCATCAACGATGCGCCCGCCCTAAGCGAAGCCGACGTCGGCATCGCCATGGGCACCGGCACCGACGTGGCCATGCAAAGCGCGGGCATCACGCTGGTACGTGGGGATCTGCGCGGCATCGCCAAGGCCATCCGCCTCAGCCGCGCGACCATGCGCAACATCCGCCAAAACCTGTTCTTCGCCTTCGTCTACAACGCGCTGGGCATCCCGGTGGCCGCCGGCGTGTTGTATCCGGTGTTCGGCATGCTGCTCAGCCCGATGATCGCCGGAGCCGCGATGAGCCTGAGTTCGGTCTCAGTGATCGCCAATGCGTTGCGCTTGCGTCGCACCCGTTTGTAAATTGTGAGCCGGGGCGCGCGCCGGGAAGTGAACATAGGAACGGAGGAATGGAGGAAGGCTGAGAGCTAGGGAGAAGGTGGGATTTGCCGTTCCTCCTCCGTTTCTCCGTTTCTCCGTTCCTCTTGTTCAAGCAGCGGTTTCTAAAGGGGACATAGCCCCTCGATTTCTTCTCCGATCTCCGCGTCTCCGCGTCTCTGCGTCTTCTGTTCGATTTCCTCGGTCAGTCCCACGATCGGATGCGCTCAAGCCCTGACTGGTTTCCGGTGCAGGTTGGGGTGGCATATCACCATCCGTTCGGGCTATCCCGGGTTTGGGTAAACACGGCCCTGGACGGTGGGTACCAGTGGTCAGACCATTCGCGCCCCCACGTCACAGGAACCCACCGATGCGCCACCTGCTGTCCTGCTCCCTCATCGCCATCGCGGGCATAGCGTCCGCCGCCGACAACTTGGTGCTGCACACCTTTACCAAGCAGCGCCTGAGCGACCAGTTCTTCAGCGAGGGCTCGGCCGTCGGCGACTTCAACAAGGATGGCGTCATGGACGTGGCCTCTGGGCCGTATTGGTACGCGGGGCCGGACCTCACCAGCAAACACACCATCTATCCGCCGAAGCCATTCGATCCGAACAGCTACAGCGATGCTTTCTTGATGTTTGCTCATGACCTGAACGGCGACGGCTTCGATGACGTGGTGGTGGTTGGCTGGCCGGGCAAGGATGGCGTGTGGTTCGAGAATCCAGGCAACGACATGCCGTGGCCGCGCCACGTGGTGATGGACGTGGTCGACAACGAATCGGCGATGTACGTCGATCTCACGGGTGACGGCAAGCCGGAGATGTTGTGCAACCGCGGTGGATTCGTCGGCTACTACGCGGTCGACTGGAGCGATCCCAAGAAGGCGTGGTCCTGGAAGTCGGTGAGCGAGAAGGGGGCGTGGCACAAGTACACCCACGGCATCGGTCACGGCGACCTCAATGGCGACGGTCGCAGCGACATCCTGCTGCGCGAAGGCTGGTGGGAGCAGCCCGCGTCGCTCGCCGGCGATCCGGTGTGGAAGTTCCACGCACAGGATTTCGCTGATGGCACCGACAAGGGCGGAGGCGCACAGATGCTGGTCGATGATGTCGACGGCGACAAACGCGCGGATGTCATCACCAGCCTCAAGGCCCACGAGTGGGGCCTGGCGTGGTTCCAACAGCAGGCCGACGGCACCTTCAAGCGCCACCTCATCATCGGACCGAAGCCCGAGGACAGTCCCTACGGCGTGGCATTTTCGCAACCCCACGCGCTGGCGCTGGCCGACATGGATGGTGACGGCCTGAAGGACATCATCACCGGCAAACGCTGGTGGGCGCACGGTCCCAAGGGCGATCCCAATCCCAATGATCCGGCGGTGCTCTACTGGTTCCGCCGCGAGCAGACCGCCACCGGCGTGTTGTTCGTGCCGCACCTGGTCGACGACGATTCGGGCGTCGGCACGCAGGTCACCATCGGCGATGTCACCGGCGACGGAAAAACCGACATCATCGTGGGCAACAAGAAGGGCACTGCGGTGTTCCGCTCTATGGCCAAGACGGTCGATGATGCGGCGTGGAAGGCCGCGCAGCCGGTGAGGAAGTAGACCACGGACTACAGGCTACAGGCTACAGGCGACAGGGTTGTGGGCTGCGGTTGCGTCGCTGAACTGGCGTGAGCTGCCTGACCTGTGGTCAGTGGCCTGTAGTCCGGGGTCTGCTGACAGGCCGTGGGTTGTCCGTGAGATCGGCTAATCTGGACAATCGTCGCTCGCATACGCTTGCGGCGCGTGTGAGTGGCGGTCGCCGCCAACGCCCAGCCCGGTGGTTGGTAAATCAAGCGAACGCGGTCAATCACTGCTCCAAATTGTACGAAGGATCTGCCATGACATCGACTCTGCTCCGTCACCTCGCCTGTCTGATCGTCGCCTGTGGGTTCGCCTACACGGCTGATCCGTTCGAGATCAAAGCCGGTGATCGGGTCGTGCTGATCGGTGACACCTGGTTCGAGCGCGAGGGCGTCGCGGCGGCGCTGGAGGCGCGGCTCTATCAACGGTGGGCGCCGCGCGCGTTCAGTGTGCGCAATCTGTCGTTCGCCGCCGATCGCCCGGATGGCGTGTCGCGTGCATCGTTCGATCCGCCGGGTGCCGGCTTCAAACGGATGCAGGAGCAACTCACCCTGGTGAAACCGAACGTCGCGATCATCGGCTACGGCATGGCTGCGGCGCTGGAAGAGCTGACCTACAAAACTAATGACTGGACGCTCAATCCCGACGTGGCGCGGTATGGCAACGACTTCACCGCGGCGCGATTCCAGAAGGATCTCAATCAACTGGTCGACGCGATCACCGCCGCCAACGGCGCACCGGTGCGCCTGGTGTTCGTCGCGCCGATCCGTGCCGAAGATCTGCGCGCGCAGCGTCCGCTGCTGCCGAATCCGAAGGTGTTGAACGACATCCTCGCTGCGTATCAGGCCGCGATCGCCACGGTGGCCAAGGAGCGTGGCGCGCGTTTCGTCGACACCGCCGCGCTGACGCCCGCCAAAGAGACGCTGACGTTCAACGGTATCCATCCCACCCCTGCGGGTCTTGAGCGTTGGGCCGATCTGGTCGGTGGTGATCTGGGTTGGACCAGCGGCGGAGAGCGCGCTTGGAGTGCGCCGCAGACCACCGCCTTGCGTGCGGCATTGATGCGCAAGAACGACCTGTTCTTCCACCGTTGGCGCCCGGCTAACCACACCTACATCTTCGGTTTCCGTAAACACGAACAGGGCAAGAACGCCGCGGAAATGCCGCAGTTCGACGAACTGTTGAGCAAGACCGACAGCGCCATAGCCACGTTGGTCGCTGGTGGCGATGCGCCCGCCCTGCCGGTGAAGACCGCCGAAAAACCGACCGACAGCGCGGCACCCGATCCCGCCTTCACGCTTGGCGAGAACATCAGCGCCGACTTGTGGGCCGCGAATCCGCTGATCTCCAAACCGCTGCATTTGAACTGGGACGCACATGGCCGTCTGTGGGTCGCGTCGACGCCGATCTATCCGCAGATCGAACCCGGCGCGATCGCCAGTGACCGTATCTTCGTCGTTGAAGATACGGATCACGACGGCAAGGCTGACAAGTCATCGGTGTTCGCCGACGATCTGCTGATCCCCAGCACCGTTGCGCCGGTCGAACGCGCCGATGGTAAGCTGGAAGCCTACGTGGGCGCGTCGACCGATCTGCTCTTGCTGACCGACACCGATGGCAACGGCAAGGCCGACAGCAAACGCGCCGTGTTGTCCGGTTTCGGTACCGAAGACACGCACCACACCGTTCATACCTTGTATTGGGGCCACGATGGCCGCCTCTACTTCAACCAGAGCATTTACATCCACACGCACCTGGAAACTCCCTGGGGTGTCGTGCGACTGAATTCAGGTGGAGCATTTGCCTATGACCCTGCCAGCGAGCGGGTCGAAATTCTGATCAAGGGCCTGTGCAACACCTGGGGTCACGCGATGGATGACGAAGGCCAGTCGTTCTTCTCGGACGGCTGCGGCAACACCGGCATTACTTGGGGTTTCCCAGGTGGCGTATTTGTTCACAGCGAAGGCGCCCGCTCCATTGCTCCCAGCATCAGCAAAGGCAGCTACCCCAAGTTCTGTGGTCTGGAGCTGATCAAGAGCCCGCTGTTCCCCGCCGATTGGCAGGGTGACGCGATCACCTGTGACTTCCGTGCGCACCGCATCGTGCGTATGGGCATCACGCCGGTCGCTGGCAAGTCCGGCTACATCAGCAACGACGAACCCGATCTGTTAAAAACCGGCGACGCGTGGTTCCGTCCGATCGACGCCAAGCTTGGCCCCGATGGCGCGCTTTACCTTGCCGACTGGACCAATCCGGTGATCAACCATGGTGAGGTCGACTTCCGCGACAGCCGCCGCGACAAAGTGCACGGTCGCATCTGGCGTGTGGCGCCCAAGGACAGCAAGGCGTTGGCGTGGACGCCGGTGGCGGGCCGTTCGATTCCAGCGCTGTGCCAGGCATTGTTGTCGGCCAACAGGTGGGAACGCGATAGCGCGCGGCGGGTGCTGGCGCTGCAGCTGGATGCGGCGGGCGAGAAAGCGGTGCAGGGCTGGTACACGGCGTTGCCTGAGGAGACGAAGACCCTCGCAGCGCGTGAGCTGAACTTTGCCTACCGCTCGACGCGTCGGCCGATCTGGTTCCTGCTGGCTGCTGCTGCCCTCACTCCGGATGGCCAGGCATTGATCGCGCGCGCCGGTGGCGCTGAGAGCGCTGACTACAAGTACCTCATCCAGCTGTCCGATCAGGTGAAGACGGGAGCGTTCAGTTCCCCGCGCAGTGCCTTAGAGGTCATCCGCGCCCTCGCGCGTACACCGACCACCGATCACGCAAAGCGTGTGCTGACCTTCTTGGACAAAGCTCCGCAGGATGATCCGTATTTCGAATTCACTTTGCGCAGCAGCTTGCAGATCCTCGCCCAGCCGATGACGGCTTTGCTTGAGCAGGCTGGGAATGACCCGACGAAAGCCGGCATCAGTGAAGCCAATCTGGTGCGGGCGTTGACCTACCTGCCATCCGATCAGGTGGCCACGGTGGCGAACAAGCTGCTGGATGCTGGCGACAAGAACTTCGCGAGCGACACGTGGGGCGGGCTGATCGCCCACGCCGGCGATGCCAAGGTGGTCGCGCGCCTGTTCGGCTTCCTCGATCCATTGGCGACCAAGAACCAGGGTGTCGGACGTGAAGCACAGATTCTGCGCTGGACCTGCGACGCGGCGTCGCGTGGTGTGCGCCTGACCGGCGAACAACCGCCGCTGGCCGGTCTGCTGACGCACTCCGATGCCGGCATCCGCAAGGAGGCCATCCGCCTCGCGGGTTTGTGGAAGCGTGCCGATCTGGCGCCCGCTCTCCGTACGGCGGCTGCTGATGGCGCTGTGCGCAAAGAAGCGCTCGCTGCGCTTCAGTCGATCGGCGGCGATACCGCGCTCAGCGAACTCACCACGTTGCTAGCAGAAGCGACTGCCGCACCGCAGCGCGCCGAGATCCTCGCCGTGTTCGCCAAGATCGACGGCGGCAAGGCGCTCACCGCCGCTACTCCGCTGCTGCAAGGCGCAGCCACTGAGGCGGACGCCGCCGCGTTGTGGCGCGTGCTGTGGGCCGGCAATGGTGTGATCGATCGCGTGGTGAAGGACGGCGTCCCTGCCGATCTGCCCGAAGCTGCACTCAATGCCGGTTTCAATACTGCGCAGGAACTCGGTGGCCGTGGTACGAAGCTGGCGGCAAAGTTCTCCGCCATCCGCCCCGCCCGTCCGACGGCAGTCCACAGCGGCGACAAACCCGCTGATCTGCCGGCGTGGATGGAGTACACCCAGAAGAACGGCATCGCGAGCAAGGGCGAGGCGCGCTATTTTGGACTCAACTGCCAGATCTGCCACGCGATCGGTGGCGCTGGCGGCAAACTTGGACCGGATATGACCACGCTCGGCGCCAGCGCTCCGCTGGACTACATCATTGAAAGCGTGCTGAATCCCCAGGCGAAGGTGAAGGAAGGTTACCACTCGGTGGTCTTCCGCCTCAAGGATGGCGGTATGGTCATGGGCATCCCAGGCACTGAGACCGACAAGGACATCACCGTGCGTCTGCCCAACCTCGAACAGGTGGTGGCGAAGGACAACATCGCCGGACGCGACCTGGCTCCGGGCAGTCTGATGCCGCCGGGATTGGTCGACATTCTACCGGCGGAAGATCAGGCGCATCTCTACGCCTTCCTCGGCCAGCTCGGCAAACCCGGCCCGTTCGATGGCAGCGATGGCAAGGTCGCGCGTATTCTGCGTCTATCCGGCAGCCTGCCGGAAGGCACCGCGCCGGATCTGTCGAAGATGCAGGCCGCCTACCCCAACGTTGATGGCCGCATGACGCCACGCGCGTGGCGCGCACCGATCGCGGCGGTCGAAGGCGACGGTTCAGTGTACGTGATGGCGCAGGTCGACGTGCCCAACGACGGTCTGCTGACCATCACCGTCGAAGGCACCGAACGCCCATGGCTCGACGGCATCCGCTTCGATCCGCAGGAAACCGGTCGTCAGGTGAAGGCCGGCCGCCACACCATCGCGGTGTCGGTCGGGCGTGAGAAGCAGCCGAACAATCTGCGCATCAAGGTGAGTGCGGGGCGGTTCGTCACGCCGTGATGAGCAGGCGGCTATTTTCAGCCGCCTGCTTCATATCCGATCGTTTTGTTCAGACAGCTTCTGATACCAATCCTCCATCGGATGAAACGGGAGGAAAGGCAGATCATACCGCAGAGGTCGCAGAGCCCGCAGAGCCCGCAGAGGGGAGATTTCCGCTCTGCGCTCGCTGCGCCCTCTGCGGTTAGATTGGCTGTCGGTTGTCGGTTGTCGGTTGAGTGATGGAGAATTGGTATGAAAGATAACCGCGTTGCTCAATTCGCCCGACGCTGCCCGAACAACCACGGCAACAGTTCCGGTTCCTTGTACGCTTGATTCCACGAGTCGTGGCCGACGCCCGGGTACTCGGTGTACTTCACCACGGTGCTGCCGGCATTCTTCAACGCCTCGTTCATCAGTTGGGAGCGCACGGTCTTGACTACTCCATCGTTGCCACCGTGGAAGATCCAGATCGGCATCTTCGCCAGCGCGGCGGCGGCGGTGACGTCGCCACCGCCACACACTGGGACCGCTGCGGCGAACTGGCCGGGACGGCGGGTGATCAGATCCCAGGTGCCGAAGCCGCCCATCGACAGGCCGGTGACATAGAGACGTGCTTGATCGATGTTTGGACGTTGGCGGAACTCGTCGATCAACTCCAGCAACAGGCCCATCGGCACGCTCGGTTGGGCGGGCGTCTGGTGCGGCTTGGGATCGCCCCAGTCGACTTCGCACCACTTCTTGCCGTCCGGGCACTGCGGCGCGATGACGAAGCAGGGGTACTTGGCGCGCACCTCGGGTTTGGCGAATAGTCCGGCACCATGTTTGAGCTGGTTCTGATTGTCGGTGCCGCGTTCGCCTGCGCCGTGCAGGAAGATCACCAGCGGGTAGCGTTTGCCGGCCTCGGGTTTCTCGGGCGAGAGCAGGCGGTACGGCAGCACGGCGCCGTCCTTGCCGGTGTGCGTGTGTGCCGCGTAAGGTTCCGCACCGCGAACCGGGATCAGTAGGCACAGCAGCAGGACGATGGTGAGGCAGGACACGGTGGGCATGGGATCTCCGGCGTCGCGTACGCTAGCAAGGTGTTGAAAAAGCACACTGCGTGGGGGTGACAGGGGGGGCGACTGCCCAATGGTGTAAAGCTAAGCCTTTTGAGACAGCACCTTGAACAAGAGAAAACGGAGGAACGGAGGTGAAGGCAGGAAAAATGCCCATCGATCCCTGTTTTTCTCCGTTCCTCCGTTCCTCTTGTTCAATCTGATTGGCTTGGCTTTACGCCATTGGGCATCTGCTCCCTGGACAAAGCCTTCCGTGGTCCCCGGCCACGTCGTCGCGAAGGTCAACGTCCCGGCAACGGTCGCGTGCCTGTCCATCCGCACGCGGTGCGCCCTTCCCCCGTGTGCGGTGGACACCAGACTCCCGACCCGACGAACGGGACGAGGAGCAGCGATGCGCAACAGCGTGATGCCGATGATACTGGTGATGGTGGTGGGTCTGCTGGCGTGGGGTGCGCTGCGTTCGGACAATCAACCCGGCATCCACGGCCCCGACATCCACCCCAACATCTTCCGCCTGCCGAAGAAGGACAAGTTCCACGTCGACTCCGCCGTGCTGCAATCGACCAATCAGGTGCAGGTCGCGGGACAGATACCGGCGAATCTCGGCGAATCGTGGCGGGTGGTGTTGGTGGTGGCGAAGGATCGTCACGCGCTCACGCGTTCGACTGTGCTCGGCCTGGGCGAACGTCTCACCGCTCATGGGTGCATCGCGATCTTCGCGCCACTCGATGCGCCGGCGTTTCCGATGGGCGTCAGCCGCGTGATCACCATCGCCACCGACGAGACGGCGAAGATCCCGACCGTGCTCGGGGGCGAGGCGCAGGCCACGGTACACGTCAACGCTCATCTCGCGCGTCTGCCGCAGGACCATCCGGCGGCGCCGTTGCTGCCGCATCCCGAAGGCGCGCTGGCCGCGGACCTCACCATCACCCATCACACCGCGGCACAGGGTGAGGTCGCCGGCTGGGCCAACTGGTGGGCGGCCCTGGGACGTGGTCTGGCTGATACGGCGATTACGCATCTGGCGCCGGGCGGACTGCCGCCGGTGGTCGATGCCGCGACCCGCAAATGGCTGCCGACCATGAGGCCATTGGCCGACTGGGGCGCGGCGCTGCCGCCGCCGCCAACCACCGAGCGTCTGCGCTGGGATTTCGCTTTCCAGGAACCGCTCGTGCGTGGCTGGATCGGACATGTCACCGGTCTGACCTCGCCGGATCGCAGCGGAGTGGAGAAACCTACGCTCGATCAACTGATCGAACGCATGAACGCCGGTAAATGGGAAGCGGTGGGAGCCACGGGTGTGCGGGTGTTCTCGCGCAAACAGAGTCCTGAGGCGCTCAGCGAATGGTTCAGCATCACCAGCACTGAGCATGGTTGGTCGGTGGCGTGGTGGCAGGAACGTAGTGGTGCACCGGCGCTGCTCGCCGACTGGGCCACAGCCGCGGCGACTGGTGATCAGTCCGCTGCACATCTGCTGCATGCCCATCGTGACTGCCCCGTGCTGCCGGCGGAACTACGTGACGCGGCGCGCACGGCGTTGGATGGCGTGAAAAAATGAAAGCGCGTCGCCGGCCCGAGGTGCTTGCTCCGGTCGGTTCTCCGGACTGTCTGCCAGCGGCGGTAGCCGGTGGGGCCGATGCGGTGTTCCTGGGCTTGCGTCATTTCAATGCCCGCGGTCGGGCAGAAAACTTCCGCAAAGCCGAACTCGCGCATCACGTCGCCTATTTGCATCATCACCACGTGAAGTGCTACGTGGTGATGAACACGCTGGTCCATGACGACGAGTATCCCAAGGCGCTCGATCTCGCCGCCGCGGCCCACGCGGCGAACGTCGACGCGGTGATCATCCAGGATCTTGGCTTGTGGCGTGCGTTGGCGCGTGAACTGCCGGGACTCAAGCGCCACGCGTCGACTCAGATGACCATCCATCATCCGAGTCAAGTGGCGGTGCTCGCCGCGCTCGGTGCGGAGCGCGTGATCCTGGCGCGTGAGTTATCGTTGGCGGAGGTCGCCGCCTGCACCCGTGAAGCTGAGCGTCTGGGCATCGAGACCGAACACTTCGTGCATGGCGCACTGTGTTACGCCTTCAGCGGCCAATGCCTGATGTCGAACTTCGCGGGATGTCGTTCGGCCAATCGCGGGACGTGTGCGCAAAACTGCCGCTTCGATTATACGAGTTCGGAGTCCGGGGTCCGGGGTCCGGAGTCGGTTGACCCTGGACCCCGGACTCCGGACTCCGGACGCATCGAGACCGAGATCTCGATGAAGGACTTCTCGCTCATCGCACGTATCGGAGAACTCGCGGATACCGGCGTCGCCTCGCTCAAGATCGAAGGCCGGCTCAAGGGTGCGGACTACGTCTACACCACCAGCCGCGTCTACCGCGCGGCGACTGAGGCGTGGGCCGCGGGCAAGAAGTTCGATCCGACCTGGGCGCGCGAACTGCTGAAGGATGTCTTCGCCCGGGCGCAGACCGAGGCGCCGCTGGATGGTGTCTATGGATCCGCGTCGCGTCTGCATCGCTATGAACCGGAACAGGACCGCGCGCCGGATGCGACGCTGGTGTCCGCTGATCGTCGTCGTGGTGAAGTGGTGGTGCAGAGCCGCGTGCCCATCACCGCCGGTCAGGGCTTCAGCTTCAGCGTCGGTTTCTTCAATGGTGGATTCCTGGTCATCGGTGCGGATGCGTTGGGTGGTGATCGTTGGCGGCTCAAGGTGCGTATCGCCGAACACGGGCCACGTCTGCCAGCAGAGACGCCGTTGTTCCGAAACGCCAATCACGAGCGCAAACGTGAGGCCGCCACCGCGATGGCAGAAGTTCCCGTGCAGGTGGTGGCGGAACCGACCATTGCCTTGGCGCTCCAAGTCAGTGCCCATGTTGGCGCGCCATTGTCGGTCAGCGCGCGTGCTGCGGATGGTCGTTCAGTGGAGGTCGCCAGCGATACGGCGTTGACCGTCGCTACCGGTCGTCCGGCGGATGAAACCCTGATGCGGGAGAAACTCGGCGCGTTCGGTGGCACGCCGTGGCATCTCGGTGAGCTGGTGGTGAGCACGGATGGCCGCGCGTTCGCTCCAGCGTCGTTGCTCAAGGATTTGCGCCGTCGTCTGGTCGACGGTTTGGCGGCGTTGCCCGCCCCCACGATCGCTCCGACCTGGACCCCACCGGAACCTGGGACACCACGCCGGCGAACCACAGCGGTCTGGGTTGCGGTCGGCAGCATCGCTGCGGGCGAAGCCGCGCTCGCGCACGGTGCGTCAGCGGTGTGGCTGGATGATCCGACCATCGACTGGTGGGGGACCTCGGCTCCGGCGATGCCAGCCCCTGATGCGCGCTGGTGGTTGCGTCAGGCCGCCACCGCACCGGTCTCGCCGCATCTCGCCCGCTGTGGCTGGGGTGTGGTCGCCGGACATCTGGGAGTATTGGCGGCGGCGCGCACCGCCGGACTGCCCGCGATCGCGGACTTGTTTTGTAACACCTACTCGACCGAGACCCTGCTCTCCCTGCGTGACCTGGGGGCGCAGGCGGCGGTCATCAGTCTGGAATGCAGCGGTCGTGAGATCGCGCGCCTCGCCGCACGCTGCGCCACGCTGGCGGATGCCGGAGTCGCGGTTCCCGCTCTAGCGCTGATCGCGCATGGGCGTCTGCCGGCGATGCTCACGCGTCAGGACCACGGCCTCGCGGTCGGCGCCACACGCACCATCACCGCTGTGGCACGTGATGGTGGTCTGCCCTATGACCTGCAACGTCGTCGCCATGGCGACACGGTGGTCTGGGAAGGACGTCGCCTGTGCGCGCCGGAACACGTCGCGCCGACGGCCGGACTGGTGGACGCATGGGTGTTGGAATTGGCGGATCTGGAACCGGCACAGGTGGCAGAGATGACCGCGGCGTATGTCGCGCTCGCTGGTGGCGGAGGAGACGCGGCAACGATCACCGCGTTAGCTGCCGCACGGTCACCGCACGGATTGTTCACCGGGCATCTGGCGCAGGGCAGTCGTGAACTCGACTTGGTGGTCGAACGCATGGAAGCGGGCGAAACAGTGGGCTGAAGGCGTTGTCTGGCGGCGGAAATCAGTGCCGCGAGAACATGTTCATCAGAATCCACAGGACCAGCAGACCGTTGAGTCCGAGCCCGATGCCGGCCACTGCCTTTTGCGAATTCTTCATCACCACGCCGATGATGCCGAGCACCACGCCGATGATCGGCATGACGAAGGAGAACAGTCCGAGACGGGCGGAGGCCACCAGGCGATTTCCGTCCTCCTGCACCAACGCAGTCATCGCGGAGTTCGCCGCCAGCAGGAGGAAGAGCCAGAACAGGCCGAAGGCCACCAGGGACAGGATACCGAGCACCAAGCTCTGCTTGCGCGGGCGTTTACCGCTGGCCAGTCCACGTGGTTGCAGACGCGACGTGCTCCGTCCGGGGCCGGCGAGGCGTTGAGTCGATTTCCGTTGGGTGCCGGTGGGACGTTGCACACGTCGGGTGGTGGTACGCATAGCCGCATTACGCTGGTGATTCTGCGCGACATGCAAGACCGCGGATGTGCCGACTGTGGGAAGATGCCCTGGGCTGACGGGTCAGTCGTCCTGATCGCGATCGAGGATGCGCTGGGTCATCTCCGCTAAGTCGCGCTGCAGATCCTTGTCCTTGGCCACCCGCTCTTCGGCCTGGCGGATGCTGTAGAGCACTGTCGAGTGGTCGCGTCCGCCGATCATGCCACCGAGTGCGTCGAGGCTGTGACCAGTGAGGCGGCGGCCGAGCAACAACGCCAATTGACGTGCCTGGGCGACTTCGCGATGGCGGCGTTTGCTCGACAGGTCGCCTGGGCGCAGATCGTAACGTTCGGCGACCACCTGCACGATGCGATCGAAGCTGGCGTAGTCGGCGCCGACGCCAGGACGTTCGCCTTCGCGCAGACGGTCGGCGAGTTTCACCACCTGATGCATGTCGGGCGCGAAGGTGTCGACCAACCGCGCGAGTTCGTCCGCCGGGATGTCGTTGGCCGCCTGGTCGCCCAGGCGACGTAACAACGCGAGGCGGGTTTCCGCGTGCGGCGGTTCGAGCGACACCGCCAGGCCCCAGGCCAGCCGCGTGACCAGCCGATCCTCGATCCCGGGCAACTTGCGCGGTGCGGCCGAGCCGGCGATGACGATCTGTTGGCCACGTTCGAGACCGCTGTTGATCAGGTGGAATAGTTCTTCCTGCGCGAGCGCGCGGTTGGCCAGGGCGTCGATGCCATCGATCACCAGCAGTGCGGCTTTTTCCAGGCGTTGGCGCAGCGGTGAACTGCCGCGTTCAGCCAGACGTTGCGCTTCACGGGCGACGAAGTCCGGGCCACTGAAGGCGACCACCGCGTGGTCGTCGAGCATCGCGCGGTATTCCGCTGCGATCGCGTTGACGAGGTGGGTCTTGCCGCTGCCGGTGGGTCCGTGCAGGTAGAGCGGATTGTGCTCCAGGCCCGGTGCCTCCACCGCGCGGCGGCAAGCGGTGAGCGCCAACTGGTTGCCGGGATCCTGCAGGAAGGTGGTGAAACGCTGCTCGCTGGCGGTCGGACGATCAGCAACGTCGAGGCGGCAGATCACCTGCAGGCTGAGACCCTTGGGCTTGAGCAGCGTACGCAGCCGTTCAGCGGCGAGATCGTGGAACACATCACGCCACACCGGATTCGGCACCATCACCACCAGCCGGCTGGCATTGGCGCGCAGGCGTAGCGAGGGCAGCAGGACCTCGGCGATCTCTGGCGGCAACGCCTGGGCCAGCGCCTTGAGGAAGGGCGCGGCGACCACATCGGTGTCGGTGGGGGCCATGACGCGGTGGTCGCAGCGATCAGTTCTTGAACGGGATCTGCACTGACTGGGGTTTCGACCCAGGGCGGGCGACCTGGACCGTCACCGAATCTTGGTCGGTGCGTGCGCGCAGGGCGGCGACGCGTGCTGCGCCTTCTGCCTCCACACCGTTGGGCACCGTCAGGTCGATGGTCAGTGGTTTGCCGGTGGAGACCTTGGCCTCGGCCGGCTGATCGCTGATGGTCAGCACATAGTGGAACTGCTGCCGGCTGCTGTCGATCGGCTGCGGCCGCTGTTTGATCGCCACGATCGGTGGGTAGCGCTTGATCAGTCCGCGTTCGAAGGTGTGCAGCACGTGGTCGGTGGCGAACTTGCCGGTGCCTTCGGCGTGACCTTGGATCTCCACCGTCACCAGACCGGGCTGGCGCGTGACCTTGTAGGATTGCAGGAACACCGGGCAGTCGGTGGGGTTGCTCTGGGAGCCGATGGCGCCGAGCAGTTCGAGCGCGACGCGTCCAGGGCGGCGCTCGCCATCGATCCACGCCAGGCGCGAGGTATCGAGGCCCTTGGTGGTGCTCAGCTCGTCGAGCTTCTTGCGCTTCGCTTTGGCCACGGGGACCAGCCCTGGGGCGTCTGGCGTGCCGTTGAGCGTGGCGATCGATGCCTGGGCTCCAGCGATGTTGAGTTCCTGACGTACCAGCGCGAGTACGAACAACGCGGCGACGACGGCGGCGGCGACACGCAGGGCGCCCTTGCTCTGCCAGAACTCGCGCGTGCGGCTGCGTTCATCCGCCAACGCGTCGAGCGTGACGTCCTTGGCGCGCGCCATGCCGATGGCCACCGCCCACGGGCTCGGCAACGCGCTGTGACGGTCGAGCCGGTCGCCCGCGCTGCTCACGCGGATGCCCGAGAACGGATTGAGCGGCTTAACCGTCATGCCCATGCGTTCGCCCAACGCGCCGATGAAACCATGCACCTGCGCTCCAGCACCGGTGAGCCAGATGGTCTTGGGATCAAGCGCGTCGAACTTGAGCTGGGCCTTGGCGAAACGCACGTTGGCGTTGAGCACGCCAGCGATCTGGCTGACTTGGCGTTTGATCGCCTCATGCAGATCACTGGGCGCACCCTTGCCGAGTTTGGCCACTAGCGCGGCAGCGTCGTTTTCCGGCAGCGTGCGCAGTTCGGCGACACCACGCACCAGTTCGTCCATCCCTGGAGTCTGCGTGCGCACGAACACCAGGTTGCCGTCATGCACCAGCGCGAGGTGCACGTGTGTCCCGCCGATATCGGCGAGGATCGCGCTGCCGCTCTCCACCCCGACGGTGGCGCGGTAGGTCTCGTACAGGCCGATCGCCGGATGGGTGAGGGCGGCGAGTTTGCCACCATGTTTGGCCAACGCGCGCTTGAGCTGATCGATCAGCTTCTGCTTGATGGTCATGGTCAGCAAACGCAGGTCGTCGGCGCCTGGGACCTCGGCGCTGAACCAGCTCACCGCGACGGGTTCATCACCATTCTGCAATTCGAAGTGCACCAGCCTGTCGAGTCGTTCCGGCGAGGTCGGCGATTGCAGCATGGTGCGCAGCAGCATGTCATCGTGCGACATGACCACGCGGACCTTGCCCAGGGGGCTCGGCAGGGGGGCGTTCTCCAGCGCCTGGAGCGGATCGCTGCCAGCCGGTACCGGGAAATGCTCGAAGTCCTGCACCCCGGTGGCATCGGTGCGGATCAGGCGGATGGCGCGGCTGGAGACCTCGACGGTGGTGAGCATGGCGCTGTGGTAGTCCCTCCCGGACTGGATTCCACCAAGGACGCGAGGGGGCATCGGTGGTCGCTGATGCGCCGTGGCGCGCGGCGCTACGGATCCCTGCGGATGATGTTGTCCGCCGGCTTGCGCCCCTGCGATGGGGTCCTAGGGTTCGACGGCACTGCGTTCAAGGCAGGAGGGCAAAGATGCGCGTGAAACTCTGGGGTGTGCGAGGTTCGTTGGCCACGCCGATGACCTCCGCGCAGTTGCGCGACAAGGCCCGGGCCCTGTTGGCGGAAGCCAAGCCGGCCGACCTCGCCAACCCCCAAGCGATCGAGGCGTATCTTGACCGCACGCCGCACAGTTGGACCTACGGCGGCAACACCTCGTGTGTCGAGGTCGAACTCGACAACCAGACCTGCATCCTCGATGCCGGTACCGGACTGCGCAGCCTGGGACTGAACCTCAAGAACGATGGGCGCGATCAGAAACACGCTCTGCACTTCTTCTTCACCCACTTCCACTGGGACCACATCTGCGGGTTCCCCTACTTCGGTCCGATCTACATGCCCGGTCGGCAGATCGACGTGTGGTCCGGGCGCAGTGACGCCCAGCGCCTGCTGACCACGCAGATGGACGACGCGCACTTCCCGGTGAAGTGGAACATGCTGAAAAGCGTCATCACCTGCCATCAACTGCCGGAGGACCAGGCGACCACGGTCGGCGAAGCCACCGTGCGCATCATGCCGCTGATCCACCCGGACAAGGCCTACGGTTACCGCATCGACCACAAAGGCCGTTCGGTATGCTACCTGACCGACACCGAGGTGTCGAAGAATCCCAACAAGGTCGCCGAGCACTACGCGCAGTTTGTTGATGGTGCCGACGTGGTGATCGTCGATGCGATGTACGGTTTCCTCGACTACCACGACCACATCAACTTCGGCCACTCGACGATCTTCAACTTCATCGACTTCTTCCGCGACGCCGACATCGGCGAACTGGTGATCTTCCACCACGACCCGATGGCCAGCGACCCGCAGGTCACGCGCCTGTTCACCGACGCCAAACGTTACACCGAACTGGTCGCGCCGACGGCGAAATGGAAGCTCTCAGCCGCCAGCGAAGGGCAGCACTGGGATCTGCCGGGACGCTGAAATCAGGTAGGTCCGAGCGGTCCGAAGGGTCCGAAGGGTCCGAAGGGTCCGAAAAGTCCTGAAGACACCGGTGTATTGGACCGTTCGTACCCTTCGTACCCTTCGTACCCTTCGTACCCTTCGTACCCTTCGTACCCTTCGTACCCTTCGTACCCTTCGTACCCTTCGTACCCTTCGACCCTTCGTACCCTTCGACCCTTCGTACCCCCGCACCCAGGTGGCCATCCATCCCGCTACCAGGGCTTAGGTTCAGGGATTCCCTACCCGCGATCAGCCGTTATCACCCCAGGCCTGCGCAAACCCGCGCAACTGCACCAGGAAGGCACGGACGTCCGTCCCGGTCGCAGGTGTCCAAGGAGAGTTTCGGTGAGTCCCGCGAACGACGATTCCACCCCCAGTCTCGCTCAGCTCGTGGCCGACACCATCGTGCGTGGTGGCACCAGCGTCGCGTCCTTCGCCCGTGGCTACGACATCCCGTACGTCAGCCTGATGAGGCTGATCAACTCGGGTCAGCCGCCGCGGCGCAAGGCGGTGCTCGATCCCTTGATCAAGGCGCTCGGCATCGACGAGGCGACCTTCAATGCCGCGTTGGCTAAGTCGAAGGCCAACCCGTTGCCGGCCGAGGCGCCGCGCCAGAGCGACAACGCGGTCAATCCCTTCCATGCCGCTCTGCTGCGGCTGGTCGAGGAACGCAGCTTCACCACCAAGGCCTTCGCTGAGGCGGCGGACCTCAGCGTGCTGACCGCGGCCAAGCTACTCAAGCGCGGCGAGCTGCCCGGTCGCCAGACCACCCATGAGAAGCTCAAGGCCCTGCTGGGGTTGACCGAGATCGCCTACAAGGACCTGCTCGCCTCGTCGCGCACGGTCGAGGCCTCCACCAATCCCGATGGCGAGACCTCGGCGATCGAGCGTAAGAATCGCGACGGCTACGTCCCCACCAGCAGCGGCGCGGCGCCGGCGAACACCACCAAGGGCGAGTTGTTCGAACTGATCGACCGGCTGTCGCCGGCGCAGCTCGTCGCACTCAAGAATTTCCTGCTTTCGGTTCTCTGAGTTTTCGGTTCTCTGACTTTCGCTTCTCTGACCTTCGCCGCTGCGCGGCGACCGCCCTTCGGGCGGTGACGGCTGCGCCGTCAGGATCAGAGAACCTGTGTCCATCAGGGGGTCTGGCGACCCCCCGACAACGCGGCTGCGCCGCTGCCCCCCGTGTGGTCAGGGATGTTTTTCTTTGTTGTTGTCGCGTATTCGCCCGGGCCCGGTGTGCGCGCGAGGCACACCAGATCCACGCGTTTTGCTCCGGCTTGGCGCAGTGCAGCGGCGGCGGCGCTGGCGGTCGCGCCGGTGGTGATGAGGTCGTCGACCAGCACCACGTAGGCGGGCGCGGGTTTCACGCAGCGGAAGAGGCCGACGACGTTGGCGCGGCGTTCGGCGGGTGAGAGGCGGTGCTGCTCGGCGCCGAGGCGGGTGGTGGTCAGGAGGTGGCGCAGGGGCAGGTGCCAGCGGCGTGCGCCGGCTCGGGCGAGGGCACTGCCGAGATGTGGTCCCGGGCGGCGTCCCGGAGATGCTGGTACCGGCACCACCACGCCGCCGTTCGGTGCGTCGTCAGGTGGATCGGGCAGCAGATCGCCGAGTGCACGCACCGCTGCCGGTCGGCCCACCGTCTTCGCCAGACCGACGAGGTGGGCGATACCGCCGTGGTACGGGTGATCGACACGCACCTGCTGGAGATGCGCCAGTCCGGCACCATCGCAGGCGCCACAACGCGCGTCGAGGTCACGGCGGGCCGCACCGCACCATGGACATGGATGTTCGAGGCGTGGCAGCGCGTGGATGCAGGTGGGGCACAGGCCTGGTCCGCCCGCGATCTGGCAGCCTGGGCACAACGACGGCAGCAGCAGATCGAGCACCGCGCTGACCAGCGTACGCACGTTCAGTTGCCGATCAGATCGCGGAACACGTCTTCCAGGCTGCGACGTTCTTCGATCAGTTCGCGTACGCCGCCGTGTTGTTCCGCAAGCGCCACCAGATCGCCCCGGCGCTCGGCATCGGCTTCGATCGTCAGGGTGTCCACGTGGCTGTTGAGGATGTTCGCCCACGGATGGGTAGCGAGCGCGGTGCGCAGCCAAGTGGCATCACCGCTGCGCAGACGCAGCGCGACGCGGGTGACCTGCGCGGCCCGGCGACGCAAGGCGTCGATCGGTTCGGCGGCGACGGTGCGTCCGCGATGGACCACCACCACACGGCTGCAACTGGCTTCGACCTCGCTCAGGATGTGGGTCGAGAGCAGGATGGTGTGGCGTTCGGACAGGCGTTTGAGCAGGTCGCGGAAGTTCGCCACCTGCGACGGATCCAGACCGGAGGTCGGTTCATCGAGGATCAGGATCGGCGGCGAGCCGATCAGCGCCTGCGCCACGCCGACGCGCTGGCGGTTGCCCTTCGACAGTTTGCGGATGTGCCGGTTGGCGTTCTCGCCGAGCCACGCCGCGTCGATGGCGTCGACCACTTCTTTGCGCCGGGCGGTGGCGTTCACGCCCTTGAGGCGCGCGACGTGGTCGAGGTAACCGCTCACCGTCATGTCGAGGTAGAGCGGCAGTTCCTCCGGCAGGTAACCGATCGAGCGGCGGCAACCGAGCGGATCGGCGAGCAAGTCGTGTCCGGCGATGGTCGCCGATCCGCCGCTCGGCGCGATGAAGCCGGTGAGGATCTTCATGGTCGTCGACTTCCCCGCGCCGTTGGGCCCGAGGAAGCCGACCACTTCACCACGTTCGAGGCTGAGGCTCACCCCATGCAGGGCCTGGAAGGGACCGTAATGTTTTGTCAGGCCCTGCGCGTCGAGGATCGCCACCATGTTGGCACCTTAGCGGAAGAAGGATGCCGGCTCAACGATGACGGAAGACCGGGACGGGGATCGGCACCGGCAGGCGGTGACCTCCGACCCGCACGGTGGGGAAGGCGATCGACGGACGTGGCAGGCGGACGTGGACCGCCGGGCGATGCACCACTGGCGGCGGGCAGTGGACCACCGGGCGCGGCGGCGGGCAGTGGACCACCGGCGGCGGGCAGTAGCCGCTGTTGTAGCCGTAGCTGTGCTGGTAGCCGTGCTGGTAGCCGTAGCCGTAGCCGGTACCTACCACCACGGTGGTGGTAGGGCGCGGTTGCTGCACCACCACGACCTGCTGCTGTGGCGGGCACGGCGGCGGCGCAATCGCGACCTGTTCGTAGTGGCCCTCGACCCACACCATGCCGTTGGCACCCTGGGCCCAGCGGCCTTCAACCCAGGTGGTGGTGGTAGCCGGAGCATGCTGCACCACCGTGGTGGTGGTCTGCCAGTAACCCTGGCGCCACTGATACTGGCCACTGCTGTTTTCCCAGCGGCCTTCGATCCAGATGGAGCCGTCGGCCGCACCGGCCGTGGCGATGGCGGTGGCGAGCAGGGTGGCGCAGGCGAGCAGGAGGGGGAAGCGCATGGTCGGGTCCTCGGAAGGAGGGAGGGATGACGCTGACGCTGGTGATAGGTTGCACCCCCTCGGCCTTGTTCCAGCAATGTTCTCATCCGCTATCAACAAGCCGTCTTCTTGAGTGCAACCAGTAGAAAGGTCAACGACTTGCGCCTGACGACGTATTCCTCCGCCAAGATGTCTCGCCACCTCGTCCTGAACTGCTGTCTGGGTCTGGGCGCGGTGTCGCAGGTTGTGGCTGCCGAGGCCGAGCAGGTGGTGGTCACCAGCACCGCGGGCGACGCGCGCGATCCTCTGACTACACCGGTGGCGGTCCACGTCATCGATCAGGCGCAGGCGGAGTCCAACCGTGGAGCGTGGATCGGTGATTCGCTCAATCAGTTGCCGGGTGTCTACCAAGCACGTTTGCGTGGTGTGGTCGATGTGCCGACCATCCGCATGCCGCAGAGTTTCAAGAATCATTATCTGTTTTTGCAGGATGGCGTGCCGCTGCAGTCGACGGTGATGTTCAACAGCAAGGCGTTGCTCTACAGCGCTGCGAGCACCTCACCCGGCGGCATCGAAGTGCTCAAAGGTCCTGGGACTGCGCTCTACGGTTCCGATGCCATGGCGGCGGTGATCGATGTGCACAGTCGTGCGCCGCGAGCGGAACCCGGTGTGCAGGCGCGCGTGGGTGGCGGCATGTATGGCGGCCGTTCGTTGCGCGCTGAGGTCACCGGGGCCATCACGGATCAGCAACAGACGAGCGTCGCGATCGGTTACGATGGCGAGGACGGTTGGCGCGATCACAGCGCGTGGGATCGTCTGCAAGGTCTGGCGCGTCATCGCCTGCTGCTCGGTGACGCTACCATCGACACCAGTCTGCTCATCACCGGCTTCCGCTCCGAGATGACCGGGCAACTGTCGCCGACGGTTTACGCCAACGATCCGCAGGACGATGGCTTGGCCCCGGCAGTTCCGCTCGACGAGGCGACGGATGACGCGACCTACGTACGCTTGGCGAGCGCCATCCGCGCGCCGCTTGCTGAGGACGTGTGGCTGGAGGTCACGCCGTACCTACGCGCGATCGACAACACCTACCTGGAGGTCTTCAATCCCGCGACCACGCCGCAGGATCGTGAGAAGACGGCGTCAGCCGGTTCGCTCAACCGGGTGCGGCTGCGTCCATGGCAGGACGGCGAGCTGCTCATCGGCACGGATGTGGAATGGACGCGCCTGGATTTTTCCGTCGATCAGAGCCGGCCCACCGCGGTTGTTGGTGGTTTCACCTCGTACCAGGGACCGCACTACGATTTCACCGTCGATCATCTGACGGTGGCACCGTGGTTGCAGCTCACGCAGCGTCTTGGCCAACGTTGGATCGTCGACCTCGGCCTGCGCTTCGATTGGGCACGCTACGACTACGACGAACGCTTGGGACCTACCAGTGATCCGCAGGATCTGGTGTGGCGTCCACCCGATCGCGTCGACATCTTTCATCAGCTCAGTCCCAAGGCCGGTGTGACGTATCTGCTGACGCCGGAACAGGCGTTGTTCGCGCGTTATGCCCACGGCTTCCGTCTGCCAGCAGCGGATGCGCTGTACGTGCTCGGCAATGGCCAGCAGGCATTCGCACTCGATCCCGAACAGGTCGACGCCTACGAGGTCGGTTGGAAGGGGCGCACGCCGACCGTGACCTGGGAAGTCGACGCCTATTGGTCGGATGCCTACGACGGCATCGTCGAAGACGTGGTCACCACCGGAGGGACCATCAGCACCAATGGTGGACGTCGCTGGTATCGTGGCGTCGAAGTCGGCGGCACCTGGCAGATCATCGCTCCGCTCGATCTCGGCGTCGCGTATGCCCACACCTGGCACCACATCGTGCGCTACCGCAGTGACGGCAACAGTCCGCAGGATGGTCAGGTACCGGCCAAGGCGCCGGCGGACCTGGCGAATCTACGACTTGGGGTCGAGCTGCTCAGCAACCTGCGCCTGGAAGCGGAACTCCAATGGCTCGGGCGCTGGTGGATGGATGATACCAATACCGCGCGCACACCCGACGAATGGTTGCTCAACCTGCGTGGTGTGTGGGCGATCACGCGTCAGTGGTCGGTTGATGCCACGGTAGTGAATTTGTTCGACGAGGCCTACGCCAGCACGGCAGAACGTTTCAGCTTCGGTGATCGCTACCGTCCTGGTCAGCCGTTCACGGTCAGTGCCGGAGTGACGTGGAATCATTGACGAGTTGTTGGCCGGTTCAGTGCCAGTTCAGTGCCAGCTCAGTGCCGTTGTCCCAGCAAGTGATTGAGCCGCTCACCTAGACGATGCATGCGCTCGGGCCGGCTGAGGTCCGCCATCGCCACGGTGAAACTATTGTCACGCTGTTCGACGATCAGGCCTTCTTCCGGTAGGAAGGGCCACGGCTCGGCCGGTTGCCCAGGCACCGTCACCACGATGGTCCAGGGGCGACCGAAGCGACCGGCTTCATGGCCGATGCTCTTGCGCACTTTCAAGACCACGCCCTTCCACGCACCGTCCGCCTGCCAACCGTTGGGGATGGGATTGATCTTGAAGCCCGCCTCTTTGAGCGTCGAGAGCAGGGGGCCGTCACCGAACGCGGGTTTCTGCGGCGCGCGTCGCAGCAGCAACAGACCGACCACGGCGAGCACCACACCAAGCGGGATGCCCCAGGCGGTGATCACGCTGGGCAACGGCAGTTGGGCGATCGCCGGCAACCATGCATAGGCAGCCAGCCACGCGCCGACGATGATTAAGCCAAGGGCGATCAGGGTTCGCACGATGCCCACCGTCGGCACCGCAGGCGGGGAATCAGCCATCTTTTTTCCCCGCTGTCGGCAGCGTGTGAGCAGGGCGCGATGGCGCTGCATCCGCCGATGTCCGCCGATGTCCGCCGATGTCCGCCGATGTCCGCCGATGTCCGCCGATGTCTGCCGATGTCTGCCGTCATATCGCGCGTGTGATGAGCAGCGTTAGGCCCGACCTGCCACAGCCTCGAAATCAGGGTAGCCAAGCAGGCTGGGCAGCGCACGATTACCGCCAACCCATGGCGACCTCAACCGTTCTGCGCTGTACTAGTTGCGATCTGGTGATCACTGGTGAGCCGCCTCCTGGAGGGAAATCTGCTCCCTGCCCCAGATGTGGGAAACCGCTGTCGGCCAAGCCGCCGGATCCCCTGGTTGGTCGCACCATCGGTGGTTGCCGCCTGATCAAACGCATCGGCATGGGCGCGATGGCAGTGGTCTACGAGGCGGAACAGCTCAGCAGCAAGCAACCGGTCGCGGTGAAGATGCTCACCGGCGAGGCCTCCAAAGACGAGGAGAACGGTCGCCGTTTCGCCCGTGAGGCCGAACTGTGCATGGGTATCAACCATCCCAACGTGGTGGCGGTGCAGTCGCATGGCTGCGAGAACAAAATCTTCTTCATGATCATGGAACTGGTCGAAGGCTCGACCATGGAGGCGGTGATCGACCAGGATGGTGCGCGGCCCTGGCGTCAAGTCGCATCGTTCATCCTCCAGATCGCGCAGGCGCTCGACCACATCAGCAAGCTCGGGATCATCCACCGCGATATCAAACCCGGCAACATCCTGCTAGCCCCGGGTGGCGTCGCGAAACTGCTCGACCTGGGTTTCGCCAAACGCGTCGGCGATGGCGACAGCGATCGCATGCGTGCACAACAGGGCGAACTGACCATGCAGGGCGTGTCGATGGGTTCACCCGCCTACATGCCACCGGAGCAGGTGCTCGACGCCAAGAATGCCGACACCACCGCTGACATCTATTCGCTCGGCGCGACGTTCTTCCACGCGATCACCGGCCAGACGCCGTTCAACGGCAAAACCGCCTACGAGATCATGGAGAAAGTCCTGCGTCAGCCGCCACCACCGGCGAACAAACTGGTGCCGAACGTGCCCAAGGCCATCAGCCAGCTCATCGAGTGGACGATGCAAAAGGATCCCATTCTTCGCCCGGCCAGCGCCGGTGATTTCATCCGCGAGTTGGAAGTGGCGATGTTCGCACCCGACGACAGCAAACGGATCAAGAAGCTGCGCAGTTCGCAGAAGGGCACCATGGCCACCACGGTGATCATCGTGGGTGTGGCAGTGGTGGTGGTGGTGCTGGTCGCGGCGGTGTGGTTCTTCACCAAGTGATGGCCACGAGCTACGGACCACAGGTCCGTTGGCTGACGTCGATTGCGAACCTGTAGTCTGAGTCTGTAGCCCGTAGCCAGTAGCGAGTAGCGAGTAGCCCGTAGCCTATCCCAGCAGTGCCTGCGTCCGCTTCTTGAGCGTCGACTCGAACGATACCTGTTTGATCGCAATGAGCTTACGCAGCTCGGTGTCTTTCAGTGCTTTGACCGCAGCACCGGGCAGGTGTTTGGCCAACACGTCCAGATTGCCAACGGCGTCCTGCAAGCCGGCCATCGCGCGGTAGTAACCGAGTTGGCCGGGAACCTTGCGGCAGCCGTTGACCAGCGCGGTGAGCAGTTCGCCGCGTGAGGCCATGCTGAAATCGGGATGGGTTCCGAGCTTCCGTCCCCAGTCGTCGAAACACGGACCGAGTGGCAGCAGGAATTCTGCCGACGCACGCAGCGCGCGGACTTCGCGCAGTGGGTAGTGGCGGTGTCCTTCAGCGGCGAGCAGTTCCTTGTAGAGCCGCGCAGCGACCTGGTAGATCCCGTCGTAGGGCTGGGCGTTCTCGTGCGCCAGACGACGCAGGCGTTCAGCATAGGGATGACGTTCCTGCTCGCGCCACGAGCGCAGACCCTGATCCACGTCGCCGACGTTGTGCGTCAGGATCGCGGCCAGACGCAACAGGTCGATCTCGCCGTCCTTCACCTGGCGTTGCGCGCGGAAGGCGGCGACTTCACGTGCCAGTTCCGCGTCGACGGCGGCGAACAGACGCTCTGCACGTGCGGTGTCGTTCAGGCGCAGGAAGCAGCCGAGCGCACCGACGGCGACACCCAGCCATTCACCGTCGTGACCGCCGACCGGTTCGTGGCCGGGGGCGGCGATCCAGCGGGCGGAATAGACGCGCTGGTCCCAGTTTTTCGCGGCGAACACGGCGTCAGCCATGCGTTCGAGCGCAGCACGATCGGTGTCGGGGTGCCACAACGCGTCGCGGATCTTGGTGTCGACATCGGTCGGAACGAAGGTCGCCACACTCGCCATGTGGCAGGCGAGGCAGAGCGCGAAGTAGTCGACGTGCGCCTCGGGGGTCTTCGGCGATTCGTCGGCAAGGCGTCGTCCGTGGCGCAGGATCTGCAACCAGCCGTGCGGGGTGTCGACCAGATCGATCAGCCGCGCGGGTTCCGGCGCTTCCGCGATCAGGCGGCGGCCGTGTCCACCGAACCAGTACGGCGCGGTGTTGCGCACCAGGGACAGCAGGTTCTCTGGCCCGATGAAGCCGCCGAAATCACGCAGCGGATCGCTGCTGCCGCTGCCGCTGCTGCCGCTGCTCACTTTCCGGCCTCGGCGGCCTTCCAGAAAGCGGCTGGCAACTGGCCACGGGCGTCGGGATCGTAGCCGATTTCACGTAGGGTGCGCAGCTCTTTCAAGGCGTCGACGCCCTTCACGCCCATCTTGGGCAACACCAGACGTTCGAGCGGCATGTCCTTGAGCATGCTGACATCACGCACCTCGGTGCCGGAGAGCACCAGCCAGGTGAGCGGCATCGACAGGATCGGGCGCAGGTCGGACACCGGTACGCGATCGAGTTGCAGCATGGTCAGACGCATCGACTTCAGCGGTGAGAGATCCTTCACCTGGACGCGGTTGAGCGTCAGGCGTTCGAGCGGCATGCCGGCGAGACCGGCGAGGTGGGTGACCTTGGTGTTGCTGAGATCCAGTTCGACCAGCGGCACGCCGAGCAGCGCGGTGAGGTCGGCGATCGGCGTCGCATCGATCGCCAGCGAGCGCAGTTGCAGGCCCTGGAGCGGCTTGGCGTCAAAGACCTTGGAATTGCTGAGCACCAGCCTCTCCAAGGGCATGCCTTTGAGCGGAGCGAGATCCGACACCCCGGTGGTGGCGAGCGACAGGCTGGTGAGTTTCAGGCCCTTGAGCGGCGTCAAATCGGAGATCGGTACACGGTTGAGCGACAGGCTGGTGAGCGGGAGCAGCTTCAGATCGTTGAAATTTTCGACCTTGGTACCGGAGAGGTCGAGGCTCTTCAGCGGCATCTTTTTCAGCGGCGAGAGATCGACCACCGGCGAATCCGAGAGGTCGAGCTGGATCAGCGGCATGTCCTTGAGCGGAGTCAGATCGGCGACCTCGGAGCGCGAGATGGTGAGGTGGGTGATCAGTTTTCCGGAGAGCGGCGCGACTCCGCGCAGGCGGGTGTCGATCAACAGGACCTTCACCAGCGGCATCGGTGCCAGGACATTGATGTCGAGCACCTTCGAGCCGATCAACTCGATGCGGCTGATCGGCATGCCCGCCAGCGGGGTGAGGTCGGCCAGTTGGCGACCGTTGATGCTGAGCGCGAGCGAGCCGTCCTTTTCCAGCGTCAGGCCACTGCCGCTGCCGGGCCAGGCTTGTTCCAGGCGTTGCCGGTAGATGCGCAGGCGGCTGTCGGACGAGGCATCGAGCTGGCGCGCCAGCGAGGTGTCGCCCATCTGGATGAAGAGGTCGGTGAGCTGCGGCTTGATCTCATTGGTGCCTTTGTTGGCACACAGGTCGCGCAGCGCCGTGATGTTGCGGTCGTCGGGTTGGATTTTCAGGTAGGCGTCGAGATCCGCCAGCCCCTGGGCGTATTCCTGTCCGACGATGTAGAGCTTGCCGCGCAACAGGCGGGCGATCGTCAGGTCTGGATCGAACGCCAACGCCTGATCGACGTCCAGCAGCGCACTGTCGGTGTCCTGGTGGTCGATGCTGCGCAGGGCCTTCTCCACCCAGGCGGGAGCGGACTGCTTCTGATCGGCGCGCCGGCGTTCCTGCTCGTCGGTGAACTCCTGGAGATTGGCTTCCGCTTGCAACCGTTCCGCGCGGTTGAGCGAATACCCGACGATCATCAGGCAGATCATCGCCATCATCGCCCCGCCGAGCACCACCGTTGCCGCTCGGTTGCGCTTGGCGAGTTTCAGCACGACCTCCCATGGGGTGTCGTCCTTGGCCGACACCGTGCGGCCTTCGCGGTACAGGTCGATGTCGCGAATGAGTTCTTCCGCGGTCTGGTAGCGGTGTTTTGGTTTGGTCGACAGCGCCTTCATTGCGATCGCCGCCAGTTCTGGCGGGACATGGCGTTTGCCGCCGTAACTCAGCGGATCCTTGATCTGGCCGGCGCGCACCTTCTTGAGGATCTCTTCGACATCCTTGCCGCGCACCGGCTGGTGCAGCGTCAGCAGCTCATAGAGGATTGCGCCGAGCGAGTAGACGTCGCTGCGCGCGTCGATCGCGCTGACCTCGCCGCGCGCCTGTTCGGGCGACATGTAGGCGGGTGTGCCGGCGATGACACCTTCGATGGTGCGTTCGGCTTCGGAATCGTTGCGGAAACTGGAGATGGTGTCTTCGACCTCCTGTGACGGGATGCGCACCGCTTCGGCTTCCACCGTGCTGTCACCCAGGTCGGGGCGGCGGCCGATGCCGACCTTGGCCAGGCCCCAGTCCATCAGCATGACCTCGCCGAAATCGCCGAGCATGATGTTGGCCGGTTTCAGGTCGCGGTGCACCACGCCCTTGCTGTGGGCGAAGGCCACGGCGTTGCACACCGACAGGAACGACGACAGCAGGTGACCGAGCGAATAAGAGCGTTCGCGCAGGTTCCCATCCTTGCGCATGTCGTCGAGCACTTGCAGCAGGCTGCGGCCCTTCACCAGTTTCATGGTGAAGTACATGCGCGCCTTGGCGTCGACGCCGATTTCGTGGATCGGCACGATGTTCGGATGTTCGAGCTGGCCGGTGACCTGGGCTTCTTCGAGGAACCGTGCGCGTTGCACCGCATTGGTGTCGTGGCGCATGACCTTCATCGCCACATCGCGGCGCACCATGCGGTCGGTGGTGCGCAGGATGACGCCCATGCCGCCGCGGCCGATCTCCTTGGCGTCGGCGTATTTCTCCTGCACGTTCGCCAGCTTAAGAATGTCGTCGACCGTCTGCGGCACCACACCAGGGACCGAGGCCCGTGGCACCTGGACACCACCGCCCAGCGCCTCACGCGCGACGCGCGGATGTTTGTCGGTCTCTTTGTTCAGCGGCGCGAGCGTGAAGGTGTTGCTGCACACTTTGCAGGTCAGGCGCGTACCGGCGGCGAGGTTGCCCGTGCGGTACCGTTTGCCGCAGGTCGGACAGGGAGTGACGTCGGGGACTGTTGGCTGGTCGGGAGTGGTCACGGCGGCTCGGCGCTAATCGTTGGGCGTCGAGGGGGAGGCGCAAGCAGACCTCACGGAAGGCTTCGAGCCTTCCGTGACTGCCTCGCTTGGGGTCAGCAGCAGCGCGAGCCGCCGGCGCGGTGATCCAGGTAGCGTTTGTAGAATTCCCTACGATTCAGCAGCTCGTGGCCATGGCCCTGGTGCTCGGCCAAGTAGCGCTCATAGGCGTCGTCGCCCGACCAGCGGCGCAAGTAGGCGACCACCTGACGCCACCACGCCTGCGGTGGTTTCCCGACCGGCGGGCACACGCTGGTCGGCACAGGTCGCAACGGTGCTGGTACTTGGTCGCAGCCGTGCATGCAGGTGTGGTCGTGCGCCGTCATGCGGGACCACCCGGCACGGTGCCATCCGGCATGGGCGAGGTCTCGGTGTTCACCAGCGGTTTGCGCCCACTCAGCAGCGCCCACGACTGCCACGCGCACAACACCAGCATCAGCGTGATCACGCTCATGAAGATCGCGCAGAGCGTGCAATTGAGGTATTGATTGAAGCGCAGGTGCTTGAGCTTGCCGAGCTGCACGTCGCTCAGCACCACAGCCGGTACGGCGGTGGCAGCAGACGAAGCGGTAGCAGCGGAAGCCGCGGAAGCCGCCTCGATCTGCTGGGTGATCTCCGCCGCTCGTGCGAGGAACCCGACCTTCGGACTGGGATCGTTGATCTTGATCCAGCCGGCGGACAGGGTGACCGTCGCCAACCACACCAGCGGCAGCAAGGTCATCCACGCCCAGCGCGCCTTGCCCATGCGGATGATCATCACCGTGCCGACCGCCAGGGCGATGGTGGCGAGCAACTGGTTGGCGATGCCGAACAATGGCAGCAGCGCGCGTACGCCGCCGTCGGTGTCGGCGATCGAGGCGAGCACGAAGTAGCCCCAGCCCAGCACCACGATGGCGCTGGCGCCGATCACCGCCGGCCACCAGTTCAGACGTCCGAACGGCTTGTACACGTGGCCGAGCAGATCCTGCAACAGGAAGCGTCCGACGCGGGTACCGGCATCGACGGTGGTGAGGATGAACAGCGCCTCGAACATGATGGCGAAATGGTACCAGGTCGCCATCAGCGCCTTGCCGCCCAGCACTTGGCTGAAGATGTGCGCCATGCCAACCGCCAGCGTCGCCGCACCACCTACGCGTGCGACGATGGTCTTCTCCTCCACATCCGTGGCGGCCTGTTGCAGGTCCTCCGGTGTGATGGTCATGTTGAGCGGTTCGATCCACCCATTGACCTTGGCGGCGACCGCCACGAGGTCGCCGCCGAGCGCTCCCAGGCTGCCGGCATTCATCGCGTAATAGATGCCGGGATGCAGCGCACAGGCGGCGATCAGCGCCAGAATAGCTACCAGGCTCTCGGTCAGCATGCCGCCGTAACCGATGATCGGCGCATCGCTTTCACGCGCGATCATCTTCGGCGTGGTGCCGCTCGACACGAGCGCATGAAAGCCGCTGATCGCCCCGCAGGCGATAGTGATGAAGCAGAAAGGGAAGAGCTGACCAGAGACCACCGGTCCGCTGCCGTCAGCCCATGCGCCGTCACCGACCACCAGCGGATTGACCATCGGCATGTTGAGCGTCGGCAGCACGATCAGGATGCCGGCCGCCAGCATCAGGATGGTGCCGACCTTGACGAAGGCGCTGAGGTAGTCGCGCGGCGCGAGCAGCATCCACACCGGCAGCACCGCGGCGATGAAGCCGTAGACGATGATGCCCCAGGCCACGTAGGTGGGTTCGAAGGTGAAGGTTTCGGCCAGGGTCGGGTGGACGCTCACCACGTGGCCGAGCCACAGCGCTACTCCTAGCAGCACCAAGCCGATGGCGCTGGCTTCGAGCACCTTGCCCGGACGGATGATGCGCATCCAGAAACCCATCAGCAGTGCGATCGGGATGGTCGCCAGCACCGTGACGGTGGCCCATGGCGATTCCGCCATGGCGTACACCACCACTAGGCTGAGGAAGGCGATGAGGATGAGGATGATGCCGAACACCGCGATGAGCGCCAACACGCCAGCGACGGGCCCCGCCTCTTCTTTGGCCAGTTGGCCGAGCGACTTGCCGTCGCGCCGCATCGAGCCGCAGAGGATCACCAGATCCTGCACCGCGCCGCCCAGCACCACGCCGATGATGATCCACAGCGCTCCTGGCAGCACACCGAACTGCGCGGCGAGGATTGGTCCGACCAGCGGACCGGCGCCAGCGATGGCGGCGAAGTGATGGCCGAACAGGACCCACTTGCCGGTCGGCACGTAGTCATGGCCATCATTCAGGCGGATCGCCGGGGTGCTGCGGCGGTCATCCAGGGCGAAGATCCGCTGGCTGACGAAACGGCTGTAGAAGCGGTAACCCACCGCGTAGCAGCACAACGCCGCGACCAGCAGCCAGGCGGCATTGATATGTTCGCCACGGTTGAGGGCCATGCCAGCGAGGGCGCCGGCACCCAGGAGCGAAATCAGGCTCCAGAGGATGATCGAACCGATGGATTTCATCCGCACCTCGGGAAAAAGCGGCGTCGGCGAGAACGCCGGAGCCGCGCGTGGACGCGGGAAGGTAGAGGGCATGCCGGCATCTCCAACTGCCGGGATGGGTAGCTGGCAGCGCCGCCTGCCACATTCCCGCCGGAGGCTGCCAAGCGTCCATACGGCGGTGACGGCGCACATCCGAGCATGGACGACGCGCATCCGGCCCGCTATTCCATGAGCGCGATGCGGCATCCCATGAACCTCCTGGTCCCCATGCTGCTGGCGCTGGCTGCCCCAGGCACCGCCGCGGTCTATGGTCTGCCGGAACCGCCGACGCCCGCGCCGACACCACAACTGTGGTTCAACTTCTCCGACGACTTCCTGGGCATGGCGGTGCTCAACACCGACGATTATCGCACCGTCAACATCACCATCGGTGGGCGCTGGGACGGTTGGCGCTTCGCCGCTGACGCCAGCATGCTGACCAACCGCGGACGTGATGGCACCACGCCGAGCCGCACCGATGAGCTGACCTACAGCCTGGGCTACGCCGTGCTCGACCGTGAGCGCGAAGAGACTTGGAAGGCGTTGCTGACGCTGGGCATCGGCGGTCGCACCTATGGCGATCTCGGCGGCGAGTCGGTGCAGAACCACATCCACGAGACCTTCGGTTACAAGACCGTGTACCTGCCCTACGACTCGGAAGAGGGCACTGACGGATTCGCCTTCTTCCACACCCGCATGACTGGCGTGCCAGCGTGGGAATACCAGTTCAGTGGTCCGTTCGGAAAATGGGCGGCGCAGATCGAGGGTGGAGGGCTGGTCAGCACCGGCGAGGAAATCCAATTGTATGGCGGTGCCAACCTGGTGTCGCTGGGCACCGATAGCATGGCGTGGATCGGTGCGCGTTATCAGTGGCACAACGACACCTACCTGACGCGTACCTCGCAGATCGTTGGCGAGAAGGAAACCGGCTGGTGGTTGGTGGTCGGCCTCAGCCGCACGCCCGGCGTCCTGGTCACGGCGAGTCTGAATCCGGATCGCGAAACGGTTGCCGGCACGCTTGGCCTGACGTTCGACACGGCAGCCAAGCCCAATCACGAGGGCGCAGGATATCGCGTCGATAATTCGCTGAAATTTTTCCCAGGCGGCGGCAACACTGGCCTCGACATCCGTTGGCAGCCCGGGTGGTTGGCGGAGATGTCCCTCAGTCCACGCGACGTGCTGGTGCTCTGTTACGACTTCGGTGCGGTCACGGCCTACGAGGACTGGCAGGATTGTTACGTCGGTTTCGATCAGTTGGTGATGGGTTGGGCACCGACCTGGGAGATCAAAACACTCAAACGTCTACACTGGAGTATCGCCGGGTATCTCGCTGGCGGTGTGCGGTTGGAGCGCATCCACGAGGAAGACGGCACACCACGTTTTGTCGAAGATGACGTGCAGGTCGCGGCGGTAGCACAAGGTGAGCTCGCGATGCGCTTCGGCTGGCGATTCAGCGATAAAGGTGACACGTGGCTGGATCAACTTCGCCTCGGCGTTGGCGTCGACGGTTGGTTGCCCTGGCCCAGCGCGACAGCACGTAACGGCGCGGATGTCGACGAGTACATGGAACCGGGAGTCTCCGCTCACTTGTCCTTCGGCCTAACCGTCGATTGGTGAGCAGACGGTGAGCAGACGGTGACCAGACGGCGCGCGCGAGCGGGGTCTTGAGCCGCTGCCTGCGCCCACCACCGTGTGTGCTGCGTAGGAGCCCAACCATGACCTTTGCCGCCAATCGATATGATCGCATGACCTACCGCCGCTGCGGCCATTCCGGTCTGCTGCTACCAGCGGTGAGCCTGGGTGGCTGGCAGGCGATCGGCAGCTACCGCGACGACAGCGCGGCCAAGGCGATCTTCACCACCGCCTTCGATGCCGGCATCACCCACTTCGACTTCGCCAACAACTACGGCAAACCCTCGGGCGCGAGCGAGGAGGTCTTCGGCCGCATCGTCGCCGACTTCCCACGTGAGGAACTGGTCATCAGCTCCAAGGCCGGCTACCGCATGTGGCCCGGCCCCTATGGCGAATGGGGCTCGCGCAAATACCTCATCGAATCGTGCGAGCAGTCGCTGAAGCGTTTGCAGGTCGATCACCTCGACATCTTCTATTCGCACCGTCCCGATCCCAACACGCCGCTCGATGAGACCATCGGTGCGCTCGACCAGCTCGTGCGTCAAGGCAAGGCACTCTACGCCGGCATCAGCAACTACACCGACCCCGCTTTCACCCGCGCGGTCGAACTGACTAAACAACGTGCGTGGGCCCCGCTGACCATCCATCAGCCGCGTTACCATTTATTTGAACGCGACGTCGAACACACCGTACTGCCGACCGCCGGGCGCGAGGGGGTGGGCGTGATCATCTTTAGTCCGTTGGCGCAGGGTATTTTGACTGATCGTTACCTCGACGGCATCCCCGCCGGCTCACGCGCCGCCACTGACCCAGGCAACGGCGGCATCGGCCGTGACGCCGTTAAACCCGAGGTCATCGCCCGCGTGCGCAAGCTCAGCGAGGTCGCCAAACGCCGCGGCCAGACCATGGCGCAGATGGCCCTCGCCTGGGTGCTGAAGGACCCGCGTGTGACTTCGGTGCTGATTGGTGCCAGTTCGCCCGAACAAGTGCTGCAAAACGTCGCCTGCCTGGGCAACCTGTCGTTCAGCGGCCACGAACTGGATGAAATCGACCGCATCTGCGCGGGATGAAAGATGGTGCCGGGACCGGGAATCGAACCCGGACGGCCTTGCGGCCGGGGGATTTTAAGTCCCCTGCGTCTGCCAATTCCGCCATCCCGGCTGCGTGTGGCGGCTGCATGATGTGGCGGCGGCCCGCCCGACCAAGTCAGTTCGCCGCGTCGCCTTGCGGTTCCGCTTGCGGGACCGGAACCGGTGTTGGCGCGGTACCCGGTTTCTTGCTGTCGCCGTCGCTCTTGGCACCCGGTAACGAGCTGGCGTCGGGGATGATCACCTGGCTGAAGAGGGCATTGAGCTGGTTGGTCACCGCTTCGGCCTCGGTGTCGGCACCGTTGGCGTCCAGACGCAGGGCGGAGTTCGCGGCGGGATTCACCGCGACGACCAGGGCGGCCATACGCTGGTAGCGGCCTTCGCGGTAGGAATAGCGCAGAATCTTCGCCTGGCCCTTCGCCAGCGTGAGCTTCTCCTCAGCGATGCTCATGAAGTCCGCCTTGCCCTGCGCCGAGCTGACCTGGCTGGCCCAGATGCCGGCGAAATCGTTGAGGTCGGTCTGATTGCGCAGGATCTTGGCGGTGATGTAGGCGGTGTCGCTGGTGGGATCGATCCAGGTGGCGTCGCCGCCGATCGGATCAGCGCGGTTCCATCCGGGCGGCGTCGGGATGGAAATGCCGGAGAGGGTGTCCTTGAACTCGCCTTGCAACGAACCGGCGCCGCTGCCTGCCTTCGCCGGCTCCATGCCGAGTTCGCGACGGATGCCGTTGTGGTTGTTGTCGGCGCGGAAGCCGGCCTGGTAGGCGCGGTAGCTCAGCTCGCGTGAACGTGGTAGCACTTCAGCGTTGGCGTCGGCCCAGCGGCCGAGCTTGTAATACCCTTCGGCATCGCGCCAGCCGATCGCGGCGAAACGATCCTGGAACTCTTGCCCCAGCGCTTCGCCGCGCGGTCGCCACTGGCCGCCGTAGAATTCGAGATCCCAGCGACGCATGTATTTTGCCACGTCCTCGGCGCCGGCACCGCCGACCTGACGGATCCATGCGGCGCTGCCGATGCGGGCCGCGCGCGGGATGTCGCGCAGCAGGTCCTGGCACCAGCCCATGGCTTTGAGGATCAACGCGACGTCTTTGCCGGCCTCGGCCTTGGCCACCACGTCGTCGACCACCTGCGAGATGATGTTGTCGGCCGCCACCAACCAGAACTCGCGGTTGCCCTGCACCATACCCATCTCGCGTGCCCAGTTCGCGGCGGCGAGCCGGGCGTCGAAATTCTCAGCGGGGATGCCGGCGATCTTCTTGTCGATGATCTGCTGGTCGGACGGCGCGGTCTCGGCAGCACTGATGGCGAAGCGCTGCACGTTGTTGGCGACGGTGAAACGTCCGAAGACGTAGAGGTTGTCGCCGTCGATGCGCGTGCGCCAGAGTTCCATCGGTCCGCTGGCGACCACCTTCGGCATGTTGTAAAACGACACCACGCCGTTGGCGACGCGACCGAGCTTGGCCGCCACCACCACGTCCTTGTCGTGCAGGAAGCCGGGGTCAGAGAGATCTTCCGGCTGTGCCAGCAGGTAGCTGTTGTCCTGGTAGACCACATAGGTGCGTTCTTTGCCCTGCAGCGTCATGCCAAAGGTCTCTTTCCACGGCTTGTCGTGGACCGGCGCATGCTGGATCGGGTCGACGGCAGCCAGGCCACCGACGAAAAGAAGCGAGGTGACGAGCAGGCGGTATGAACGCATCCGTGGACTCCAGAACGGGATGATCGCTGGCAAGATATAGCCGTGCCGACGCGGTGACACAAGCCAGGATCGACCGCATGGTTGTGACGCATTGATGGGGGCCGTGACTTTGTCCTTGCCCCCCTGGGGGTGCTCCATACTTTCCCGCCCTCGCAACGCGGACCATGCTCGCGCGGCGACCAACGGTCGCGATCTGACCGCTACCGATGCTGGGGGTATAGCTCAGTTGGTAGAGCGTCTGCATGGCATGCAGAAGGTCAGGAGTTCGAATCTCCTTACCTCCACCAGACGACGGACCCTCGGCTCGCATAGCGCCGGGGGTCTTTCGTTTCTGGTTGTTCGGGGTTCGCCCAATGGCGTAAAGCCAAGCTCGATTCGAAAGGCAAGACAGCTTGCCACAGAGGCCACAGACCCCACAGAGGCCACAGAGGCCACAGAGCGGAAAGCGGAAAAACAGAGGGCTTGCTGGCTTAGCTCTGTGCTCTGTGGGGTCTGTGGGCTCTGTGGCTAGGTTTTCTGCCTTTTAGTTTTTCTTCGCTTGGCTTTTTGCCATTGGGCTTCCCACCGCCACTCGGTCCAGCGCTTTGCGTTGGGTGAGCCATGACTCCGGACTTTTGTTTCTCCGGTAGCGCCACACGGTCGCGGGCATGCGAGCGGTCATTCAACGAGTGCGGGAAGCGGCGGTGGTCATCGCCGGGCGGGAACACGCTCGCATCGGCCCCGGGCTGCTGGTGCTGGTGGCGGCGGAGGTCGACGACAGCGCTGACGATGTGGTCTGGCTCAGCGGCAAGATCGCCCGTCTGCGCATCTTCGCCGATGACACCGGCAAGATGAACCGCGCGGTCGGCGACGTTGGCGGCGAGGTCCTGGTGGTCAGCCAGTTCACCTTGTTTGCGAGCACCGAGCAGGGCAATCGCCCATCCTTCTTACGTGCAGCGCGACCGGAGCAGGCAGTGCCATTGTACGAAGCTTTTGTCGCCCGCTTGTCAGCGGATCTGGAGAAACCGGTTCAGACCGGGGTCTTCGCCGCCGACATGCAGGTGTCGTTGCTGAACGACGGCCCGGTGACGGTCATCATCGACAGCCGCCGACGGGAATAGGGCCTTCGCCCTGGCGCGTGTGTGTCTGCGCAGTGTTAGGCGGCGGGAGTGAGAACATCCCGTCGGAGCACTCAGCGTCGGCGTCGCCTGACGCGCGGGCGGCGCGCGCTCGCACGCGACGACTCGCCCTGCGGTTGCGCCGGCAGCTCGGTCGCGCTGATGTCGCCTTCGGTCTCGGCGTCCTCGAAATCCTCATCGCCGTCGCCGAGATCGGTGGTGCCGCCGTCGTTGAAACCGTCGGGATGCAGGGACGGCTGCCGCCCTTCGGCCAAGCCCTTGAGCGCCTCCACCACCGCATCGCCGTCGTACAGGCGATCGGCCGGACGTTTGGCCAGCATCAGGTCGAGCAGCTTCCGGCAATCTGACGGCACGCCGTTGGGATACGACAGTTGTTCGGTGGCGACGCGCACGATCAGGTCGATCACCGTGTCGCCGACGAAGGGCGGGCGGCCGGCGAAAAGGAAGAACAGCGTTGCGCCCAGGCTGTAGACGTCGCTTGCGGGCACCGCCTGCTTGGGATCGCGGTGTTGTTCCGGTGCCGAGTACTCCGGCGTGCCGACGATCGACAACACGCGTGAACCGGTTTCCGCCGACTGCTCGAAACGATCGCGTACCAGTCCCAGGTCGAGCAGCTTGGCCGAGCCGTTCTGCGTCACCAGGATGTTGTCCGGTTTGATGTCGCGGTGGACCATGCCGTGACGGTGTGCATGCCCGAGCGCCTTGGCTACCTGATAGATCAGGTGCAAGGCCTGCGAACGCTTGAGCACGCCTTGGGTCTGCACCAGCCGGCTGGCGGTGATGCCCTGCACGTACTCCATCGAATAGCAGTAGAGTTTGCGCTCAGGGTCGGCCTGCACGTCGTGGACCGCGACGAGATTGGCGTGGCCGAGTTGCGCGGCGGCGCGGGCCTCGCGCAGGAAGCTGTCGACCGCGGCGGGATTGCGCAGGCGTTGTGGATGCAGGACCTTGAGCGCCACTTGGCGATCGAGCGACTTCTGCTTGGCGAGGTAGACATTACCCATGCCGCCGCGACCGAGCAGGCGTTCGATCTCGTAGCCGAAGATCTCGGTGCCCGGTGGTATTCCGTCCTTGCTGTGGATCTCAGTGCTCATGGCTTACGGATACGCCTATGGCCTGGCCGACGTTGGCGCAATCGCGATCAGGGTGCGGTGCAGCACCCTGATGCCACGCAGCCCAGGCACGATTGGCACGACTCCCTGTCTTGGCAGGCAACGATGGGGGACCAGCATGCCCGCAGGCGAGGATGACCATGGGCAGCATACCGGCGATGTATTTGGAATTGCGCACCGTGGCAATGACAGCGGCCGAGGCCGGTGGTCGTGCGGCGTTGCGTTATTTCCGTCGCCCGGATCTGCGGGTCGAGTGGAAGGCCGACGAGAGCCCGGTGACGGTCGCCGATCGCGAAGCCGAGGCCGCGTGTCAGCAGGTCATCGCCGCAGCGTTCCCGCACGACGCGTGGCTTGGCGAGGAGACCGGCGAGACCGGTGGCGCCAGTGGTCGGCGTTGGATCGTCGATCCGATCGATGGCACGCGTAATTTCGTCCGCGGGGTGCCGTTGTGGGCGACGCTGGTCGCGTGCGAAGAAAACGACCGGGTGGTCGCCGCCGCAGTGGTGATCCCCGCGCTTGCCGAGGCGTACGATGCCGTTCTTGGGGGTGGCGCACGCTGCAATGGTGCCGCGATCCAGGTGTCGGCCATCGCCCAGTTGGATCAGGCGTTGTTCTGCTACGAGTCGCCGTCGTGGTTCCACAAGAACGGCATGACCGCGGTGTTCGACGAGTTGAACCGCAGCACTGGGTTGCAACGCGGACTGTGTGATGCCTACGGCCACATGCTGGTCGCCAGTGGCCGCGCTGAGGTGGTGGTCGAACCGCAATTATCGGTGTGGGATGTCGCCGCCACCAGCCTGGTGGTGAGCGAAGCCGGTGGCCGCTTCAGCGACCTGCGCGGCACGCCCTCGATCCGTTCCGGCAACGCACTGCTGACCAACGGCCTGCTGCACGATGTGGTGTTGGCGCGTCTACGCGGCTGAAAGAGCAGCAAGACAGTTTCAGGTGCCGGCGATCACCAATTGCCAACGCATGCCGCCGAATCGCAATTCATGTTCGTAGAGCACGGTCAGGCCGGCATTGCGCAACAAATAGGGATAGGGATGAGACCAAGTGGTCTCGGAGCCATACAGACGCGACGTGGTATCCGACGATAGATCGTGGGCCGGATCGAGTGGCTCGACCATGACCCAGCGCAGCGGAGCACAACGCGTGGCGGTATCGGCAATCAACCGCTCCAAGGCCATGCGGGGAAAATATTCCAGCACGCCACCGCAGCAGAAGATGATCCATCCGGGACGGGCGTTCGCGGGGATCCAGGCGGTCGCATCGCCAGCGACGAAGCGGCAGGCGGGAAAACGCGCCGCGTCAGCCTGCACCTGCGCGGCACTGAGATCCAGGCCGATGCAGGTGCTGATGCCATGCACGGCCAGCCGGCGTTGCAGGTAATCGAGTGTCACACCGGAGCCGGTGCCGATTTCGCACAAGGTATGCAAACACCCGGGCGCCAGCGCCGCCAGATCCCGCTCCAACGCATCGATCACCACCGCGTGGTGCGGCAGGAACCAGGTGGTGAAGCGGTCCTCGACCGCGGCGTGATAGCCGATGATAGTGTCGCTCTGCCACATGTTGCGATGCAGGTAGGCGAGATGATCAAGCGACTCGCCGCGGCGGGTGGCCCGGTGCACCATGGCGGCGATGATCGCGCGGTCGACGCGTGTGAACGGTTCCTGGGCTTTTCCTTCGCGGATCTGACGTACGCGCCCTGGTAACAGCGTGGCGAAGACGTAGCCGAGCGCGATCTTCACCCGTTGACGCAAGCCGCCACCACCAACGGCAAGCAGCGCGCGGAGGTTGGGTCCCTTGGTCACGGCGGACCTCCTCGTCTGTGGTGCGGTGTACGCCCGGCGACCCGCGAGTCGACGGTGCAGGCAGGATCTATCCGCGTCCGCCCTTCGCCTTCGGCTCGGTCTCGACCGTACGTTCGACCTCTAGCTCCAGGCCGGCGTCGCTGTCCGGCTTGAGCACCACCGTGCTGCGATCCAGCAGTTCACCGGCGATCAGTTTGCGGCTAAGCGCGTTGGTGAGTTGCCGTTCGAGGTAACGCTTGAGCGGCCGCGCACCGTACTGCGGATCGTAAGATTCCTTGAGGATGCGGTCGAGCGCTTCATCGGTGAGCACGAGTTGGATCTTGCGATCCTTTAGACGTTCGGCGATGCGGCTGATCTGGAGCGTCACGATGCCCTTGAGCTGGGTCTTGGTCAGCGGCGTGAACACCACGATGTCGCTCAGGCGGTTGAGGAACTCTGGGCGGAAGTGCGCGCGCACCGCGGTCATCACCGCTTCCTTGGTGCCTTCCATGAACTCGCCGCCAGCGGTGACACCTTTGAGCAGGAACTCCGCACCGAGGTTGCTGGTCATGATCACCACGGTGTTCTTGAAGTTCACCGTGCGGCCTTGCCCGTCGGTCAGGTGGCCTTCGTCCAGCACCTGGAGCAAGGCGTTGAACACCTGCGGATGGGCTTTCTCGACCTCGTCGAACAACACCACGGTGTACGGGCGACGACGCACCGCCTCGGTGAGCTGACCACCTTCATCGTAGCCGACGTATCCTGGGGGCGCGCCGATCAGGCGCGAGACGCTGTGGCTCTCCATGTATTCCGACATGTCGATGCGCACGATATGATGTTCATCGTCGAACAACTCAGAGGCGAGCGCCTTGGCCAGTTCGGTTTTTCCGACACCGGTCGGTCCCAGAAACAGGAACGAACCCAGCGGCTGGTTCTGATCGGCAAGGCCGGCGCGTGAACGCAGTACCGCGTCGGCCACGGTATCGACCGCTTCCTCCTGACCGATGACACGATCATGCAGGCGATCGCCGAGTTTCAGCAGCCGTTCACGATCCCCTTCGGTGAGTTTGTTCGCCGGGATGCCGGTCCAACGGCTGACCACATCGGCGATGTCTTCCGGGCCGACCGATTCGCTGGTGAGGGTCTGGCCCTGATCGTTGGCCTGGGCGGCGATGCGCTTCTCCAGGTCGGGGATCACGCCGTAGCGCAGTTCGGCGACCTTGCCCAGGTTGTAGGCGCGTTCCGCCTGCTCGATGGCGGCCTTGGCTTCTTCGAGCTGCTGACGCAGCTTGCGGCCATCATCGACGCGGGATTTTTCCGCCTGATGGCGGGCGGTGAGGACCGACAGCTCCTCCTTGGCCTTGGCGAGGTCGGTGCGCACTTTCTCCAGGCGATCCCTGCTCGCTTGATCGGGTTCGCGTTTCAGTGCGGTGGCCTCCACTTCGAGCTGCAGCGTGCGGCGGTTGAGCTGATCGATCTCTGCGGGCGACGAATCAAGTTCGACGCGCGCGTTGGCGCACGCCTCGTCGACCAGATCAATGGCCTTGTCGGGCAGAAAGCGATCGGCGACGTAGCGGTCGCTGAGCATCGCGGCAGCCACCAGCGCAGCGTCGGCGATACGCACGCCGTGGTGCGTCTCGTAGCGTTCACGCAAGCCGCGCAGGATTGAGATGGTGTCCTCCACCGAAGGTTCACCGACCAGCACCGGCTGGAAACGCCGTTCGAAGGCGGCGTCCTTCTCGACGTGTTTGCGGTATTCATCAAGGGTGGTCGCACCGATGCAGTGCAGTTCGCCGCGCGCGAGCAGCGGCTTCAGCAGATTCGCGGCATCCATCGCGCCATCGCTCTTGCCCGCACCCATGAGCTGGTGCATCTCGTCGATGAAGAGGATGATCTTGCCGTCGGATGACTTCACCTCGTCGAGCACACCTTTGAGGCGCTCCTCGAACTCGCCGCGGAACTTGGCGCCCGCGACCAAGGAACCCAGGTCGAGCGAGATCACCGTTTTGTCCTTGAGCCCTTCCGGCACGTCGCCTTTGACGATGCGATTGGCGAGCCCTTCGACGATGGCGGTTTTACCCACGCCCGGTTCACCGATCAGCACCGGGTTGTTCTTGGTGCGGCGCGACAACACCCGCACCACCCGACGGATTTCTTCATCACGACCGATGACCGGATCGAGTTTGCCTTTGCGCGCATCAGCGACGAGGTCGCGACCGTACTTGGCCAGGGCGTCGTAGGTGTTCTCTGCTTGGTCGCTCTGCACCGTGCGGCCCTTGCGCACCTCATCGATGGCCTTGGCGAGGTTGCTGCGACCGAGGCCCTGTTCGTTGAGCACGCCACCGACCTTGCGGTCGCCGGTCAGCGCCAACAGCAGGTGTTCGATCGCCAGGTGCGAATCACCGCGGTTCTTCTGCTCCTTCTGGCCCGCCTGGATGATCTTCATCAGGTCGTTGCCGAAGCCGACCTGCGGCGGTGCCGGATGCTGCGTCGGCAGCTCGCCGAGCACCCGGCGCAGCGCAGTCTCGATGGTGTTGGTCTTGACCCCGACCTTGTCGGCGAGGCGGCGAGCGAGACCGCTGTCGTCAGCAAAGAGGGCGACCGCGAGGTGGATCGGTTCCACCTGCGCGTGGTCGTGACTGACCGCCTGTTCCTGCGCCCCGACCAGGGCAAGGCGGGATTTCTCAGTGAGCGTGTTGGGGTCGAGCATGGCGTCCTGTCCTTACGGCCGGCGAACCAGTGTCGGCCATGCGAAAGAATACAGCAGTCATCATGCCAAGAAACCAAGGTGGGATTGGGTCAAATAGACCAGGAATCCCCGGCTCGGACTCATGATCTGCGGTCGAACCGACAGCCGCCCCGACCTGAACACCGGCCAGTGGCCCGCGGACGATCGATGATCGGGGGGAAGAACGATATCTGACGTGGTTCGACGCGTAGTCGGATAACGCCCTTGCAGAAGCGGATCGGACGGCAGCATGCCGACCCCGTCCTATGATATCGTGGCGGGGTCGCCCTCAGGAGTCCGTCATGTCGCTTGTCCTCCGTCAGCTCCGCTCCGTCCTCCTCGTTCTCGCCGTGGGCGTGGGATTGTTTGCCGGTGAAGGCACCGGTACTGGGCTGTCCGCCCGGTACTATGCGAACGAGACGCTGAGCGGATCACCAGCCGTGAGCCGGATCGATGCGCAGGTGAACTTCGCGTGGTCCGGTGGCGCACCTGCCTCGGCCCTGCCGGTGGATTCCTTCAGCGCTCGCTGGGATGGCGAGGTCGAGGCGCGGTTTACCCAGAACCTGACGTTCATCGCGCGTACGGATGACGGTGTGCGGCTGTGGATCGACAACCAGTTGGTGATCGATGCCTGGTACTTGCGCGGAGCCGCTGATTCATCGTACACCTTCGCGGCGGAAGCCGGGCGCAAGTACCGCGTGCGGATGGAATATTATGAGCACTTCGGGTCGGCGGTGGCGCAGCTCCTGTGGCAGAGCACCAGTATTCCTCGCGCAGCCATCCCATCTGCCTACCTGTATCCAACTCCGGCGATCGAACTGCCATCAGGTTCCGGCACTGGTTTGCTCGCTCGCTACTATGCGAATGAAACCCTCTCGGGCATTCCAGTCCACGTCCGTACCGACGCCCGCGTCGACTTCGGGTGGGGCGGCGGCTCGCCTGATGGCAGCGTGCCAGTCGAGTCGTTCAGCGCCCGTTGGGACGGCGAGATCGAAGCCCGCGTCAGCGAACCGCTGACCCTCATCGCGCGCACCGATGACGGCGTGCGCGTGTGGCTCAATGGCCAAGTGGTGATCGATTCCTGGATCCTGCGCAGTGCCGCCGATTCGACCTACACCTTCACTGCCGAAGCCGGGCGGAAGTACCGCATCCGCATGGAATACTACGAGCACACCGGTGCGGCGGTCGCACGGCTGTGGTGGCAGAGCGCCAACGAACCGAAGGGTCCGATCCCCACCAGCCAGCTGTATCCGACGGATCCCAGCGATCCGCCGAACGGCACCGGTACCGGTCTGTTGGCGAGCTACTTCGCCAATGAGACGCTCTCCGGCACTCCGGTGCTGAATCGCACGGAAGCGCGTGTCGATCACGCGTGGGGCAGCGGCTCCCCAGGGACTGGCGTCCCGGTCGATGTGTTCAGCGCGCGCTGGCTGGGTGAGATCGAACCGCGCACCAGCGAACCGCTGACCCTCATCGCTCGCACGGACGACGGTGTGCGCCTGTGGATCGACGGACAGTTGGTAATCGACCAGTGGATCCTGCGTGGTGCTGCCGACTCGACCTACACCTTCTCCGCCGAGGCCGGTCGCAAATACCGTATCCAATTGGAATACTTCGAGCACCTCGGCTCGGCCGTTGCCAAATTGTGGTGGCAGAGTGCCTCCGAACCCAGGGCGCCGATCCCGACTAGCCAGCTCTATCCCACGCCGCCGCCGTTCCCGCCGGCGGGCACCGGCACCGGCTTGACCGGAACCTATTTCGCCAACGAGACGCTGACGGGCGAACCCGCGCTCACCCGCCTCGACCCGCGAGTTGATTTCTCGTGGGGCAGCGGCTCGCCGGGATCGCCGCTGCCGGTCGATGTTTTCAGCGTCCGTTGGCAAGGTGAGATCGAACCGCGCGTGAGCGAGCCGCTGACGCTGATCGCCCGCACCGACGACGGTGTGCGGGTGTGGATCGACGATGTCCAGGTGATCAATGCGTGGATTCTGCGCGGTGCCGCCGACTCGACCCACACGTTCACGGCGCAAGCTGGCCACAAATATCGCATCCGCATGGAGTACTTCGAGCACCTCGGCTCGGCCGTGGCTAAGCTGTGGTGGCAGAGTGCCAACGAGCCGAAGGGCCCGATTCCCACCAGCCAACTCTATCCGATCACCAGCACACCCACGACGCCGAGCATCGCCTTTGCCAACGCGGGAACGACCGTCGGCGAAACCGTCGGCAGCAGCACCGTAACCGTGAACCTGTCCCAACCAGCCGCCATCGCGGTGACAGTTGCCATCCAGAGTACTGGCAGCGGTGCCACTGCTCCGGCCACCATCACCATTCCGGCAGGCGACACGACTGCGTCCGTTCCGGTGACCATCAGCGATGATCCGCGTTTCGGACCTGATCGTCAGGCCACGTTGTCGTTGGTAAGTCCGGTGGGTGCCGATCTGGGACCGATCACCAGCCACGTCCTGACGATCCAGAACACCGACCCGGCTCCGACCATCGCGTTCACCGCGCTCACGTCGTTCAACCTCGAACAGAGCGGCACCGCTTCGGTGCCGGTGCGGCTCAGCGCGGTCTCGGCCCAGACGACCACCGTCACGGTGAGCCTGTCCGGATCAGCGAGCCCTGGCATCGACTACCAGGCACCGTCGGCCACCCTCCAGATCCCGGCCGACACGTTCGAGGGCACCATCTTCATCCCGTTGTTCGCCGACAGCGTTCCGGAGCAGGATGAAACGATCATCCTGACCTTGTCCGCCCCCGTCGGTGCCACCCTTGGCAGCCCCAGCGTCCACACCATCACGCTGAGCGACGGCAACCAGTCGCCGGTGATCGCGAATGGCCCGACGCCAGCGGTCAACCCGGTGACCGGTACCGCCGTCAGCTTGTCCTTCTCGGCCACCGATGACGGGGGAGCCGACAACCTCACCTTCACGTGGTCGACGGTCGGCACCGTGCCGGCCCCCGTTTCCTTCGCGCCAGCCACCGGCTCGGTGGGAACGTCGAGCACCACGACGGCGACGTTCACCGCCCCAGGCACCTATCCCATCCAGATCCAAGTGCGCGATGCCTATGAGGTGACGGCCATCGCCCAAGCCATCATCACTGTGCAATCGACGCCAGCGTTGATCACCGTTGTTCCGGCAATGGCGACTATCGCGCTCAACGGAACCCAGGCCTTCACCGCAGCCGGCACCAATCAGTTCGGCACCGCTCTTCCCCAGCCATTGTCAGTCACCTGGAGCGTCTCTGGTGGCGGAACCATCGCGGCGAACGGCGTGTTCACCTCCGGCACCACTGCCGGAGGTCCGTTCACCGTCCTGGCCTCGCTGCCGACTGCGCAGGGCAATGCGTCGATCACCGTGATCGATCAGGCTCCGATTCTGACCCAAGGCCCCACCGCCACGGTCGACGCCTCGGCCACTGGGTTGATCCTGTCGGCCGTGGCAGCCGATGACGGCGGCGAAGCCGCACTCACGTACCAGTGGTCGGTCGAAGGCACGGCCCCAGGCACGGTCCAGTTCGCCGCCAACGGCAGCAACGCCGCCAAGTCCACAACCGCCACGCTGAGCGCTGTCGGCACCTACGTCCTGCGCCTGACCGCCACCGATGCTGCCAACCAGGCCGTGAGTGCGACCACCAGCATCACCGTGGCGCAGCGGCTCACCACGTTGGCCATCGCTCCCGACACGGTGTCCCTGACGACCGGAGCCGAGTTCGACGTCACCCTGACCAGCAGGGATCAGTTCGGTGCGCTGATGACCGGCATTCCCAGCCCCATGTGGTCGATCATCGGTGGTGGCACCATCACCCCGACCGTGACCGGAGCGCATCTGGTGGCGGGCAGCGAGGTGGGCGGGCCGTTCACCCTCACGGCGGTGAGTGGAGCGATCCAGGCCACTGCCGCGGTGACCATCGTGCCGACGACGGGACAGGCGCAGACCATCACCTTTGCTCCGCTGCCGGCCAAGACCTATGGCGATGCAGCCTTCACGCTCACCGCATCCGCCACATCAGGACTCCTGGTGTCGTTCAGCAGCTCCGACACCTCAGTCGCCACGGTCAGCGGCACCACGGTGACCATCGTCGGCGCTGGCACGACCAACATCACTGCCGCACAGGATGGTAATGCGACTTGGGAACCGGCCGCGCCGGTGGTTCAGCCCCTCGCCGTGGCCAAGGCACCGCAGATCATCACCTTCGCCGCGCTCACTGCGCGCACCATCGGGGATGCGCCATTTGCGTTGACCGCGACCGCGTCATCCGGCCTGCCGGTGTCGTACACCAGTTCCCATCCCGACGTGGCCACCGTCACGGGTGATCAGGTCACGATCGTCGCAGCAGGCACCACCACCATCACGGCGATCCAGACCGGTGGAGCGAATCACCTGCCGGCCGAGTCGGTGCCGCAGGTGCTGACGGTCTCCAAGGCACCCCAGACCATCACCTTCGCTGCGTTGTCAGCGAAGACCTACGGCGACGCCCCGTTCCCAGTCACAGCAACCGCGTCATCGGGACTGCCAGTGGAGCTCGCCAGTTCGGATACTGCGGTGGCGACCATTCTTGACGGAACGGTCACCATCCATGCCGCCGGCACGACGATCATCACCGCGACCCAACCCGGCGATGCCACGTGGGATGCCGCCGCCTCAGTGCCGCAGACCCTGACCGTCAATAAAGCAGCGCAGACCATCACGTTCGCTGCGCTCTCTTCCCGCAACCTTGGTGATCTGCCCTTCACCATCACCGCCACGGCATCGTCCGGCTTGCCGGTGACGTTCACCAGCTCCGTCCCGTCGGTCGCTACCGTGAGCGGCGACATGGTGACCATCGTTGCTGCGGGCACGACCGCCATCACGGCGGAACAGGCCGGTAATGGAAACTATTTGGCGGCAGCGTCAGTGGCACAGCCGTTGATGATTGCTGCGCCGGCCAAGCAGACGCAAACCATCACCTTCGCTCCGCTGCCGGCCAAGACCTATGGCGATGCGCCGTTCGCGCTCACGGCCACGGCGTCGTCCAGTCTGCCGGTCAGCTACACCAGTTCAGATCCTGCGATCGCCTCCATCACCGGAGCGACCGTGACCATCTTGAAGGGTGGAACGGTGACCATCACGGCGGCCCAGGCAGGCGATGCGCAGTGGGATCCGGCCGTGTCGGTCCCCCAGGAACTGACCATCAACAAGGCCGCGCAGACCATCACCTTTGCGGCCTTGTCCATGAAATCGGTCGGCGAGCAGGTCGCTTTGTCAGCCTCGACCACGTCTGGCCTGTCAGTGACGTATGCGAATTCCAACGCCGCGGTTGCCACGATCAGCAGCAGCGGCTCGACGCTGTATCTCATCGGCGTGGGCACCACTCTCGTCACCGCTAGCCAAGCAGGGGATGACAGGTACTTGCCGGCTCAGGCGGTCATCCGGGAGCAGGTGGTCGAACCAGCCAAGCAGGAACAGTACATCTCGTTCTATTTGAATCCCTACAACCTGAAAGCCGGCGATCCGCCGTATGAGCTGAGTGCCTACGCCTACATCTATGTCACCGTGTATGTCGATGACGCATATAACTCGTACTCATATCAGATTGAAGAACAGATCAACCTGCCGATCACCTTCACCAGTTCCGATCCGACGATCGCCAGCATCAGCGGGAATATGCTCACGCCCCACACGATGGGGATTGTCACCATCACGGCATCACAACCAGGCGATTCGACGTACAGGGCGGCCCAACCAGTTTCGCAGCAAATCAGGATCAAGAGCAAGGGAACGACCCCGCAGACCATCACCTTCCCGGCGTTCCCGCCAGTGATGTATGGCCAGGACGTGTTCCTTCCCTTGACCGCTACGGCGAGCTCGGGACTCCCCGTTACCTACATCAACAACTCGCCATGGGCGATGACGATCGAAGGCAATTCGCTCCGCATCTTGAATGCAGGGTACGTGTCCCTGAGAGCCATCCAGTTGGGTGATGACCAATACCAGGAGGCGAATGATGTGACTCAGTATTTCCAGATCGCCCAGGCACCGCAGGCCATCACCTTCCCCACGCTGCCGAACAAGCCAGCGAACGCTCAACCATTCCCCTTGACGGCCACATCGTCCGCCGGGCTCGTCGTCAGCTATGTCAGCTCCGACCCGACGGTTGCCAGTGTCAGTGGCAACATCGTCACTGTGCTGAAGAGCGGGACGACCACCATCACTGCACGGCAGTTCGGCAATGGGAACTACCTCGCTGCAACACCGGTCGCGCAGACTTTGACAGTCGAACGCCTGGAGCAGACCATCGATTTCACGACGGTCCCAGCGCTGACGCTCGGATCAGCCCCCGTTACGCTCCAGGCGACGACGGATTCCGGGCTGCCCATCACCATCACCTCCTCTGATCCATCGGTGGCGGTGGTGCGCGGCACGACACTGTACCTCATCCGTGCTGGGAGCGCAGTGCTCACCGCCGCGCAGGCAGGTGACGACATCCATGCACCGGCGCAGGCCACGCAATCGATCACCATCCAAGCGCCGACGGCGCCGGAACCGGGAACCCCGGTCGATTGGCAGGCAGACCTGGCGATCGATCTCGACTTCTCTCCCAGTCAAACCGGCTCAGATCCGGAGGTCCTGGAGGACGTCAAATACCACTACAGCAAGGACGACACCATCCAGGTCTTCATCGCCGGACGTTCCGCTTCCGGAGCTTACATCGACCGGATTGTCGTCACCCTCGGCGATCAGCAGGACGAGATCACCGGTCCGTCGGGAATGGCGGAGTTCCCCGGCCTCGCCGAAGGCGAACACGACCTGAGCGTGCACATCAGCGCCCATCATGGTGAGGATGCTGGGTCGAAATCCTTCGAGCGCTTTGGTCAGGCGGACGAGCCGAACCGGATGTCGGTCGATCGGACGAAACCCGTATTGACCCTGTTGCTGCCCAAGCGTTTCTGGCTCGATGCCGGGGATCGTGAACCCGGGGTCAGCGAATTCCCGTTGGTGCGCAACGATCCACCGCGTTTCTGGGTGAACAAAGAAGTGGAAAGCTGGAACAAATCGCTGCGTACCAAATACAGCCGTGAGACCTTTGGTCAGACCGATCTCGGGAATGGTGTGATCGCTGCAGTCGCTGATGTCACCGGCGTTGACAAACGCATCGCCGCCCAGGTCGCCACGGGCCGGACCATCGCGGGGAATGGAACCTCCCGCCCATTGACGCTGAGTGTCCTCGACAAGGACAGCACCGATGCGGATCGACCGGATCCCGAAGAAGCATCCACCGAGCAACGTCTGCTCATCAAAGGCATGGCCGTGCTTCCAGATAACAACTACCGCATGCGTCTGTCGGTGAAGGACAAGGCCGGTAATGAAGTCGATGATGTCGAGTTCATCATGATCACCGTCGACACGAGATCACCCGGCCTGCATGATGTGACGTCATTTACGTCGCCATTCCGGATTTTCGACGGAGCTGACGAGGATTGCCAACTGGCGTGGCAGGGAACGGAGGCAACAGACCAGACGTTGATGCGTTCTCGGTGGTCGCAACCAATCGGGACGGGCAGGTCACTGGGAGGCTGGCGTCTGAATCAGCCCATCCCCACGGCTGCCCCATCACTCTTCAAAGTGGGGTATCCGTATGCATGGGCCTCGGCGACTGGCAACTTCATTATCGCTGATGTCGCGGGAAACCGCACCTCAGGTCAGGTGACTTTTAATGCAATGACTTCGGGAGCGAATTTTGCCAGTTATGTTACTCCTATGCCCTCGGGCTCCTTTGATCGCGCTCGCGCCCAGGGGGACACGTTCGTCGATTACCGTCCCGAACAAGAAGACCCGATCGATCAGCAAGCATTTCCATGGTCGGACGACGACGACGATGGGCCTCGCGCTTATACCTTTCCGACGCAATCCGGTATCTGGGCTTTGCTCGGCCGTATAGAAGACACGGGCCCAATAGAAGAGGGAGAAGAACGGACCTACTCTTGGGATTGGAGTTTCCGGCGATTTGCCAGCGCCAAGGCTTTCCGGGAGGAGATTCTGGAAGTGACAGATCCTGATAGCGATGACTATCCAAATCCCCTCGATCGTCTGGGCGCCACCAGCGTCACGCCCTTGGATCCGCAAGTCAGTCCAGGCAATGCCGACGACTTGTACATGCGCCCGGCAATCATCACCATTGCTCCGTCCTGGAAGCCCAAGGCCAGTCTCGGGGACAGTGATCGCGTGCGTATCGCGGTGACCGAAAAGCCGGATGGCTACCCATTCAGCACGGGTCTGATCACGGTCGGTGCGACCAATGATCCCGCTGATGCGCCGGCGGCGGAGTCCTACTCCAACGGTTTATCCCGCATGTTCCTGCCGGCGCGAGAAAACGTGACGTCAGGCTTCTCCAATGTCGGGTATGCCTATCTCGCGAGTGGTGAGGGATCGGGTTCGTCCGGTGGTGCGGCACCTGCCCCGTTGTTTTATGATCAGGAGCCGGTGACTATCAGTCCGTATTCACTCTTGGGGGGAGCGCTCCATGGTGATGTGGATTATGGCAATCTCACCGCCTATTGGCTCAACGCTATCCGCCTGTCACCCGACGTGGTGGCGACTGGCGGCGTACGCACCATTCGTATCTCGGCGGGATTCTTCACCGATCAGTTGCGCGCGGATCTGTTCTCGAAGACCGGCGACTACGTGCACTTCCGTACGCAGGATGACCAGGATCTGACGATCCCGGTGTCGGAGTACGCGGGCAAGACTGCGGACGAACTCAAGGACAAGATCGCCATCGTATCGCAGCGAATGGTTTATCCGGATGGGAATGTGTGGCAGCGGCAGCAGTTGGAGTTGCAGGTGGCGCTCGGCCCCGAGGTGCCGGCGGCGCTCTACCATGTCGACGTCAAACTGGGTGCGGTGAAGGCTTACTCGGACACGTTGAGCCAGACGCACGCTGGGGCCAATGGATCACATCGTATGAAGGAGGCGTTGGCGGTGGTTGGGCTCGACCTCATGTACGGCAAGGTCGACGCGGAGACTGGTCGCGGCATGGTTGGCGGGGCGGATGATGTGCTGATCAATAGCCGGGAGGACGAGCAGCCTTTGCCGAAGAGTAATCCGCGACCGATGGTGAAAATCACTTCTGTTGCGGTATCTGGTATCACTGCCACGACCGCTAGCGCGATATCTGGCGACGTCAGGATCGAGGGTGAAGTTTCGTTCGCACTGGCTGATATCATTGCCGATGGATCTGCGGATCCGACGAGCGTGGTTATCGAAATACCAGGATGCGACCCACGAAGCATCAGCCTGCAAAAACACGTGGAGACCGCGAGTCTCCTGCGGCCCTACGCCAAGACCTTCAGCTTCTCTACGGACATTCCTTACGTGGGACTCATGCCGTTCGGATTCAATGGAATACGCGTTTCCTGCAAGGATCCAGTCCTTGGGAATCGCACCTATGCGACGGCCAACATCCAGATCACATCCTCGCATGGTGAGACCTCACTGTCGGGCCAGGGCGCTATCTTGAGCATGCCCATGCTGGTCCTGGCGACGTTCCCACCAGGAAAAGACATCGACCAGATCATTGTCGGCGGCGAACACATCACCGTCATGATCAAGGATCCCTTCGCCACCTCCGAAACGCCCCGATCTTACATGTGCCGAGTCGACCGGTTGACGGATGGTCGAATTGCGATCTACGACCCCCTTTACGAGTGCAATCTGTTCGCCCCGGTGGAGTTCAATCCCACACAGCAGGGCAGCGCTGTGATGCAGGGTTTCTTCCCGAAGAGCCGGCCCTATTCCATTCCACTGACGGTGGCGAGAGATGGAGGGACATCCTCCTGGATGAATGAGCTGATTTGGAGCGACATCGCCCTCGCTGAAGGTTACCAGCACGGACAGGCGTCTGGTCTACAAGCGAAGATCTCCAGGGAGACCATGGCAGGAATCACGGTCATCTGTCAAGGCGATGTAACGAGCGCAGCAAGCGATCCAGATCGTTTCGCCTATCCTGGCATTGGCGCGATTCTGATTGAGAGCATCAGGCCGCCTACCGCATCGGTGCGTGGTTCGATGACCGTTAAATTGGAGTTGAGCTCCGTCCTTGAGGGCGATCGAACCCAGGGATTGGTTTTGGTTAGTGCATCGCGCTTCTCGAATCAGCTGTCCGACATGGCCGCTAGTACGGTCAAGGTGCCGCTGGGTTCGGTATCAGGCCCGTGGAACGCCTCGGTTATAATTCACCCCGTCGGAGATCCGGGACCATACACGCCCATTATGATGAGGGTCAGACCTCCATCTCCGGAATTTATGCACGAATGGATCTCCACCCAAGGTCTCCGGTGCGAAATCATGGGATACGAGCATGACATCATTGAGCGCGATGGGGTCTTTTGGTGTGCAGGTAGCCCGGATCCAGGCGTCTATACTTTTGCCGTTCCGGAAGACGGGGATGAATTTGGTGCCGGTCATGTGACCAATGGGAAATTCGTGTTTGGTCGACTCAAAAGCACCAATGGAAATGACCACGCCTTGGCTGACTTGAAGACGAATCGGAAGGACACGGTGGAGACATCCGAGAAGCTCAGGGATCTGTTGATAAAATTGGGCCGGAAGTTGCGGGATAAACGCCTCTCGGCGGGCGATCCGTCAGGGACATACTTCGCTGCTGACTTCGGAAATTCGATGTACGCCACCCGATACCAGAACGACGCACTATTCACCGCAGGACGGCCAGCGGATCCGGCCCTGCGTATGGCAAATTTGATCTCCATGTTCAATCAATTTGTCATGAGGCAGGAGGTGGCGCAGCGTGGCCCTGGATTCGTAAGCAACGACAATGACGTACGTGAGCTGGCCAAGAGGATCCGCAGCTGGATGAATCTCGCGACCGACGCGAACCCGATCGCCAACGGCCCGGACCTGCTTTACCGGGCGGCGGTACAGGGCCGCGTTGTCAAGTCTCGCGATGCCACGGGAAAGGTGACGTACGGACCGACTGGATCCGGAGAGGTGCTCTTCCATCCGACATCACCTGAGACGGTTCCCATCTTTTCAACCGGATCAAAATTCCTTCTAGGGGCATGGAGACCTGCCGAGGTTGGAAACTCCGAAACCGATTTCATTTCGAACAGTCAGAACGAGACGCAGATCCTTCATTTCAATACCGGGCTAGGTTGGTCGATGATCCAGGAAAAAGCAATCGCGGCCATCATTGCCCTCGACAAATACAACAAGGGGGAGGTGGGGGCAGACGAGGCGGTGGAGACGATCATCGATGCGTATGGGGAAAACATGGACGCGGACACCCTTGCTAGACTCAGGTCATACCCTGCTTCCCTTGCGATCTCGGCCATCACCTCGGGACTGGCCGGCGAGGTGGTTCGGCATCGCTTCGAGGAAATGCTGATGATCGGTAAGCTGGCGATGTCTTATAAGCAGAATGCGGCGGCGACTCCAAGCCTGATGGACCTGTTTATCGCCTACGACATCGCCAGTGGCGAAGGCTTCCATCTCTTCGGCATTGATGCGTTCAATGATATCATCGCAACCCATGCGGGCGCGCTTTTTGGGGCGGATGCCAATTTCCTCTCCCCGAACTTCATCTTCGCAGGCGATCAGAAGCTCAAGCAGAACATTGAAGGGCACTTCAAGGCGGCGAGGTCGGAGTACCTCGCACACCAGGTTATGCAGAACCGCGCTTCAATTATGAACGCGTTCTTTTCCTTGATGATGTCAACGGAGACAACCTTGTCCGGACTGCCAAAGTCCCGGAAGCGGAATTGGGAATTCGTTCCAGTCAAGATCGAGCTCGACGTGCAAAAGAGGGACGCGAACGGCCAACGCATGTTCGAAATGAACTCGGATGGTACTCCAAAAAAGAACGACAGCGGACATCTGATTCCCGTTATTGAGAAAAAGGCTTTCAAGCTCTGGGGAGAAACCATCGGAACCATCGTGCAGAGGCAGATCGATGGTCAGATCATCACCAAATCCTCGAACTCCCGGGAGATAGATCCTGGTAAAGAGAGGGAATTCCTGGCGAAGGTGGAAGCGCTCCTCACCGAACTTAACGCATCGTCCTACGTTGGATCCGAAGCGAATTTAGATAGCGACTCGGTGAAAGCGCTCTACGAAATGATGGAGATGTATGCGTTGCTTACTGAATAACCGTGGTGCAATCGCCCTAGAACGGAGCGGCGTCGCCAAATTCTTGAAACGCGTAGCGATTGGCGCCATGGCTTTAGTGTGCCTGTCTGGCTGCGCGCGTAGCAGTGAGCCATCCCCAGGCCAAGTCACCATCCAGCCCGCCGCCCAGGACGAGGCGGCATTCTGGATCCCGACGGGTTGCTTCGCCGTGGTCATTGGCAATGGGACCGCCCAGCAGGTAGACTGGGTCGCGGTCCGATTCTCGCACTGGACCCGGGGTGAGTTCCTACATGGGATCGGAACGGTGGAGTTCGGTCCAGACCGCAAGGCCGCGTACGAACTCAAACTGCAAGTCGACCTAGAGCCTGCGGCATCGGTCACCCTGGCCATCCGTATTCCACCGGCGCCGATCAACCACGATCTGGATTTTACCACCGAGATCCTCGAATCCGGGATGGGGGTGCTGCCGAAGCGTGTCGTCACACCCGCCATCCGCGTCTATCCGACCAGTCAGTTCATCGGGACGGATGGCCGTTTGGTTCCGCTCAGAGTGCGGGCACTGCGCACCGACTTCGAACGTCTGCGCGACGACGAGATCCTCCTCGCCTGCGCCTCGCTGAAACGGGCGGGCGATATCAGCGCTACTTCCGGGTCAGCATTGGTCGACCGGGACATCATTGCCTGTTTCGCTTCGCAATGCGGAAGCCCGCACGCCAACGTATCGTCCTATTGTGTCGATACGCTCTCTACTCATGCACCGACCGCGTTGCTGCGCTCGGAGCGCATGAGCCTGAGCGTACCGAGGGTGCCATCCAATGGGACGATCCGCCTGCTCATCAAGGCTTGGCGGCTCGATGCGTTGGCGCATGTGCGGGCGTATGCCCCTCAGTCTGATGAAGACCGGCGGCTGATGGCGCTCTACGAGCGGCTCGCAGCCGGCTCCGCCAATGAATCCACCCTAGCAGCCCTTGTGGCAACGGCGATGTCGGAACGCAGCAGCGCGGGATACCGACAAGCAGCGCTTATAGGAACGGAAGCGGCGATATTGGCACTGAAGAATGCCTATCGTGAAGCCGATGACGAGCCTACGAGAGACGATCTCGCGGTCGCGTTGCGGCAGATCTTCCCTCAGCTCCAAGTGTGCTACGTGGTTGGCGAAGGTTGGGATCATGCGCGCATCCGGGAGGCGCTGGAACACCTGTGATTCATCGTATGGCGTATGGTGTTTTATTCCCGAATCAGTGAAGCCACCGCGAAATATCGCGTCTCGTTGCTCCCAGTGGACGAGCGTTCCGGCTTGCATCTATGGATGCATCTATGGACATGTCATAACCACTTGCAACCCCAGTCCCGTAACTGCTCAGAAACGAGTGGCACTCTTTGCGGGGAATTTGCTGTTAATGGAACTGCCTCCGGTTAAGTCATGATCATTGATCATGGCGTCGTCCGATCGGCACATTCAGCCCAGTCCTCATCAGCTCGAAGAGCGCGTCAGCGAATTGTCATTGTTGGTGGTTCGACTGACGCAGCAGGTCACCGAGCAGTCGGAGGCAATCGCTTTGCTACGCTCAGAGAATCAGTTGCTGCGAGATGAGATTGCGCGACTGAAAGGGCAA
>JACDEI010000055.1 GCA_013816485.1 Planctomycetota bacterium
GCTGCTGAAAAACAGCAGCCTGCTAGGTTCGGAGAATTCCGGGGGCGACCTGCGGTCGCGATTTTCCCCGGATTTCTCCGAACAGGCTTTTTGCCAAAGGGGGCCAGACGGCCCCCTTCAACCCCGCCATGCTGCTGAAAAACAGCAGCCTGCTAGGTTCGGGAACCATCGCACCTGAACGCCGGTGCTACTTCGAGGCCGCCTGCGCCTCATCCAGGCGGACCTTGAGATCCTTGCGCAGCTTCACCTCTTCCTCGTATTTGCGGCGCAATTCGGTGGTCGTGCGGTATTCCTCGTTCCGCTTCTTCTCCGCGTCCTGGAGCTTGGTGAATATCTCGTCGTGCGCGGTCTCGGCCTTCTTGCGCCGGGCGTACTCGTCGGCCTTGTCAGCTTCGGCCTTCTTGAACTGTTCACCCAGGTCGGTGACCCGGATCTCGGCGGCAGCGAGCGCAGCCTTGGCCTCGCTCTCGGTCTGCTTCAGGCGTTTGACCTCTTCGCTGGTCTTGCTGAGGGTGAACTCGACATCGGCCTTCTGCTTCTCCAGGGTGTTCGCCCGCGTTTCGCTGGCCTCGGCACGGTTGCGGTTCTCCTCCGCCTGGTTCGAGGCTCCGGCCCACCCGCTGATCAGCACGATCTGCAGGATGAGCGCGGCGGCACAGCCACCGATGATCGCCATCATTTTGGGTTCTTTGAGTTTCTGCGCCCACGGCGGCAGCGGCTTGGACGCTTTGGCCGGCTCGTCATCCTGCTCGTCCTCATCGACCTCCGGCTCGGGTGGCGGCAGGGGCGAACGACTGCCACGCCGCACCACACCACCCGATCCCGGCTTGGTCGACGGTTTGACGGGCGCCTTCGCCGAGGCGACGGCGGTCGGCTTGGTCGCGTCGTTGTCGCCTCCCGGGGTCGCGCGCTCGGTTGGTTCGTCGCCGAAGGTCAATCCGTCATCGTCGGAAACCGCAGCCGCAGCCGGCTTGCGTGGTGCTGCCGGCGCAGCGGCCGCGGGTTTGGCTGGTTCGTCATCGAAGGTCAGACCGTCATCCGCTGCTGGTGCCGTCGCCGGTTCACGAGCCGGCGACGGCTGGGCTTTTCCCGCCCCACCCTCCGGGCCCTGCAACGGCGGGATGACCTGCGCCGACTTGCACTGGGGGCAGGAGATCGCCTTGCCGGCGTAGGTGACGGCAAGCTTGGCGCTGTACCCACAGCCACTACAGGTGAAACGCAGGCGCCCATCGGCGTCAGGCACGCTGAAACGACCGGTACTGGGTGCGGTCGCGATCTTGGATATCCGCACGGTGTCGCCGGTGGCCTCGCCACCATCCGCGGCGGCGATCTGCGTCTGCTGGCAGCCCGGGCAGAGGATCACCTTGCCGGTATAGGAGGATGGGATGCGCGCGCGATACCCGCACCCGCTGCAGATGAACCGCATGCTCTCGACGGTGGACATGGCAACCTCCCAGTAGGGTTGGGGAACGCGTTACTGCGGCGCACCGCGCATGACAGACGCAATTTCACGGCTGTTTGCGAGCGACTGCTACACGCAACGTGACGCAACACCGGTTTCCACCCCGTAGACCCTGCTGAAGTGTTTGTCCGCCGGGGACAAAAACCCACGGGTCTTCCCGCCATCTGATGCGCCACCGTCCCAGACCCTGATACCGGTGTGGCACGAAACCCGCACGGCTGCGCGGGGTCTCTGCTGACGAAGTTTGACAGGCGCATGCACGTTCGACACTGACCGCTCACCAGCCGCGCCTGGCCGTAGGACCGTTATCCGTGACCAACTCCAGATTCGTCAACCGCTCGGTCTACGAGGGCGCCGACATGATCGCCCTGCGGCTGCGGGCGGCCAAGAAGCCTGCGGTGATCCCGTTCCTGGAGATCCCGCCGGAAGAGATCGATCTGGAACCGGTCACCATCGAGCCGGTAGATCTGACCGACGCCGAGCCGATGCCGATCATGCCGTTGGTGGTACCAGCCAGCGATATCCTGCCATTCGACGATGATAACGAGGGCGAGAACGTCAGCCCGCCCGTCAGCGAAACCCCGACGCCGAACACCATCAACGATGGCAAGGCTCCGGTCCCAGGGCCAGCAGCTCCGGCAGCAAACGAAGGACTCTCACTGTTCGGCGTGGGTACGATCCTCGACAACAAATCCGTCAGGGATCGCGGCGGCAAAAGCCGCAAACGCTGATCAGCGGCAACCAGTGAAAACGCCGCACCCCGCGGAGATTTCCGCGGGGTGCGAGGTCGCCAGCCAAACCGGCAACGTTGTTCAGAGCGCGAACCGGCTCAGTTGGCCTGGAGCTTGCCGCCAGCTTCCTTCCAACCCGACAGGCCGCCGTTGTAGTGCTTCACGTTGGTGTAGCCGAGCGCAGCGACGGCCTTGGCCGCCTGCTTCCAGGCGTTGCACTGCGGGCTGCCGCAATAGGCGACGACCAGCGCGTTCTTGTCGGCGGGCAGGACCTTGGCGAGTTCCTTCTCCTGGGCTTCGAAGTCGATGGCGCTGGGGATGCGGCCCTTGGCGAATGAGTCGCTGCCGTTGACATCGATCACCACCACGGACTTCGCTTCGATGGCAGCGGTCAGATCCTTGTGGGCGATGTCGGCGAAGTCGGCCGCGAACACGCTGCTGCTGACGGTGAACAGGAGGGCGAAGAGTGCAGTCTTCATGAGTGAAGTTCCTTGTGGTGTGGGCGGCGCGGATGCGCCTGGGTGGTTTCCGGTTGGACGGTCTCGTGAACGAAACCTGACATCCGGGGCGGCGGTTCTAACCGCCAAGGTCACCCCGACGCAAGGTGTTCAGGGCGATCCCACCGCACCTGTGGGCGACGGCGGGGACGCCTCCGGGGCTGGCCTAGCGGGCAACAAGCTGACCGTAACCCGAATGGTGACAGGATCATAAGTCGCCCATGTCGGACCCATCACGCCAACCGGGACCTCCACCGGGACGCCCAGTTCGATGGTTGGCCGCAGGGCCACGTACGCCGTCAGTTCACCTTCCGGCTGGAGCCCGGCCAACAAGCTGGCCGGGCCATGCAGGGCGAGCACCACCTGCGGCTGACTGAGTTCGATGGAGAAACGCGCGGTGAAATCCTTGGGCGCAAGGATCTGCACGGGCACGCCGACTTCCTTGGTCGCACCCTGTTGCGGGCTGAGGGTCACGGTGGCGGTGACGCGGTCCATGACTTCGAGTTGCGTGTCCTTGTGCGTCAGCGCGACGACTTCCTTGCGCGTGGTCTGCAAGGTCGGCTCGACGCCATCGAGTTTGATCGGATCGAATACCAAGCGCTGGCCTCGTGCCTTGATGCTGTCGAGTTGCTCACGTGTGCCGCGCACGCGCACGCGCGTCGGTTCGATCGCCAGGGTCGCCTGGATGCCATCCGGCAGACCGCTGATGGTCGGGGCCTCGACCGGCAGGTAGTCCTCGGTGATCAGCGCGAAGGCGACGCGCACTTCGCGCACGGTCTCGGGCTCGATGCGTTCGATACGCAGATCGACATCCAGTCCCAACAGATTGCTGGTGATGGGAAACCGCTGCTCACCGCGCAACACCGCATCGCCGCTGATCTGTAGGTTCGGAATGATGGGATTGCGCAGGCTGCCGGCCTGGTTCATCGGCACGCTGACCTTGACGGTGAAGCTCTGCGGTTCGATGACATTGACGCGGTAATCCGCCGGCAACGACTGCACCGCCGAATTGTTGACCAGCACGTTGAGTGTGCGCTCGACGCGGACCTGACCATTGGTGTAGAGCCACAACGCCACCGCGATCACCAGCGCGACCAGCTTGAGTTCCCAATGCTCGATCAAACGGCCAGTGAGATTGCCGATCATGGCTTGGCCCCTTCGGCCTTTTCGGCCTTTTCGGCCGTGGTGCCGGGCGTGGTCCCGACAGCATGTCCGGCAAGCGGTTCCGGTGCCGGCTGCCGGCTCGCAGGGATCGCGCTGTCCACGCTGGCATGATCGCCCTGCGAGATGCGCTCGGTGCGCAGACCACGGCGACCACCAGCACGGAACTCGCGCGTCAGGATCAGTTCGACATCCTGGCGCGTCAGGCCACGCGTGAACTGCCCACGATCGGCCATGCTGATTTGGCCGGTCTCCTCCGATACCACCAGCACCAGGGCATCGGTGTCCTCGCTGATGCCGATGCCGGCACGGTGGCGCGTGCCCGACAACGAACGGTGGGCCGGATTGTTGGTCAACGGCAAGATCACGCCGGCGGCGGCGATGCGACCGTTGCGTACGATCATCGCACCGTCATGCAGCGGCGTATCCTTCCAGAAGATCGTATTGATCAGCTTGCTGGTGATCTCGCAGTCGAGTGGACCGGAAGCGACGTAGTCCTCCAGGCGATCGTTGCGCTCGAAGACGATCAGCGCGCCGATGCGCTTCGACGACAGGTAGCTGATGGATTCACCCAGGTGCTGGATGATCGAGGCATTGCCCGACAGGTCCTGATTGGGGAAGAACCCGCCCATGCGAGTGAACAGACGGCGCAGTTCCGGCTGGAACACCACCGCCATGACCAGCGCGCTGACACCGATACCGGCCTGCAGCAGCCAGGTGATTGCATGAAGCTGGAACGCGCGCGCGATCATCCACGACACCACCACCAGCGCGAGGATCAGCGTGACACCACGCAGTTTTCCGCCGGCGCTGATGCGCTCCATCGCCGACAGCAGGTAATAGAGCAACACCGTGATGATGAGGATCTCGATGCCGGAGCGCAGGTAGTAGATGACATCGGACCACTCAAGAGGCATGGGGACCTCCTTCCTGGACCCCTGCCAGGACGTCAGCGCTCAGCGCGTTCCGCAGAGTGAGCGCAGCCCGCGCCCCAGCGACATCGTGGACCCGCAGCAACGCGCAGTCACCTGCGATCAGTGCATGCACCACATGGCTGGCGGCGTCGCGCTCGTGCGCTGGCAGGCTGTCACCGGTGACCGCGGTCAGGAACGATTTGCGACTGATCCCGAGCACCAGCGGGCGACCCAGCTCACGGTTCAGGCGCGGCAACGCCCGCAGCAATGCCAGATTGTGTTCGCGCGTCTTGCCAAAGCCGATGCCCGGATCGAGCAGCAGCGCCGACTCCGCGATCCCGGCCGCGATGGCCGCACGCATGCGCTCACCCAGGTAACTGATGACGTCTTCCACGACGTCGCCATACGTCGGTGCCACCTGCATGCTGCGTGGCGTGCCCTGCATGTGCATCAGGATCACTGGACAGCGGTGCGCAGCGACCACGAAGAACATCTGTGGATCACCACCCGCCGTGATGTCGTTGATCGCACTCGCACCCGCAGCGAGCGCGGCCTCAGCCACGGACGCTTTGGTGGTGTCGACGCTGATCGGCACGCTGACGCCCGCAGCGCGCAAGGCGCTGATCACCGGGACTACGCGCGCGGTTTCTTCAGCCGCAGTCACTGGCTCTGCGCCAGGACGCGAACTCTCGCCACCGACATCGAGCCAAGCCGCACCATCACGCACCATCGCTACACCGGCAGCCACGGCGGCGGCGACGCCCAGATGCCGGCCGCCATCGGAAAAACTGTCAGGTGTGGCGTTGAGGATCCCCATCAGCGCCGCCGGACGGGCAACGACGAGGCCGCGCGCCGGATCGATCACCCAGCGATCACGTGTGCCTGCGTCCTGATGTTCCACGACCGCCACCATCCGATGCATACTTGCCAGCGGCTCTCGCCGTGCAAGGCGACGACTGCTGATTCCCCCACCCAACCCGTTCTGGTGGGTGACGTTCGGGTGGAATCAGCGGCGGTACACCGGACCCCGGCGACCATCAGACGTCGAGGGCCTTGGCCGCCGCTGCCAGCGCCTTCTTCTTGGCCGCGTCGACCACCGGGTAGTGCAGGTCGAGGCTTTCCAGCGCGTCGATAACGGCCGAGGCGACCACCAACCGGCTGAACCATTTGTTGTCCGCCGGCACGATGACCCATGGCGCGTGTTTGGAGGCCGTCTCACGGATGCAGTCCTGGTAGGCCTCCTGGTACTCGTCCCAGTGCAGGCGCTCGGCCGCGTCGCCCGGATCGTATTTCCAGTTGCGCTGCGGATCCTCCAGCCGCCGCTTGAAACGCCGCAACTGTTCGTCATGCGAGACGTTGAGGAAGAACTTGCGCACCACCGTGCCATTGCGGGCAAGGTGCTTTTCCAGGTCGTTGATCGACTCGTAGCGGTGCTCCCACACGTCCTTGCCGATTAACTGGGGAGGAAGGTGCTGATGGGTCAGATATTCCGGGTGGACCTTCACCACCAGCACCTCTTCGTAGTAGCTGCGGTTGAAGATGCCGATGCGCCCACGCTCCGGCAGGCACTTGTTGGTACGCCACAGGAAGTCGTGGTCCATCTCTTCCGTGGAGGGCTTCTTGAACGAATAGACCTGACAGCCCTGCGGATTGATGCCCGACATCACGTGTTTGATCACGCCATCCTTGCCCGCCGCATCCGTCGCCTGAAAGATCAACAGGAGCGACCAGTGGTTATGGGCATAGAGCTTGTCCTGGAGTTTGGCCAGCCGCTCGACCCCCTGCTTGAGCAGCTCTTGGGCATGCTCCTTGTCATCGATATGCGCGGTGTCCTTGGGATCATAGTCCTTGAGACGAAACTTCCTGCCCTTGGTGACCAGATACGGTTTGATGAAATCGTGGTTGTCTTTGAACATGGCGGGCTCCGGTCGGCGGACCGTAGTGCCAAGATTGCCCCAGGCCAGTCACAGACGATATGGTTGCCGACCGCCAGGAGCGCAGGAGTCGCCTCTCCCCTGGGAGCGCCGAGCACCAGCTCGGCCGGTCTACCGCACGATCCACGTGGCGCGCGGATGACATACTGTGACTTATCCATTCCGCTTCATCGCACAGGTCAGTTTCGGAGTCATTACCGCTGCCCTGCCGACTAGATCGACGTTCAATTTACTGACCACCGTGCAACGGCCGAGCTGGTGCTCGGCGCTCCCAGGGGGAGATCATTTCACCCAGGCGCGCAGCGGGTCACCTTTGCCGGGGGTCAGCGGATCACCAGCATCGCCTTCAGTGGAATAAATGTCGTCATCGGGTTGAGCACCCGTCGCAGAAGGTGCAACCAGAATGCTTTCCGTGACCAAAACTCCCTTACTTCGGGTAACGGATTCGATCACCTTCAGCTTCTTCACATGGGCATCGCCGAAAGTAGCCATGGTAGCCAGGGTATGATTCTTGGGGTCTCGGTCCGCCAGAATCACCCGATCCGAACTGGGATCAGGTGGGCTGGCCCAGTCGAAGGCGTACGAAACCGCAACGCCACCGGCCGGATCCCAGCCCCACAGCACCGTGGTTCTATTCAGGGACGCCTTCAGGGTTTTGTTCGGACCGCCCATGCTCGCGCTGGGGCACTTGAAGAGGGCATTAGGAATGGACTGACTGGTGGCGACCAGCTCAAAGGCGCCTGCCGTGTACTTCGCTCCATCCAACGCCGTGGTGATAGGACCCGCGGGCAATTTCCATGCGGCCATGATACCACGAGGATCCAGCCAGGCGGCGTCTTCCGAGTACGCATAGGCGACCATCGCTCCCATTATCTGGGACTGGTTCTTGCCACACTGCATCTGACGGGCTGGTTTTTTATTCACATCCAACACCGGCAGAATCATCCCGATCAACCCCAAGACTATCGCTGCCAACACCAAGCAGCCGAGAAAGTTCCAGCCCTCCTTGGGCGGTAGTTCAGAGGCGACCTCACCCATAGGAAAGCGTTCACGCATGCCCGACAGGATCGCCTACGATCAGAACAACGTCAACTGCTGCCCCTTGATCGCGTCGAAGTCCACATCCTTGGCGTAGGGCGTGTAGATCTTCTCCCACTTCTTTTTGTACACGTGGTCGGCGAAATCCTTGAGGTTCACGCAGTCGGCTTTGCAGTAAGTCGTCAACCGCGTGTACGCCGCTTGGTCGCCGTTCTTCCACGCGCCCCACAACTGGATCGCCTCCAGGCCGCGCATTTCTTTGATGTCTGCCGGACGAGTGATGCCGATCTGTTTTTCCATGTCCTTTAGGCCACCGTTGAGGCCGAGCGAACGCGCCGGCCACAACAGGTCGAGGTGCGGCTGCTCAAAGCGGAAGCTGGTGTCGCGGAACTGCTTCTCGATGAAGGGAATGTCGAAGTTGGCGCCGTTGAAGGTAACAATCAGGTCGTAGCTCTTGATCGCTTCCTTGAACTTCTCCAGCACCTCATCGCCAGCCATCGGACGGCCGGAAACGAACACCCGCGCCTGCTTGCCATCGGCCAGACCGATGACGGTGATCTGGTCGTAGCCCGGCGTCAGACCGGTGGTCTCGATGTCGACCAGGGCAATGCGCGTGAGATCGCTGAACCCCTGCCACAGTCGCCACAATTCACGATCGGGCCAGGTGGTGCGGAACCACGCCAGGTCCTTGCGTTCAAGTGCGCCCTGCGCCTCAGTCACTGCATCCACCAACTTGTGCGCGCGCGACTGGCCCATGATCTCGGCGGCGTCGCCACTGTGTTTGCGCAGCAGCTCCCACGAGGTCAGGCCTTTGCTCCACAACACGCGCTCGACCTCTTCGGTCATGCCTTTGGCGAAGATAAAACTGCGGTTCAGCATGACGGCGCATGGTGCGGCATGAAGCGGGCCCACAAGCACCTTCCGGTAGCCTTTCCCCCCTCACACGTAGCAAACTCGGAAACTGATCTGACATGGAGGACCGAAGCACCGGAGAAAGGTAAGGAGATGATTGATCTCCGGTCCTCCGGTCCTCCATGTCAGTTCCTTGCCTCGGTTGCGCTTACTTCCCCCAGTACTCATAAAAATTGTGCCATTGCTGCGGATACCGCCGCGCCTGGAGTTCAAGCCGTTTGGCCCAGCGTTGCACCGCCGCCTGGACCACCGCGCCACGATCTCCACGGCGCGCGGGCAGGTGCACGTACCATGGCGCGTCGACCTGGACTAAGTAGCGGCGCATGCCGGTCTTGACCAGGAAACCGACCATGATCGGTGCGCCGGTCATCATCGCGGTGTGGAACGGGCCGATTGGCAGACGCACCTTGCTACCCATGAAAATGACTTCGACCGCGGGTTGTTCGCCGAACACGCGGTCGGCGAGCATACACACCATGTCGCCGGCTTGCAGCGCCGCGGTGATCGCCAAGGACGCACCGATGCCGTCACGCGGATCGATCACGTGGGTGAAGTCGCCTCGCAGACGTTGATCGGCGATGTTTTGCACGAACTCGACATCATCACGCACCATCACCACGTGGACCTTGCCGACATCGCCGGCGATGGTGTGCAGCCAGAAACTCGACATCTCCCAGTTGCCGACATGGGCGGAGACCATGATGCAGCCCTGACGCCGACGACGGACCTCACGCAGGCCATCAATGCCAAGGATATCGACCTGGTAGTCTTGTGGCCGCTGCCACACCAGAAAGCGGTCGCACATGATGCGGCCGAAGCTGGCGAACTGGCGGTATGCCAGCATCCAGTGCACCAGCGTCCCGGCCCGCGGCCGCAGGCGACGCCACCACGACAATATGCCGAATTGGCGACGACCACCGACGGCCATGAATGCCGCAGCGATGATCCACGTGGCCAACCATGCACCCCGTGCACCGATCAACGGCAGCGCCGTCAGACAGGCCCGGAACAACGCCGCGCCACCAAGCGTGCGCCCGCGCCACCTTTGGCGGCGGGCAGGAGCCGTCACCTCAGGCACCGGCACTCACCGCATCGCGACGGACAGCACGCAGACGCGGCAACACGGTGGCGAGCAACTCGGCCTGCTCCGGCGCGATCGGCGTCACGCCGACGAAGGCGCTGGCGTCGAGGTCGGGCACATCGACCAACGCCGCGCCAAGCAATTCACCAGCGAGGCGTTCGAGTTTGGTCAGGTCGTTCACCAACCGCGCGCTGAACGCCGTCAGATCCAGCTCCTCATGCAGCGCTTGGTTGAGGTCGTACATGAAGGGGATGCCTGGGATGTCGATGAAGGTCGTGGCGACCTGCACGCCGGACTGGTGCCAGACGCGGAACAACATCTGCACCGCACGATTGAGCACACCCGCACGATCAAGCACGTCACGATGCCGCGCGAAGGTCATCACATTCGTCAGTTGCCCGTGGAAGAAAAACGCCGCCGGGATCACCCAATAGTAGGCGAAGTCCCAGATGATCTTCAGCGACATCACCTTGGCATCGCCCCACAAGTGCATCTGTCCTTCGTAGAGCGACAGGTGGTTCTCGAAGAAGGTGAAGTAGATATTGTCGTAGTAGCTGGCGATCGTTCCCGTCGGCTCGCCCATGCGATCCTTCATCACCAGTTCAGTGACGAAGGTGTTGCCCATGCCGATGTAGTCGCTTCCCGGCGAATAGAACGGATCGAGGAACGCGCCGGCCTCACCGATCAGCGCCCAGCGGCGGTCGCCGTCGTAAACCTGCTTGCACGAGTAAGAGAAATCCTTGTAGCCCAGGAAGTCCTGCACCTGCGCCTCGCGGCCTTCGCAATGACGCGCGACCTGTGGCTCGTTTTTACGCAGCCATTCCATCGACTTCTCATACGTCGACATGGTGGAGAAGGGATGAATGGTCTCGTCGGTGACGATGCCGACGCTGTGGCTGCCGGAGCCCAGCGGAATGAACCACACCCAGTAACCGCGGCCCATGAAGTGCGTGGTCGACAACCAGCGTTTGCCCAGGTTGTCGTTCTGCTTCGCCCACGCCGCGTCGTCCGACCAATCGTCGACCTTCACGTGGCGATCGTAACGCCACCACACGGAACTGGCCTGATGGCCGTGTTTTTTCAGCAGGCCGAATTTGCGTTTGAGGAACGCCGCGCGCCCAGCGCCATCCACCACCCAACGGCAGGTCGCGGTTTCCGGCTGTCCGTCCTTGCTCTGGAACGTCACCGTGTGCGGCGCCTGGCCCTCTCCGATGTCGACCTGTTTGACCGAGGTCGCCGAGCGGAAGTCGACACCCTGACGCAGGACCTCCTCACCCAGGAAGTTCTCAAAACGGCCGCGATCGATCTGGAACGACGGCGCGGGGAAGAACACGTTGCCGCCCAGTTCGGTGCGCTTGGTCAGGTCTTGACGTTCCCCATCATCGAAAAAATAGCGCAGGCCAAGCTTGGGCAGTTGGCGTTCCTGGAAATGCGGCAGCAGGCCGAGGAAACGCGTGAAGTAACCGGCACCAATTTCGACCGATGATTCGCCGACCTTGTGCGCCGCTTCGTCGACCGGGTGCTGTTTCTTCTCCAGCACCAGGACCTTCACCGTCGCGTCGCGCTGCTTGAGTTGCAGCGCCAGCGTCAAGCCAGCAAGGCCGCCGCCGAGGATGATGACGTCATAAGTCGCGGCACTGGCCATACGGCGGGACTCCCAGGAATGCGCGGGAGCCTAGATGGCTGGTGCAGGCTGGCCAGCGGGCAGGGGGAATGATCCGACAAGCGGGAACGACGGTGCCGGAATGGCCGATTCCGCCGTGGCACGGGCGTCTCGCCCGTGGTCGATGACACCCAATCACGGGCGAGACGCCCGTGCCACGACCGCGAGGTCCGACGGTGGCATTGCCGTCCCATCGTTCGTACAACCCCGCCATGCGCCCCCTCCGCCTGCCATTGGTCACCGGTCTTCTCGCCCTGTCGCTCACCGCCGTGGCCAGCGATGCCTTCATCGCCCCGGGCGTGCGGCTGGCGGTGATCAATACGCCACACCTGCATGCGCTGGTGCCGGCCCACGCTGCCGAAGCGCTGAAGGCGAAGATCGCCCGCGCCGAGGTGATCTACGCCGCGATGGCCAAGGACGCCGGCTACACGCCACGCAAGCTGGTGTTGCTGGTCACTGACGACCTCGACACCCACAACGGTTTCTCGACCACCGTGCCGTTCCCGATCATCAACGTGCAGCTCGCGCCGTCGCTCCAGCCGTCGTTCATCTTTACCGGCGACGATGAATTCGAGCGCACGCTGGTGCATGAGTTGGCGCACCACATCAGCAACGATTTCGATCCGAACACCGTCCGCCGCACGATGAGCAACATCTTCGGCCGCGTGCTGCCCTTTGACTACCTGAGCCTGCTGGTGTCGTACCTGTCGGTGCCCTCGCACGTGACCATGCCGTCGTTCTGGCACGAAGGCACCGCGCAGTGGGCCGAGACCGAATACGCCACCAGCCCAGTGTGGGGCGGACGCGGACGCGACAGCATGACGCACATGGTCTGGCGCATGGATGCACTCGCCGGAAAGATCCCCGAGGTCGGCGACTGGCGGCTGAGCTTCCAGGAATGGCCGTTCGGCTCGAACAGTTACCTCTACGGCGTGGCCTACACCCGCTGGCTCGCTGGCAACGTCGGTCAGCGCGCGTCGATGTGGCAGCTGATCGAACGCCAGCAGCATCGCTGGCCCTTCGCCTTCAACGGCGGACCGCAAAAACTCCTTGGCACCGACCATTTGTCGCTGATCGATACTGCGCGTCGTGACTTGCTGGCAGAACAGCAACGCAACATCGCGACGCTGAAGAGCAAACCGATCACGGTAGCAAAACGCCTGACGCCGGTGGAAAGCACGGTCGGCGCGCCGGCATGGACTAAAGACGGCGAGCTGTTCGCCGCGTGGAACGGTCCGTATGGCGATCCCAGATTCATCACCGTCGATGCGACCGGCGATAACGACAATGCCGGGTATCGTTCGTGGATGATGAGTCCGGCGCGGAGTCTGTCGGATGGGACGCTGGTGTTTAGCGACGCGGATGTGACGACGGATCCGTGGAATCGGTCGAGAGTGTCGATCGTGTGGCCCGACGGCGATCGCACCCGTGTCCCATACGAACGATTGCTGCAACCTGACGTCTGCTCGACCGGTTCTTCCGGCATGTCCTTCGTCGATGATGACGAGGCGCATCAGATCGCAGCCATACACCTGAAGCCCGACGGCACCCATGAACTGGTGGTGTGCAACACCGCGATCGAATGGGGCCTGTTGTGGAACTCCCGGCGTTTCTCTCCCCTGTCCACCGTGAGCACTGAAGGCCGTCCCTGGAGCCCGGTGTTCATGCCGCAGCCACCGTATCGGAGATCCCGACAATTTGGCAGCGTTATCGAGCTGACCGAGCCGATGAATCCCCACGTGCTGACCTGGGTGGAGACGGATGCCGCAGGATCGCGGCTGGTGGCACAGGCGATCCCGGTGGATCGCAAATTTTCCTCCATTCGCAACAACGTCGAGATCCGTCAGCTCAAGCCCCGAGACGATGCCGCCCATCTCCCGACGCAATACGATCACAAACCTGCCATCGACCCGGGTCTTCCACCGGCTCCGCCGAAAACCGAAACCACCGACGACTCGTTTCAGGTGGTGCTCGCCCCAGCGCGAAATTCCGAAGAGGAACAGGTGCCGCCCGCTCCGGCAACGGTGGATGGCCTATTCATCGACTCTTTGGGGAATCAATTCGTGCCCGTTCTCGCCCTCGACAAGGTGGATTCCGGCAAGCCCGATCGCAGCTTCCCCGCTCGCACCGTCCTCGTCCAACTCCCCGGCCGCATCCTCCACCCGACTTGGAGCGCCGACGGCAAATACCTCTACTTCTGCGCCGACCACACCGGCGTCGCCAACGCCTATCGCTTCGATCCGGATACGAAGGAACTGCTGGCCATCACCAACACCCTCGGCGGTGTACTCGCGTGTGTTCCGTCACCCGATGGCAAAGAACTCGCGATCGTCGATCACGACGACAAAGGCTCGTTCCTTGCGCGCATCCCCAACGATCCGGCGACGTGGCCGGGGACCGCACCGAAGATTTCGCTGACGTGGCCGGCACCGGTGGGCAAGAACGCCAACCCGGATGCCAAGGTCGAAGCGCGTTTCACCTTGCCGGAAGATCGTGGCGATCCGGCGGCGCTGACGGTCGAGCCGTACCGCGGCCTGCTGGAGATCCGTCCGCTGTTCTGGACGCCGACGCTCGCCGCGGTGCCGGAGGGCGGCCTCGGCATCGCCGGATTGATGGCCGATCCGGTGTTCACGCATCTGCTCATCGGTTCCGCCGGCATCGGCTTGGCCGAGGCCTCACCGGTCGGCCTCGCGTCGTGGGCCTATGGCGGGTGGCCGATCGACATCGGCATCGTCGGGTGGCAGGCGGAGCGTTCCTATGACGAACAGATCGTCGCCAGCGATGGCAACCTCTACGACTACGTCGAGGTCCGCCGCAGTGCGGAGTTCCGTCTGGGTCATGGCCTCACCGGTTTGCGTCGGCGTTTCCAGCTCTACGCCGCGGCTGGCATCGCTGAGTACGACACGGTCGACAGTGCGGCCGAGGAATACGACGGCCTCGCGACCTTCAACCTCACGCCGTTCACCAAGGTCGAGCAGTACACCGAGTTCACCTTGGCCTACAGCGACGCCACGGTCTTCCCCACCAGCTACACACTGGAAGACGGCACCAGCTTCGCGGTGAGCTACCGTCACAGCGGCTACGGCGGTGACTTGAAGCAGGACCGCGTGATCGGCCTCGGCACCTACGTACTGAGCTTCTGGCCGCGCTTCGGTCAGCAGTTGGTGTTCGGCGGCGCGCTCGGCTGGACCGAGGGCGACGAATTCCTACAGAACCAGTTTTCGGTCGGCGGCACCTACGGTCTGAATCAGTTGCCACGCGGCTACGGCACCACCGAGGCGCTCGGGCAGTACCTGGTCGGCGGCAGCGTCGCCTACCGCACGCCGGTGTGGCGGCCGTTCTGGGGCCACAGCACCACGCCGTTCGTCGATCGTCAGACCGTGCTCGAACTGTTCTTCGACGCGGCGAAGGTCTCGAACGAGGAACTCGACGGCGATGACGGCGAGTGGTTCCGCTCGGTCGGCGCGAACATTCACATGAACTGGATGGTGTGGGAGTTGATGTTGAGTCCCGGCATCGGCGTGGCGCAGCAGCTCGACGGCGACGAAGCTACGCGCGTGCTGTTCGGCTTCGATTTCATCTGGTAGTTCGTGGCACGGGCGTCTCGCCCGTGGTTGGACTTGGGAATGTCCTGATGCGTTCAGCCGTTTGACGACCAACCACGGGCGGGACGCCCGTGCCACATTTGACAGCCCGCACACCAGCGTGGCGCTTGCATCGTCCAATTTGTTATCTATTGAGTATTTATGGTCCCGCTGCCCGCCCTGCTCGCCGCACTGATCCTGCCGACGTTCGCCGCGCTGATCTATTTCGTCCTCGCCGCCGGGCACTGGTCGGCGGCGCTGATCTATGGCGCGACTAAGGTCGCGATGGTGGTCGGGCCGATCCTTGCTGGCTGGCGTTGGAGCTGGCCGACGACGATTGTGCGCCAGCAATCATGGGGTCGCATCGTCGGTGAAGGCTTGCTGCTCGGCGTGGTCATGGGTGGCGCGATCATCCTCGCGGCGCTCGGTCCGCTCGCCTGGCTCCTTGATCTCGCGACGCCGCGGATCGCGGAAAAGATCGCGGAGTTCAACCTCACCTCGACGACCGCTTACCTCACGCTCGCGCTGGGAATCAGCCTGTTTCACAGTGCGTTCGAGGAATGGTACTGGCGCTGGTTCGCCGTCGGACATCTGCACGCACGACTGCAACCGACGGCTGCGCACTTGATAGGCGGCCTCGCTTTCGCCGGCCATCACATTGTGGTGTTGTGGGTCTACGCGGGACCAGTCGCGGGCATCGCCCTCGGCCTGGTGGTCGGTGGTGCTGGCGTATGCTGGAGCCTGTTGCATCGCCATCAGGGCAGCCTGCTCGGCGCCTGGATCGCCCATGCCTGCTGCGACGTGGCCGTCATGCTCCTGGGCTGGTGGGCGCTGCATGCGCTGCCTCCGAGTGCGTCATGAATAAGCCATCACCGACCATCATGCCCATGGAACAAACAGGTGGATGGGCTTGCCCCCCTGTCACGCCAGGGACAGGATCCCGTCCCATGGCCCTGCCTGCACCAGTCGTGCCGTTGTCCGAAGTCGCGGTGATCGACGAAGCCACCGTGGCCCTGGGCCAGGATCTCGGCCAGCTCATGGAGAACGCCGGCGCGGCGCTCGCACGTGAAGCGGAGCGTCTGGTCCCGGGCGGTACGGTGCTGGTCGCCTGCGGCCCCAACAACAACGGCGGCGACGGCTACGTCTGCGCACGTTTGATGGCGGAGGCCGGCCGCGACGTGGTGCTGTGGCCGGTGGTGCCGCCAAAAAGTTCGCTCTGCCAGGAACAGGCGTCGCGTCTGCCGCCGTCCGTGCGGATCATCGACAAGGCGCCAAGCACGGCGCCGGCACTTCTGATCGACGCCATCCTGGGCGCCGGTGCCCGTGGTCGTCCACGTGAACCCATCGCCCACGCGTTGATCGCGTTGCGCGCGTTGGCCTGCCCGATCCTGGCGGCGGACGTGCCAAGCGGCATCGGCACCGAGCTCTGTCTGCCGGCGACGCTCACGTTGTGTTTTCAGGTGGCCAAGGCCGAGCTGCTGCGTCAGCCCGGTATCGGCGAATTCAAGACCGTCGACATCGGCGTGCTGCCAGCCGCGTATCAGGAAGTCCAACACGCCTGCCTGCGGCGTTTCCCACCGCTCAAACGATCGGGCCATAAGGGCACGCACGGCGAACTACTGATCATCGGCGGCGGTGCGTTCCCTGGCGCGCTGGAGTTCTGCGCCCGCGCCGCGGTGATGACTGGCTGCGATCTGGTGCGCGCCTGGACCGGCGGCGGACCGACGTTGCCGCCGACCATCGTCGTGCACCGCGAAACCGACGGCACGCTCAACCCGGCGAATCCGGAAGAACTGACGCCGATGCTGGTGCGTGCCAGCGCGGTGCTGATCGGCCCGGGCCTTGGTCGCGCTCCAGGTGCGGTCGAGGCCGCGCAGCAGGCGTTCTCGCTCGCGGTCGAAATGGGTGTGCCGATCATCCTCGACGCCGACGCCATTGCCGCGCTCACCGACGTGTTGCGCGATCTGCCGGAAAGCGACGCGCGCATCCTCATCACGCCGCACCGCACCGAAGCGCGCAATCTGCTCGGCGGGCCGGTCGATGACGACGCGCTGCACGCCTGGGCGCGTCCTGACCGCGTGCTGCTGGCCAAAGCCGTAGTCGATCTGGTGACCGACGGACGCCGCTGGCAACGCAATCCGCGCGGCAATCCGCGCATGGCCGTCGGCGGCACCGGCGACGTGCTCGCCGGCGTCGCGGCGGGACTGATGGCGCGCGGTGCGTCACCGTTCGATGCGGCACGCATGGCGGTGTTGTGGGTGACCACCGCAGGCGATCGCCTGTGGCTGGACCAGGGTCCGTGTTACGACGCGTTGTCAGTGATCAACGAACTGCCGGCGACGCTCAAGGCGCTGCTCAAGCCGATGTCGATGTGGCCGCCGGTCACCGGTTAGGCTCGCTCTGCTCGCTGGTACGATCGCTTCGCTGGTACGATCGCTTCGCTGGTACGATCGCTTCGCTGGTACGATCGCTTCGCTGGTACGATCGCTTCGCTGGTACGATCGCTTCGCTGGTACCTCTGCGCTTCAGACCTTTCGGACTTCTCGTACCCTTCGTACCCTTCGTACCCCTCGTACCCTTCGTACCCCTCGTACCCTCCGAACACTCACGGCTCAAACGCCGCCTGATCCACCACCTTCTCGCGAATGCCCGTCACCACCCAACGATGCGTCACCTCACGCGCGCCGTGTTCGACCTGCATTGGCATGCCCGGAACCGTGGCGAGCACGGCGAGCAGGCTGTCGGCCTCCTCGGCGGTGGCGGCCAATAGGCACAGGGCATACGGATTGGGCAGCGACGGCGCCACCAGCACAGTGAACTTCTTGCCCTCGGCCTTGAGTTCGATGCGACGGGTGGTCAGCCCGAGCAGCGGCAGTTCAGGGGCCGACGGTTCAATCACTAGCGGCGCAGGTAGTGGTGCGAGGGCCACCGGTTCCGGAACATCGGCGCCCATCACCAGCGCGGTGTTGGCCACACGGTCGACCACCAGACGTGGCAGATCGCTGAGCACTGCCACGCGCTGACGGTCGATGACGAAGGTCATACTGCCGATCGGCACCACTCCGCCGCGCGCCAGGGCGATACGCTCCAGTTCCGCCTGGTACACGCCGATGTCGGCGCGCAGGGTGCGGGCCACCACCGTCGAGGCGGTGGTGAGGTCGTTCTTGGCGCGTGCCGTGCGTTCTTCGATCAGCTTGGCGTAATCGTCCAGCTCCGCCTTGTCCGGCCCGATCACGCCGGTGGGGCCGACCATGCTCTGCTGCACGGTGATGGTGCCGCTCCAATCGCCGGTGGCGGCGCTGACCGCGCCAGTGGCGCAAACTCCCAGCAACAAGATCAGGATCGCACGCATCGCCTTGGCTGTACCCAGGCTAAACACCACCACAACCGCCGTAGGTGGCGGGGGTCACCTCTTGCCCCCGGCGAACTCGTCCAATGATGCGCGACCCCCTCGAACGGAGCCCGCGTTGACCACCGCGACCCTCGACCATCTCGACCTGCTGGAACAGCAGAGCGTCTTCATCTTCCGTGAGGCGTTCCGCCATTTCGACCGCATGTGCATGCTGTGGTCCATCGGTAAAGATTCGACCGTGCTGCTGTGGCTCGCGCGCAAGGCGTTCTTCGGCCACATCCCGTTCCCGCTCGTGCACATCGACACCAGCTACAAGCTGCCGGAGATGATCGAGTACCGCGATCGTCTCGCGCGCGAATACAAACTGACGATGATCTACGGCCAGGACGAGGTCAGCATCAAGGATGGCAACACCTACCCGGCGACCGCGCACCTGGCGGCGGACGATCCCCGCAAGGTCACGCGCAAGCAGTGCTGCGCGTTGCTGAAGTCCGGCGCGCTCAAGGCGACGCTCCAGGGCACCGGCGTGCGTCGCCGGCTGAACCTGACCAACGGCAAATACGATATCGACATGGATCGCGAGCCCTGGCATGGCGTCATCGTCGGCGCGCGCAGCGACGAAGAAGGCAGCCGCTCGAAGGAGCGCTACTTCAGTCCGCGCGACAAGAACAACGCTTGGGACGTGGGCGACCAGCCGCCGGAACTGTGGAACCAGTTCAAGACCGACTTCGCCCCAGGCACGCACGTGCGCATCCATCCGCTGCTGGACTGGACCGAGCTGAACATCTGGGAGTACATCAAGCGCGAGAACATCCCGACGGTCTCGCTCTACTACGACCAGGGCGACGGCACACGCTACCGCTCGCTCGGCTGCGGTCCGTGCCAGACGCCGATCGATTCCAAGGCCAAGAACGTCGACGACATAATTGCTGAGCTCAAAAGCGGCAAGCTGAAGAACATCGCCGAACGCAGCGGCCGCGCGCAAGACCAGGAAGGTCGTGGCGGTCTCGAAGACCTGCGCCGCGATGGGTACATGTAGGCAACCGTCCGGAGTCCGGAGTCCGGCGGACCTACGGTCCTGTCTGGAGTCCACCCGCAGCACGACACCGACCTTTTCGAGAGTCTCCCATGTCAGCAACCACCCCCGCGACCACGACGACCCCGGACTCCGGACCCCGGACTCCGGACATTTCCGTCGAATCCCGCGAGCAGATGAACATCGTCATCGTCGGCCACGTCGACCACGGCAAGTCGACGCTGGTCGGTCGTCTGCTGGCGGACACGGGTTCGCTGCCGCAGGGCAAGTTGGATAAAGTGAAGCGCGAGTGCGAACGCACCGGCAAGCCGTTCGAGTACGCCTTCCTGCTCGACGCTCTGGAAGACGAGCAGGACCAGGGCATCACAATTGATACCGCGCGCTGCTTCTTCAAGACCGACAAGCGCGACTACATCATCATCGACGCCCCTGGGCACATCGAGTTCCTCAAGAACATGATCTCCGGCGCTGCGCGCGCCGAGGCCGCCGTGCTGATGATCGACGCCAAGGAAGGTGTGCGCGAGAACTCGCGCCGCCACGGCTACATCCTCGGCATGCTTGGCATCAAGCAGGTCATCGTGTGCGTCAACAAGATGGACCTGGTGGGTTACAGCCAACAGGTCTTCGACGGCATCGAAAAAGAATACCGCGCGTTCCTCGCCGGCATCGGCGCAGTCAGCCCGTTGCAGTTCGTGCCGATCGCCGCGCTCACGGGTGAGATCCTCACACAGCCCAGCAGCAACATGACGTGGTACCGCGGTGAGACCGTGCTCCAGCGGCTCGACAGCCTGAACAAGCAGCCGCCCAAGACCAACCAACCGCTGCGCATGCCGGTGCAGGCGATTTACAAGTTCACCAGCCACGGCGACGAACGCCGCATCATCTCGGGCCGCATCGACACCGGCAACGTCAAGGTCGGCGATGAGGTGGTCTTCAGCCCGTCGAACAAGACGGTGAAGATCAAATCGATCGAGGGCTTCAATACCGCTCCATGCGTCGAGATCGGCGCCGGCTGGTCGACCGGCTTCACGCTGTCGCAGGAAATCTACATCACCCGCGGTGAGGTGATGAGCCACAAGGCGCACGCGCCGCTCGTCGGCACGCGCTTCCGCGCCAACATCATCTGGCTCGGCCGCAAAGCCATGCAGCAGGGCCGCGACTACAAGATCAAGATCCACACCGCGGCCACGCCGGTGCGCATCCACAAGCTGCTGAAGGTCCTCGACGCGAGCGAACTGAACGGCGAACTGGCCAAGCAGGAAATCGGCCGCCACGACGTGGCCGACGTGATCCTGGAGACCAAGCAGCCCATCGCCTTCGATCTGACCAGCGACATCGAGGTCACCGGCCGCTTCGTCATCGTCGACGGCTACGACGTCGCCGGCGGCGGCATCATCACCGCGTCGGTGCAGGACGATCAGGATGACCTGCGCGCCGAAGCCCGTCTGCGCGACTTCAGTTGGATCCACGGCAGCGTCGGCATCGAGGAACGCGCCGAGCGCCTCGGCCACCGCCCCGCCCTCGTCATGTTCGTCGGCAAGACCGGCGTCGGCAAACAACGCTACGCCCGTTCGCTAGAAAAGGCGCTGTTCGAACAGGGCCGCCACCCGTACTTCATCGACGGCACCAACGTGCTGATGGGCGTCGACCACGACTTGTCCTCCGACGCGACCCAGGCCGAGCTGGTCCGCCGTTTCGGCGAGGTCGCCTACTTGCTGCTGACCAGCGGCGTGATCCTGGTCTCCACCACCAACGCCATCGGCCTCGCCGACCACAGCGCCGTGCAGGCCCTGATCGGCGACATGCCATCCCTGGTGATCGACATCGACCCGAGCGGCAACTCCACCCAGCCCTGCGACCTGCGCATCAGCGGCAGCGAGGCGGATGCGGCGGTGGTGGAGCGGGTGACGGAGTTGTTGAAGGCGAAGGGCGTGATCTAGGCATTGGCGCAATGCGGGCGCAATGCGGGCGCAATGCGGGCGCAATGCGGCCTCGCGATTCGCGAGCGCCAACGGCGCGACCTCAACACAGCCCGGGGCAACGCCCCGGGTTGCGCGGAGATCGAGGATTGAGGGCTGAAAGCCCGACTCAGACGTCGATCGCACGATCAACGATTCAGTCGGGCCTTCAGCCCTTCATGGAATAATCGCCGATCACCCGTGTACCCGGGGCTTCACCCCGGGCTGTGTTCAGGCCGCGCCGTTGGCGCTCTCGAAACAAGGAACAATCATCTATTCCGGTGGCGCCTTTCGGTACAACTTCTCCAAGTCATCAAAAAGTTTCTCATACAAGAATCGTTCACGCTCCGTGAGCGGCATCACATTCCGCCGATTATCCGAAACTATCTTCCAACGTGACTCCGCATCTACAAATATCATGTAGATGGGGTCGATCGTCGTCGTTCCATCTGTGATCGCCAACCAGCGAACGTGATCATTCCCGTATTCTGATATCACCTTTGTCTTGGGATTGGCGCGGATCGCCCGAATGATCTGCCGCAGATCGTCCGCCTCTTCTGCGGTCGGAATTTTATCAGGGCCGACCCACAGAAGTTTGAGGACTTTTTCATCCTCTCCTGCACGGCACCAACCTAACCATTCCCCAAGCTTCGTTGTCTCAGCTGCAGCGGCTGTGACGTTGATGAACAACCCGAGCGTGAGCAACTGGCGCAATGTGGCAGCAATTCCCATGGGTGCCTCCGACTGCTGAATAGGTGCTTCGGCTCACCTTTCCAGCGTGGCGTTTACTGAATGACCACCAACGCCATCGGCCTCGCCGACCACAGCGCCGTGCAGGCCCTGATCGGCGACATGCCTTCGCTGGTGATCGACATCGACCCGAGCGGCAACTCCACCCAGCCCTGCGATTTGCGCATCAGCGGGAATGAGGCGGATGCGGCGGTGGTGACGCGGGTGACGGAGCCGTTGAAGGCGAAGGGCGTGATTTGAGTTCGTGATCGTCACCCGCGCCAAGCGCGTGGGGACGAATATGTCGACGTGCGCTCCAACATTTTGAGCCCCCGAACGGGGGCCACGTAACGCCAGCCCGGCGCTTCAGCGCCGGGTCGAGCGGCGCGTTCCAGGATAAGTCCCCAACGGGGACGACGCACGGGCCAAGAACAGATCCGAATCGCGTGGTCACCGTGAGTTTCATCTGCGTCGTCCCCGTTGGGGACTCGCGACCAATCTAATGACACGCTTCCCGGCGCTGAAGCGCCGGGCTGGCGTTACGTCGCCCCCGTTGGGGGCTCGCGAAATCTGGCGTATTTCAACACCGAACTGGCAATCACCTACGAATCGCTGACCGCTGGGCTCTTCGGCGAGCCCTGCGTCAACCATCCATCATCCGGACGCGCCGACTCCAATTACCGTCCAGCGCCAACAATCAGCGGCTGACGTGCCAGGTCCCGCACCAGTCGGGTGTGCTGATTGATGGATTGGAGCAACTGGGCGTGGTCCCGGTCGCGTTCGAGTTTGGGATGGCCGCTCTCATTGAGGCGCGCTCCCAGTTCAGCGATCTTCACCTGCAGGAGGTCGCGTTGATCTTCGGAATTCTTGCGGGTCTGCGGATTCATCGGTGGCTCCTCCAGGGGGTACGGCAGCCTACGCACGCGGGCCGATCAAAGCCAGCCAATTGCCCCATTTGGAAACGACCGTTCTGAGGAGGCCAGGCTCACGCCGAGTTGCGAGACGCGCGCTGCCGCGATGCCACAAAGCCGTTCACCGACGCGCGTTCAGACTCCGCGAGTGTTCGCCCAATGCTGGAAAACTAACGAAACGGATACTCCGCCACGAAGGCGCGAAGACACGAAGTGGAGAGAAGTGGGGTTTTTCCCTTCCTTCGTGCCTTCGTGCCTTCGTGCCTTCGTGCCTTCGTGCCTTCGTGGCGAAAAATCCTGGGATCGTTGGTCTTAGCTTTCCAGCATTGGCGTTCACCGCGTCACCACCGTGTACATCCCGTCTTTCACCAACGTCACGGTGCCACCTTTCACCGCTTCCGCGTTCCCCTTCGCATAGCCGTTGGCATCCAGCGTCACCGCCTTCAACCCAGCGGCCTTGGCGAATGTCACCGTCGCCTGGAGATCGCGCACATTGATCGGCACGCGCCCGACGTCCTTGATCACGCCGCCTTCGGCGCGGAAGCCATACATCTTTTCCTCGCTGAAGGCCTGGATGAGGATCTTCTTCGCGGTGGCGAGCGGCTGGTCGTCGAGGCTGATGACGTGGACCGTGCCGTATTCCATGCCGGAGGTGATGGTCAGGTCGCCGAGTTGCACAGTGCCGGCCTTGCTCAGGAAGCCGGTGACCGCCTGGCTCTTCGCCGTGTTCACGGTGAACAGCCCGTCGCCATATTTCCAGGTCAACTCGTTGGTGATGCTGGTGACCTTCTTCGCCGTGCGGTCGATGAGCTTGCTGAGGTCCTGCACCTCAGCCTTGGCCGCCGGGTCGAAGCTGCGTTCGACCCGACCGGCGAAGGTCGCCAGCGGATCGACGGCAGCGAGGTTGCCCGCCTCAGATGCCTTGGGCACGTCACCCATGCGGAAGTCGGCGTTCTGGCCTTCAACAATGCCAGTGTTTTTCAACGCCAGCACGTCGGCGTCGCTGGTGACCTGACGGATCACCGGGGCGGATTCCTTCACGTCGCCGCGGCGGTACTGGAGCGCGGCGGCGGGCGACTGGCCGAACTCGCCGGGCATCATCCACGTCCACTTGCCGTTGCCGTTGTTGAGCCAGTTGCCATCAGCGGCGGCGAACCAGATGTAGCCGTCGACGCCCTGGAGCGCGGCGTAACTCGCCACCAGCAGGTTGCCCTCGGCGATGAAGCGGTTGGGTTTGTTCCAGGCGATCTCGCTGTGCAGGTGCGGCCGACCGGCCTGCTGCACGTAGCTGATGGGCACCGACTGGGGATCGAGCAGCGCGCTCTTGTCCTCGTAGCGGTGGCCTTCACGCACCGAGTAGCCCGCGGAACCGTCGCCTTCGTGTTTGCCGCCGAAGTAACCGTGTTTGTCGATCACGTCGGTGGCGGCGTAGGTCCAGCGTTCGACGCCACCGAGCACCAGGTTGTCGGCAGTGGTCCAGTTGCTCGCCGAGACCGGCGCCTTCAGGCCGAGCTCCTTCATGTACCTGTTGGTGTTGGCGTAGAAGTCGCGCTGCGTCGTCGCCAGGAAGGCGATCTGATCAGTCATGCGCGCCTTCTTGTCCTTCATGCCGTCGCGGGTCATGTTCCAAGCGTCGAGCAGCGTTGCGCGTTTGCCGGCGGCGTTGTCACGGCCCTGCTTCTGGCCACCCCAGGTGGCGAAGGCCTTGTCGAGGTCGCCATGCTTCTTTTCCAACCACGCGGCATACTGGCCTTCAAGCGTGGCAAGCGGGCCGTCGCCGAGGTTCTTGGCGGTGAAGGTCCAGAAAAACAGGCTGTCTTCGTTGATGATCTCGACGCAGGCGAGGGCCGGCTCGTCGATCAGCGCCTTGCCGTCGACTTTGGTGGTGAGGATCTGCTTCAGCCAGGAACGGTAAATTTCCTGCATGCGTGGTTCGAAGTACGGCAGGCAGAACGGGTGCTGGCCCATCGGCGCGCCGGCGATGCCGTCGCTAGCCTTCAGTTGCATCCACAGCGGGAAGAAGTGCGAGAGCTTGGTGTAGATGCCGTGGCGCTTGAGGATCTGCACCGTGCGATGGAAACGTTCCAGCTGATGGCGATCGATCACCGTCGGATCGTTACCCTTGCGGTCGAACATGCCGCCGTGCAGACGCACCAGGTTGATGCCGCCCTTGGCCCAACGTTTGGCGGTCATCTCGATCAGCGCATCGTCGGCATCGCACAGTCCGTGCCCGCTGTTGATCGCCCAGAAACGCACCGGCTTGCCGTTGCCAAGCTGGAAGGTGTCACCCGCCGCTTTGATGAAGCCGGACTCGCCGGCGACTTTTTCATTGAGCGAACGCAGGTCAAGCAGCGCATCCTTGGTGAACTCGTCGGCGTCCGGCTCGAAGGCCCACCAGCCAGCGTCAGCGAGGCCGAACTTCTGGCCTGGTTTCACCGCACCGTTGGGCGTGAACGATTTTTTCGTCAGCACGAAACAGTCGATGCCGCCGTGGTGGTTGTTGCCGCTGTGCATCTTGAAGCCGAGTTTCACCGTGCCGGCCTTGAGCTTTACCACGCCGCCATTCAGCCAGCCGATGATGCGCATGTCGGGTTTGCCGTCGCTCGCGATATTGACCACGTCGACGCCCTTGCCGGTGTCAATCGACGTCCACTCGCCACCGTCGAGCTGGTAGGCCAGCGCAGCACCGATGACGTTGGCGCGCACCCACAGAGTGTAGTCGCCATCCGTCGGCACGGTGAGGTCGTAGGTCGCAAGACCGTCCTGGTTGCCAAAGTTGCTGATCCAGGCGGAGCCCGAGAGCTGGTCCTTTTTCACCGCGTCGCTGTACCAACCATGCGGTTGCACAGTCTTCATCGTGGCGGCCTCACCCTCGACCCACACGAAGTCGTCCGCCGCCGTCAGCGGCGACAACGCCGCGACACCGATGACGAGAGCACGGACGAGGATGGATGCACGCATGATGAGCTCCTGAGGAAAACCGGTACGGGATGAGTGTTGAAACGTTTAGTCGACCTCGCGTGAGCGAGCGGTCCGCGGCGCGCGACCGGCACACGTGGGCCTGATCGAGCAACCATGGACAGGAGACAACAGGATTGAACAGGAGGAACGCGGCATGCGGAGTCGGTGCGGCTTTGCCCTTGGCGGACGACGTGACGCTGGCATCTGATCCTTAGCCCACCCGAGGAACATCCCATGGCCAAAATCCCCGCCTTCTCCCTTCCTGCTTCGGACGGCAAGACCTGGAGCCTGAAAGATCTCACAGGCAAAACCTTCGTGCTCTATTTCTATCCCAAGGACGCGACGCCCGGCTGCACGGTCGAGGCCTGCGACTTCCGCGACCACCAACAGGATTTCAGCAAGGCGGGTGTGCCGGTCATCGGCGTCAGCCCCGACCCCCTCACCAGCCACGCCAAGTTCATCGCCAAGCAGAAGCTCAATTTCATTCTGCTCGCCGACGAGCGGCACGAACTCGCCGAGAAGCTCGGCGTGTGGGGCGAGAAGAGCATGTACGGAAAAACCTTCATGGGCATCATCCGCTCAACCTTCCTAGTCGCCGCCGACGGCACGATCGCGCAGGAGTGGCGCAAAGTGAAGGTCGATGGGCATGTGGCGGAGGTGTTGGAGGCGGCGAAGGGGCTGGCGATCGGGAGAACACACCCGAAAAAGCTCGCCTCTCCCAGGGTTCACCCGCTTACCAGCACCCGGTAAAGACCCAGTTCTTCCAGCCATTCTACCCGTTGACGTCCGCCGATGAGGAACTTGTCGAAGTCTTTGTTGCGGCCGGTCAGTGCGGTGAACTTGACCGCCGGGGCGTTGGGCAGGGCGGCGAACTCCTCGCAGGCACCGTCGAGGTTCTGCAGCGCCAGGCGCAGCAAGTGGTCGTCGGCCAGCAGGGCGCTGTCGCTTTCGCTGAGCTTGAACTCGTTGGCCGCGGCTTCGTTGAACGTGGTCTCGCACATCGCCGCCAAGGACGACAGTTCGGCCGCCAGACGGGCGATGGACTGGAGCGCGCCTTCGCGCTTGGGTGCCTCGGTTCGCGGGACGGTATCGCCACGTGCCTGCTCCAGGGTCTTGTGGTAGAGCGCCACGCAGTCGTCGAGGATCGGTGCCAAGCTGGTGGCGGCCTGACCGGCACGTGACTTCTTCTTCAGAACGGTTTCCAGGTCGCTCGCCAGGATTGCCGGCAGGGCCAGGATGCCGCTGCCACCGTCGAGGCTGATGGTGATCGACACCGGAGGCGGATCGCCGAGCTGCTGACGCCATTCGGCCACCAGCGACACCATCTCGCGGAACACCGCGCGCAGCTTGGGTATCGCCTTGGCCAACACCGTGACGCCGAGCGCCCAGCGCGCACGGTCGAGGTATTCCACCACGTCACGCGAGGCATCGCGCGTCGCGGCGATCTGCCCACGCAGGGTCTTGAACTCGTAACGATTGCCGAACAGACGCGGACGGTAGCGACGTGGGTCCTCGGCCAGCACCACGATTGCGCGCAGATCGGTCAGGCACTTGGCCATCTCGGCAAGGTGACGGTCGGCGACGCGAGCGGCGTGGCCCTCGGCTTCGTCATTGAGGCTGATGACGCGCTCCAGCTTGCGCACCTGGTCGAGTTTCGCCCGGTGATCACCGCCGGTTTCGAGCAGGCCGAAGGCTTCACGGTAGATCTTCAAACGTTCGTCGATGTCGCCCGCGTCGCCTTCTTCGTAGCGGCTCAAACGACGATCGCGCGCGGCGACCTCTTCCATCAGCTCGTGACGTTCGGCTTCGAGCTTGGCGATCTGCCCGCGCAGATCGCGCACGCTGCCTTCCAACTCGCGACGTGATTGGTCGAGTTTGCGTACTTCGGCGATGACACTTTCCGCCTCAGGCGGCAGAGCCGGCACTTCGCGACGCGACGCTATGGCGCCCATGGCATCGAGCAGCCGCCTGGTCGCAGAGACCATGCCCTGCGCATGCCGGCGGCTGGCGGCCAGATCCTGACGGTAACGGCTGAACGCACGGCCGACCTGCTGACCAAGCGGTTCGCCAGCGGGAACCACTTCGCGCATTTCGTTGAGCGCACCCGTGACCACCAAGCTGACCCGTTGCAGTTCGTCGCTCTGGTGCGCGGTTTCGAGCTGCACCGACCCGAGCTTGGCTTGGTTCGACGAGAGTTCGTTGATCAACGTATCCAGGCGACCGCTGATCGCCTGATGGCGTTCCTCCCACAGGCCGCTGAGCGTCTGCATGATCTCGACCGTCAATGACAGGTCGGGACGTTCACCCGGCTGCAGCGCATCGACGCGGGCGTTGAGCTGGCTGGCGCGTTCCTGGAACTGCGCCGCTTCGAAGGCCGCTTCGTCGGGACGGAAACAGGCGAAGAAGGTCCGCCACAACATTAGCGCTTCTTCGCCGACCTGGTTGGCGAGCGGGGTCGGTGCCAGCAGGTGGCCGAGCGCGCCGAGCGGATCCGCTGCCAGGTAGCCACGCCCACGCGCCGCCTCGATCAGGGTCGACGACAGTTGGTCGTACGCTTGGTGCATCGCAGCCAGGGCACGGGCGTGCTCCTGCTGGATCTCACGTTCAAGGCGGAGGATGGTCGACTTGATGGGGCCCATGGGCGGGACGTTAGGGACGACCTCGACGGTCGAAAGTGGGGATGACGGTCAACCCCGAAGACTGGGTCAGTCGTTGGAACGGTCCGGAAGTCCGGAAGTTTGGCACGAAACCAGAAGGCAAGAAATCTAGCCATAGAGCCCACAGAGAGCACAGAGCCCACAGAGAGCACAGAGAGCACAGAGAGCACAGAGAGCACAGACAGCACAGAGGAAGGCCTTGTTCTTCTCCTCTGTGCTCTCTGTGGGCTCTGTGGCTAGGTTTTTTCTTCCCGTCGAGTCTTCGGCTTTGCTTTCGAGCATTGGCGGGACGCCCGTGCCACGGGACTTCCGGACTTCCGGACTTCCGGACTCCACGCGCCCCGCACAATGCCGGCCATGACGACGTTACTCATCGAAATGCCGAGCGGCATCGCTGGCGACATGCTCTTGGCTGGCCTGCTGGACCTGGGCGCGGACATCTTGCGCATCCAGCAGGATCTGCTCGCGCTCGGCGTCGGTCCCATTCGCATCGCCGCCAAACGTGTCCGGCCCAGCGGCATCGCTGCGGTGCAGGTCGATGTGGTGGCGGAGCAGGAAGCCGCGTGGGAGCAACGTATGAGCGCGGCGCACGACCATCACGGTCATGACCACGGCCACAGCCATGAGCATGGCCATACGCATGAGCATCCACCGAAACTCTCACTCACTGGCGACGCTCCACCCGCTGCGGTACATCGGCCTTACCGCGTGATCCGCGATCTGCTTACCGCTGCTCCCCTGCCGGAACGGGTGAAGACCCGGGCACAGCGCGTCTTCCGCACGCTCGCCGAGGCCGAGGCGCAAGTCCACGGCACCGCAGTCGATGACATCGAGTTCCATGAGGTCGGCGCACTCGACGCCATCGCCGACGTGGTCGGCTGCTGCTTGGCCATGGAGCAACTCGACATCGACCGCGTGATCGCCACCGCCCTGTTGCCCGGCAATGGCACGGTGCGGTGCGCCCACGGGCGTATGCCCGTCCCGGTTCCGGCGGTGGCGGCGATGTTGGCGCGCACGGGTGCGCCACATCGTCAGATCGCAGATGATACCGGCGAACTGACCACGCCCACCGGCTGCGCGCTGGTGACCGCCCTGGCCGACGATTACTTGCGCCCGGGCCACGCGCTTGACCTCACCACCAGCCGCGTCGGTTACGGTGCGGGTCACAAGATCATCCCAGGGTTGGTCAACGCCGTGCGCGTCAGCCTGGTTGAGCAGGCCGGCACCGCGCGCGATCAGGTGTGCGAGCTGCGCTGCCAAGTCGACGACAGCACTGGCGAGCAACTCGCGGTGCTGATCGCTGATCTGATGGGTGCCGGGGCGAAGGATGCCTACCTGACGCCGGTGTTGATGAAGAAGGGCCGCCCTGGGTACGAACTCACGGTGTTGTGTGCGCCAGATCAGCGCGAAGGCCTGACCGCCCTGGTGCTCACCCGTTCATCGACCATCGGCGTACGTCATCAGTTGCTCGACCGCACCGTCCTAGCTCGCCGCCAAGCCAGCGTCAGCGTCCACGGCCACGAGATCCCGCTGAAAATCGTCACCCTGCCCGACGGCAGCGAACGCGCGAAACCCGAAGCCGACGCCGTGCGCGCGGTCGCTCGTGCTCTCAGCTTACCGTTTGACGAGGTGCAACGCTCCGCCCTCGCCGCCTGGGACGACGAACGCCATTAGGCTGTCCCCTGGGAGAGGCGAGCCCCAGCTCGCCTAAGCGATGCCCGTGAGCCGGTGACCAGAGATGACACACCAAGGCAAGGCGAGCGGGGGCTCGCCTCTCCCAGGGTTCTCACTCAACGCTTTCCGCGCATCCAGATGCGCGCGCCAGCGAAGATCAGGCTGCCGAACAACAGCACGCCGACCGGCACCAGGATCAACAAGGCACCCGGACCAAAACGGATGAGCAGTACCACGCCCAGACCAGTGAATGCGAAAACCAAAATCTTGCGCCAGATGCCCCACAACTGACCAAACCAATACCTGGGACTGCGTTGTTCCTCCGCTGTCGGCGGCTGATCATTGCCCTGCCACGTCACAGATAATCTCCGGTCATCGCCACTAAGTAACGGCTCAATCCGCGATGGGAACCCACCAGCCCGATCAGACGGTCAGCCAGTGCCTTTCGTTGCAGCAGCACTTGCAGTCCTTCACCGAGCCGGCGTTTGCCGCTGAAACGTGAGCGGTAGGCGTCGGCGTAGGATTGCAGATGTGCTTTCTCCCAAACACCGCCACGCGGCAATTCAGCGATCGTGGTGCCCAACGCTTCCGCACCTTGCAATGCAAAACACATGCCTTCACCGGTGAACGGATCACAGAATCCCGCCGCATCACCGACCAGTGCCAGACCGTTGTCGATCACCGAGCGGCTCTTCTGCGGCAACGACCCGGTGGACAACATCTCACCCAAGCGGGCGTGCGCGGTACGTGGCCGGAGCGACGGCGTCCCACGCAGCGCCGCACGCATCAGCACCCCAGGGGAACGTTGCTGCAATAGGCGACGCCCAGGTTCGCTCAGCAGCAGGTTGAGGTTCACCTCGCCACCACCGAGCGGTGCGACGCCCACCTGTCCGAGCGGACCAAGGTGCATCTCACCATGTGTCCCATGCGGGATGCCGGTAGCACGGCACACGAGCGCAAAGCGCTGACGGCCCGCCGGCAGATCCAAGCCAGTGCGACGACGCACCAAACTCTGTCGGCCATCGGCACCGATCAGCAGACGGGCATGTACCTGTCGCTCACCGGTATCTTCACGCAACGTCGCGAACCATCCATCGGACTGCCGCTCCAGGGCAACGATACGTGTACCGCGTCGCAGGTCGGCCACTCGCGCAGCGGCGTCCTGCAACACGCGGTCGAAGGTCTCGCGGCGTACGCCGATGCCATATGGGCGATGTGGCACATGACCGAGCATCGGATGGTAATCGGACGACATCTCGCCGCGCGCGCCGACCAGACTGAGGCCATTCAGCGGATGCGCGCCGCTGGCCATCACCCGCTCCTCCAATCCGACCTGCGCGAGAATACGCAGGCCATCCGGCGACAGGAACTCACCACACGGCTTGTGTCGCGGCATGGGCAACGCATCGGTCAGCACGATGCCAAGGTCGGGTCGCGCCTTCGCCGCCTGCAACGCCGTCATCGCACCGGCCGGGCCGGCGCCGACGATCAAAAGGTCGCAGTGCTGGACCATGATGGCAGCCTAGGACCGCCTGCCGTGGCGCCATTAGGTACCGCAGTACCTCCACGCACGCGTCTTCCTCGTGGCACGGGCGTCTCGCCCGTGG
>JACDEI010000004.1 GCA_013816485.1 Planctomycetota bacterium
TCGGAAAACTTCGACAATTGATTGCCCCTGGCCGGCTGGAAGCCGGCGCTCCACCCTACTTCTCCGACTTCCACTTCCACATCGGTGATGGTGTCCGGCTCGCCGCGAACAGCTCTTTGGCCTTGGCGACGATCTCCGCATTGGCTGCGGCGATGTTGGTGGTTTCGCCCAGGTCCTTGCTGAGGTCGTAGACCTCAATCGGTCCATCGAGCGACTTGTCGAGACCGAGCTGGATGGCCTTGAAATCGCCGACGCGAACGGCGCGTTTGCCGCCCTGTTCGTAGAACTCCCAATAGAGGTGGCTGTGTTTCGCCTGCTCACCTTTGCCGGTCAGGGTCGGCACCATGCTGATGCCGTCGATGTTGGCGGGGGCCTTCGCGCCGGTGAGTTCACAGATGGTCGGGACAAAATCCCAGCCAGCACTGATGTGGTCGCTGGTGCGACCAGGAGCGATGGTGCCCGGCCACCAGGCGATGAGCGGTGAGCGGACGCCACCTTCATACATATCGCGTTTCACGCCACGCAGCGGGCCGCTGGACTTGAAGTCGGCTTCCTTGTGGCCGCCTTCGTCGCACGCGCCGTTGTCGCTGGTGAAGATCACCACGGTGTTGCGCTCGATGCCGAGTTGTTTCAGCAGCGCGACCACGCGACCGACATCACCATCGAGACGTGACACCATGCCGGCGAAGGTCGCCTTTGGCTCTTTTTCCGTGCGGTAGTGTTTCTGTTCACGCACCTCGGTCGGTTCCTCGACCAAGCCACGGTACGGTGCCTTGTCCGCTTCAGGAGCATAGAGGCTGGCATGCGGAATGGTGACGCTCAGGTGCAGGTAGAACGGTGCGCCCTTGTTGGCAGTGATCCAATTGAGCGCTTCGTCGATGATCAGCGCGTGGGCGTCGTGATCGCCGTCATGTAGTTTGTTGTTGGGATACTCCAGTTTGGTGCCATTGCGTACCAGGAACGGCGGGAAGGGATGGTGCGCCGCTCGGTGTGAGAGATAGCCAAAAAAGTGCTGGAAGCCGGAATCATTCGGCAGCGTCAGCGCCTCATCGCTGCAATAAACGCCAGATTTTCCGATCATCGCGGTCCGGTATCCAGCGGCGTTCAGCAGCGTCGGCAGCAAGACCTCGTTCGGATCCGGTTTCTCCAACAGGGCGCCATTACCGCGGATGCGACAGTGGCCGGTGTGCAGGCCGGTAAGGAGCGCGCAGCGCGACGGTCCGCACACCGTTGAACCGGCGTAATGTTGGGTCAGACGCAGGCCTTCCGCCGCCAGACGGTCAAGCACCGGTGTGCGGATGGTTTTCTGGCCATAACAGCCGAGGTCGGCCCAGCCCAGATCGTCGGCCAGGATGTGGATGACGTTGGGGCGATCAGCCGCTGGCAACGTGAGGACGATGGCGGCGAGCAGGAGTAACAGGCGCATGCGAAGATCCTTCAGGGAACCGGTGGCAAGGTGATAGGTGGCAGCGGATCGCCATGCGCACGTTGCCAGCCCTGCAGCGCCGTCACCAGCCCGGCGAGCCGCACGGCGTTGGCCGGATCACCCGCCAGATCCTGGCGTTCATCCGGATCGCTCTGGAGATCGAACAACTGCACGCGCGGCACCTGCGGATAGGCAATGAGCTTCCAGCGTCCGTCGGTGACGGCGCGCTGGACCTTGCGGTAGGCAGTGCCGATGAGCGGACGCGCGGTGTCGGACTGTCCACGCAGCACCGGTCCCAGGCTTTGACCTTCACTGCCCGTGGGTGCAGGGACGCCGGCGAGGTCGCCCAGCGTGGGGAAGATGTCGAGTAGATGGCACAGCGCCGCGCTGCGTTTCCCCGCCGGCAGGCCGGGGCCAGCAATGATCAGCGGCGCGCGCATCGAGTGTTCGTAGAGATTCTGTTTACCCAGCAGGCCATGACTGCCGAGTGCCAGACCATGATCACTGCTGAAGACGATGATGGTATTCCCCGCCTGGCCGCTGGACTCCAACGCGGCGAGGATGCGTCCGATCTGCTCGTCCATGAAGGTGATCGCGGCGTAGTAATCGCCGATCTCTCGGCGCACTGCCGTCTCGTCGCGCGGCGTCGGCAGCAGTTTTTCATCACGCACCATCAATTCGCCGTTGTCGAAGGGATGCTGCGGCATGAAATTGCGCGGCACCACCGGCGGGTCGGCGCGGTAGGCGGTGTGATAGGCGGTCGGCGCGACACGTGGATCGTGCGGCGCGTTGAAAGCGACGTAGCACAAGAACGGCTGGCTACCGTTCTGGGCCGCAAGGAACGTCACCGCTTCGTCGGCGAAACGCTCCACCACATGTTTGCCGGACGGTTGCTTGGCGCTGAGCGCGCCGTGAGTGCTGAAGTCCTGCACCGGTGCGGTCAGCGGATCGGTCATCCCGCCAAGGAACACCGCCCGCCCATCGTCGAACACCCGCGTCACCGACGCCGCACCGTTGTGCCACTTGCCGGTGATGAAGGTGCGCCAGCCCGCGGCAGCGAACCGTTCAGGCCACGTCTCCTGCTCTTTGAGCTGCTCGTGAATGCGGAACAGCGAGCGCCCGGTCATCAGCATGGCGCGTGATGGCACACACACCGCCCCTTGCATCGCACCCATACAGTAGGCGCGGGTGAAGGTGGTTCCGCGGTTCACCAGGCGATCGAGATTCGGCGTGCGCACCCGGCCATTGCCGAGCGCGGCGATGCTGTCGGCACGTTGGTCGTCGCTGAAGAGAAAGAGGATGTTGGGCTTCGCCGCGTCGCCGGCCTGACTGGTGGCGGCCAGGACCAGCACCAGCGTCAGATGGAGCAGATGCCGTCTCCTACGAGCGCAGGCTGAAGCCTTCGCCACGACATTCCGCATACGACTGCGCAGGCTGACGCCTGTGCCTTCAGGGGTCCTCATTTTGCTGCTCCGGTCTGTGCACGCCACGCGACCGCGAAGGGATTCTCGGACGGGCCGGTGACTCCTTCGTTGACCATCTGCGGCCGCACCGAGGTCCACCAGGACTCGAACTCGCCGCTCAGGCGCTGCACCACCTCAGGATTGGTTGCCGCGACGTCCTGCTGTTCACCTGGATCGGCGACCACGTCGAACAACTGCCACAGCGGTGTGGTCGGCGGTTTGGCCACCGTCACCAGGTGCCAACGCTTGGTGCGCACGCTGCAATTGCGGTACTTTCCGGTTTCCGGCTGACTGCCACGTTCCCAGCGGCCTTCGTGCGTGATCAGCGTACGGTCGCTCCAGGGCGCAGTGGGATCACGCAGCAACGGCAGCAGCGATCGGCCTTCGGCCTGGGTTTCTTCGGCCGGCGTCAGCGTCGCCCCGGCGATGGCAGCGAGCGTGCGGAAGACATCGACATGCGCGGTGAGCCCTGGCACATCGACCGGTTTCAGCGTGCCGGGCCAGCGCCAGAATGACGACGCGCGCGTGCCACCCAGCCATGGGGTGTTCTTGTGTCCGCGCATGCCGGCGTTGAACACCTTCGCGCCGCCGGGCCAGGCACCGTTGTCGTTCATGAAGACGATCAGCGTGTCGCGCTCGATGCCGAGCTGTGCCAGGTGAGCGAGCATGCGACCGACGTTATCATCGATGTTGGCGATCATGCCGAAATACTTGGCGACCTCGGCCGAAACCTTGCCGGCGTATCGCGCCTCGTCCTCCGGCCGAACCTGAAGCGGAACGTGGGGTGCATTGGTGGCCAGCCAGCAGAAGAACGGCGCCTCGCGTGGCGTCGCGGCGATCCAGCGCTGCGCTTCGGCAAAGAACAGGTCGGTACAGTACCCGTCGGTCTTGATGAAGGTGCCGTTGTGACGCAGCACCGGATTGAAGTAGGTGTTCCCAGGCACGTCGCCGCACGACCCAGGATAACTCTGCCCGATGCCGCCACCGCCATGGATGTAGACCTCGTCGAAGCCACGCCGCCCAGGTTGGTACTCGTCCTCATCACCCAGGTGCCATTTGCCGAAGATGCCGGTGCGATAGCCGGCACGTTTGAGCACCTGTGGCAGCGTGATGGCAGTGGGCGCCAGACGTTCACGCTCAAAGATGGTGTGCGTGATGCCGTTGCGGAACTCGTGCCGCCCGGTCAGCAGCGCGCTGCGTGTCGGTGCACAGGTCGGGCTGACATGGAAGTCGGTGAAGCGCACCCCCTCCGCATGCAGACGATCGAGGTTCGGCGTCTTGAGGATCGGATTGCCGTGGCACGACAGATCACCATACCCCTGATCGTCGGTCAGGATGACGATGATGTTGGGCGGACGCGCCGGATCAGCGGCCCAGGCCACGGTGATCAAGCCGATCGCGAGCAGGCAGAGGCAGTGGTGCAGCATGCCACCTGTATGCGGCAACCGGGGGCGGGCTTACACAGGGATTCCGAAGCAGGGACTCCAACTGGGAGGTCTGAGTGGCATGCGCCTGTCCCGCGCCCACGGTCGCAAAACTAGGAAACAGGATCGAACAAGAGAAACGGAGGAACGGAGGAAGACCGGAAAGCAGGCGCGGATCTGCTCGCTTTCCCCTCCGTTCCTCCGTTTCTCTTGTTCAATTGGTGGTCCTGGTTTCGGGCTTCACGGTCTTGGTCCCGCGCCCCCTTCAGATCATCCCGTCCGCGATGTCCGATTGCGTGGCTTCTACACCCTCATCCGGTTGCCGGACAGGTGGTAAGATCCGGCGATCTGGTGCATATGGCGGGCATGATCCTACCCCGCCTTACCGCCCTGGTCTGTCTCCTGGTTTTTGTTGGCACCGACGCCGGCGCGGCCGAACGGCGGCCCAACCTCGTGGTGATCTTCTGCGACGATCTGGGCTACGGCGACTTGGGCTGCTACGGCAATCCCAGCATCCGCACGCCGCAGCTCGATCGCATGGCGGCGGAAGGCCTGCGTTTCACCGATTTCTACGCTGCCGCGCCGGTGTGTACGCCATCGCGCGCGGCGTTGCTGACCGGGCGCTACGCCATCCGCAGTGGCTTGAACAACGTGTTGTTCCCGGATTCCAAAGGCGGTTTGCCGCAGAGCGAGGTCACCATCGCCAAGGCGCTGAAAGCTGCCGGCTACGCCACCGCCCACGTCGGCAAATGGCACCTGGGCATCCATGAGGGTCAGCGACCGACCGATCACGGTTTCGATTCCAGTCTGGGGTTGCCGTACTCCAACGACATGGACGCCAACGAACGCGGCAAGGGCAAGGCCAGGGATCCCGAGCCGCCCCTCGATGGCTTCGACGTGCCGCTGCTGCGCGATGGCAAGGAACTCGAACGCCCGGCGGTTCAGACCACGTTGACGCAGCGGTACACCGTCGAGGCACAGCGCGTGATCCGTGCAAACACTGACAAACCGTTCTTCCTTTATTTCGCCCACACCTTCCCGCACACGCCGTTGTTCGCTTCACCGGAGTTTCGCGGTAGCAGCCGGCGCGGCATCTACGGCGACGTGGTCCAGGAGTTGGATTGGAGCGTCGGCCAGGTGCTCGCAACACTGCGCGAATCCGGCGTGGCCGAGAACACCCTGGTGGTATTCACCAGTGACAACGGCCCGTGGCTGACGCAGGGCCTGCAAGGCGGCAGCGCCGGGTTGCTCAAAGATGGCAAGGGCTGCACCTGGGAAGGCGGCATGCGCGTGCCTGGGCTGGCCTGGTGGCCTGGACGTATTAAGCCCGGCGTCACCTCTGAACCAGCCAGCACGCTCGATCTGCTGCCGACTTTGCTGACGCTCGCTGGTGCACTGGTGCCAACCGACCGCCCGCTCGACGGCGCCGATCTCGCGCCACTGCTGTTCGAAGGCAAGGCGCTGCCTGAACGTCCATTCTTCTATTATCGCGGCACCCGCGTCGCAGCGGTGCGCATCGGCGAGTACAAGGCGCACTTCTTCACCCAGACCGGCTACGGCGCGGCCAAGCCGGAAGAGCACACCCCGCCGTTGCTCTACCACCTCGGACGTGATCCGTCGGAGCAGTACAACATCGCGGCGAAACATCCGGAGATCGTCGAGCGCCTGATCAAAGCCCGCGATGAACACCAGTCGGCGATGCAGCCGGGAACGGTGCAGCCACGATGAGTCAGCACAAAACAGCCGCTCAAACCGCGACGGTTTGTTTGGCATCCCTGTTGCTGTCCGTTATTTCGGCCGTCGCCGCGGAACGGCCGAACATCCTCTTCCTCTTCGCTGATGATCTGGGACGGCAGGCGAGCGCCTATGCGGCGATCGATGGCAAAGGCACCTACAACGACATCATCGCTACACCCAATCTCGATCGGCTGGCGCGCGAGGGTGTGGTTTTTCGCAATGCCTTCGTCAACGCGCCGTCGTGTACGCCGTGCCGCAGTTCGCTGCTGACCGGGCAACATTTCTGGCGCACCAATCGTGGTGCGATCCTGCAAGGCGCGGTGTGGGATGATGCGATTCCCAGCTACCCCCTGCTGTTGCGCGATGCCGGTTATCACCTCGGCAAGATGTATAAAGTATGGAGCCCAGGATCGCCTGCCGATGCGCCGTATGGCGGACAACAACACGCGTTCGAGAAATCCGGCAGGCGCTTCAATCAATTCTCGCAGATCGTCACCAAGGCGGTCGCGAACGGCACGTCATTGGATACAGCGAAACAAGCGCTCTATGACGAGGTCACTGGCAACTTCGACGCATTCCTCGCGGCGCGCGCAAAGAATCAGCCGTTCTGCTTCTGGTTCGGTCCCACCAACGTCCATCGCATGTGGACCAAAGGCTCGGGCAAAGCGCTATGGGACATCGATCCCGAGCGGTTGAAAGGTGTGATGCCGGCGTTCTTGCCCGACGTGCCGGAGGTGCGCGAAGACTTCGCCGACTATCTTGGCGAGATCCAGGCCTTCGACCACGCAGTCGGGCTGTTGATCAAACGTCTGGAGGACGCCGGTGAACTCGACAAGACCGTGATCGTCGTCAGTGGCGATCATGGCCCGCCAGGTTTCACCCACGGCAAGTGTAACCTCTACGACTTCGGCACGCGCGTGCCGCTGATCGTGCGTGGTCCTGGAATCGCGCCAGCACGCGTCATCGACGATCTGGTGACCTTGCCGGATCTGGCCCCGACCTTTCTCGACCTCGGCGGGGTCACGCCGCCCACCGTGATGACCGCCCGCAGTCTGTTACCGCTGCTGCGCTCAGACAAAAGTGGTCTGATCGATCCCACACGCGACCACGTGCTGATCGGTCGCGAACGCCACGTCGAAGATGCGCGCCCTGGGTATGTCGGGTATCCGCAGCGGGCGATCCGCACGCAGAAACACCTCTACATCATCAACTTCACACCCGAGCGTTTCCCCATGGGTGATCCCCTGCGTCTGGCCCCAGGACAGACACCGGCGTGGAACGAGTTGGTGAACAACACCCGCACCACCTTGGCGGACATGGATAGCGGCCCGACCAAGGCTTGGCTGGTGACCAATCGCGAGCAGCCGGAGTGGGAACGCTTCTACCAGTTGGCTTTCGCCAAGCGTCCGCGTGAGGAACTGTACCTGCTCGACGCCGACCCGCATCAGGTGCACAATGTGGCACAGGAATCGCAGTACGCCGCGCTCAAGGCCGACCTGGAGAAGCGCCTGCTGGATGAACTGCGTGCAACCGCGGACCCCCGTGTAGTGGACAAGGGGGACACAGTGGAAAAGGGGGACACAGTGGAAAAGGGGGACACAGTGGACAAGAGGGACACAGTGGACAGCGACTGCCGCTTCGACCATCCTCCCTTCACCGGTCCGATCCCTGGCAGGAAGTAAACATGACCCCTGAAGAACTCGATAATTTGGCGATCAAGGCCCAGGCTGGCGACCGCGATGCCTTCCGCGACCTGGTGCTGGCGACCCAACGCGAACTGGCGATCAGCGTGGCGGCACATTCCGCCTCGCGTGAACTGGTCGAGGAGGTCCTGCAAGAAACCTACGTCACGGCATTCGAGAAGCTGGTGCAGTACCGTCCACAGCGCACGTTCCGTCCCTGGCTGCGCACCATCGCGCGCAACCACTTGTTCGCGCACTGGCGTGAACGTCGCCGACTGGCCGACATCGACAGCGACACGCTCGAAACACTAATCGCCGACGACGGCCTGGACGGCATGGAGCGCGACGACGAACGCCACGAAGTGGAAAGCGCACGCTTGGCCGCTTGCCTCGAACGCCTGCCGAATCGCGCGCGTCAGATGCTGGAGCGGCGCTACTGCGAGGAGCAACCATTGGCGCTGCTCGCCGAGCAGTTCAAGCGCTCGGCGGCCACCCTCAGCGTCACGCTCTTTCGCCTGCGCCAGCAGCTCAAACGCTGCGTGGAGAAGTCGACATGACGAGCGACCTGAACCCGCTTGGCGATGACGAACTCGCACTGCTGGTCGACCACTACCTCGACGGCGAGTTGTCGCCAGTGGACCGTAGCCGCCTGACCAGCGACATGGTATTGGCCCGACGTTTCATCGCCGAACTGCGCTTCCAGGGGCGGGTCGGCGGACTGTTGAAACCCGACGGCCGCACGCTGCTCGGACAAGTGGAGGATGCCCTCGCCTTGGACCGCTCCACCGAGCTTGCCGATCGCGTGCTGGCCAAGCTGCCGGAACGACGCCGACCAGTTTCCTGGTGGCGTCTGGCTGCGGGAACCGCACTCGCCGCCAGCTTGATCGCGGTAATCAGCCTGGTCGGCAGCGGCTCGTTCGGCAGCGGCTCGTTCGGCAACACACCCAATGGCGTGACCGCGGCGGTTGCCGATGGCGTCAACGCGCCGAGCGAACCACGCACACTGAAAACCGGCGCGCTGCTCACGCTGGACGTCAACCAGGAAGCGCAGGTCGCGTTCACCGATGGCACGCGCATGGATCTGGGCGCGACCTCGGCCGTACGTCTGTCGGGCATCGATCAGGGCGGTGCCCGCATCGCGCTGGAAAACGGCTCTCTCAGCGCCGAAGTCACCAAGCAGCCCAAAGGTTCGCACTTCCAGGTGCAGACCAAGGAAGCGCTGCTGACCGTGCTTGGCACCAAGTTCACGGCGACCAAATATCCCTGGGGCACACGCGTCGAGGTCACCGAGGGCCGCGTGCGCACCAAACGCGAAACCGATGACAAAGAAGTCGAGGTTGGTGCCGGCAGCCGCGTCGATGTCGGCCCAGGGCCCATGGACCTGCAACCGATCCGCCCGCCGCTGCCCACGGAAGCGCTCGTCCTGGAACCCATCGCCGATTCGGTGGTGGTCGGCGGCAAGTACGGCAATGAGAATCGCGGTACACGTCCTGGGCATGTGGTCACCAGCCCGAAGACCCGGAAGGATGAACTGCGCGACTACTACCTGCGCTTCGATCTGACGCAGGTGAGGGAAGCTCCCTCCAGCGCCAAACTCCACCTGCACCTGACGCTGCTCAAACGTCGCGACCTGAAGCTGCACCTCGCCCGCGTCGATTCGTCATGGGGTGAAACCACCATCACCTGGAACAACCGCCCGCCGCTCGGCGAGAACGTCGCCGAGTGGACACCCGACCGCCAAGACAGTCCGATCGATCTGACGGCGTTCGTGACGACCAATCTCGGCAAGGTCGTTGACCTCTGCCTGCATATCGACGAGGCGGAGAAACCCGATGCCATCGTCGGCTTCCACACCCGCGAAGCCGCACCGATCCTGCGGCCGCGCTTGGTAATCGAACAGTAACTGCCCGTGGGCTCCCGCACCGGCGCGGCACCGAGTCCTTGAGAGCGGTGATTGCGACCTGCCGAGTCAAGTTTGGCGCAGTCGCCGCTCTCAAGGACTCGGGGGTGTGGGGGCGCAACCCAATGGCGTAAACCTGAGCCAGGCTACCAGAAAAATTCCGCCACGAAGCCACGAAGGAATCACCTCACAAGCGGTCGAAACGACTCTTCTTCTCTCGTCTTCGTGTCTTCGTGCCTTCGTGGCGAAAAATCTTTTTCATTGGCTTTACGCCATTGGGCGCGGCCCCCATAGCAAAAAGTCTAACGGGGCTCTGCCCCATAATGGCCCATCGGGCTGGGGCGGAGCCCCGTTAGTTTTTCTTTTTCTTTTTCTTGTTGTCGGCCGGGACCTCGTACTGGCCTTCGAGCATGAAAGCCACGCCCATCGGCGCCGGTAGATAATCGTTCTTGTCGCGGCCACCCTTGCGCGTCCCGGCACCCACCAGTTCGAAGAAGACGAAGCGGTTGGCCTGGGTGTCGAAGACCGCCTTGCCATGCAGCGTGCAGGCGAAGCCATAGACCCCAGGCACATCGACGCGGTGATCGCCGTAGATCAGCAACTGCGGCGGCGAGGTCGTGGGAACCACGTACCCCTCCGACGCCTCCTCGGTCACCGCTTCGCCGTGCAGGCGCACAGTGACTAGGCTGCCGCTGGTGCCGACCACCTCGGTGGTCAGCCACGCGCTTTTGATCGCCGCGTCGCTCTTGTAGCCGGAGTTGTTGCCCTTGGTGAAGTCGACCAGGTAGCGACGCGCGAGGCGTTTGACCGTGGCCTCGGCGACTTGGCCCTTGGCCAAGCCGGATGCGGGCAGGAAGTCGCGCGCCTCCTTGGCGCTCAGATCAAGATAGAGGTGGTTCCACATGCGCCGCTCGTCGGCTTTCTCGCGCGGCAAATCGCGCGAGAGCTCGCGCGGCAAATCGCGACCGACGACATAGAGGAACAGTCCGGATTTCGCCGCGACTTCGGGCCAGGTCGGGCCGGGTACCTGTGCCGCGATCGGTTTCGGTTTGTAGCCCTTCTCCTTCACCATCCCGTCCCACTTGGCGAGCGCCTCCTTGATCAACGTCACCACCGGTGGTTTGGGCCGCGAGATGAAGTGGAAGCCGAGGTTCTGTCCATCGGGTCCGAAAATGTAGAGACCATGTGCTCGGCCACCCTCTCTTGGACCACCCGCAGCGTGAAACCACTCCGATGCCGGCGATCTGCCGGTGGCCAATGTCCACACCTCGGCGGTGGTGCAGACGAACTGTTTGCACAACTCCTGCACCTCGGGATCGGAGTAGACTTCCTTGCGGGCGATCACGGTGTTGATCGACGGCGCGAAGTCGGGCAGGCCGAGTGGATTTCCCTGATCGGACCACAACAGGATCGGCCGCTGCAACGCCTTGGCCTCGGCCACCGCGGTCATCAGATCGTTCCGCCATCCGATGTCCTTCCAGCGCAGTTCCTCGGGCGTCGGCCGCACCAGATCGACCATCGCCTTGTAGTTCTTGTCGTCGAGTTTGGGCAGCTCGGATGCGCCAGGAGTCGGCTTACTGGGTTTCGCCGGTTCGGCCGTGGCGGCGACGGTGCAGAGGAGCAACAAACAGAACCAGTGCATGGATCCTCCAGGAAATTTAGGGAATCAGAAAACTCTCGTAACTACTCAGGCTTGGGGCCCCGTCGCCGCGCGATGGGGCGGGCGCCCGAGTGGCGATGGGCGGATACCATGGGCGTAGCCCATCCGCCCACGAGTGAGGAGGCGAAGCCGACGAACCCGAACCACGACCAAGCCCGTGGGGGCAGGCCCGCAGGGCCGTGGGGGGCGAAGCCCCTCATGATAAGTCCGCCAGCATCCCCTTGCTGTCGCCGAACTGCGGGAGCGGACAACCGGCGCGGGCGGCAAGCCCCAAGAACAGATCGCACATGTTGCCCTTGGCGTCGAGACGTCGACCGGGCTTGATCGTGCCGCCGCCGCGGCCGGCGAGCAGAGCGGGCAGGTCGTCATGGTTGTGCCGGTCGCCGTCGCTCAGGCTTCCTGCGTAGAGCAGCATGCTGTTGTCGAGCAGCGTGCCCTTGCCGTCGTTGATGCTCTTCATCTTTTGCAGCAGGTAGGCGAACATCTCGCTGTGATGGACGTTGATCTTGGCGATGTCTTCAAGCTTGTTCGCGTCCTTGCCGTGGTGCGTCGTCAGGTGATGGAAACCGGTCACACCCAGCTCACGGAAGATGCGGTCAGATCCGGCGTTTCCGAACATGAACGAGACGATGCGGGTGGTATCGCTCTGGAAGGCGAGGACGACCAGATCCATCATCAACTTGGCGTGTTCGGCGAAGAGCTGTGGCACGCCGGCCGGGATGTTCACCTGGATCAGCGGTGAATAGTTTCCTGGGCGTTTTTCCGCCTCCTGCTTGACCGCTTCGCGAGCGGCTTCCTCAGAATGCACGATGCGCTGTTCGAGCGCGCGGATCGAGTCGAGGTACTCGTCGAGCTTGCGCTGGTCATTGACGCTGACGTTCCCACGCACGTCCTTGACGTCGGCGAGCACCGAGTCGAGCACGCTCTGCTGGAGCGAGCGTTCCTCCTGCTTGCCGGCGAACTGACCGGCATCGACCTGCGGACCCTGCTGGGTCTTCGGACGCTTGGTCTTGCGCGCGGCAAACATGCGGTCGAACACCGCCTGCGGGGTGATCTCCTTACCCATCGGAGAGGTCGGGGTGCGCCATGAGATGTTGCTCTGAAAGATGCAGCCTTTGGGCGTTTCACAATGGCCCTGAATCGTGGGTTCGAGACCGAGCTCCAGCGACGGCAGCGAGGTGTAGGCGCCGATCTTCTGCGCCATCACCTGATCGATCGAGATGCCGCAGCGCGATTCGTTGTTCTCCGTCAGGCACATCGAGCCGGTAAGGAAAGTCCCCGCCTCGATCGCATGGTTGCCGATGCCCTGGTCGGTGCCATTGCCGCGGGCGGTGTCGTGGCGCAGGTTGTTGATCACCAGCACGTCGTTCATCATCGGTGCCAAGGGCATCAAGGTGCGCGGGTGCGGCGTGGTCATGTCCGGCCGGTATTTCCACGCGTCGAGGTTGACGCCGTTGGGGATGAAGAAGAACCCCACACGCACCGGCGAGCGTCCCCCTCCCTTCGCGGGCGTCTCGGCCCAGCCCATGGTCTCAAGCAGAGGCAGGGCGATGGCGACACCGACACCTTTGAGCATGGTGCGGCGATCGATGAGCCAGTTCTTACGCATGAGTACTCCTGGGGATGATCTGCAAAGCTTCGAGCTACGAGCTACGAGCTGCGAGTTTGGGAGCCGCTTCGCTCCAATAAGAAAAACGACGATCCACCATTCCCCAGCTCGCAGCTCGCAGCTCGTCGCTCATCGCGAATTCCGGCGATTGAGGAACGGAAAACTGGTGACGATGTTGGTGACCAGGCTTGAGAAACGGTACTGATCCCGCTCCACGGCCTGAGCCAATTGGTCGAGTGTGTCGTCGTCGTGGTCCTGCAGGCTGCGGCCAAGGGCGAAGGTCAGCAGTTTTCCGCTGAGTGTGCGGACGAAGTCCGCTTTGTTGGCCATCAGCATGTTCTTGAACTCCACCGGCCCATTGAACGACTGTCCGCCCGGCAGCGAACCCGACGCATCGACCGCCACACTGCCCTCACGATCGCGCCAGCGGCCGATGCCATCGAAGTTCTCGAAGCCGAAACCGATTTGATCCATGCGTTGGTGGCAGGAGGAACAGGTCGGATCAGCGCGATGCCGCTCCATCTGCTGACGCAAGGTGAGGCCGGCTGCTCCCGCCTTGTCCGGTGCGGGCAGCGGAGCCACCCCAGGCGGGGGTGGTGGTGGCGGATCGCCCAGGATCTGTTCGAGGATCCACTGGCCACGTTTGACCGGGCTGGTGCGGGTCGGGCCCGAGGAGACGGTGAGGATGCTCGCCATCGACAACACGCCGCCACGGTTGCGGTCGCTCAGCTTGACCTTGCGCATCTGTGGGCCGCTGACGCCAGCGATGCCGTAGTGCTTGGCCAAACGTTCATTGAGGAAGGTGTAATCGCTGTCGAGGAATTCCAGGACGCTGCGGTCCTCACGCATCACCGTTTCAAAGAACATCGCCGCCTCGTCGTACATCGCCTTGCGTAGGTTCTTGTCGAAATCGGGGAACGCGGTCGGATCGGGTTGGTGGCCGTCAAGACTACGCAATCTCAACCACTGCTCGGCGAAGGTGTCGACCAGGGCGCGGGACTTGGGGCTTTGCAGCATCCGCCGGGCCTGCTGGTCGAGCGTCGTAGGATCACGCAACTTCCCTGCCTTCGCCAGATCGAACAACTCGTCATCAGGCATGGACGACCACAAAAAATAGGACAGGCGCGAGGCCAGTTCCCAATCGCCGATCGGATTGATGGCACCCGATTTCCCCGGCTGTTCCTGTTCCAAGCGATAGAGGAAGAACGGTGAGATGAGCACGCCTTCGAGTGCAACCCGGACCGCACCGTTGAAGGTCTCGCCCTCCTGCTCAGCGAGATCGAACAACGTCAGCAGGCGGTCGAGTTTGGCTTTGGTAACCGGCTGGCGGAAAGCGCGGGTGGCGAAACGTTCGATGATGACGCGCGCGGCATCGCGCTTGGCCAAGTCGGGTCCCGGCTTACTGATAAAGATGCGCTTGTGGCTCTCTGGCAACGCTGGGCTTGGCGGACCGGTCAGTTCAACCTGGTCGATGATCAGGGCGCGCGTACCCGGTTTGCCCGCCGCAGCGGAGGGCCGGGACGATGTGGCGGCGGGCGCGGCCTCGGTGTGGGGATTGGCAAAACACACGGCGATCTGGTTCGCGCCCTTCACCAACGACAGCGTCGCCGAAACGGTAGCGGGTGAGGTCTTGCGGGCAGTGACCTTGAACTCCTTCACTGGTTCGTTGCCGACCTTGATCACCATGCGCACCGGTTCATTGCCGGCCTGCTCAGCACCGGCCTTGACCTTCAGCGTATATTTTCCGTCGGCAGGCGCGGCGATGTCGATATGGACCTCGCCGATGGCGGTGAAGGTCCGCTCCTGGCCGTCAGCCTTGCCCGCGACCGGCTTGCCCTCAATGCGCGCCGGCAGTTGTTCACCAGTCAACTTGAGGGTGATCCGTTCCTCGACGATCGCCTGGTCGAGGATCTTGTTGGCGGCATCCAGGTACTTTTCCAACAGAATCGGCGACAGTGACAACACGTCGCCGATATTGTCGAACCCATCACCGACATCGTCGGCCGGGAAGGTCGCCGCCAATTTGGGATCGAATCCGAACAGGTCACGGATGGTGTTGTCGTATTCCGTACGGTTGAGTCGGCGGATGGTGACGCGACCGGGATCCGGTGGACCAACGGGGCGCTTGAGGATCGCGAGCCCCTTCATCAGTCGCTGCATTTCTTCGGCGGACGGCTGCGGAGATTTTTCCGGCGGCATCTCTCTGACACGCAAGCGATCGAAAACGCCGCGCCAGATCTTGTTGGCATTGCGAGCGGCATCGTCGTTGGTGATGGTGGCGAGATTCAACTCGCCTTTCTGCTTCTTCTCACCGTGGCACTCGTAGCAGTAGGTCGCGAGCAGCGGTTTGAGATCGCGCTCATACGCCACCGTCGCCGAAGACGACTCCACCGCGGCGAGGGTCGTTCCCAGGACCACCAGCAGGCTCAAGCGCAACGCGAGCACTCCACCCGGGACGGCCACGGCGGCCCCCTCACGGCGGCTAGGGAAATACATGAGTAACTGCTCTGCCCTGGGGCCCCGTCGCGAAGCGATGGGGCGGGCGCCCGAGTGGCGGTGGGCGGATAAAATGGGCGAAGCCCATCCGCCCACGGGCGAGGAGGCGAAGCCGACGGACCCGAGCCACGACCAAGCCCGTGGGGGCAGGCCTGAAAGGCCGCGGGGGCGAAGCCCCTGAGAAATTACATATATGAAACGATTCATCTGCGTGGATATGCCAAATCTAGAGTTGGCATGTCAACCCACTTCGCGAGTGCCTGCTGGCCATCCGGCGCAGCCCGCAGGATACCGCCAAACGGCACGACGGCGGAGGTACACGACGCGTTTGACCGCATGGTTGTCATTCCCCTGCATGAGCCGGGATGGTGCAGATGCACGAAGGCCGTCGGCCGGTGTGGATTCCAGTGATTAGCCACCGCGGTGGAGATCCCACGACCGCTCATGAGCGCCAGAATTGCGCTGGCCCTCCATCGGCAGGAAAACCACTTCATCAACACGACCGCGCCACGTCACCATGGCGCCACGCCACCACGGCACAAAGCCTTACCGACAGGCGAGATTGCACCTGATCGGTGATTCGCGCCTGACAGCAGAACGCTACGGAGTACCCACTCTGCTTGGTGTCGTCGTGTTACAAAATCCCAGCGGCAATCGCCGTGGGCAGGATCACTTCGCCGGTGGTTTGCGACCCAGCAGCCACGGCACGATGCGTTTGGTGTATTCCTCGTCCTGCTTCGTCGCTTCCAGCGCGGCGCGGAACGGTGTGCGGTCGTCCAGACGCGAGATGCTGTTGGCCGCCGCCAGACGTGGCAGCCAGTCGGCCTGGGTGCTCAGCACGGTATTCAACGCGGCGACGGCCGCTGGATCGCTGCGACGACGCAGGATCGACTCGGCGGCGGCGATGCGCACGGCGATGACCGGATCGTTCAGCAAGGTGGCGAGCGCGGCTGGCTCTTCGGACAGCAACGCTGCGCCGCTCGCGCCCCACCAGCGCACCAGCGGATGGGCATCACCCAGCGACGCCGCAACGGCCGCGGCATCGCGCCCGACCTGGATGCGGTCGATCAGCGGCAGCAGGCGGGCAAGCGGGTAACGCGATTCCTCGGCCAGATGAGTCAGCGCCGGCTGGTCGCGGCGCAATTCTGCCAGCACCGTCTCTGGTGCGGCGACGCTGTCGCGGATGGCCAGCAAGCGTGCCTGCAACGCGGCGCGCAGACGGGCGAGATCCGTGGCCCGCGCGGGATCCGCCGCGAGGTTCACCACGTTGTCGGGATCGGTCGTGCGGTCGTAGAGTTCCTCGACCGCCTTGGGTTTGAAGAACGCCGCCTGGGCCGGCGTCAGCGTGCCGGCAGCGAAGGCGTCGGCCCAGGCCTGCATCGAGGCCGCCTGCCACAGGTAGCCGAGGTGCTGGCCGTGCGGCACCAGTGGATCGTAGTTGCGGATGTAGGTGTAGCGCTGGTCGTAAACCGCGCGGCCGCTGTCGAACTTCTCGTCCATGCGGTCGCGGAAGGCGAAGCCGACGGCGGGTGCCGGTGAACGTGCAGGCCCGGCGATGGCGCGACCGTGGATACCGGACGGCAGCGCCACGCCACACCACGACAACACCGTCGGTCCCAGGTCGATGAGGTTCACTTGGTCGTCGCACACCGTGCCCACCGCCTGCGGCGCGAGGTCCGTGAAGCGCTCGGGCACCCGGACGACGAGCGGCACCAGCGTACCCGAATCGTAGAGGAAGCGTTTGCCACGCGGGATCGCTCCGCCGTGGTCGGAATAGTAGACCACGATGGTCGCCTCCAGCAGCCCGGCCTCTTCCAGTTCCTGGAGTTTCATTCCGACGAACGCATCCATCAGCGCGATGCGGTCGTGGTATTGGGCGATGTCCTGCCGCACCGCCGGCAGATCGGGCAGGTAGGCCGGCACGCGCACCTTCGCCGGATCGGTGGTGAGCGGCTGACGTTTGTGCAGCGAGCTTTCGTGCGTCAGCTCGGTGTTGAACACCGCGAAGAACGGCTTGCCCGCCGGACGGTTCTTCCAGTGCGCGGTCTTGCTGCTTTCATCCCAGGATTCCTTGATGCGGTCATTGCCGACGTTGTAATCGGTCTTGGCGTTGTTGGTGCAGTAGTAGCCGGCGTCGCGCAGGTGTTCGGGAAAATAGCGCAGGTTGTCCGGGATGGGCCAACGGCTGCGCATGTTTTGCGTCCCGAGCGCTACTGCAAAGCGCGCAGTGATGATCGAACACCGCGACGGCGCGCACACTGGCGCCGCCGAACGCGCGTTGGTGTAGCGCACCCCCTGCTTGGCCATGCCATCGATGACCGGCGTGCGTGCCAACGGTTCGCCGTAACACCCCAGGTACGGGGAATTGTCCTCGCTGACGATCCACACCACGTTGGGACGCTCGACGGCGGCCAGCGACAGGACGACCAACAGCAGCAGCAGCGGACGGATGGACATACGATTTTCCCCTTCGTCCACCTATGACCTGGGAACGCTGAGCTTACAGCCAAATGTCGCGGCACGACCGCTGCCTGCCCGCTCTCCGGCGGCCGGCGCAACACGCGAGGTCGACTGCCATACCGGGCGGGCCTTGCCTCTCGCGGACGATCCCGGAGCGTCCGTCCCACCCGACCCCAGCAACTCCGCAGGACACCATGGACAATCCCTACGCACCACCGCAATCGTCGATCGACCAGAACCCGACCGCTGCGACCACCTCGGTGCTGGCGTCGCGCTGGATGCGTCTGCTCGCCGCGCTGGTGGATACCGTCATCGGTGCCGGTGTCTCGATGGTCCTGATCTTCGTGATCATGGGACTCGATCTGAAAGGTCTGGGGAATGTCAGCATGGCGACCCAGGCCCAACTGGCGGTGATGGGTGTGGTCGCCTTCCTCGCGCTCCATGGCTACCTGCTGGCGAAGAAAGGCCAGACCATCGGCAAACTGGTCTGCGATATCCGCATCGCGAAACTTGACGGCAATATTCCCGAGTTCCTGCCGCTCATCCTCAAACGCTACCTGCCGGTGTGGCTGGTGGCCCAGATCCCGGTGATCGGCGGCCTTCTCAATCTAGTCAACGTCCTGTTCATCTTCCGCAGCGACAAACGCTGCGTGCACGACCTCATCGCTGGCACCAGGGTGATCAAGGCGTCCTGAACGCGGCCGTTGCGCACGGAGGCTGGGCACCTCACCAAGGGCGGTGAGTGGACAGACGTTTATCTCCCCAAGCGTTTGCGGTTCGAATATCCCTAAGCCAACACCGCCTTCACCACTTCCCCCTCCACATCGGTCAGGCGGTAGTCGCGGCCGTTGAAGCGGTAGGTCAGGCGTTCGTGGTCGATGCCCATCAGATGCAAGATGGTGGCGTGCAGGTCGTGCGTGCTGACGCGGCCTTCTACGGCTTTGAAACCGATTTCGTCGGTGGCGCCGTGGTGGACGCCGGCCTTTACACCGCCGCCAGCCAGCCAGGTGGTATAGGCGTGCGGGTTGTGATCGCGGCCGGTCGCCTTGCTGTCCTTGGCACGTTGCACCACGGGCAGACGTCCGAACTCACCGCAGCAGATCACCAGCGTCTGGTCGAGCAGACCGCGTTGGGCGAGGTCCTCCAACAATCCCGCGATGGGCGTGTCGGTTTCGCCGGCGAAACCGCGGTGATTGCCCGCGATGTCGACGTGACCGTCCCAGCTCTTCTCGTTCTCCATGCCGCCGGAATAGATCTGCACGCAGCGTACGCCGCGTTCGACCAGGCGACGCGCCATCAGGCACTGACGTCCGTAGTGGGCGCAGCGTTTGTCATCCAGGCCGTACAGCGCCCGGATGTGCGCTGGTTCGCTGTCGATCGCCAACGCCTCCGGTGCGGAGGTCTGCATGCGAAAGGCCAACTCGAAACTCTCGATGCGTGCTTCGAGTTCATTGTCACCCGCCGCAGCACGACGATCAAGCCGACCGAGTAGATCGAGCTGCGCGCGTTGGCTGCCGGCGTCGACGCCCTTTGGCCGATCGAGGTCGGTGATCGGCACGCCCTGCGGACGCAGGCCGGTGCCCTGGTAAATGCTCGGCAGGAAGCCCGCACTCCAGTTGCCGGAATGGCCCTTCGGCACCCCACGGCCCTGCGGATCGGTCATCACCACGAAGGCAGGCAAATCGCGGCTCTCACTGCCCAGGCCATACGTCATCCACGAGCCCATGCTGGGGAAACCCATGCGCGCCATGCCGGAGTTGATCTTGAGCAACGCCGGTGCGTGGTTGTTGGAGTCGGTCCAGCACCCGTGCAGGAACGCCATCTTGTCGACTTGCTTGGCTTGCTGCGGGAAGATCTCCGACACCCACGCGCCGCTCTGGCCGTGCTGGGCGAAGGCGAACGGCGATTTCATCAGCGGCCCGACCTGATCGGTAAAGAAACCCGTGTCCTTATCGAGCCCGGCGAGTTCCTGCCCGTCGCGTTTCTCCAATTCCGGTTTGTAGTCCCAGGTATCGATGTGGCTCGGACCACCATTCATGAACAACCAGATCACCGACTTGGCCTTCACCGGGAAATGCCCGGGCTTGGCGGCGAGCGGATTGACTCCTTCGCCAGCTTGGAGACCGAGTTGATCGCAGAGCGCGGCGAGGCCGAGGAGGCCGAAACCGTTGCCGGCTTTGGCGAGAAGGGAGCGGCGGGAGAGGACTTGTCCGGAAGTCCGGAAATCCGGAGGTCCGGAAGTCTTGTCGGCTGACATCACTGGCACCTCCACAACTGGTGCTGCACGCCCCTGCCCATGAGACTTCCGGAACTCCGGACTTCCGGACTTCCGGACCGTGGCAATTCATCGCACATATATCACCTCGTTCAGGCACATGACGACCTGGGCCAGATCGGCGAGCGCCAGCAGGCGATCACCACGGGCCTTGGTCTGTAGGACAAAAAATGCCGTCGCGTCGCGCGACTCGTCAGCATTCGGATCACGTCCCAACGCGATGCGCCACGCGGCGGTGACGGTCGCCGCATCATCTCCGGCACCCGATAGGCGCTTGGCGAAACCTTCCGCCCAGCGCCGTGCCTGCGGGTTGTTGAGCATCGCCAGCGCCTGCGGTGCAACCGTGGTCGCTGGCCGTTCGGCGACGCCTTGGAGTGGTTCGGGGAAATCGAAGGCGGTCAGGAACGGGACGAGTGCGCTGCGTTTGATGGTGAAATACAGCGAGCGCCGGAGGCTGGCCTCATCGCGTGTGCCGGCTCCACCAATGCGCTCGTCGAGCTGGCCGGAAATTGCGAGCAGGGTGTCGCGCACCGCTTCGGCCTCCAGGCGATGGCGGCGGTGACGTGTCAGCAGCAGGTTTTGTGGATCGCCTGCAAGCGCCGCGGCGTTCGCGGTGCCCGACTGGGCGTAGGTCGCCGACAACACCAGATTGCGAATGAGCGGTTTCACTCGCCAGCCGCCAGCGATGAACTCCGCCGCCAGCCAGTCGAGCAGCTCCGGATGACTCGGCGGCTCACCTTTGTAGCCGAAGTCGCTCGGCGTGGCGACCAAACCCTTGGCGAAGAGGTGCTGCCACACGCGATTGACCGCCACGCGTGCCAACAGGCGACCGGCACCGTGATCGACATCCGTCATCCAGCGGGCGAGCGCGGCCCGGCGGTGCGAGGTGCGGGCTCCGGCCGGAGGTGCCGGTTGCCAACGCGATGAGCCGTCGGCGGCGAACAGCGACCAAAATTCCTGCTGCACGACTTCGATCTGCTGATCGGGATCACCACGGCGCAGGAAATGGGTGTCGGGAAAGAAGTCGGCACCCTGCGTATGCAACCGCACCGCTGGCAGACCTTCGCTGGCGATCAGCACCTTGGTCTGCACACGCTGGGGTTCCTCGCGCTGATGTGCGTCGATCCGTTCTTTGAGCGTACGCCAGCCCGGATCGTTGCCCCGCCACCAGGTCAGCAGCGTCTGACGCTGCAACGCACTGCGATCGCCAGCCGGCGTGCGCAGTGCCGCCGCGACCTCGGCGGTCAGGCTACCACCGTCGAGCGTCACCACTCCGGTGGTCAGCGACAACCGCGGCCGGCCCATACCATGGCGCAGGTTGTTGGCGAAACGAAGCGTGACGGTGAGTTTGGTTCCGCCGGCGAAGCCGACCGGTTCGGCAAAGGTGAACACGCCGGCGTGATCTTTGCCGAACTGCGGATCGACCGCCCAACCGGAAGTGCCATCCGCGTCGATCGCGAGGGCAACGCCCAGGCCCTGCTGATCGAAGGTGGAGCGCGCGTCGCTGAGCTTCACCGCCACTGCTTCACCACCGGGCACCGGCTGCGCTTTCACCGACAGATCGCTGAGGCAGAAGTTGCCGTTGTCCGCCCGACCTGGACCGCCCTTCTTAAGCGAGGGATGCGCCATGGCCTCGATGCGCAGTCCGGTGATGCCAGCGAGGTCGCTGCTCAGAGTGAAGGTCAGGGTCTCGTGATCGGGGTTCTTGCCGGTGATCAGTAGGGAGCCGTCCTCCTGCGGCGTGATGGTTGCACCACCACTTGAGCGCGACTGGCTGGGAAGTGCCACCACCCAGCGCAGCGCGGAAACGTCGATCGACGCTTCGGCGGCAGCGAACTTCCCAGGCAGTTCGTCGCGCTCATAGGCCGCCAACGCCGCTACCAACGGTGCATGCGCCGCAGTGAAGGCCGCGAGGCGCTGAGGAAAAGCTGCCGGCGTGGCATCGCGCTCGACCTCGGTGCGCACGGTGGTGGTGAAGGTCGCCAGCAGGCCGTAGTACTCGCGCTGCCTGATCGGGTCGAGCTTGTGGTCGTGGCAACGTGCGCAGGCGACCGTGGTGCCGAGCATCGCCGTGAACGTGGTGCCGAGCATGTCGTCGAGCGCGTCGTAACGCGCCTTGGCGACCTCGTTCTTGGTGATCTGCGTCGGCCACACGCCGGCGGCAAGAAAGCCGGTGGCATTGAGCGCCTGATCGTTGTCGGGAGCGACTTCATCACCGGCGAGTTGCCAAGTGGTGAAGGTCGTCCATGGCAAGTCCTGGTTGAAGGCGTCGACCACGAAGTCGCGGTACGGCCACGCGAACGGCCGGTCGTAGTCTTGTTCGTAGCCGTGACTCTCGGCGAAGCGCGCGAGGTCGAGCCAATGGCGCGCCCAGCGCACGCCGAACTGCGGACTGGCGAGCAGGCGATCGACCACACGCTCCAGCGCATCGGGAGCGGTGTCAGCAACGAAGGCGTCGACCTCCGCCGGCGTCGGCGGCAGGCCGAGCAGATCGAGCGACAGACGGCGGATCAGCGTGCGGCGGTCGGCGGGGACAGCCGGCGTGACCGTGGCCTGTTCCTGTTGGGCGCGGATGAAACGGTCGACCGGCGTGCGCGGCCAGGACACATCCTGTGGTGATGGCACCAGCGGGCGCACCAACGGACGATAGGCCCAGTGTTCCTTGGCCTTGGTGTAGTCGGGGCCGATCGGGGCATTGGTCTCGGCGCGAGGGTCCGGCGCACCACGTTTGATCCAGGCGACGAAGTCGGCGACCACCGCGTCGGGTAAACGCTTCTTCGGCGGCATCTCCAAGTCTTCGTCGTGGTAGCTGATGGCTTTGATCAGCAGCGATTTCTCCGGCTGCCCAGGAACGATCGACGGGCCGGATTCGCCACCAGCGAGCAGCCCAGCACGCGAGTCGAGGTGGAGGTTGGCCTTCACCTTCTTCGCCGCGCTGTGGCATTCGTAGCACTTGTCGGCCAACACCGGACGGATCTTGGCTTCGAAGAAGGCGATGTCGGCGGGATCAATCACCGGATCGGCGGCACCGATAGTGACGATGAAAATCGACAAGACGGTAAGGCGCAGGGCTGGGAACATGGCATTCAGCATACCAGACGCCGGCGACCCACCATGGGATAAGTCGCTCGCTTTATGTCTTTTCGCGGCATTATCACACAAGCCACCATTCAACGCCGCCGCCGAAGCGCGGTAGTGCTGTCGCCTGGCAGCTCCGGCTGCCAGCCGGCCAGAAGCAATCCTCTCCGATCGCATCCTACGGACGGATACCGCCGAGATCCCACCCTGCCGGCTAGCAGCCGGCGCTCCCAGGGGACCGCATTTCACACGCTCCATCTCCATGACGCCGCCATGAAACACGTCGAACGCACCCAGCCTGAACTCGACCACCTGCACATCCGCCTCTATCAGGCGGTGAACTTGACCATCGACCACACCTGGAACTCCGAGGACGTGTGCAGCCCCTACTGGCGCTTCTATGTCAATTCACGTGCTGGCGCATCCGTGGTGATGGCCGACCGCACCTACCCCCTCGCCGCGCATCGCATCCACTTCGTGCCCGCCTGGGTGCGCTGGACCTGCCACAACACCAGGCCGATCGACCACCTCTTTGCCCACTTCGATCTTGTCGGCCTACCGGGTGTCGCCGTGCGCACCTGTTTCCCAGGGCCGATCACCCTACCGGAAGACCGCGAGTTGGAAGCGCAGTGCGAAGCGCTGCGTCCCCTGGTGGGCAAGGGCAGCGACCGCACCCAGCCGCAGGTCACCTGCATGATGAAGTCAGCGATCTTCCGTGCGTTGTCGTCACTGTTCGCCCACCTGGGCCCCGAGCAGCGCCAACGCATCGCACAACACACCGCGAGCGACAACCCAGTGGCTGCCGCGCTGAGCTATATCGACGAACACCTCAGCGACGATCTCCCCAACGCCCTGCTCGCCAAGCGCTGCGGCTTCAGCGTCGATCACTTCGTACGCTTGTTCCGCGCGCGCCTCAACCAGACGCCGGCGCAGTACGTGCTCGAACGCCGCCTGAATCGAGCGGCTGAACGTTTGGTGTTCGGCAATGACAGCATCGACCTCATTGCTAGCGAATGCGGATTTCCGGATCGGTTCTATTTCACCCGCATGTTCCGTCGACGGATGGGACTACCGCCGGCGGCGTATCGAAGGACGTCGCATCAACAGGCGTGAATCACGCCAAGGCGCGACGGAACAGATCGGCCATCAGCCCATGACACAACCGCGCCAACTCCGGGTTGTAGCGAGGTCCCTCATCCCGGATGAACGCATGCGCCGCGTTGAACTCGTGCCACTCGAATGACCGTCCGGCGGCGCTGAGCGCTTGGTAGATCTGCGCGCGCCCTGCCGCCGGGATATGCGGATCCTGGCGGCCGAAGATCATCAGTAGTTCGCCGCTGATTTCGCCACAACGTGCCAGCGTGTCGTCGTTCATGCCAAGACCGAGGCTGCGTTTGTGCAGGTCGGTGGGATAGAGGCAGGCAGCGGCACGGATCTGTGGTTCCAGCGCAGCACGGAACGCCAGGTGGCCACCGAGGCACATGCCGACGGCTCCGAGTTTGCCGGTGCACTGCTCGTAGCCGGAGAGGAAGGCGATACAGGCGCGTGCATCGGCGTCGTAATTCGCCAACGGTTTGGCGATCTTCAGTTCATTGCCACGTGCCGACCCGGCGTCGGTGTAGGTCAACACCGTGCCCGGCGGCTCGAACTCGTGGTAGACCTCGGGCACCACGACGACGAAGCCGTGACCCGCAAGCATTGCCGCGGTGCGCCTGATCGGCCCAGTGACTTGAAAGATTTCTGAATAGAGGATCAGCCCAGGATATTTCCCCGCCGCCGCAGGACGAAAGAGATGCGTCCGCATCGCCCCGGCAGGCGTGGGCAGATCGACGGTCTCGGTGTCGAGGATGATCATACGTGCGTAGTACGCGGCGAATCACGCCCGTCCATCGCTCCGGTCCTGGTCATCGGTGATCGTGCGGGTCCAGGGCCGGCCCAGGTAATCGGTGACCGCGCGGGCCCAGAACCGGCCCAGGTAATCGTAGACCGTGCGGGTCCAGGGCCGGCCGAGGCCCTGGCAGGGCGTAGCGGGACAGCGTCCCGCGAACAACAATCCCCCGAGCGCGCCTGCGCGCGCGAGCGGGGACGAGGTTTGGTTTCGCACAGCGAAACACGCCGGCAAAGCCGGCGTCTCCTTGCCGCCCCGGCAAGGAGCAAACCGATGCTACCGCTTTCCGCCGAAGATCTTCCCGAACCAGCTCACGCCCGAGGCGGAGAGTTCGTTGAGCGATTCGCTCTCCACCGCCATCAACGCGTCGAGGAACTCCTTCGGCGACTGGAAACGATCCTGCGGGCGTTTGCGCATGGCCTTCATCACCACCTGCGTCATCGCTTCGGAAAGCGACGGCACGAAGGTGCGTGGATCCGGTGGTTCGACATGCAGGACGTTATCGATGGTACTCGGCAGGTCCTCGCCCTGCAGCGGCTGCTTGAGCGTCAGCGCAACGTAGAGCGTCAATCCCAAGGAGTAGATGTCGCTGCGGATGTCGAGTTCGTGGACGCCGTTGACCTGTTCGGGCGACATGTAGCTGGGTGTGCCGACGATGCCGGAATCACCATGGTCGTCATTACCGGTGACCTTGCGCACCAGGCCCAGATCACCCAGGCGTGGGGTGAAATCCGCATCCAGCAGCACGTTGGCCGGTTTGATGTCGCGGTGGATGAGCTTCTTGGCGTTGATGTACTGAAGTGCGGCGAGCAACGCGCTGAACATGTGGATGGCGCGCGGCTCGCTGAGCTGACCTTCGCGCTTGAGCTGGCCGAGAAGATCGCCACCGCCCATGAAACGCAGGGCCATGTAGAGGAAGCCGCCTTCAAGGGCGGCGTCGTAGACCGTCACGAGGTTGGGATGTTCGAGCGACGCCGCGATGCGCGCCTCGCGCATGAACCGTGCGGCGAACGCCGGGTCGCGGGCCAGACTCGGCTTCATCAGCTTGATCGCGGCCTCACGGTCGAGGGTGGTATGGCTGGCCTTGAGCACCACGCCCATGCCACCCTCGCCGAGGACCCCATCGATGCGGTAGTGCCCCAGGGTCTGCGGAACGGTGAAGTCGGCTGGCGCCGGCGTCGCCGGTGCCGCCGGCGTCTTGCTCTTGAACCACGGTGCGGTGCGGTCGGCGTCGACTTTGGACGGCGCGGATTTGTTGGTGATGTCGGTAGTCGACGGCTTGATGATCGGCAGATTGCGTGCGGTATCCGAATCCAACAGGCCATGGATGGTGCGCACCACCGGACGACGACCGGAGGCCGAGGAACTGCCTGGCTTGGGTGTCTTGCTTTGCGGCGGTGCCGGCGGAACCGGTGACTTCACTGGCGGGCGCGACGATTCCTTCGCTGGTTCGTGGGATTTCGCCGCTGGGGCCGGCGGTTTCACCCGTGGTACGCCGACCGGCGCGATTTTCGGCAGTACGACCTCCACATCGTCATCGCGTGCACGCACCACCTTGGTCAATGGCTGCGGATTGGTCACCCGGTCGGTATTGGGAGCCAATTCGCCGATGATAGTCGCCGTCGGAGTCGGCTGCCCCGCGAGCGTCCCTTCGTAGAGGAACAACGCGACCCACCAGCCGCCGACCGCCCAGGTATGGCCCTGCCAGTTTCCACGCCGCACATCGGGAGCACCATTGCCGACACTCACCGGAGCGAGCACGGCCTTTTCACCGATGGCGAAGATCTGATCAAAGGTCTTGCCGACGATGCGCGTGGTGAGATCGCCCTGCGTCTCCAGCACCAGTTCGGTGGGCACCGGTTCCTTGATCCCGTCACGTGACTGTTTGACCACCAGCACGGCGAGGTCGAGCGGCTGCACGATCGCCACCGTCCCGTTCCATGCACCCGTGACGTTGATCCACGACCACAACACCGCGTCCGGGCGCTGATCGCGTGCGACCGTGGGCGCACACGGACGCGCAGCCAATAACGCCGCCTCGCTGTAGACGTGGCGCATGGCCACGTTGAGCGCACGTCGCAGACGTTCCTGATCGATGGTCATAGGTCCTTGAAAGCAGCGGCGTCAGCGTGGTCGGGAAGGGTCATCAACGAGTGGGAGTGGCAGGCATCACAGCAGGAGCTTAGTGGGCACCACCGGTTGCGGTCAAATGTCCCCCGGGGCCGCCGTAGAAGCTGTTCAGCATTCCTAACTGACTATGAAACAACCGCTTGCCAGGAACGTTGCAAGCGGTTCAGGCATCCCGCCCAACCTCGCAGCCACCGATCTGACAACGCCTGTCACCCGAGTCCGAGTGCAGGCGCCGGTCATTCCGTCGCCCTCAGGTTACCGGAGCATCGCCGCCATCGTCCGCGGTTATCGGACAACGCGCGACTCCGGTCACCGCGTCACCGGCATCGATGTTGATGATGGTCACGCCCTGCGCCGCGCGACCGGTGGTGCGGATCTCGTCGATGCGCGTGCGTACCATGGTGCCGGTGCGGGTCATGAGCATCAGCTCTTCGCCAGGTTTGACCGTGAGCGACGCGACCACTGGACCGTTGCGATCACTGGTCTCGATGTTGATCACTCCTTTGCCACCACGACGCGTGAGGCGGTAGTCCTCGAATGGCGTACGCTTGCCAAAGCCGCGCTCACAGATGGTCAGCACCTCGCTACCGGGTTCGAGACGGATCAGGCTCACCACCTTCGCGCCTGGGGTGAGTTCAATACCGATAACGCCACCGGTGTCGCGCCCAGTTGGGCGGCAATCACTTTCGTTGAAGCGACAGGCCTGGCCATCGTTGCTGGCGATTAGCACTTCGTCATTGCCGTGGGTGATGATCACGTCCACCAGCTCGTCGCCGTCGCCGATCTTGATGCCCTTGATGCCACCAGCGCGCGGATTGCCGTACGCCGCGAGCGCGGTTTTTTTCACTTGGCCCTGCATGGTCGCCATCAGCAGGAACTGGTCCTCACGGAACTCACGCACCGGGATGACCGCGGTGATGTGTTCGTCCTTCGCCAAGCTGAGCACGTTCGCCAGGTGTTTGCCGCGCGAAGTGCGCGCGCCTTCGGGAATGTCGTAGACCTTCAGCCAGTAGATCTTGCCGTGGTTGGTGAAGTTCAGCAGATACTGATGATTGGTGGCGGTGAACATCTGCGAGACGAAGTCCTCGTCATCCTTCAATGATCCACCGCTCACACCTTTGCCGCCACGCCGCTGGATGCGGAAGGTATCGACCGACAGGCGCTTCACGTAGCCGCTCTTGGTGATCGTGACGACGCAAGGATCGTCTTCGATCAGGTCTTCCATGTTGAAGTCGCCGGCCGCGGCGACGATCTGGCTGCGGCGATCATCTCCGTACTTCTCGATCAGCATGGCGAGGTCCGCCTTGACGATCGCATGCTTACGTTCGTCGCGGGCGAGGATGTCCTTATAGTCGTTGATGTCGGCCAGCAGTTCGTCGTGTTCCTTCTGCAATTTGTCGCGCTCCAGCCCGGTCAGACGGCGTAACTGCATGTCGAGAATAGCCTGCGCCTGTGGGTCGCTGAAGCCAAGTTGTTCGATGAGCCCCTGCTTGGCGACCTCGCCGCTCGGACTGGAACGAATCAGGTTGATGATCTCATCGATGATGTCGATCGCCTTGAGCAGACCGACGATGATGTGCAGGCGGGCCTCGTCGCGCGCCAGCCAGAAACGCGTGCGGCGGACGATGACGTCGATGCGGTGTTCGACATACGCCTGGCACATGCGCTTGAGATTGAGCGTACGCGGGCGGCCGCCGTCGAGCGCGATCATGTTGATGGCGAAGTTGTACTGGAGGTTGGTGTGCTCCCACAGCTGGTTGAGGATCACGTCCGGATCCTCGCCCTTCTTCAACTGGATCGCCAGGCGCACACCGTCGCCAATGACGTCGGCGTTGACCTGATACATGCCCTTGATGCGCTCGTCGAGCGCCGCGCTCTGGATCGATTCCTTGATGGTACCGAGCTTGATGCCGTACGGGATCTCGGTGAAGATCAGCGCATCGCGGCCTTCGATCTGCTCCTGGTGGTACTTCGCGCGCATGACCACCCGGCCGCGGCCGGTCTCATAGGCCTCGCGGATGCCGGCGGTGCCGCAGATCACAGCTCCGGTGGGGAAGTCCGGGGCGCGGATGAATTTCATCAGGTCACTGACCGTGCAGGCCGGGTGGTCGACCAGGTGGATGATCGCCTGGCAGACTTCGGTGAGGTTGTGCGATGGAATGTTGGTGGCCATGCCCACGGCGATGCCCGAGCTGCCATTGACCAGCAGGTTGGGGATCTTTGCCGGCAGCACCGTCGGCTCGTCGAGTAGGCCGTTGTAGTTCGGACGGTGATCGACGGTATTGAACTGGATGTCCTCGATCATCTCACCGGTGATGCGCGACATGCGCGCCTCGGTGTAACGATAGGCCGCCGCCGAGTCGCCGTCGATCGAGCCGAAGTTGCCCTGGCCATCGACCAGCATGTAGCGCAGGGAAAACTCCTGCGCCATGCGCACCATCGCGTCATAGACCGACGAATCGCCGTGCGGGTGGTAGTTGCCAAGTGCGTAACCGACGATCTGGGCCGACTTCTGGTACTTGGCCGTGGCCGTCAGGTTGAGATCGCGCATCGACTGAAGGATGCGGCGATGGACAGGCTTGAGACCATCACGGACGTCCGGCAGCGCGCGATCCACCAGCACGCTCATGGCGTAGGTGAGGTAGCTTTCCTTCATCTCCTCTTCGATCAGGAGGTCGCGGTTGCCAGAAGTCTTGTCGATGGTCATCGGTGCTCCGAAAGAGGATCGGGGGAGTATGGTTCGGACCCCGTCCTGGCAAGGCGGATGGTGGTTTCATTTCTTGGGGGCATTGCCCCCACGGCCTACGGCCTGCCCCCACGGGCTTTGTCGTCGCTCGATTTCGTCGCAGACGCGACGAAATCGTGGGCGGATGGGCTGCGCCCATTCTATCCGCCCACCGCCACTCGGCGCCCGAAGACTACTTCCGCCCCACGGTCTACGGCCTGCCCCCACGGGCTTTGTCGTCGCTCGATTTCGTCGCAGACGCGACGAAATCGTGGGCGGATGGGCTGCGCCCATTGTATCCGCCCACTGCCACTCGGCGCCCGGGTTGCGTCCACGGCCTGCGGCCTGCCCCCACGGGCTTTGTCGTCGCTCGATTTCGTCGCAGACGCGACGAAATCGTGGGCGGATGGGCTGCGCCCATTGTATCCGCCCACCGCCACTCGGCGCCCGGGTAGCGTCCACGGCCTGTGGCTCATTTTCTTCGCTGACGCGAAAAAACGTGGGCGGATGGGCTGCGCCCCTGTATCGAACAACAGTCGGACAACAGGATCCGCCCACCGCCACTCGGCGCCCGGGTTAAACGACTGGAGCGGGGAGGTACTTCCCCGCTCCGTCGATCATCCGCCAACTCGTATGGTCAGTCGTCAGACGCGCGCAGCTTGGCCAGCAGGCGCAGGATCTCGATGTAGAGCCACACCAGGGTGACCATCAGGCCGAAGGCGCCGAGCCATTCCATCCACTTGGGCGCGCGATTGCTGGCACCGTCCTCGATGACCTTGAAATCGACCACCAAGCTGAGCGCCGCCAGGGTGATGCACAGGATGCTGAAGCCGATGCCGATCGGGCCGTTGCCGTAGAGCATGCCGGTGATGCCATAGCCGATTCCGAAGAGGTTGAGGACGAACAGGATGCCGATGCCGAGCATCAGACCCGCAACCGCGCCCATGACACCCTTCATGAAGCCACTGGTGGCCTTGATCACGCCCGCGCGGTAGAGGAACAACATGCCCAGCAGGGTGCCGGTGGTGAAGGCGGCGGCGAGCAATGGGAGCCCAGGATAGATGGATTCCATGTACATGGTGAAACCGCCGACGAAGAGGCCTTGCGCTGCGGCATAGAGAATGCCGGTGAACATCGCCAAGCGTTTGGCGAACATGGTGATCAGGGCCAGCACCAAGCCGGCGATCATGCCGCCGAACATGAACGGCTGGACCTTGGCCATGTCGGGCTCGCCATTGTTCCAGAAGGTGTCGAACAGCCACCACATGACCGCCAGCATGATCACCAACAGCAGGCCGGTCTTCATGATCGTGCCATTGACGGTCATGGCATTGGCGTCAGCCAGACCGCCCTCACGGTCGGCGATATCGCCCCACTGTTTTTCGCTGAGGACGGGGTTGCTCATGGTGATCTCCTGGGCGGCAGAGTCTGAATGGAAACGCACCCCCGCAAGGGGTCGCCCTGGCGCGGTGTTCCGGCGGACGAAAGCGGTAGCGATCGTGTGATCATGGCTATGCCAGTGGACCTTCCCACCTCTAAGCAGGGCAGGTGCTGCACGAATGACGGGTTTATCCGTGGAACTGGCAGCTGCCCCGCAGCCCGCTATCGGGCTCAGTCTCAACCGGGTTTCTGGGCCAACTTCTGCAACCACTCCCCGCTCAGGCGGTAGGTGGTCCAGGCACTCGTCGGAGTCGCGCCCAGGGTCTCGAAGAACTCGATCGCCACGGTGTTCCACAACAGCACGGTGAAGTCGACACGACCGTATTGGCGCTCGACCGCGGTCTTGGCCAGGAAGCGCAGCAGGCCGGTGGCAATGCCGCGGTTCCGGAACTCTTCTTTGACGTAAATATCTTCCAGATAAAGGCCGCGTTTGGCTGCGAAGGTCGAATAGCTCTGGAAGAACACCGCCATGCCGACCGGCTGGCCGTCGAGGAAGGCGAGCACCGTCTCGATCACCCGGTCCTTGCTGCTGAGTTCCGCCTGCAGGGTCTCGACCGTCGAATTGTTGGGCAGGCGTTCGAAGGCGGCGAAGTCCGCGATCATCGCATTGAGCGTCACCGCGTCGTCCACGGTAGCCATGCGTACGACCAATCCGGGGACCTCTTTCGGCGACACGCGACCTCCTAACGGGCGCGGAGTAGAGCCGTGGCTGCAACGATCGTCAAGCTGCGCCATACAGCATTTGATGTTCCGGTAACCGCTCAGGCCGAGACCGATCACCTCCCACAGTGGCGGGCGCCGGGTGGCGGTGGCGGTGGGACCCTACGGAGAAAGACCCTGAATCTGCCATCGGGAGAGCGCGAAACCGGGTGGTAGAGCGCCTGGGCAGACCCGCTTTGCTTATCCACGAGACAACCGATGCTCCGCGCCCCATGCCCAGCCGTACCGCCGCACTCATCAGCCTCGGCTGTTCGAAGAACCTCGCCGACAGCGAAGACCTCGTCACCGCCCTCAAATCGGTCGACTTCGGCCTGACCAAGGACCTGGCGACCGCCGACCTGGTGCTAATCAACACCTGCGGCTTCATCGAAGGGGCCAAGCAGGAGTCGATCGGGCACATCCTGGCCGCTGCGGAGGGCCGCAAGGAAGGCGCCAAGCTGTTCGTCGCTGGCTGCCTGACCGAGCGCTACCTGACGGAGTTGCAGGCTGACATCCCCGAAGTCGACCAGTGGGTGACCTTCAAGGACTACGACCGCTTCCCGGCGGTGGTGAAGAAGCACTTCACGGGCATCCCCGAGCACCGCTTGCGCCACGACCAGCGCAGCCAGCTCACCCCCCCGCACTTCGCCTTCCTGAAGATCGCCGAAGGCTGCGACAACACCTGCAACTTCTGCGCCATCCCGCTGTTTCGTGGCAAGCACAAGTCGCGACCGCAGGAAGACCTGCTCAAGCAGGCCAAGGAATTGGCCAAGCGCGGGGTGAAGGAGATCAACCTGATCTCGCAGCACCTCGACTACTACGGCCAGGACCTCTACGGCGAGAAGCGCCTGCCGCAGTTGGTGCGCGCCATCGCCAAGGCCGCGCCCGATTCGTGGCTGCGCTTACACTACTGCTACCCCAACGACTTCACCGAGGAGCTGATCGCCGCCATGGCCGAAACTCCGAACGTGGTGAAGTACGTCGACATGCCGATCCAGCACGGCGCCAACCGCACGCTGGCCGCGATGGGCCGGCGCACCACCCGCGAGCAGATCACCGATCGTCTGGACCGCATCCGTGCGGCCATGCCAGACGTGGTGCTGCGCACCAGTTTCATCGTCGGCTTCCCAGGGGAACGCGACGAAGACTTCGCCGGGCTGCTCGACTTCGCCAAGGAACAAAAGTTCGACTCGGTCGGCTGCTTCCAGTACAGCGATGAAGACGGCACCACCGCCGAGAAGATGAAGCTCAAGGTCGACGCCGAGGTCATCAAGGAACGCCACCACGCGTTCATGTCGCAGCAGAAGAAGCTGCATCGTGCGAAGCTGAAACGCTGGATCGGCAAGGAGTTCAAGGTCCTGGTCGACACCCAGCGCGACTTCGGCGAGTTCGCCACGCGCCATTACGGCCAAGCGAGCGAGGTCGACGGCGCGACGCTGGTCAGTGGCGAAGGCCTCGCGGTCGGCGATTGGGCGACGGTGCGCATCACCGGCGCCAAGGGTTACGATCTGCAGGCGGAGCTGGTGTGAGCGGGAACGTCCGGAGTCCGGGGTCCGGGATCCGGGGTCTCGTAGGACTCTGCGGGAACGTCCGGAGTCCGGGGTCCGGGGTCCGGGGTCTCGTAGGACTCGGTCTGCTGCTGTTGACCCTGGTGGCGTGCGGCGATCCACGTGATCAGTCCAACCGACCGCTGGCCGAAGAACAACCGCCCGTGGCAAAAGACACCGAACCAACCCAGGCACAATCGCCGCCACTCATCAAGCCGGGATTGTTGTGGGTGCAGGAACTGCTGACCTTCCATCAGCAGGCCCCGACCATCACCGCCGACCTGATGATCCTGGTGAAGCCGACCGATGGTGACTCGATCCTCTTCGAGATCAGCCTGTGGTGCCCAGAGGACGGCCGCATCCGGCTGAAGTGCTCAAAGCTCAACGTCGACTTCATCGACGCGCTGGTGCAGAAGAACGGCGACTTCGTGCTCGAACTGGTGCGCAGCAAGGAGGTCGTGCGCGGCAACCTGCGCGACATCCACGTCTTCGACCAGGAGCGCAAGGTCATCGGCCCACCGTTCCTCACCTACCTGTCGCTGCTAGTGCAGGAGGCCAAGTCCGGCCCGGTACCAGATCGCGGCGTGACCAAGGGCGGCGATGGCAAAGTCGAAGCCAAAGACCACGTCACCGGTCTGCTGGTCGGCGTCGACATCAACCCCGACGACACGGTGAAATCCAAGACCTACTTCGATGAGCCAGGCAAACCGGCGGTGCGCCTCGACTACTTCCGCTACAAGGCCTTCGCCCACCTGCAGCGCCCGACCCAGATGCAACTGACCGTGCCCGGCGACCCCACCAGCTACACGGTGCGTTTACGTCAGCTCGACGCAGTACCCGCGATCAGCCCCGATCGCATGCGCTTCACGCCGTCCAATGGATCGACGGAAATCGGACTGGAAGAGTTCCTCAAGCGGTTGCGGGACTGAGGCGCTAAGCCGTCGTCGAGTGGACGGCTGTGGGCGCGGATCCCGCGACGCCTTGCCCGCAGCAACCGCAAGCACGAGATCGGCATAGGCATCCGCATCAACATCGATGAAGACACCGTTGATTTCCAGGAACGCCAATGCCGCCATCCCACCCACCCGTTTGTTGCCATCGATGAACGGGTGATTCATCGCCAGACTGAACAGGTAAGCGGACGCCATCTCGTAGAGATCCGAGTGCAACCATTTGCCGCCGAAGGACGCACTCGGCTGTGACAGCGCTGAGCGCAGCAGCCCTGCGTCCCGGAGACCAGCACTGCCCCCATACCGCTCAAGCTGATCGAGGTGGATCACGTGGACCTCCTCCTCACTCAGGAAGATCGGATCCATGGCTCAATTCGCCAAACGCTTGAACGCCTTCGCATAGCGCTTGTTGATGCTTTCCAATGCCGCCTCGAAGCGTTTGCGCCGGGCGGGATCGGCCACTGGCGTCACCAGGAGCGATTTGCCGTCCGTCGAGACCTCCAACGAAGTTTCCGCATCGATCTTCAGCAGATCAAGGATCGGCTTGTCGATGATGAGCGCGTAGCTGTTGCCGTGCTTGGTGAGGGTCTTGACCATGGCGGGACTCCGTAGTCACAATGTATCACCAAACGCCAGTGAGCAACCTCCACGTCTCGGACCATGCGCAGACCCGAACAGCGATGGTACGGATGGGCGTTTGGTGGCACGGGCATCTCGCCCGTGATCAGAACTTCAAGATCACGGGCGAGACGCCAATGCTGGAAAGCTAACGAAACGGATATTCCGCCACAAAGGCACGAAGACACGAAGTGTAAAGAAAAGGGCTCTTCCCCCTTGTCACCTTCGTGTCTTCGTGTCTTCGTGCCTTCGTGGCAAAAAAATCTGCGGTTGTTGGCCTTAGCTTTCCACCATTGGCGGGACGCCCGTGCCACCAACAGCACCCCTCCCGATCAGCGCAGTTTTTGCTGCGCCAAGCCCAGGCGTTCGATGACCTTCGCTTGGCCGATCTGCGCCAAGGTATCGAACAGCGGCGGGCTCTCGCGTTTGCCGGTGGCGGCGACCCGCAGGAGCATGAACAGCGACTTCGGCGACCACAGCGCGGCTTCGGACTGGACCTCGGGCGTGGCGTCTGGAAGTGCGCCTGGGGCGGTGCGATCCTCGATGAACTTGCGCACGAAGGCTTCCAGGCTCGGCGCATCCCACACCGCGCCGTCGCCGGCGACGTAGCGTTTGAACGCTTGCTGGGTTTCTTCCAGCAGGTGTTTGGCCTGTGTTTTGTCGAGGCCCTTGGGCAACAGGTCCTCGGCGTGCAGCGTGACGCTGTCGGCATAGAACGGTTCGCTCTGCCAGACGAAGTCGCCGCCGAAGACCATGCGCTCTTTCACCAGCGGCAGCAGAGCGTCGAACTTGGAATCGATCGCTCGGTAGACTTCTGCCTTCATGCGTTCGGGCGACAGGTCGCGGAAGTACTGACCCTGCAGATGGCGCAGTTTCGCCATGTCGAACACCGGACCGGCGACGTTGATGCGGTCGAGATCGAAGAACGAACACATCTCGGCGAGGGTGAACTTCTCCTGGCCGTCTGGATGCGAATGACCAAGCAGCGCCAGGAAGTTCAGCAGAGCCTCGGGCAGGTAACCCTGCTTCTGATACCAGAGCAATGATGTGGGGTTCTTACGTTTGCTGATCTTCGACTTGTCAGCGTTGCGCAGCAGACCGACGTGGACGTATTCCGGCGCGGTGAAACCGAGATGCTCGTTCAGCCAGATGTGCTTGGGCAGCGAGTTGAGCCATTCTTCTGCACGGATGACGTGGGTGATGCCCATCAGGTGGTCGTCGACCACGGCGGCGAGGTGGTACGTCGGCCAGCCGTCGCTTTTCAGCAGCACTTGGTCGTCGATCTCCTTCCAGCCCTTTACTGTCGGCTGTTTGCGCAGGCGGTCCTTGTAGACGAACTCGCCTTCGAGCGGCGTCTTCATGCGGATGACGAAAGCCTCACCCTTGGCCGCACGCTCGCGTGCTTCGGCCAACGATCCACCGCGGCAGCGGCGGTTGTACATGATCGGCTCGTTGTTGGCCTGCTGACGCTTGCGCATCGCATCGAGGTCGCGCGCGGTGCAGAAGCAGTAATAGGCGTCGCCCTGTTCCAGCAGCTTGTCGGCAAATTTCTGATAGATGCCGGCCTTCACCCGCTCGCTCTGGATGTAGGGGCCACGATCGCCGCCTCCCATACCGTCATGCATGGGACCTTCGTCATAGCAGAGGCCGAGCCACTTGAGGCTGTCGTAGATCGCCTTGGCCGACTCCGGCGTGCAACGGGTTTGGTCGGTGTCTTCGATGCGCAGCACGAACTTGCCGCCGTTCTTCTTGGCGAAGGCGTAGTTGATCAAGCCGATGTAGGCGGTGCCGACATGGGGATCACCGGTGGGCGAAGGAGCGATGCGGACGCGAACGGTCATGGACGACTCCGGGGGCCGGGATCGTTGGGCGCAGCCGTGGTTTTCAAGCCGGTTCACCGGTGCGCTGGGAATTCTCCCGCCACCGTTGTCACGCGGTGGTCATTCCACGGTCGCGTCAATCCGCAGATCGAGTGGGAACCACGGCGGCAGGACCACGTCCTCCAATCCTTTGTTCAGCCCCTCGTTGGCGGCATTTTCCAACTGTTTCATCAACATCGGACGGGCGTCACCGATCACCGGCAGGGTGATCGGATCGGCATCGGCCTCCTCGATCGCCACCCGCATCTGCACGCGGTAGCCGTCCGGGTCCGGCACAAAGGTCGTCCAGGCGTGTCCGGCCAAGCGCTCGACTTTCAGTACCCGCTGCGCCTGCCCGGCGATCAGCAGGATGCTGCCGCGGGCGACGACCTGCTGCCGCCGCACCAGCGGTGACTGGCCCGGTTCGTCATCGTCGGTGATGCGTCCCCAGTCGACGATGTAGATGCAGCGCATGATCGGCGTGTCGCCGATGGTCAGCACGGTCTGCCCATTGAGGCGCAGGAAGCTCGTCAGATCGAGATGCGGCACGCGAAGCGCCGCCAGCAGAGTCGGCTCGGATCCGGCCACCAGCACCTGCCACCGCAACGGTTCCGGTCGCAGGATTGGCAGGGTCACCTCGCCGATGACATGTTGTCCGCTCCGCACCAGCCCAGGGGGTATCCAGCGTCCACCCGCCGCCGCGCCGAGGGCGCGCACGGCTGCCGCGCTGCCGACGATCTGCACCTCGGGCGCATCGGCGGTGATCGGCGCGGTCGCCGCCTGCTGCACCACCACCTCGCCATGGAGGAAGCTGGCGCTCCATGGCAGGCGATCGGCGACGAACCACAGCGCCAACGTCGGAGCGAAGACGTACGCAATGACCACCAGGATGAGCAGCACCAGGCAGAGACGACGCACGACCCGCCACCACCGGCGCGGCCGGCGCACGGAGGTGACGTCGGGCATCGCGGCATTCAATCCCCCCATCGCGCCTCCGCCAGCAGGCAAACATTCTGCGGCACAGGCGTCTACATGAAAAATCCAGGGAGGCCGGATTGCTATTCCACCACCCATCCTAGACTCCCGAGCCTTCGGGCCAGAGGGCCCTTTCGGAGGAGACCCGTCGATGCCCGCAGCGTTCCGTGCCCAGTGCGTGGCGGTCGGTTCCGCCCTCCCTGAGCGCCGGCTGACCAATGCCGATTTGGAACGCATGGTCGAGACCAACGACGAGTGGATCGTCTCGCGCACCGGCATCCGTGAACGTCGTATCGCCGAACCCGGCACCGGACTGTCGGCGCTCGCCCTGCCCGCCGCCAGACAATGCCTGGAACGTGCCGGGGTCAGCGCCGATACCCTCGATGGCATCATCGTCGCGACGATCTCCGGCGACCATGTGATGCCGACCACCGCCAATCTGCTGCAACACCAGCTCGGCGCGAGCAAGGCCTTCGCCTACGATTTGCTGAACGCCTGTAACGGCTTCGTCGCGGCGCTTTCGACTGCGGCGGCGTTCATCGAAAGCGGCCACGCCAAACGCATGCTGGTGGTCGGTGGCGATATCATGTCGACGCTGATCGACTACCGCGATCGCAACACCTGTATCCTCTTCGGTGATGGCTGCGGTGCCGTGCTGGTCGAAGCCGGTCCTGCCGACGGCCCAGGCATCATCGGTTTTGAACTGCACAGCGATGGCGCAGGCGCAGCCGATCTGTCGATCCCGTGTTCAGGATCGGCCGAGATCCCCACGCCAGAGGCCCTCGCCCGCGGCGACCAGTTCGTCAAGCAGAACGGTCGCACGGTCTTCACCGCGGCGGTACGGCGCATGAGCGAAGTGTGCGTTTCGCTGCTGGGGCGTCTCAGCCTGACCAAGGCCGACATTGATCTGCTGGTGCCGCACCAGGCCAACCTACGCATCATCGAACCCACGGCCACGCGCCTGGGGGTGCCGATGGACAAGGTGGTGGTGAACATCGAGCGCGTGGCCAACACCACCGCCGGTACCATCCCCCTCGCGCTCGCGGATGCCTTCGCCGATGGCCGGCTGAAGAACGGTTCACGCGTGCTGCTCGTCGCCTTTGGTGGCGGCCTCACCTGGGGTGCGCTGTACTTGACCTGGGGGCGCGCATGAGCGCACCCGTTCGCCTGCGGCTCACCGACGGCTTCGCCGTCGCCAGGTCGGTTGAACGGGGGGATTCCTCCCCCCGTGAACGCGCCTGCGGCGCTGCCCCCCAGACCTGGGGGCGCGCATGAGCACGCACCCGCGTCCAATCAATGAAGCGCTCGCCATCCTTGAGGCGAAGAAGCGTTTCGCCTCGCCCGCGCAACGACTTGAACACCTGCGTTGGATGATGCGTGGCCGTGGCCTCGATGATCGTCTTATAGCGCTCTACCGTTCTTCGCTGGTGCACGGCAACGTCTTCACCGGCCACGGCCAAGAAGCGCTCTCGGCGGCGATCGGGATGTTTCTCAAGCGTCCGATCACAGGAACACCCGGCGATGTGTTTGCGCCACTCATCCGCGACACCGCCGGACGCCTATCGTTCGGCGAATCGTTCGAGGATTCCTTCCGCACCTACCTGGGCAAACGCACCGGACCGATGCGTGGGCGTGACGGCAACATCCATCGGGGCGACCCGACCAGGGGCCAGTTGCCAATGATCAGCCACCTTGGCGCGATGGTGGCGGCAGTGTGCGGAACATTGCTGGCGCGACGCCTGCGCGGTGAGCCGAAGAGCGCGCGCACCGTCGGCGTGACCTGTCTTGGTGATGGCGGCATGGCCACCGGCGCCGCCCATGAAGGCATCAACGTCATGGCGGTGGAGAAATTGCCGATGGTGCTGGTGGTGGCCAACAACCAGGTGTCGTACTCGACCTTCAACGACCGTTCATTCGCCTGCAAGGATCTGGTCAGCCGCGCCGAAGCCTATGGCATGCGCGGCATCTCGATCGATGGCACCGATGCCGAGGAATGTTTGTGGGCGGTTGGCGACGCCATCGCCCGCGCGCGCAACGATGAGGGTCCACAGATGGTGGTCGCCACCCTCATGCGCCTGCAAGGCCACGGCACCCACGATGACGCCAGCTATGTCCCGGCGGACCTGCGCGCGCGTTTCCCCGACTGCCTGGAGGTCGCGCCGAAGAAGATGATCACCGATGGCGTGATCGATCAGGCCGGCGTCGACGCCCTGTGGAGCGCGGTGAAGGAGGAGATCACGCAGGCCTATGAGCGCATCCGCAACGAACCGGCACCCGATCCCAACGACGAGGATTGGACTGCCTGGAGCTCGACCGATCTGACCGCCTTCCGCAGCGGAAGCGGAAACAGCGGAAACAGCGGAAACAGCGGAAACAGCGGAGCCACGCCATGACCACCAGCTACGTCGAGGCTATCCGGCGGGCGCTCGGTGAATGCCTGGAGCAGGATCCCCGCGTGTTCATCTACGGCCAGGACGTCGCTGGCCAGTTCGGCGGCGCCTTCAAAGCGACCAAGGGACTGAGCGAGCGTTTCCCCGGCCGCGTGCTCAACGCGCCGATCAGTGAGGATGCCATCGCCGGCGTCGCGGTCGGCGCCGCGGTCGACGGCATGCGCCCGGTGATCGAGTATCAGTTCGCCGACTTCGCCTCCATCGGTTTCAATCAACTGGTCAACCATGCGGCGACCACCTTCTGGCGCACCGGTCGTTCGTGTCCGCTGGTCGCGCGCCTGCCGGTCGGTGGCACACGTGGTTCCGGACCGTTCCACTGCCAGATGCCAGAAGCATGGATATCGCACCACCCTGGCCTGATCGTGGTCTCGCCCGCTACCGTGCCCGATGCGTACTGGATGCTCAAGGACGCCATCGCCTGCAACGACCCGGTGATCTTCTGCGAGCACAAATATCTCTACAGCCATTTGAAAGAGACCGGTGATCCGGCGCAGGCCGAACACTTGCCGATGGGCTCCGCGGTGGTGCGCCGTGCCGGCACCGACTGCACGGTGATCAGCTACAGCGGCATGCTGCACGAATGCCTGTCGGCAGCCGGCAAACTCGAACAGGAACACGGCGTGTCGGTTGAGGTGGTCGATCTGCGCTGCCTGCGTCCGCTCGACACCGCGACCATCCTCGAATCCGCGGCCAAGACCGGACGCGTGGTGGTCGCGACAGAGGCCTGGCCCTTTGGCGGCATCGCGGCCGAAGTGGTGTCGGTCATCTCCAGCGAAGCCTTCCACCTGCTCGACGCGCCGCCGCGACGCATCTGCGCGCAGGACACACCGATCCCGGTGCAGCCCGATCTTTATGCCGCCCACCGTCCCCACGCTGACGACGTTGTCGCCGCCGTGCTCGACACCGTGAGGTACTGATGCGACTCCCGGTCAAACTCCCGCAATTCGGTGAATCCGCCGCTGAAGCCACGGTCATGGCCTGGTTGGTCGCCCCCGGCACCGCGGTGAATGCGGAACAGGAACTGGTCGAGGTCCAGACCGAGAAGAGCGTGCTCACCGTCGCCGCCCCGGCGAAGGGCGTGCTGGTCGAACACGTCGCTGAGCCCGGGACGTTGGTGCCGGTCGGTGGCGTGATCGCATGGCTCGAAGTCGAGGGCGCCGACGTGCCCGCCGGCCAGACCGCCAGCGATGCGCCGCCATCAGCGCCGCGCGCCGCCACGCCCGTGCCGCGTCCCGCGACCAAGCGCCACACCACCCGCCCCACCGGCGCGTCGTTCTACAGCCCACGGGTACGCACCCGCCTGGATGAGAACGGCCTGCTGCCCGCCGATCTCGCAGCGATTCACGGCACCGGTGAAGGCGGTCGGGTCACCGCTGAAGACGTCGATCGCTACCTCAGCGAAGGCAGTCCGATGAGCCCGATGCGACAGGCCGTCGCGTCGAGCATGCTGCGTTCATGGGGTCGTCCGCTGGCCACGGTCGCGCGCCCAGTGCGTATCGATCGGTTGCTGACGCACCGCCGGGTGGTCGAAGGCCGTCCGAGTGCAACGGTCTACTGCCTGCGTGCGCTGGCACTCGCGCTCAAGGACGACGATCGCATGGTCCACCGCGTGGTCGGCAGCCGCATCACGCGGCCGACGTCGATGGACCTTGGTGTCGCGGTGGAGGTCGATGACGGCGTCCTGACGCCAGTCATCCGCCACGTCGACCAACTTGATCTGGCGAAACTCACCGCCGCGGTCGATCAGGCAGTGGACAACGCGCGCAAGGGCCGCGTCGGCGACATCGGCGGCGCGGTCTCGACGATCACCAACTATGGCACCTTCGGCCTGACCTGGGCGACGGCGATCCCGCAGCCGGACCACTCGATGATCCTTGGCATCGGCGCGGTGCGCTATGTGCCCGACTGGAACCCGGCGGAGAAACGCTGGGACCGCGCGCGGGAAGCCGAACTGACGCTGACCTTCGACCACCGCATCGCCGATGGCGGCGCGGCAGCGCGGCTGCTGATGCGGGTCGCCGACTTGTTGGAACACCCCGAGCGGATGTAGTCACGAGCGTCGCGTACGACGCTCGATCTGGATCTGACTCGCAGTTCGAAGCTCGTGACTACTTCCGCACCCGTACCGGAATGACGCGCAGGCGGATGTCGATTGAGCGGTTGGGGCCGACATCCCAGGACATCACCCAGTCCTTCGTCGGTTTGGCGATCGGCAGCCAGCGGTTCACGCCCGGCGGCTGGATCTCGACCGCGTCGCGATCGAACTGCAAGGCGAAGGCGTATTGATCGGATTCCTTGGCCAATACGCGCGGCTCGCCGACACCGGTGAGGGTGATGCCGCCACGACCGACCACCAGCGTATGGCCATCGGGGAAAGGCAGCGCCCACTGATCCGTGCCGTGATCTTTGTCGGGGAAACGCACGTTGAAACGCAGCGCACGTCCGCTGGCGGAGGCCGAGACATCGCAGCGCGCATTGCCGGTGCTGGTCAAACGTACGGTGTTCTCCGACATCACGACATTGGTTGGCGGACGCCAAGTGACGGTATGCAGCAGATCGGCACCCAAGTGATTGACGTATTCCTGCGGCCACAATTCACGCACACGGGTGTCATCGGGTGGTTTGGCCGTACTCGCCTCCTCGGCGAGCATCGCTTCCTCCCATTTGCGCTGGTAGCTGTCGTAATCCAGCCGCACGCCTGGGCTCTTGAGGTTATCGCTGATGCTTTGCAACGCGGTGTAAGCATCGGCCAGACGTCGTTGTCCGAGATGCTCGGCGACGGTCTTGAAGATGTTCTGGACCTGGAGGTAGGCCCAGGAATCCCACGCCCGTTCGACCTCGGCACGGATGCGCGTGATCTCACGCGCCGGCGCGGTGACACCGGGCTGCTGACGATCAAGCAGCACCACGGCATCGCGGTAGCGGTTTGCTTTCGTCAGTTTCGCCACCTCGTCCTGCGTGCTGCTCCACTGCCACCCACCGGAGATGCCCAGCACCACCACGATGGCGACCACCACCAAGCTCAGGCCGAAGGCGTACCACGAAACCTTGCGCATGGTGCGGCGCAGACGGCGACGACGGGCACGCACCACCGCTTCGGCGGCGCTGGGCGCGGATTCGGGGTCATCGTCGACCTGTTTGCGCCGCAGTTTCGACACCATCTCGATGGCTTCGGCGGCGGACTGCGGACGGTCGGCGGGTTCCTTCTCCATCAACCGGCTAATGAGCACGCGTACCGCCGGACTCGGCCCCGGCTCAGGAAACTTGAGTGGCTGACTGGCGGAGCGCATCAGCACTTCCATCGCCGAATCGCCGGTGAACGGGGTGTGTCCGCAAACCAGATGGAAGAGCGTGGCGCCGACGGCATAGAGATCGGCACGGTGGTCCACGCCATGCGCGTCACGGCCCTGCTCCGGTGCCATGTAATGCGGCGTACCCATCACCTGGCCGACGTTGGTGGCGGTGATCGAGGCGTCTTCTGCATCCTCGGCGCGTGCCAGCCCGAGGTCAGCGACCTTGACCATGCCGACCTTGGTCACCATCAGGTTGTCGGGTTTGATGTCGCGATGGACCACGCCGTTGCTGTGCGCGAACTTCAGCGCCTCCAACGCCTGACGGCAGATCTCCAAGGCGCGCATCTCGGGGATGCGGCCGTGCCGACGCAGCAGTTCGGCAACAGTGGTGCCGTCGACCAGCTCCATGCTGAAGAACATCAGTCCATCGGCTTCACCGACATCATGCACGGCGATGAGATTGGGATGATGCAAGCGGCCGGCGGCACGGGCCTCGCGCACGAAACGTTCGCGGAACTTGCGGTTGGCCGACAATTTCGGTGCCAGCACCTTGAAGGCCACCACGCGGTTCATCGACAGTTGGGTCGCGCGGTAGACCTGTCCCATCGCACCGGCGCCGAGCGCGGATTCGATGCGGTAACCGGCGATGATGGTGCCTTCGGTCAGGGCATCCCACTGCCCGCTCTCGTCGGTCAGGCGCGCCAGCGAACGCGGGGTCAGCGCGTCATGGAAGGCGGGATCGGAAGACCCCGGAACCGCGGTGACCGGACGATCGACCACCGTCATCGCCGAAGGCGCAGATGCCTCACCCAATTCCGTCAGTGCGGTTGCAACCTGGGTCGGCACTGGCGTCGGCGCTGACATCGACATCGGCGTCGGCACTGGCATCGGCATCGGCGGCGTGTTCGAAGAAGAGGGCTCCGTGGCGATGGGAAACGCCGCCGACAGGTCGCTGACGGGCGCGGTGTTCCCTGGCGGGCCGCCGGCATGCCCCTGCGATCGACCATCGCCACGTGCCAGGCAACGCACCAGCGCCTTGGCGATCAGTTCATCCGGCAAGCGCAGCAGACGGGCGCGCTCGCCGAGATCCGCCACCAGCCGGGCGCGCCGCTCAGCATCGAGTCTTGCTGGCCCGTTCATCGTCCGACCGTCCTCATCCGCATGCCGCGGAGTGTGCCGCCTGCCAGACTCTACGGCAGAGGGAAAGGACCGTTCACCGGCGGTGCGCAGCGAACAGCGCGTAACACGCGATCGCGCCGGCCATCGCTGCATTGAGACTCTCGGTGCCTCCGGGCATCGGCAGGGTCACGCGTTCGACACACGCGCCGAGAGCGGCCTGGTCCAGGCCGTGCGCCTCGGAACCGACCACCAGCCAACGCGGTCGCACCGGCAAATCACGCGGGTCGTCACCCCCGCGTACCACCAGAGCACAACACGGCGCGCCGCCAGCGAGCACACCCAAGCCCGTTTCCGCGTCGTAGCGCTGCAGGTCGATCATCACCAGTTCACCGGCACTCGCTTGCACCACCTTGTGGGCGAAGGGATCGGAGCCACCGATCAGCACCACCTGACGGATAGCGAACGCCGCTGCGCAGCGGATGAGCGTGCCGAGGTTGCCTGGATCGCTGATACCATGCAGGACCAGCCCACCCGCGGACGGATCGAGCGCCGCAGTAGCGGGCAAAGCGAAGGCGGCGAGGTAACCAGATGGCGTGCTCGCTTGCGATAATTTGGCCAGCACCTGCGCTGCAGCGCGCGTCACCGGACGGCCGGCCCACTCCGGCGGCGGTTCCAGTTCCTGCGCCAACACCAAGTCGAGCGGTTGCCAACCACGCCCCAGGAACGCCGCGATCGCACGTGCGCCCTCGACCAGAAAGGCGCCATCAGCCCGGCGATGACGGACCTCGTGCAGTCGCCGCAGGCGTTTGACCAGCGGATTGTCGGGCGAGGTGATGATGCTCATCGCGATCTGAGACGGTTGGCGCGCCAGGTGGCAACACAACCCCCAGGGTATTTGCTCAGCCGTTTCGTCCCCGTGGTCCTGCCGCCACGGGCTTGGTCATGGCTCCGGCTCGTCGGCTGCGCCGCCTCTCCCGTGGGCGAATGGCTACGCCATCGCATCCGCCCACCGCCACCCGGTTCCCGACCCATCGCGAGGCTATGGATCCCCGCCTGAGTAGTTGCTTACGCCCAAAGCACCATCCCAACCACTTTGACAGCGACCGCTTACCGTCAGATGGCAGAAAAAGTCGTGCCGTTCGTAACAAACTGCGATCTTCACAATGCCTTGCATCGACCGCACCATTTTCATCAGCCGTTGACGCGTTCCTGCGCGACTTCTAAGCTCCGGCCCATCCTAGAGAAAGGCCACGGCCACGACGTATGAGCCAGAATAATCCATGACCGCTACCCGCATGTCCCAGGTGATCGTCGCCAAGGCCTTCACCGTGCTGCCCAACGAGGCAGACAAGCGGCAGGTCATCAGCACCCTGGTGCAGAGCTTGGCCACGGCCAAGAAGTTCACTGCCGACAAAGCTGGCGAGATCGTCGAAGGCGCGATGGCGCGCGAAGCGATCGGTTCCACCGGCATCGGTCACGGCATCGCCATCCCCCACTGCCGCACGCCGCATGTGAAGGAGATCGTCTGCTCGTACGGGAGCAGTACCCCCGGCATCGATTTCGACAGCCTCGATGGCGAGGCGGTGCACAGCGTGTTCCTGCTGCTGACCCCACCAGATATGAAGGAACAGCATCTGACCCTGATGAAGAGTTTCGCCAGCCAGATCCGCAAGGAACATTTTTGCGAGTTCCTCCACCAAGTGACGGCCGCCCAGCCACTGGTGGATCTGCTGAACGAGTTTGAGGCTCGCTGAGCCGGAACCGTGTTCCGCGCCTTTCCAGACCTGCGGCCATTCCTCGATCCGACACGGGTGGTGACCCTGTCCGGGATGCTGAGCAAACGTGAGATCCTGGTCGCCGTCGCGCGCAGCTTCGCCACCCACCCGGCGATCGGCGACCACCGTGGCTGGCTGAAAGCGCTCTACGATCGCGAGGACGTGACCAGCACCGGCATCGGTGGCGGCATCGCCATCCCGCACGCGCAACATCCCAGCATCCGCGAGTTCGCCCTGGCGATCGCGCGCTGCCCCTATGGCGTCGACTTCGCCGCCAAGGACGGTCAGCCGGTGCGCCTGCTGGTGATGATGGCGGCACCGCCAGACGATCGCCCGACCTATCTCAAGGTCCTGGCCGGCATCGCCGCCCGGTTGAACAACACCAAGGTGATGGAAGCGGTGTTGGCAGCGGGCGACCCGCACGCGGTGATCGACGCCTTCGTGGCGACCTGAACACGCAGCAGACATCGACGGCTCCAAGGACTTCAGGATTGCGCCGCAGAGACGCACCTGCGCAGAGCGGAACCCGACAACCGACCACTCTTGCCCTCCGCGACTCTGCGTCTCTGTGGCCACGTCTGCATTTCCTGCCTACTTGGCGTCATGAGGGTGGAGGTCCCAGCCCCCTCTGGCTACCCGACCCGCCCAGAAGAACCCTTTGCCCCGCCGGCTCATTCCCACATGCTGCCGGCCCATTTTTCACCACCCAATTGTGCGCCGCCCCCGAGCGCCTGAACAGCAGCGAGCCCCCCATGCAGGCCACCATCAATGACGCCGGTACCCTCCGTAAGCAGGTCACCGTCACCTATTCCGAAGCCGAAGTCGCCAGCCGTCAGGCTGCCGTGCTCAAGAAGCTCAGCGGTCAGGTGAAGCTCGACGGCTTCCGCCCAGGCAAGTCCTCGCAATCGGTGGTGGCCAAGCGTTACGGCAACGCTGCGGTGCAGCAGGCGCGTGAGGAACTCGCCGACGAGGGCTTCAACCAGGCGCTCAAGCAGCACAGCCTCAAACCCATCGGCCCGATCACCAACGAGTCGCTCAAGTCCGAGAAGGGCCTGGAGGTGGTGGTCAGCTTCGATGTGAAGCCCACCATCACCCTGCCCGAACCTTCGGCCATCACCGTGACCAAGGACGAGGTCACGATCGCCGAGGCCGACGTCCAGGCCGCGCTCGACAACCTGTGCAAGCGCGCTGGCACCCAGGGCGCGCTCGAAGCGAACGAGATCATCATCGCCGACGATGGTGTGACTCTTACCGGTACAGTGACCGTCGACGGCAAGGAAGTGCGCAAGCTGCACGACTTCCACCACCTGGTTGGCGGCTACAGCCTGCTCGGCACCAAGCCCGAGGACGTGATCAAGCTCTTCGACGGCAAGAAGGTCGGCGACACGCTGGAGTTCACCACCACCCTGCCCAAGACCTTCAGCCCGAAGGACGCCGCAGAGAAGGAAGCCAAGATCAGCGTCACCATTCAGACCGGGCAGCGCCAGCGCGCCGCGGTGGCCGATGAAGCGCTCGCCACCCGCCTCGGCGTCGAAAGCCTTGCCGTGCTGAAGACGCGGCTGTCGGACCAGCTCAAACAGCAGAAGGAAACCGAGCTGCACCAGAAGCAGATCAACGAGATCACCGAAACCCTGCTGACCAAGGTCCAGGTCGACCTGCCGCCGCGCCTCCTGGAAAACGCGCTCAAGGAAAACCTCGAGCAACGCTTGGCCAAGGCCAAGGAGGAAGGCAAGAGCGCCGATGAACTGGCCAAGCTCAGCGAGGAGATCAAGAGCGAAGTCGAGAAGGGCCTCAAGCGCCACCTGATCGTCGACGCGGTCGCCGAACAACACCAGGTGCAGGTCACCCGCGAGGATTTGGAGAGCCAGATCCAGATGGCCGCCATGCGTTCCAATCGCAAGCCACAGGACATCGCCGATCAATTACAGAAGAGCGGCCAGGTGAACCAAGTGGTCAGCGAGATTCGCGAAGCCAAGGCGCTCGAGGTGCTGCTCGACAAGGTACTCGGCCGTTTCGTTGCGAACCCGGGTCACGGTGAAACCGGCCACGTCCACGGTCCCGACTGCAACCACTAAGTCGTCAATCCTGATGACCGCCCCGATGGCTGATGGCGATGCGCCGTCAGCCATCGGCATTTAACCCGATTTGATTTGAACCGCCACGACGCCACGACGCCACGGCGTCACAATGAGAGCGGTGGCGGGAGTATCTTGCAGGATCATTGCGATCGGATCCATCCACCGGGACTTCCCCGTGGCGTCGTGGCGTCGTGGCGGTTCAATCCCGCCGCTCATCCATACGGAGTTCACCATGAACATCGCTGTCGCCGGAGACCACTCAGCCGTCGGCCACACCCGCGCGATCATCGCCCACCTGAAGCAGGCGGGCCATCAGGTCGAAGATTTTGGCACCACCACGGAAACCTCGTGCGATTATCCCGATTACGCCGGCCCCGCGTGCAAATCGCTGACCACGGGCCGCAATGAACGCGTGGTGCTGGTGTGCGGCACCGGCATCGGCGTCAGCATCGTCGCCAACAAGGTCCAGGGCATCCGCTGCGCCCTGGTGCATGACGAAGGCACTGCCCGTCTGGCGCGCGAGCACAACAACGCCCAGGCGTTAGCACTGGGCGCGCGCATCGTCGATGTGCCCACTGCATTGCGCATGGTCGATACGTGGCTCGGCGCGACCTTTGAAGCCCGCCATCAACGCCGGCTGGACAAGATCGCCGCACGCGAAGGCTGCGCTCTGCCGACCAAGCCCTGATCCCCTGAGACGACGGATACCACCATGCTCACTGCCACCGACCTCATCGCCGACGGCAAGCTGCTGGCGGACCGCATTGATGCGGCCACCAGCGATGGCCTCGCTGCCACGCTCACCGGCGCCAGCGGCGTGCATCTCGCTGCCCTCGCCATCATCGCCGGCGAACGCGGCGCGCAGGACGCGGTCGCTCCGCTGCTCACGCTGCTCGACCACGATGGCGTCGCTGGCAAGGCGATCGCCTGGGCCCTCGGACGTCTGGCCACCAGCAGCAACGGCGTGGAGGCGACAGCCATCGCTGCGCTGACTGATGGCGGCCTCGACGTGCGCGAGAACGCCTACGTCGCGTTGGCCGGCCTCGCCGCCCGCGGTGTGGCCAGCGGCGCACTCGGCGATGCGATGGTGGCACGAGTGCAGGCCGAGATCGACCGCGCCAAGAGCGGCGGCAGCGGTCTTGGTGAACATGCCTGCCGGGTGCTCGCGGTGCTCGCTGACAAAAGAACGCCGGAGCTCATCCAACAGGTCATCGACCAGGACCGCTTCTGCGACCGCTTCGAACTCCAGCGCCTGCGCAAGGCGGTGCAGGACGACGGCCGCGACCAGGAGTCCGTGAAGTCGGCGAAGGCCGGCTGGAAGGAGACGTTCGTCGACGCCCTGGTGGTGCCCAAGGCTCCGGTAGTCGAGAAACCAGCGGAGAAATCCGCTGCGCCGACCAAACCGCCAGCTCCTGGCGCGAAGTCTCCGACGCCCGCCGCACCACCGGTCGGCATGAGCGACGAGCCGCCCGCCGATGATGGCCAGGAGGAGGTGCCTGCTGGTGAAGACGAGGGCATGCCCGGCGATCTCCAGCCGATCGATTGGAAGGGTTTCGCCGCCAGCCCCGAAGCCGAAACGTTGGCTCCCCAGCTCAAGCAGCTCGCCGGGCAGCTCGGCCCCCTGCTGGAACAATTGTCGGTGCGCGCCATCCGTGCGCCGCTGACCGACCTCAACACCCAGGAGTTCGCCGCGCTGCTGCTCCAGGTCCTGCCGCAGGCGCTGCCACCGCAGCATGTGCAGATGGCGCTCAGCCCACACGCCATGCAGTGCTACAAGGTGCTGGTGAAGTACCTCATGCGTACCGGCGTGGCACCCAAGGGCCAGGAACTGCTCGACGGCATCGCGTTGGTGCGCAAGGAACTGACCAACCAGATCCGTCAGGCCGGCATCCTCAACGGGCCGGACTTCAGCGATCCCGACGACAAACCGGCGGCGGCACCGAAGGCGTAGGACGGTCGATCGACCCGTTGGGAATAGCGGGCCTCAGGTCGGGCGTGATGGTCCGAGGCGCATGAAGCCGACGATCGAGAAGGCCAGACCGCCGACCGCCACCAGCCACGGCAGGATCTTGAGGGCCAGCGCACGTTCGGCCGCGCCAGGACTGATCGCCAGGCCGACGGCAAAACCGAGGCCGAGGATCGCCACCACGGCACCAGCGACGATGTAGGTCGGTGCCGCCGGATCGGCCCGGCGGCGCTTGGGCACCTGGGTCTGCGACGACATGCCGCGCGCAGTGCGCGACGTGCCGGAACCCGGACGGGCCTGGTTGCGGATGCGGCTGGTGGACGACATGGGGCCTCCGTGGCTGATGGGCGGACGGCTGGTACACGCTGCTCGACTACGCTGGGCAACGACTGGGGCCGGCGATGCCGCCCACTGCTGGAGGGACTGGCCAAGCGCGGGAAACCAGACAGTGCGTTTGCCCAGGAAACCCGCGGTGTGCGCGACGGGGCATACGTTTACGCGCTGCTGCAAGTCCATTCCATGCGGGAACATCCCGCCCAGCAGCGCAGCCGGTTCAGATCCGGCTCACATCCACCACGGCGTGCACTTCGTGTGTGCCCCCGCCCAGGATCACCCCTTTGGTCGGGCTGATGTCGGTGAAATCACGTCCCACTGCGACGATCAGGTGACGGTCGCTGGCCAAGCAGTCGTTGGTCGGGTCGAGGCCGATCCAGCCGATCCCAGGGCACCACAAGGACATCCACGCGTGCGAGGCATCGACGCCGACAAGCTTGGGCTGGCCTGGCGGTGGTTGGGTCTCGAGATAACCGCTGACGTAACGCGCGGCCAAGCCGAGCGAGCGCAGGCAGGCGATGCCGAAGTGGGCGAAATCCTGGCACACCCCCCGGCGTTTGACGAACACCTCCGGCACCGTGGTGGTCACCATGGTGGCCTTCTGATCGTAGACGAACCCGGTGTTGATGCGGTGCACCAGATCGAGCGCGGCATCAAGCAGCGCGCGGCCCGGCGTGAACGACTCCGCGGCGTAGGCGGCGTACTCCGGGCCGGTGGGCACCATCGGTGAATCGAAACGGTACTCGCTGGCCAGGACCTCGTCATCCCCCTGCGGATGATGGAGGTGATCGCGCATCTGCTCCCACGCACCGGTGACATGGGCGTCGAGCGCGAAGGCCGGCTCGACATCAAGCACCGATTCGGCGCGCACGATCAACTGGTGATGCTGATCCTGCACGGTGAAGCAGTCGACGCGGTTGCCGAAGTAGTCAGCACGGGTGTGCTGCACCGCGGGGGCGGGTGTGATGTCGAGGGTGAACGATTCGACACGCTGACGCGGAGTGTTCGCCGGCGCGAGGTGCAGCACGTTGTGCGAGACCGTGACCGGTTCGCCGTAGCGGTAGGTGGTGGTGTGGGAGACGCGGTATTTGGTCATCCACGCCTCTGCTGCGTTGGGGGAAAACTCAGAATGCAAAATGCAGAATGCATTGGCTTACTCCGGTCCCACCGACGGCTGCCGTGTGGTCGTCGCATGACTGAGATACTGCGTCGTCACGGTGTCGGACAGCAACGTCAAGTCCGACGACAAGTGGTCGAGCACATGCGCCAGGTGCGAGCGTTCGCCGGTTTCGTCCTCACGGCTGAGCTCCTGCGGATCAACCAGGCGCACCCAGGTGTAGGCACCCAGAGCGAGACGCTCGGCTGGCGTCGGCAGGGCTTGCGGCGCACGTGGCAGCGCGGCGACGTGGTCGGCGATGCGCTCGAACTGGAAAGCCATCGACCTGGGGTTGGTGCTGTCGCACAGCAGCAGATCGACCACTGGCGGCACCTGGAGCGACAGCAGGTAACGCGCGCGGTAGGTGATCGCACTGTCGGCGATTTCGAGTACGGCATCGAGTGCGGTTTCATCGACACGCGGCACCAGTGCTCCGCGCACCAGTTCGGCGGTGAAAGTCGCACGTTCCAGACGGCGACCGAGATCGAGAAAACGCCATCCAGGGCCACGCGTGGTGTTCTCGGTCGTCATGCCGGCGAACGCAGCGAGATCGAGCACCAGCCGATCGAGCAGCGGCAGCGCGTCGATCGCACGCTCCGGTTTAACGTCGGGACTGAGGTCCTGGTCGAGGTGGTTGATGATGCGCCAGGTGTCATAGCTCAGACGGTCGCGCGACGAGAACGCCGCATAATGCAGGCGTCCGACCACCGAGCGTAGGCTGAACGAGATGGCTTCGCTGAAGAGCAGGTCGAGCAGTTGCGCTTCGAGGGTCGCGGAATCGCTCGCCGGCTTGCTCAGCACGCCCTGGTGCTTGAGCACACGCAGCGCGGTCTGGAGACCCTGATCGGTACCAACCTCCTGATCACCGGCCAGACGCGTGAGCGCCGCCCGCAGCACGCGCGCAGCATCTTCCGCGCGCGCACCATAACGGCCGAGCCAGTACAAGTTGTCGGCCACCCGGCTGGGCAGATCGCTGCCCCCGCGTTTGAACTCCACCGGCGCGCCGGATGGCCGCAGCAACGTCACCGGCGCCACCGGCCCATCGGCAAGGACCCAGGTGTCCTTGCTCCCCCCGCCGCGCTGGAACGACACCGCCCACGGCTGATTTTCGTTGGCGATGCGGGCCAGACCACCCGGCATCACGCAGTAACCGCCATCGTCGCTCGCCACCGCGAACACCCGCAGGACCAGCGAGCGCGTGGCGAAGGTGCCCTCGCTCCACACCGGCGTGATCGACGGCGCTTGCGCGACCTGTCCGACCAGTGTGTGCGGCAGGGTGTTCAGGCGCATCAGCATGCGCTCGCGTTCCTCGCCATCGAGTTCACCGCCGCGACGTGCCGGCGCGCGCACGCTGCCAAAAGCGGGACGGATGACCAAGTCGTCGAAGCGCTCGCGCAGACGCCCGGCCGCGTCGCCACCCCACAGGGTTTCGACCGCCGGCAGTGTGAGGTCCTCATTGAACAACAGGCGGCAGAGCCGCGGCAGGCTCGGCATCAGCGCGGCGTTCTCACCGATGCCCGAACCCAGCGCGTTGGCGATCACCACGTTGCCGGCACGGGCCGCCGCGGCCAAGCCAGCGACCCCGAGCGTCGAGTCGTTGCGCAGTTCGAGCGGATCGCAGAAGTCGTCATCCAGACGGCGCAGGATCACGTCGACCCGGTGCAACCCGCCAAGCGTCTTGAGAAACACCTGATCGTCACGCACGGTCAGATCGCCACCTTCCACCAGGGTGTAGCCCAGGTAGCGCGCGAGGTAGGCGTGTTCAAAGTAGGTCTCGTTGTACGGACCTGGCGTCAACAACACGATGCGGGGATTGTCCTGGCGGGTCTTGAGCCTGCTCGCCAGCACCGAGAGCGTGCGGCGCATGGCGATGAAGAAACCGGCGAGACGTTGGACTCCGCATTGGCGATAACCATCGGACAGCGCCCGTGAGAGGACGATGCGGTTCTCCAACGCATATCCTGCACCTGCCGGTGCCTGGGTACGGTCGGCGAGCACCCGCCACGCGCCATCAGTGCCACGTACCAGATCGGCAGCGTAGAAATGCAGCCAGCGTCCACCCGGTGGCTGGATGCCATGGCAGGCACGCAGGAAGGCTGGATGGGCGAAGAGCAACGCCGGATCGAGGCCGCCTTCTTTGAGCAGTCGTTGCGTGCCGTAAGCGTCCGCAATCACCGTTTCGACCAGTCGTGCCCGCTGAGCAATACCACGCGCCAGACCATCCCACTCCGCGGCCGACAACATCAGCGGCAGCGGGTCGAGCTGCCATGGCCGGTCGAGTCCGTGGGCGTCGCCGTAGACGTTGTAGGTGACGCCGTTCTCGCGGATCAGCCGGCGGGCCTGTTCGTAACGCAGTCCCATGCCGCGTGCGCCCAGGCGCCGCAGGTAGTCGTTGAGCGTCTGCCATTGCGGGCGCACCTGCGCGCGATCACGCAATTCGTCATAAGCGCCAGCGACAGCGGGAGCATTGACCAGATCAAGGTCGCCAGGGGCATCCATCACAAGCTGACAGGTGAGGGGCTGACGCGCCAACGTCAATCGTGCATCATGCACGCCTTGCCGGATCACCATCCACACGCCGGGGGCAGGGCGGTTGCCCTGAGTGCGCGATGGGGATAGTGCCGCCGTGTCACCTCTTCCGGGATCCGCGATGACCGCCAACGATGCTGCTCAACCAGCGTCGACCCGTGGTCCGACCAGCGCACCGACCGGTCTGTCGTCGCCGGTGGCGATGATGTTGATCATCCCCCTGCTGGTGCTCGCCAGTGGCCTCGCGGTCGGTTGGATCACGCGTCTCGCGCTGCACCGCAGCGTCATGGCGACCGCCGAAACCGCCTTGTCGCAGAGCACCGACCGCACGCGTCGCGAGATCGATGATTGCCTGGAGCAGGCCACGCCGGTGCTGAGCGCCTTGCGCGCGTGGGCACGCAGCCAGCCGGACCTGGAGAACCACACCACCGTCGCGCGCACCCTGCTGGCGATCGCCCACGGTCGCCCAGGCGTGGCGATCGTCAGCATCAGTACGCCCGCCGGCGCCTTCCATGCGGTCGAGCACCGCAACCATGAATGGACCTACGTCCACACCGCCGTCGCGCCTGACGGAAGCACCCCCCGCACCGTCTCTAGTTTCACCATCGATCGCACGCTGGCGCCGGAACGGCAGCAGGACAATAGCGGTTTCGATCCACGTCAGCGTCCCTACTACCTCGACGCCACCCGCAATCGCGGGCGGGTGTGGACCGATCCCTGCGTGTTCTTCAACAGCGGTTTCACCGGCATCACCTGCGCCGAACCGGTATCACATCCCGCGGACGCCAGCGCGCCGTTAGTCGGGGTGGTGGCGGTGGATTTCGATCTCGAAAGCCTGGGGGCGGTGTTGGAGCAGGTCGACACCCAGTTCGGCAGCCGCAGCTTCCTCTTCACCGCCGAACGCGTGCTGGTGGGTCTGCCCAAGGCGTGGCATCCGCCGGCCGATCCCACCGGTGCACGCCACCTGCTCACGGTATCCGATGTGAAACAACCGCTGCTCAATGCGTATTTCACCGCTCTTCCCACGCTGTCCCGCCAGGACCAGCCACAGGAGCCTTTCCGCGTGGTGGGCGGGGGTATCGAACAGATCGCTGCGGTGAGCGCCTGTCCGATCCCGGGAAACGGCCCGACGTGGTACGTCGGCATGATGTTGCCGCGCGATACGTTGATGGGCGATGCTGATCGGCACCTGAACCTGTCGCTGTTCATCGGCCTGCTGGTGCTGGCCTTGTCGACCGCGGTGGCGTGGTGGTTCGCCCGTCACCTGTCGCGCAGCCGGAACGAGGCCGCACACGCACGGGCACGCGCACAGGAGGCGGAAGCCTCGTTGCACGACCTCGGCTCGTACCAACTGGTCAAGCTGCTCGGCAAGGGCGGCATGGGCGAGGTGTGGCTGGCGCAGCACCGCATGCTCGCGTGTCCGGCAGCAATCAAGCTGATCAAGGCCGAAACCATGGAAGGCCATGATGCGGAACGCCGCGGCGAGATCCGCAAACGCTTCACCACCGAGGCGCGCATCACCGCCAATCTGCGCAGCCGCAACACCATCGAGCTGTACGATTACGGCATCACCGATGACGGCACGTTCTATTACGTGATGGAATTGCTGGAGGGTATCGACCTCTACGATCTGGTGGCGAAACATGGACGGCTGGGGCCGGCGCGCGTGGTCCATCTGCTGGTACAAGCGTGCAACAGCCTGGCGGAAGCCCACGACCGCGGCCTGGTGCACCGCGACATCAAGCCGGAGAACCTCTTCATCAGTCGGCGCGCCGACGAAGTCGATGTGCTCAAGATCCTCGACTTCGGCATCGTGCGCATGCAGGAACCGACCAAGGACATGGCGCGGACCAGACATGGCCTGGTACAAGGCACACCAGCCACCATGTCACCGGAACAGGCCACTGACCAACCGCTCGATGGCCGCAGCGATCTTTACAGTCTCGGCTGCGTCGCCTATTGGTTGCTGACCGGCCAAGCGGTGTTCACCAGCGAGAATCAGATGGAGTTGTTGAACGACCACGTGCAGCGCGAACCGATCCCCCCGAGCGAACGCGGCGGTCGACCACTGCCGCCCGCCCTGGAAGCCATCGTGATGTCGTGCCTGGCCAAGAATCCAGAGAAACGGCCACGCGACGCCCGGGCGCTGGCGCATCACCTGAGGACCGCGGATCTCGCCGGCAGCGACGCCTGGGATGACACACGCATGCGTCTTTGGTGGGAACAACACCTGCCGCCGCAGTCGTTGCCAACCCCCAATGACGGTGCGACGCAGGTGTTCTCGCCCAAGACCTTGGCGCGGTGATGCCGCGGTGGTGAGCTGATCCGCTTCAATCGTGCTCGTATCGGTCATCTTGGCTCACGCGATTCGCTGGCCGTTGCTGATGATCCACGAGGTCATGGTTGCCGAGTGCCACGGTTGGCCAACGCTGCCGCACCCGATCCGGTACCATTTTGCCGCCACCGCCTGGAGTCTGCTGATGTCGCTGCGTCCGTTTGTCCTCGCTGCCATGCTCGCCTGCCCGCTCCTGCCGATGTGGGCTGGTGAGGACAAATCCAAGGACGCACCGAAGCCGCCGCCCTGGTACACGATGATGGACTACGGGCCGTTCCTGCTCGACACCATCACCGGCAAAGGTGGCGACGTGGCCAAGGGCCTCGCCATCCCGTTTGGTGACGACGGCAAGGCCGGTGGCATCTGCTACGACCTTGACCTCATGCGCGTCAGCGCCGCGTGGACCGGCGGGTTCCTGAAATACACCGGCGATGCCTACGACCGGCAGCACAACCGTGGACCGGAAGTGGTGAAGCCTCTGACGTTCAGCAGCGGAGCCGCGCCCGGTTGGGCCAAAGATGGCTCGTTCGCCGATCCGCGCAGTGAACCCTTCGGCCCCCTGCCACGGGACTGGGCGCGTTTCACCGGGTTGTACCGCAACGGTTCCCAGGTGGTGTTGAGCTATACTGTCGCTGATGGCCACGTGCTGGAACTGCCCGGCTTTGCCGACGGCGTGTTCACCCGCACGCTGATGCTCAGTGATCTGCACGCGACGCAGATGACGGTGGCGCAGCTCGCAGGGGCCAAAGATGCCTCGGCGGACGGCGTCACCACGCTGGGCGCAGAGCAGAGCAGCGTCAGCGCGGTACTGATCGGCAACGCTTCCGGCGCCTCGCTGTCGGTGGTAGGCGACCGCCTCGTCCTGCACCTGTCGGCGACCAAGACCGCGACGTTCACCGTGGCGATCACCGCCGGTGACGCCGCCAGTGCCAAGGCGAAGTTCGCTGCCACCAAATCCGGCGCTGATCCGAGCGCGCTCATCAGCGGCGGGGCGGCACGCTGGAACCAACCGCTCACCACCAGCGGCAGCCTGGGCAAGGACGATGGGCCCTATGCGGTCGACACCATCGCCACGCCGGACGACAATCCGTGGAAGGCCAGCCTGCGTTTCGGCGGTCTCGACTTCTTCGCTGATGGTCGTGCCGCGCTCAGCACCTGGAATGGCGACGTGTGGATCGTCGATGGCATCGACGCGGAACTCAAGAACACCACGTGGCGACGTTTCGCCGGTGGTCTGCACCAGCCGCTCGGGCTCAAGGTTGTCGATGGGCAGGTCTACATCCTCTGCCGCAACGGCCTGTGGCGGCTCAAGGATCTCAACCACGACGGCGAAGCGGATTTCTACGAGCTGTTCAACGGCGACATCCACTCGACGCCCGCCTTCCATGAGTTCGCCTTCGACCTGCACACCGATGCCGAAGGCAACTTCTACCACACCAAATCCGGACCGGTGAAGAAAGGTGGTCGTGGATTTGAAACCATCAGCGAGCACCACGGCTGCATCATCAAGATCAGCAAGGACGGTCAGACACTGGAACGCTGGGCGACAGGATTCCGCGCGCCCAACGGCATGGGCCTCGGCCCCGATGGAACGATGACCTCGGGCGACAACGAAGGCACCTGGATGCCGGTGTGCCGGCTCAACTATATCAGGAAAGGAGGTTTCAGCGGCGTGATGGATCTCGCCCACCGCGATCCACTACCGACCATTTACGATCCGCCGATCTGCTTCATGCCGCACAAGGTCGACAATTCCAGCGGCGGGCAGGTATGGCCAATGGATAAGCGCTGGGGTCCGCTCGCCGGAAACCTGCTGCATCTCTCGTATGGTCAATGCGCGCTGTTCGTAGTCGCGTGGGGCTTGGAAGGCGACGTGCCCCAAGGTGGCATGACCAAGCTGCCGCTCACCTTCAATACCGGCATCATGCGCGCGCGAGTGAATCCCAAGGACGGTCAGGTGTACGTCTGCGGCCTGAAGGGTTGGCAGACCACAGCGGCCAAGGACGGCGGTTTCCAACGCGTGCGCGCCACCGGCAAGTCTGCATGTTTCCCGGTTGGGATGCAGGTGCACAAGAACGGCATCGCGCTGACCTTCAGCGACAAACTCGATGCCGACACGGTCAAGGATCTCGACAATTGGACCGGTGAGCAATGGGACTATCTGTGGACCGCCAATTACGGTTCGCCGGAAGTCCCGCCCGGCGCGAAGAGCGCTCCGCCCGCAGCGGTCCCGGCGCCGGGCAAGGTAGGCCCTCCTCCGGGCACGACGTCCAGCGGCCACGTCCCCCTGCCGATCACCGCCACCTCGCTCAGCGCCGACGGGCGCACGGTGTTCCTGACCATCAGCGACCTCAAACCGGTGATGCAGTTCACCGTCAAGTTCAAGATCGCCACCGCCTCCGGCGATGATCTCAACCAGACGTTCGTCGGCACCATCAACGTGGTGCCCGACCGCGCTGGGCCATAACGCGCCATAACGCGTCAGGGCTTGGCAGAATCACTGCGCCACGGTAGGTCCCTTTCCAGGAGCACTCCATGGCCACCCACGCCGACGCCGACCTCATCATCAAACTCTACGACCTCCGCCGCGAAGGCGTCTGCCGCGAAGCACGCAAGTTCTTCGCTGGCTGGGCGCCCAAAGATCCTGACGAGGTCAAGAAGGTCGGCTCAGATCCGACCTGGACCAACAACGCCTACACCCGTCAGGCGACCACCTACTGGGAGATGGCGTTCTCCATCGCCAACGAAGGTGCGATCGACGCCAACCTCTTCGCCAAGAACTGCGGCGAGGGCCTGCTGTTCGCGGTGAAGTGCCAGTGGCTGAAGCTGAAGTTCCCCAACGAGTGGACCCGCACCATGGCCGAGGCCGAGGCGTTCATCGCGAAGAATGAAGCCGCCAAGAAGAAGGCGGAGATGTTCAAGGGACGCTTTACTTGGTGAAGACCAATCGCTAAGTAGATGATTCGATTTCATCGAAGTGCATGTCTTTCCCATAGAAATGCTAAATCCAACACTAGGCTGCACCTTGAAAGAGGCGTCTCATGGCTACCAACAAAGAAATTCTGGTGTCCTTCCAGCGGCACAAACAGCTCCAGCAATCCTTCGCCAATTCCATGTGGTCCTGGATGATTGTAGTCGGTCTCGTGTGGTGGCTGACCAGTTGGATGTGGGCATTAATCCCCGGATCCCTTGCTGTCATCTGTATCATCTTTTCAATCAGCAATGGATTAAGAGCCAACAAACTTGAGCCTTTGGTTAAGGACATAGTTAGCCAAGAGGATCTGAAAGCGAAACCTTAATGAGCGCTAGTCCGGAATACATAAAGGAACAAACGCCAAAACGGGACGGTCATCCCCATGGGTTATGGTCACTCCTGGTCATATTGGGGGTAATGGCCGCAATCGGGATAGCAGTTAGTCACTTTCTTTCCGGCAAAGCCGATAAGACGATGAAGACGACCGATGAGAATCCCGCAAGCGTGCCACTAAAGGTATCTGAGCCAGAAAGCATCGAGGATGTCCTACTTTCTGCTCAGCAAAACGGTCGCTCGGTCATTCGTATTTACCTAGTGGCAAGCAGCGTCCAGCTTGTCGGTCATTGGTCCATAAAGGTAGTAGGATATGACTCTATAACTTTTGATGGGGCGGATGGCTTATTCACAGTCAAGACCTCATTCATTGCGGCTGTGCTTATTGCTCCCACTGGTAAGGACGCGTCCAAACCATCTCCCTAAACGGGAGGGAGATCATCATCCACTGAGGTCTTCCCTTCTGGGTCGTCGTTCGTCAGACCGCGTGGCAATAATCCCGGATTGCCGGATAGAGCGCACGGAAACGCTCGGCGATCTTGGCGTATTCCTTCACCGCCTTCTTGTCCGGCGTGAAGGTCTTCACCACCGGTCCGGGCGCACAGGCTACTTTGATCGACACGCCACAGGCACCCACCAGTGCCAGACGTGCGCCGCCGAGTGCAGGCCCGGCGTCGGCACCTTCACGCAGGACGATGCGCGCATCGCAGACGTCAGCGAGGATCTGCATCCACACGTCACTGCGCGTGCCGCCACCGGTGACGGTGGCCTCCTTCACTGTGGTGCCGGCGGCGCGGATCAGGCGCAGCGATTCCGCGAGGCCGAGGCTGATGCCTTCGAGCACCGCACGGGTTAGATATTTCTGCGTATGCAGACGCGTCAGACCGATGAAGGCGCCGCGGGCCTGCGCATCGCATAGCGGCGTGCGTTCGCCAGTCAGGTATGGCAAGAAGGTCAGGCCTTCCGCGCCACGTGGCGCGTTGCCAGCCGCCGTGCACAGGTCACCGAAGTCGACGCCCGGTGCGCAGGTATCGCGGAACCACTGGAGCGAACCAGCAGCCGAGAGCATCACGCCCATCTGGTGCCAAGTCTTGGGCAGCGCGTGGCAGAAGGTGTGAAGACGCCCGTCTTTCTCCGGGCTGTAGCCCTTGGTCGTAGTGAACACCACGCCGCTGGTGCCGAGCGCGATGGTGGTCTGCCCAGGTGACGCACAGCCGGCGCCGACCGCACCAGCGGCTTGGTCACCGGCGCCACCGACGACGGGCACGCCCGCGGGAATGCCGAGTTCCGCCGCCGCTGCCGCGGTGACGCTGCCGCCAACCTCGGTGCCTTCGATCAGGCGACCAAGGTAGGATTCATCGATGTTGCAGACCTTGAGCATCTTGGCCGACCAGCGGCGCTTGGCGACATCGAGCAGCAGCATGCCGGCAGCGTCCGACATCTCGGCGACCTTCTCACCGGTGAGACGCAGACGCAGGTAGTCCTTCGGCAGCAACACCGTGCGCACGCGCTTCCACACCTTCGGTTCGTTGCGCTGGACCCACAGCAGCTTGGGCGCGGTGAAGCCGACCAGCGCGCGGTTGCCGGTCTCCTTGATTACGCCTGGGAATTTCTTGTGGATCAGATCGCACTCGGCCTGGCAGCGGCCGTCATTCCACAGGATCGCCGGACGCACGACCTGATCGTCGGCATCGAGCAGCGTCGCGCCGTGCATCTGACCACCGATGCCGATGCCCTCAATGACCTCGTTTGGCTGCTTGGCGATCACCGCTTTCACCGACGCGACCAGCCCCTTCCACCAATCGTGTGGATCCTGCTCACTCCACAGCGGCTTCGGCGTGGAGAGCGGATACTCCGCAGTCGCGGCAGCGAGGATCTTCCCCTCGCGGGACACGAGAACGGTCTTGCAGCCAGAGGTTCCGAGGTCGATGCCGAGGACGGCCATGGGATGATTCCTGAGCGTGGTGGATGGGCCGGTTGCCCTGACGAAACTGCTTCTGCAACGCGAAGTCAGGACGACACAAAAAAAAGAGACGGATGCAACCCTGCATCCGTCTCGTGTCGTGGCTTTGCGCCACGACGTATTGAGAAATCCGTGGTGCTAAACCGCGGAAAACTCAGTGCGTCGGCGGATTGGCCTGCGTGCTCTGTTTGGCGATCTTGACCGTCAGCGGATCTTTGTTCGCGCTCTTCGGTGCACGCGCGGCGAGCAGGCGTTTGCCCTCCTTCGACTTGCGACCCTTGGTGGTGACGGCGTCCCAGCGGTCGATGAAGCCGGCGGTCAGATCCTTGTAGCGCTGGATCGAGTCGAGGATCACACGGTGGGCGACCAAGCGGTCCTCCCAGCCGTAGGTGTCCGACTTCTTGCCTTCGAGGTCCTTGTAGATGTTGAAGAAGTAGTCGACCTCAGCGAGGTAGTGGCTGGCGAGGTGCTGCAGGCCGTGCACTTCGCGCATGCGCGGATCGCTGACCGGCACCGCGAGGATCTTGTGATCAAGACCCTTGTCATCGCGCATGATCAGCACGCCGAGCGGACGCACTTCGATCAAGCAGCTGGTGAACGTCGGGTGTTCGACGATGACCACGACGTCGAGCGGATCGCCGTCTTCGGCGTGGGTCTGCGGGATAAAGCCGTAGGCACCGGGATAGTGGACCGGGCTGTAGAGCGTGCGGTCGAGGCGGAAGACGTTGAGTTCCTTGTCGTACTCGTATTTGTTCGACGAACCCTTGGGGATCTCGATCACCGCATTGATGATGTTTGGGACTTCGGGACCAGTCGGCAGTTCGAGATAATTCGTCATGCATTCCTCAGCGTGGGCTGGGACCGTACTGAGGTCAGACCACCCCGCAACGCGACGCCAGGTTCGCCGCTGTGCGCATGCGTGGATCTGCAGCGCGGCTGTAGGTGGTCGCCTGCCAAGCGGGCTGGACCGGGCGGTCCCGGTATCGGATACAGATTTGTGCTCGGCCAACTGCCCAAACAACGCTGCGCCAACGACCTCCGGCGGGTTTGCCAGGTAGCCCTCAAGGCCACCAGGATGAGTCAACGCCAGTGAGTGAAATACGTAAAAACGCCTATATGAAAGCGGTTCCATAAAGTTCTTGGCAAACCCGGAACGCTCCCTACACCCCCTCTCACCACCCTACCAGCCCACCGGCGGAGCACCCATGGCCCTGACCCCCTTCTTCAAAGATATCCCAAAGATCCGATACGAGGGTCCAGACAGCGACAATGCGTTCGCCTACAAGTGGTTCGACGCCAACAAGAAGGTTCTGGGCCGTCCGATGAAGGACTGGATGCGCAACGCGGTGTGCTACTGGCACACCTTCCGCGGCACCGCGCTCGATATCTTCGGACCCGGCACCCTCGTCCGTCCTTGGGAAGACGGCACCAACTCGCTCGACATGGCGCTGAAGCGCACCGAAGTGGTGTTCGACTTCGTGACCAAACTCGGCGTCGAGTACTACTGCTTCCACGACCGCGACGCGTCGCCGGAAGGCTCGGACGTGAGCGAGACCAACAGCAACCTGTGGGCGATCGCTGAGAAGCTGAAGTCGCTGCAGAAGGCCACCGGCGTGAAGCTGCTGTGGGGCACCGCGAACATGTTCAGCCATTCGCGCTACAGCCAAGGCGCTTCAACCAGCCCCAACGCCGACGTCTTCGCGCACTGCGCGAACTCGGTGAAGGAAATGCTGGATGTGAGCAAGTACCTGGGTGGTGAGAACTACGTCTTCTGGGGTGGCCGCGAAGGCTACAACACGCTGCTCAACACCGATATGGGCCGCGAAGCTGACCACGCCGCGAAGTTCTTCCACATGGCAGTCGATTACGCCAAGAAGATCCGCTTCAAGGGCCAGTTCCTGATCGAGCCGAAAGCCTGCGAACCGACCAAGCACCAGTACGACTTCGACGCGGCGACCGTGCTCGGCTTCCTGCGCAAGTACGGCCTGGAAAAACATTTCAAACTCAACATCGAACAGAACCACGCGACCCTCGCGGGCCACGATTTCTGCCACGAACTCGCGGTGTGCAACGCCAACGGCGCGCTCGGCTCGATCGACTCGAACCGCGGCGACGTGATGAATGGGTGGGACACCGACCAGTTCCCCAACGACTACCGTGAATGCGCCCAGGCCTGGACCCTCATCCTGGCCAACCAGGATGGCATGGGCACCGGCGGCTTGAACTACGACGCCAAGGTCCGTCGCGACAGCTACGACGTGGAAGACATGTTCTACGCCCACATCTGCGGTATCGACACCTGGGCACGCGGCCTGCGTATCGCTGAACAGGTGATCAAGAGCGGCAAGATCGATAAGTTCGTCGCCAAGCGCTACAGCAGCTACGACAAGGGCATCGGCAAGAGCATCGAAAGCGGTAAGGCGACCTTCGAATCACTGCAGAAGTACATCGTGGGCAAGGGTGAGGCGGACCAGAACGCCTCCGCGCGCCAGGAATACCTGGAGAATCTCTTCAACGGATATTGCTGAGCCAGCGCTGGCTCAGCGCTGTGCCAGCGCTGAGCCCGTCATGCCCAGCAGCGGCGGAACACGCGCCGCCGCTGCTGCGGATGAACCCGACTACGCGTGTGGGGATCGGTCATGCTGATGTCCGCCATTCCACCTGTTTTCTCGTCGTCCACCGGTGGCACCGCCTTGGTCCCCCGTGACGTCCACTGCCGCCTGCTCTACACCGGCTTCACCACGGTGACGCCGGACTCGTGGAACCACTCGCTGTGCAATCCTTATTGGCGGCTGTACCAGAATCTCGACGACGGTGCTTCGGTGCTGACGCCGGAGGGCGAGTACCAGTTGCCGGCGCAACGGCTCGCGCTGATCCCGGCATGGGGGCGTTTCACCAGCCGCACCATCCGTCCGGTGCGTCATTTCTACATCCATTTCGATCCCCAGGGCCTCTCCGGCGACTGGGAGCGCGAACACTTCACCAAGCCAGTGATCCTGCCAGAGGACGCCACACACGAAGCTGCCGCCATGCGCCTGCACCAACGCCAGGAACAGTCCCTGTTGTGGCGCACGCGCATCCAGACCCTGGTGCTGGAATCCCTCGCCAATGCCCTGGAACTGCTGCCCGCCGGCGTGCTCGAACGTTTCGACCAGCAGGTCGCCGGTCGGGATCCGGTCGCTCCGGCGCTGCGTCACATCGAAGGCAACCTGCACGACAAGCTGCCGATCCCGCAATTGGCCAAGCTCTGCAATCTCAGCGTCGATCATTTCAGCCGGGTGTTCCGCCAACTGCTCGGCCAGACGCCGACACGGTTCATCCAGGAACGTCGCGTGGCCGTCGCCGCTGAGCGCCTGATCGGCTCCGACGACGACATCACTCAGATCGCTGCCGACACCGGCTTCGCCAATCGCTACCATTTCACCCGCGTGTTCGCCCAACGCATGGGCGTGCCGCCGGCGACCTACCGGCGCACCGGGCGAGTCTGAACCGTCAACGCCCTGGCAACGTAGGCGGGCGGATCATCAGCCCATCCACCAGCGTCGCCATCGCAGCATTATCAAGCGCACGCACCAAGTAGACCTGACGGCGCTGCGGCACGGCCTGCCAAGTATTCGTGCCATCCGCTGCCACCAGGTTGGAACCAACAACTTCCGTCCAATAAGTCACGTCATGGTGAACCCGACCACGCACCGCGTGCAGGATGGTGAGCTGATCCCAGCTCGGTCGCCCTTTCTTGAGCGACTCGTAGGCGATTTCGTAGCAGCGCCGCATCGGGCTCTGCGGTGCATCCACGTAGACCTTGCCGGTGATGACCGCGCCACCGAGTTCAAAACCGCCGAAGACCATCGGCACCGTAGCATCGGGCCAGTGCTCGTTGACGTAGCGCGCCGCGTCGGCGGAACCGCCAAACGAGAGGTTGTACTCCTTGCCACTCGGATACTTCCCGCCCATGAGCGAGAGCAGACGGACCTTATCTTGCACCAGCGCGAGGCCGTCACGCGCATCGATCGCATCCCCAGGGCTGCGTAGCAGGCTGTCGAGGTTGGTGAGGAAACCGATGCTGGCGATGGTGACGCTGTGATCCGGTGCGGCAGCGAGCAACTGGCGATAAACCCGCAGCGCGTCCGGTCGCTGCTCATCGATCAGGCCGTCGTGCGGGAACTCCTCGAAGATCGCCCGCGAATAACTCGATGCTTTGCGCGGCGTGGTGCCCGCCGGGCGTTTGCATACGCCGATTGGCAGCGATGCGCGTCCGTAATGACGGTTGATCGCCGCCACCACCACGCTGTGTTTGCCGTGGGTATCCTGGCCATTCAGCACAAAACCGAGGATCTTCACCTCGCCCGCGTCGGCGAGCGCATGCAGCATCGCCAAGGCGCCGGCATCATCGCAGTCGGTGAGCATGTCGGTGTCGACAATGACCGACGGCGGGTCGGCCGCCCACGTCAGGCCGGTGAATGCGATGAGCAACAAGCAACGCAGCGGGAACCGTATCAGAGGTTGCCTTCGACCAGACTCAGGGCAGTGAACATCAGGCGACGGTACTCCTCGCGCTGGGTGTCGGCGGAGACTTCTTTTTCCACTTCGCCGGAATTGCTCGGATGGGTGGGATCGTCATCGCGTGAGCTGACCTCTTTCGCCGGTGAGATGGCGAAGCTGTCCGGCGACCAGTTGCCCGCCATGATGCCACTCAGCCGCGCGCGCCGAGCATCGATGTGCAGGATGCCATCCTTGTCGTAGTAGGCCTGTCCACGGTAGGCCACCACCACCTGTCCACGCGCGAGGGTGATCGGACCACGCAGCGTCGGGATCTGTTCGGGCATGGTTGTCAGCGTCACGATCCAGCAGGGCTTGAGCAGGCCGGCGCTGGTATCGATCGCCACCAGTGTGCGGTAGCGGTCCCAGCGCAGGATCAGCGCACCGGGTTTCGCCGGGGCATGCGGCGCAGCGATCGGCGGTGGCTCGACCGTTTCTCCGACCTCTTCCAAGTCTTCGATGCCGTTGCCCAGGATCAGCGCTTCCGGAATGATGATCACCTCCGGCGGTACGTCCTCATTGATTGGCGGCGGCACCACCACCGGCGGCACCAGCCCAGGGAAAGGCACCACATCCTCGGCGGGCAGTGCCAGCACTGCCAGTACGACCAGCATGACGCGCCCCCACCGGATGAACCGGATAGAGGCGGCATGGTCGGGCCGGTGGTGGTGCATGGGGGTCAGAAGGTGCGGCGTTGCCGGGTCGAAGGGATGCCGTCGGCGATGCGGTACTTGGTCACTGTGCGTCGGCTGATGTCCAGGCCTTCCTTGTCCAGCTTGTCGGCGATCTCCTGGTCAGACAACGGATTCCTGGGGTCCTCTGTCTGGATGAGCTTCTGGATCTTGAGTTTGACCGACTTGGAGCTCTCGGCCTCGCTGCCGTCCTGATTGGCGATGCCGCCACTAAAGAAGTTCGCCAGCGGGATGATGCCGCTGGGAGTCTGGATGTATTTGTCCTTCACCGCGCGGCTGACGGTCGCGACGTGCATGCCGATCTTGTCGGCAATGTCCTGGCGCATGAGCGGACGCAGGTGTTCGACGCCGTGTTCCAGGAAGGCGGTCTGATGCTTGATGATCTCGCTAACGATGCGCAGCAGGGTGCGCCGACGCTGGGAAATCGCGTCGATGATGAAGCGCGCGCCGGCGATCTTCTCCTTGAGGTAGGATTTCTCCTTCTGATCGGCACTCTTCTCGTAGAGGTCGAAGTAGGATTCGCTGACCGTGACCTTCGGCAGGTGGCCGTCCGGCACGCTGACAATCCATTCGTCGTGTTCGTTGCGCTCCACCACTACATCCGGCACGACATACTGGCTCGCACCCCGTGCAAACGGCAGGCCGGGCTTGGGGTCGAGGCGGGCGATGACATCGACTCCCTCCTTCACCCGCTCGACATCCACCCCGAGCGCCTGGGCGATGACCGGCAGGCGGTTCTTCAGCGCGTTGTCGAGGTGTTCGCGGATGAGCGCCATCTCGAAGGTGTTGTCTCCTGGTTCGCGTTGCAGCTGCAGGAGCAGGGAATCCTTGAGATCGCGCGCGCCGATGCCGGCCGGATCGCAGCGCCGGACGAACTCCCAGGCCTGCTCGGCGGCGTCGAGCTGCTCCTCCTTGAACAGTTCGATCAGTGGTTGTTCCAAGTAGCCGCGCGGTGAGAGCTGCCAGCAGATGTCCTGGACCAGGCTACGCACCTCATCGCTCATCTCGGTGAAGCGCAGTTGCTCGATCAGGTGTTCGGCAAGCGATGGGGCCTTGTCGGGAGCGGCCTCCAGGGCGGCCATCTTGTCGGGGCGGTCCTCATCCGGCAGTCCGCTGCTGGTGCGTGGTTTGAACAGCCAGTCCTGGTCATTATCGCTCATGCGGTCGCTGATGTGGCTCTCAACCGTCTCGGCCGGGCCGTCGAAGCCGCGATCGGGTTCGGCCAAGCCATCGGGGACTTCGTTGGTATCGGGCCCCTCCTGATCCATCACTTCCAGGACCGGATTGCTCTCGACCTCGTTCATCAGCCGTTCTTCGAGGGCCAACTGCGGCAGCAGCAGGATCTCGATCGACTGGATCATCTGCGGAGTGAGCTTGAGCTTCTGCTCCATCCGCAAATTGAGGTTTTGACGCATCTGGAGGGCCATCGGCACTCGTCCTCATAGTGGTCTGAAGGCCGCTGATGATCGGCGGCCGGACCGGCATAAGCAAATCTTACGCCAATCCTTGGCATGACGCAAGACACCCAAGCCGAAGCTGATGCATCACCTGCTCGGCTAGGGGTCTTGCCCGCAACCAGAATCTGACGATCCAGCGAGACACGGACCGTCGACAGGACCGGTCGCATGTTGAACCCTTCTGCGACACAGCTACTTGTGTCGCCTGCCACTTCGCCTGCGCAGTCATATGAGGATCCTGTCGATGAGCACTCCGATCGAACCAGCGTCGCTTAGCGATCAGTTCGAGTCCATGGCAGAGCTCGTGACGGTGAACGGCTGGGTCGATCGTTCCAAACTTGAGGCGGCTCGGGCGGATTTGATCAAAAACGGCAAGCAGGCGGTCCTTAGCGACAAGCGCGCGATGGGACGTTACCTGGTGGAGCGGCATCTCCTGACCAGCGAGCAGATGACCGAACTGGATGTGATCGTCCAGCAGCAGGCCAACTTCCCAACCTACCACCTGCTCAAGAAGCTCGGCGCCGGGGGCATGGGCACGGTGTTCCTGGCCAAACAGGCGGGCACCGACCAGATCCTGGCGATCAAGACCATCATCTCACGCTTGAAGGAGGACCCTGACTTCGTCGATCGCTTTCACCGCGAGAGCAAGGTGCTGGCCGGCCTTGATCATCCGCACATCGCCAAGGTGATCGAAAGCGGTGACAGCGGCAACACCTGCTTCATGGCAATGGAGTATGTTGAAGGACCGAACCTCGCGACGCTGCTCAAGGATCACAAGGTCCTGCCGGAACGTTACGTGCTGCGCGTCATCCGGCAGGTGGCAGAAGGTCTGGCCTACGTCTATGCCGAGGCCGAACTGGTCCACCGCGACATCAAGCCGGAAAACATTCTGATCAGCCGCAGCTCCGGGGTAACCGATCCCTTCCCGGCGGATGACGCTGCCAAACTCATCGACTTCGGCCTGGTCAAGCCGGTCGATGACGACGAACACCTGACCCAGACCGGCATGACCATCGGCACACCGCTGTACATGTCGCCGGAACAGATCCGCGGGGAACGCATCGACTGCCGCAGCGACATCTATGGCCTGGGTGCAACGATGTACCACCTGCTGACCGGCACCACGCCCTTCGTCGGCACCAGCCCCGGCGCGATCATGAGCGCGCACCTCACCCAACCGGTGCCGGATCCGGCACAACGTGTTCCCGGTCTCACCGCCAAGACCAGGGACCTGGTGATGATGGCGATGGCCAAACACCAGGAGCAGCGCTTCCTCACCTTTGAAGCGTTCCTCAAAGCCATCAGCGCGGCGCTCAGCGAGTTGGGCGAACAAAACGACGCCTCTCCACGGCTGTTGCGCAAACCGCTGGTGCTCAAGCCACCGACCGCCAAACCACCGCCCAAGCCCGGCAGCCAGCGCTTCGATCAGGCGAACACCGAACACGGACAGTTGGCCAACACCACCGATCGCATCCTCAACAAGTTCCGCAAGAAGAACGATAGCGAGGGAGTACTCGACGGCTCGAAAGTGGTAATGACCCCGGCCATGGGGGGCGTGGTATCTCCCGCGACGCCAGTCCAAAACCAATCGGTGGCTCCCGCGTCACCCGCGACCCAGCGCATGGAACTGCCAGCCAAGTCGGTGGCACGCGCCAGCCAGCGCAGCAAGGTCTTCGATGAGGACCCCAACGAGTCGCACGGCACGGGAATGCTGCCCTGGCTGGTCCTGGCGGCGGCGGTCGCGGCACTGGTGATCTGGTTCCTGCTGTAAGCGGGACCTGCGCCCCAACCTGACTTCGCCGCTACGCGGCTTGCATGCTGCGCATGTCTCCGCTTCGCGGAGATCAGGCTGTGGCGACCCCGGCTACGCCGGGGTGTTTCGCTACGCGAAACCAGGATCCCGTCCCCGCTCGCGCGCGCAGGCGCGCGAGCGGGGATTGCTGTTCGCGGACTCTGTCCGCTACGCCTGCCAGGGCTCTGCCGCCCCTGGACCCGCAACGTTTCCGCTATGAGTGCGGGGGCCGGCGAGCACCCGGTAGCGTTCCCGCCGGCAGCTCTACCATTCGCGCCCGTGCAGTTCACCGGTCGCCACGTCGTCTCGATCTCGGACTTCAGCCGCAATGACCTGATCCATGTCCTGGAACTGGCCGCGCGGATGGAATCCTCCAAGTCGCCGGCACGCCTCGATGGCAAACTGATGGCGACGTTGTTCTTCGAACCGAGCACGCGCACCCGGCTGAGTTTCGAAGCGGCGATGCACAAACTCGGTGGCAAGGTCATCGGCTTCAGCGATGCCGGTTCGACCAGCACAAAAAAGGGCGAAAGCCTGGCCGACACCATCCGCATGGTCGAACGCTACGCCGATGTCATCGTCATGCGCCATCCGCGCGACGGTGCGGCGCGCTTGGCCAGCGAAATCAGCACCGTCCCGGTGATCAATGGCGGCGACGGCGGCAACCAGCACCCGAGCCAGACCTTCCTCGACCTTTACACCATCGCCAAATTGTTCCCGGCACTGCTGTCGGGGGAACGGGAACTGACTATCGCCTTTGCTGGCGACCTGCGCTACGGACGTACGGTGCACAGCCTGCTCACCGCGCTGTGCCACTTCAAAGTCCGCATGCTGCTGGTGGCACCGCGCGGACTGGAGATGCCGGAGCAATACCTGAACGCCGCGGCCAAGGCCGGCTTGGTGGTGCAGGAGGTTCCGACGCTGCAGGAGGTCGTCGCGCAGGCCGATGTGCTGTACATGACCCGGCTGCAGGAAGAGCGGTTCCCCGATCCCCTGGAATTCGACCACATCAAGCACTCCTACCGCATCACCGCAGCGATGCTCGCCAGCGCACCTGCGCACCTGCGCATCCTGCACCCCCTGCCACGGGTCAACGAGATCGCCATCGATGTCGACGCCACGCCACATGCGCACTACTTCGCCCAGGCCGGCAACGGCATCCCGGTGCGGCAGGCGCTGCTGAGCCTGGTGATAGGAACCGTATGATGGCAAATGCAGCATGCAGCATGCAGAACGCAGAATGGACGACACCTTTCGCCATTCTGCATGCTGCATGCTGCATGCTGCATGCATTCGGAGGTTCCCGTGGTTGATCGTTTGCGACCATCCGATCCACCGACCTCGTCGAATCCGCGCGTGCGTCAGGTCGAGGCCATCCTGCACGGTACCGTGATCGACCACATCCCTGGGCACATGACGCTCAAGGTCGCGAATCTGCTGGCACGTGAGAATGATCAGGTGTCGATCGGCATGAACCTGCGGTCCGCGCGCATGGGCCGCAAAGGCGTGGTGAAGATCAGCGGGCGGGAGCTTGATGCCCGGACGCTCTCGCGTCTGGCGCTGATCGCCCCCAGTGCCTCGGTCAGCATCATCCGCGACACCCAGGTAGTGCAGAAGTTCACCGTGCCGATGCCCAAGCTGTTCGAGGACATCGCACGTTGCGCCAACCCCAACTGCGTGACCAACCACGAACGCTGGGCCAGCCGCATGGAGGTGGTGAACACCGACCCGCTGACGGTCTGCTGCATCTATTGCGAACGCACCTTCCTTGCCACTGAACTGGCGTTGCTGTAGGGGACACCATGACGACCATCGACGGCAAAGATCCTGTCCAACAGGCGCTCGACACCCTTTGGCAACGCAACTTCCTCAACCTGCGGGCGGCGACCCAGGGCGCGCGGGCACGCAGCCGCACCCGTCTCGACGTCGGCTTCGAACTCGCTGGCGCGGCCTTGAGTGAAGACGGCCGTTTCCACGAACATGCCGTGGACTGCCTGCGTTACCTTTCCTCGTGCTCCAACTTCAATCTCTTCCTGTGGACCTATGCGCCACAGGCTGTGGTGATGCGCGTGACCACGTCGCTGCTATTGCCCAATCAGATCAAGGTCAAGGGCGTCAACGAGAACAAGATCTCGGTCAGCGTGGATCGCGACCCGCGCAAACCCTACTTCGACGTGCTGCTCGATCCGGTCACCGGCTTCGATCCGCTGCAAGGCCACTGGTACTGGGCCCACCGCTTGTTCGAGATCGCAGAGGAAACCCTGCGTACCCAGATGAGCGGCCTGCACGTCATCCACAGCCGCGATAAGTTCGACATCAACCCGCCGAGCAAGGTCTTCCAGAATCCCCAGTTCCGCCCGTAGTCCGCAAGTAGCTCGCAGGTAGCCCGCGGGCGTCCGCGCCGGGACTTCGCCCCCACGGGCGTTCCGCCTTCATCGCGAAGCAATAGGCCCCCGCCTGAGCCATTACGTCTACAGCAACTCGGCATCCAGCGCGTGTCCGCCGGCAACGGACTCCAGGTCCGTCACCCCTTGGTGATGCCCAGTTCGTCCATGCGCTTTTTCAGCGTGATGCGATTAATCCCCAGGATCTCGGCAGCACGCAGTTGATTGCCCTCGGTACGCGCCAGGACTTCACGCAACAGCGGTTCCTCGACCGCATCGATATACTTGGCGTGGACCGCTCCCGGTTCTTGGTTAATCAGGCGCGCGGCCAACGCCGCGGCCATCGCAGTGATGGTCGACGGTATCGGTCCATCGACCGCTACCGGCAAGGTCAGTTGCCCGGCGCCGATGATGCCGCCAGTGGCCAACACGGCGGCTTCTTCCAGCACGTGCCGGAGTTCGCGCACATTGCCCGGCCATTGATGACGACGTAGCCGTTCCATCGCTTCATCGGTGAGTGCGAGTGCCCGTCCGAGACGCTGGGCAACCCGTCCCAGGATGTGCCGCACCAACGCCGGCAGATCATCTAGGCGCTCGACCAGCCGCGGCAGGGTGATGCTGACCACCCGTAGACGATAGGACAGATCCTCACGGAATGCACCGCTGCCGATGAGTTTGCCCAGGTCACGATTGGTGGCGGCAACCACCCGCACGTCCACCCCGAGTTCCTCTTCACCGCCGACACGCGTGAAACGTTGGTCTTCGAGGAAACGCAGCAGCTTCACCTGCGCCGGCAGGGGCAGGTCGCCGACCTCGTCGAGGAACAACGTACCACCATGGGCGGCCTCGACCCGACCGATCTTGCGTGAACGGGCATCGGTGAAGGCACCGGCCTCGTGGCCGAACAATTCACTCTCCACCAGGCTCTCGGGCAGCGCACCACAATTGACTGCGATGAACGCACCATCACGCCGTTTCGAGTACCGGTGCAAGGCCCGCGCGACGAGTTCTTTGCCGGTGCCGGAGTCACCACACACCAGCACACCAAGATCGGTCGCAGCGGCGGCGGCGATGCGCCGGTAGACTTCCTGCATCGCCGGCGTCGCACCGATGATCTCGCCATCGGCGGCGCGCGGCTCGTTTGATGGCTGTGCGGCGGCCGCCAAGGCGTCTTCGCCCAGCGCACGGCGCACCAGATCGAGCGTGCGATCGAGATCGAGTGGTTTCGGCAGATAGTCGAAGGCACCACGGCGAACAGCCTCGACCGCGGTCTCCATCGTCCCGTACGCGGTGGTGACCACCACCGGCAACGACGGCAAATCGCCCTTGAGTGAAGCCAGCAGATCGAGCCCGGATTCGCCAGGCATGCGCACGTCGGTGATCACCAGATCGGGACGCTGACGGCGTATCAGGCGGCGCGCCACGGCCGCATCGGCAGCCACGGTAACAACATAGCCATGGGACTTCAGCGCCTGCTCCAACGCCCAGCAGACCGCGGCATCGTCGTCCACGATCAGGATGGTGGCGCAGTCGGCCGCAGGTCTGACATCGGGCATGGCGGCAGACTAGGACCTGCCCAGCCCTTGGCGATGTGTTGTCCCACGCGCCCTGCTCCGGTGCCGCATCCACGGACGGTAGCTTGACGCCAGGGTTGCTTCAGGTGTACCCTGGAAAGAGCCATCGCCGGAGAATCCATGCGTTTAGCCCCCGCCCTCGTCCTGCTCACCGGTGGTGTTGCCCTCGGTTCCGCCCAGGAGTCGTTCACTGTCGGCCCACGGGCACTCGGCATGGGCGGCACCGGTGTGGCGGCGGTCGATGACCTGCCGGCACAGTACTACAACCCCGCGGCTTTCGGTTTCTTCGCCCATCAGCCGCCAGCGGAGGAACAAAGCGACAAGGGTCCACTCAGCGTCGACAACAATGCGTTGTGGCGGAAGAACTGGGGCGCTGAAGCGGACTTCACCTTCGGCGCACGCATCCACAAAGATTTCGCCGAACATGTGAACGTGCTGGTCGAACATTACGACAACGGCACCTTCGATGACCTCAGCCTCAACGGCCTGCAAACCGAAGCCCAGGCCCTGCAATTCATCGAGATCCTCAATGCCCTGAGCAACCTGAGCGATCCCGGCAACGCCACCACGGCGGATTCCACCGGCGGATTCGCTGTGCGGATCAAACAGTTCGGACTGGGAGTGCGGACCTACTCGCAGGTCAGCGGCCGGCTCAACAATCTCGATCTGGCGAATCTCGGACTGGGTGGCAGCGGCGATGTGAACACCGAATTGGGCAACATCACGCCGTCGGGATCGGGATCGGTACTGACCGGCGCCCAGATCACGCAGTTGACCAATGCCGGCATCACCAACGCCGGCATCGCCGATCAGCTCGCCGCACAAGCAGGCGTCACGCCCGAACAGAGCCAGTTGCTGGTGGATGCCCTGGTCGCAGCCCAGTCCGGTGGTGGCACGCTGGACCAGAACGTCAGTTCGCTGCGCATGTACGGCGTCAACGTCATCGAGATCCCACTCTCCTTCGGATGGGCCTTCAATGAGAACATCGCGATCGGCGGCAACCTGAAGGCGATGATCGGTCGCGTGTACGGTACCGACGTGCGGGTGTTCGATGACAATATCGAGGATGCGCTCCGCAATGCCGACGAGAACTACGAAGAGACCATGACCTGGGGCGTGGACCTGGGGGTGATGGTACGGATGAAGATGCTGAATCTCGGCCTGACCCTGCGCAACCTCAACTCACCGACCTTCGATGGCCCAACGGTGGGGGCGGTGACCTATGATGACTACGAGATCGAGCCGACCGCGACCTTCGGCGCCGCGTTCATCCCCTTTGAAACCCTGACCTTCGCCGCCGACTTGGACCTGATCGAAAGCGAGACGGTGCTGTCGTCGTACAAGAGCCGCTATGCGCGCCTGGGTGTGGAGTGGGATGTCCTGCGCTTCCTCGCCCTGCGGGCGGGGTACTCCGAGAATCTGGCGGAGAGCGACATCGGTGGCCTGATCCACGCCGGTGTGGGCATCAACCTGTGGCTGCTGCGCATCGACCTGGCCGGGGCTATGGCCTTGGAGACCACCGAATACGATGGCGACGAGGTCCCCCGCGAAGCCCGTGTCGGCTTCCAGCTCGCCGCCGATTTCTGAGCCCTGGACGGGACGTGCGGCGCGGAACAATCCCGCTGCATGGCCGCTCCTGAGATTCCACCCGCGATCGATGTCAGCACGTTCCTGCAGCGCGGAACGTGGGATCGTACGGCGTTGGTGGCGATCCTGCGTTCGGTCGCAGACCGCCATGCTGCCAGCACCAAGACCCGCGAGCGCATCACCACCTTCACGCGTCCCGATTCAGTGGCCATTGTCACTGGCCAGCAACCGGCGGTCGGCGGCGGGCCGCTCTATGCGCTGGTGAAGACCGCGCATGCCATCGCGGTGGCGCGCTCGCTCGGTGCGCACGCAGTACCGGTGTTCTGGTGCGCCTCGGAAGACCACGACCTGGGCGAAGCCGGCCACGCCGACCTCATCGCCCGCGACGGCAGCCTCCGGCGATTCAGTGGCACGCTCGGCGACGGACGCGCCAGCCTACGCTTCCGTCCGGCGGCGCTCTGGTGGGACGCTTTGATCGGACACTGCGCACAGCACTTGGGACCTGGCGTCGGCCGCGCGTGGTTGGAACAGCATCAACCACGCGCCGACGAAAACATGGGCGCGTGGACCTGTCGCCTGCTCAGCGCGTTGTTTGACGCGCATGCGTTGGTGTGTGTCGAGGGGCACGACCTGCGACCGTTGTGGCGTACCACCCTGGAACGGGCGCTCGTGGCATGGCCGACGGAATCACTGGCCGAGTTGCGGCAACGCCTGCTCGCGGAAGGTGCCGCCGATGCGTTCGGACCGCTCGATCAGGCGCCGTTGTTCGCCGATCGCCCCACAGGACGCACGGCGGTGGAAACCGGAGAGGCGCGCGCACTGCTCGCCAACGATGCGACCGTGCTCAGCCCAGGTGCGGCGTTGCGTCCGATCCTGCAACAGGCGGCGTTGCCGGCGGCGGTCTATGTCGGTGGGCCTGGGGAACTGGCCTATCACCGTTTTATCATGCCGCTCTACGCCGCACTCGGCGTGCCTGCACCGCAGCTTATTCCCCGCTGCTCGCTGACGTTGGTGCCATCGTGGGTGCAGCGTGGATGCCAACGATGGCAGGTGACTCCCGAGGCCATCGCCGGGCAGGCCCCGGCGTTGCCATCAACCTCGTCCAGCCTCCTCGCTCCCCTCGACGCGGCGCTGCGCACGCTGGAGTCAGAGGCGCTGCCAGACAGTCATCGCCGCCGACTACACGCGGGTATCGCACGGCTGCGACGTGAACGCGCACATATGGCTGCGAGCTTGGCGCGTGGCGATCGTCAGGTCGCAGAACGACCGGCGTGGGGTGCCTTGCAAGGCTGGCTGCATCCGCGCGGTGAACGTCAGGAACGCACGCTCAGTCTGTTCCAGGCGGTGTGGCAGTTCGGTCCGGGCATTGCCGATCGTTTGGTCGACGCAGCGGCAACCACTGCCCCGGGTGTGCATGGTTGGGTCGACTTGCGGTAACCGCTGTCTACTGGTGGTCCTGCTGTCGGGAATTGCCCACCTGCCAGCAGCCCACAGGATCCGCCCCACGAGTCCCTGATGCCCGACGATCCGCTGATTGGTTTTGCTGCTGATGGCCTGCGCTTTGAAGCGCTGCTTGGTCGCGGCGCGATGGGTGCGGTCTACCGGGGCACGCAGGTCGGGATGGAACGCACGGTAGCGATCAAGGTCATCGCACCGCACCTGGCCGAGGACCAGACCTACCTCGACCGCTTCCTGCGCGAAGGTCGCACGCTCGGTCGGCTCAAACATCCGCACGTCATTGCCTGCCACGACATCGTGCGCACCAAGGGCCCCAGTGGTGGTGAACTGGTGTTGATGGCGCTGGAGTACGTCGACGGCTGGAGCCTGGGCACGCTGCTAAAGAAGAAGCACCGTTTGACGGCCAAGCAGGTGATCGAGCTGCATCGTCAAGCCGCGGAAGGACTCTCGGCTGCGCATCAGCTCGGGATCATCCACCGCGACATCAAACCCGACAACATCATGGTCACCCGTAAGGGTCAGGCCAAGTTGGCAGACTTCGGTTTGGCCAAGGGTGAAGAGTCGGCGATGCTGACCCAGACCGGCGCGATCATGGGCAGTCCCGCCTACATGGCACCGGAGGCCTGCCGCGGCGATGTGCCGACCGCGGCGGCGGACTGTTACAGCCTGGGATGTTCGCTCTACCACGCGCTCACCGGCGTGACGCCGTACCGTGCATCGAGCGCGGTTCAGGCGCTGCACCAACACATCCACGCACCGATCCCGCGACTGTCGGCGCGTCGTCCAGATCTGAAGTCGCTTGATCCACTCATAGCCAAGTTGTTGGCCAAACAGCCGCAGGATCGCTACGCCACTGCCGGGGAAGTCGGGGCTGCGCTCAAGGCCGCCCTGACCACCATCCCGCCCGACGCGCCTGCCGGCATCAGCACGGCTGAACCGTCCACCGCCACGGATCCGACGGTCGAAGCGCACCATCCAACGCAGACGGCACTGCGTCCGACCACCACGCCAGTGCCAACGCCACGACGTAAACGCTGGCCATGGGTAGCGGCTGGTGTCGGTCTGCTGTTCCTCCTGCTCGTCGCCGGCGGCAAGGACGAAGCGGAATCTCGCGACAGCACCACCGTGCTAACCGCCAATCTCGAGAACATCGAAGCGCTGCTCGACAAGGGCCAGATCACGGCGGCGGAAGTCGTGTTGAACCAGTTGCCGACCGCCGACCTGCCGACCAGCGGACCACTCGCCGAGCGGCTCGCCAGCGCCCGCGAACGGATGAAGACGCCGGTGACGAGCACCTCGTCCGCGGTGAACAGCACGAAAAACGATCGCCTGAACGAAGCGGACAAACTGATCTCGGCCGGTGATCTCGCGGAAGCCGACAAGGTGCTGAGTGCCGCATCCGACGCACCCGAACAGGCCGCGCGCAAACTCGGCCTGCGCGGACGACTCCAGCAGGCCTACCGCGATCAGAACGAGGACGCCAGCCACAAGCTCAAGAGTATCGAGATCCTCTTGAACAACGGACAGACCGACGAAGCCCGCCGCCAATTGGAAACCATGACACTGCCCAGATTGGCTCCGGCTGATCTGCGCGATCAACGCCAACGGTTGTTGGACAAGGCCACGGTCGCCAGCACCAGCGCGCTCACCCACCTGCGGGTCGGCACGCCCGGATTCGACGGCCAATCGTTGCCTATCGGCAGCGCCAACCTGCCGTTCCGTCTGCCCGCTGGCATCACCCAGGTGGCGTTCGGGGTTAGCGGCGTGATGACCCTGCGGCTGCCGCCTGAGGCCAAGGCCGGGCAAGGTGGAGTCGTCGCGCTGATCGCAGCGTCGGAGGCGACCTCGGTGAAGGTCACTTTGATGGCGGGTGGCAAACGTTTGACGCGTCCGGCCCAGGCCATCGCTGCCGGAGTGTGGATCCCGGTGATCATCGCGCTCGATGCCAGCGATCCGGTGGTGGGCATCGAATTCGCCGGCGGCGAAGCGGGCCGGCGAATCCAGCTCTTCGGTGCGGCCGCGGTGTTCCACGCCACGCGCCCGGCCACCGTCGCCGACCTGGGCTTCGTCCCTGGGGCATTGCGGCCCTTACCGGTGTCGCTCACGAACCGCAGTCCACAGCAGGACTATCGCGCGCTCGTACGTCAGATCAGCGATGCGGGATCCGGTTTCGCCGGACTCGATCGGGTGCTGATCGCCACGCCCGAAGGCGCGGCGGACACCGCAGCCAAGGTGCTGGGCGGAATCGCACACCTGTTGGAGCTGCCGCCTGCGGTGCCCAACGATCCACGCATCGTCACCTTCACCAATACCAATGCCGACACGCTCGAAGCTGCGTTCGCCAGTGCCACGACCAAGCAAGTCCATCTGCTAGTGATCGTGGTCAACACCGCCAAAGAACCCACGCCAACCACGGCACTCGATCAGGTGAAACGTTGTCAAGCTGCGATGGCCAAGGGCATCCTGCCGGTACTGCTGCTCAGCCATCACCATCAGAGCCGCCCCGACCTGCGCCGCGCCTGGGATGGTTACCTGGGCATGATCCAGACCCAGGTGCCGAGCCTGCCGATCATCGACGGCGGTATCGCCGACCAGTTCCTGCGTGCCCACCTGCCGACGCTAGGCGACAACAGCCCTGAAACGCGCACGCTGCGCGATGAAAGCCTCAGTGCCGGCTTCGTCGAACTGGTCACGCGACTGCGTACGGTCCTCGCCTTGAGCGGCGGCTCGCGCTGACCACGAAGACGTCAGGCCCCAAGCGACTTCCGCTTGTCGACCAGCGCCTGCACCACCGACGGATCGGCGAGCGTGCTGATGTCACCGAGGTTGTCGGTCTCCTGTGCGGCGACCTTGCGCAGGATGCGGCGCATGATCTTGCCCGAGCGCGTCTTCGGCAATCCTGGCGTGATCAGGATCTTATCCGGCGTAGCAATCGGACCGATGATCTTGCGTACTTCGTCCTTGAGCGCCTTGATCAGATCGGCGCTCTCGCTGTGGCCGGTTTTCAGAATCACATAGGCGAAGATGCCCTGGCCTTTGATCTCGTGCGGGTAGCCGACGACGGCGGCTTCCGCGCACGCCGGGTGCGCGACCAACGCGCTTTCAACTTCGGCAGTGCCCATGCGGTGGCCGCTGACGTTGATGACGTCGTCGACGCGACCGGTGATCCACCAGTAGCCGTCAGCGTCGCGGCGGCAGCCGTCGCCGGTGAAGTAGTAACCCGGATACGGTTTGAAGTAGGTGTTCAGGAAACGCGTGTGGTCACCGTAAATGGTGCGGGCGATGCCCGGCCATGGTGCCTTGAACACCAGGATGCCGCTAGCCTCCTTGCCCTTCACTTCGTTGCCCTTGTCGTCGATCACCACGGGCTGCACGCCGAAAAACGGCATGGTCGCGGAACCGGGCTTGAGCGCCGTCACGCCAGGGATCGGCGTGATCATGTGGCCGCCGGTTTCGGTCTGCCAGAAGGTGTCGACAATCGAACAGCGATGTTCACCGACCACTTCGTAGTACCAGCGCCACGCCTCGGGATTGATCGGCTCGCCGACGCTGCCAAGCACGCGCAGGCTGGAGCGGTCGTACTTCTTGGGATGCGCGTCACCTTCTTTGGCGATCGCACGGATCGCGGTGGGCGCGGTGTAGAACGAGTTGATCTGGTGACGGCTTACCATGTCCCAGTAACGACCAGCATCGGGATAGGTCGGAATACCTTCGAACATGAAGGACGTGGCACCGTTGCACAACGGGCCATAGACGATGTAGCTGTGACCCGTCACCCAGCCGACGTCCGCCATGCAGGCGTAGATGTCGCCGTCGCGGTAATCGAAAACGTATTTGTGGGTGATCGCGGCGTAGAGCAGGTAGCCGGCGGATGAGTGCGCCACGCCCTTGGGCTTTCCGGTGGAGCCGGAGGTGTAGAGCAGGAACAGCAGGTCCTCGCTGTCGACCGGTTCCGCCGGGCACCACGGACGCTGGGCGTCCATCGCTTCGCGCAGCCACACGTCGCGGCCCTCGGTCATCTGCACGTGTTCGCCGGTGCGCTTGAGCACCAGCACGGTGTGGACGTGGGGACAACCCGCCAGCGCCTGATCGGTGGTGCGTTTGAGCGGCACCTTCTTGCCGCCGCGTAGGCCTTCATCCGCAGTGATCAGCACGCGGCAGTCAGAGTCGAGGACGCGGTCGCGTACCGATTCAGCGGAAAATCCAGCGAAGATCACCGAGTGGATCGCGCCGATGCGTGCGCAGGCGAGCATCGCCGCGGCGGCCTCGGGCACCATCGGCAGGTAGATCGCCACGCGGTCGCCCTTCTTCACGCCACGGCTGATGAGCACGTTGGCGATGCGACAGGTCTCGGCATGCAGGTCTTTGTAGGTGAGGCGGCGCACGTCGCCGGGCTCGTCACCCTCCCACAGGATCGCCACCTGATCACCGCGCTTGGCCAGATGCCGGTCGAGGCAGTTCTCACTCACGTTCAGGCGACCCCCTGGGAACCACGCGACGTTGCCTTCGCTGAAGTCGCCGGCGATGACCTGCTCGAAGGGCTTTTGCCAAGTGAGGAACTGCTTGGCCATCTTGCCCCAGAACTTGTCCGGGGTTTTCACGCTCTCCTGATAGAGCTTCTTGTACTGCTCCGGTTTGCTCAGGAGCGCACCCTTCTTCACGCGGGCGATGACGGGGTAGATCTCTTTGAGTGGAGCAGCGGCGGTCATGGAAGGATCCTCACCCTGGGACGGGCACTGATGGACTGTCGAAGCAACGAGCCCAAGGCTGGGCGCAGTGTTGGCAGGGTCTACGGTCATCAAGGCGTCAGCGTGGTGGATTGCTGCCCAGTGCGGGAGACGGATGCACGCCACAGCACCACCGCATGCCTACGCCGCATCCTGCTGGCCAGAACGCACGGGCTCGCAGACTGCCAACCATGACCGACGCCCCCTCCGCCGACTGTAAAGGCACCCCCGGCCGCGTGGTTCCGGTCATCGACCGCAACCGTTGCGAGGCCAAGGCCGACTGCGTGCGGGTCTGCCCCTACGGCGTGTTCAGCATCCAGACGCTGACCAGCGAGGACCGCGGGACGCTCAGTATGCGCGGACGACTGAAGGCGTTCTTCCATGGCGGCAAGCAGGCCTACACGCCCAACTCGGACCACTGCCACGCTTGCGGCCTATGCGTGAGTGCGTGCCCGGAAGGCGCGATCACGCTGGCGCCGCTCGGCTGATCCCCGCCAACACATCTAACCAGCTCCATACCTATGCCACGACGACACCTGCCTGCATTCGTTCTCCTGCTGCTGACCATGGGGCTGACAGCCGCCGAACCAGTCCGACTCATCTTCGACACCGACATGGACAGCGACTGCGACGATGTCGGCGCCTTGGCGATGGTGCACGCGATGGCCGATGGTGATGAAGTCGAATTGCTCGGCGTCGCCGTGTCATCACACCACGAATGGTCGGCACCCTGCACCGACGCGATCAACACCTGGTATGGCCGCCCAGACATCTCGATCGGTGCGCCGAAAGGACATGCGGCACAAGCCAAGTCCAAGTTCGCGAAGACCATCGCCGAACGTTTCCCGCATGATCTGACGAGTGCGGCCCAGGCGGAAGACGCTGTGGCACTCTACCGTCGCCTGCTTTTCGCAGCGCCGGATCGCAGCGTGGTGATCGTCACCGTCGGCGACCTCACCAACATCGCTGATCTGCTGAAATCACCAGCCAGTGGCGATCAACCGGATGGCGTGACGCTGGCGAAACAGAAGGTCGCCTTGTGGGTCTGTATGGGCGGCAACTTCATCGGCAAACCCGCGCATGACGACTTGAAATTGACCAACAACAACTTCACCGGCGACAAAGCGGGCTCTCTCTACGCGGTGCGTCATTGGCCAACGCGTCTGGTGTTCGTCGGGCGCGAGATCGGCTCCGTGCCCAGCGGTCTGAAAGCTGGCGCACGCTTGCAGGAACTGCCCGCTGATCATCCGGTGCGCGTCGGTTACGAAGCCTATTTCGGCGGCCAGCCCAAGGACCGCCACGTCGCCGACCAGACCGCGGTGTTGTTCGCCGTGCGTGGCCTACGCGATTACTGGGACATCGAAGCCAAGGGCTTCATGGACTTGCAAGCGGACAACACCTTCACCTGGAACTATGCCGCCGATCGCCACGAGTACTTGCTCAAACGCACCGTCGATGGGAAGCCGAACGATCGTGAGATCGAAGGAGTGATCGAAGGTTTGATGATGCACCACCGGACCAAACCAATTCGGTGATCGATGACCCTCTCACGCGGAGAATAAACCGCCGAGGGCGCCGAGACGAATCTCGCTGAAATCCTCGGCGTCCTCGGCGGTTAATCGCCTTCATCAAGGTGGTGAAGACGCCGCCTTCTGGCCTACCCGTGGCCCTGCCGCATCTCCACCGCATCTCCACAAGGGCAGCCGTGTGGTATAGTTAGGTAGGATCATCGTCGTCCTTGGTCCGCCACAGACCATCTCCTCAAGGGCAGCCGTGTGGTATAGTTAGGTAGTCTGGTCGGCCCCGGGTGGAGCCGCCCTGGAACAACCTCGGCACAAAGTCGGAACAGCCCAGAACCCGGCGGCAAAAGGGTGGTATGGACGAACTCACACTGCGCGACCAGGCCCGTCGGGCTGCTGAGGGCGACCAGGAGGCGGTCGACGCGTTACTGCGTGGCGTCCATCCGCACCTGTATGCGTTCCTGTACCTGCTGGGGTTCGCCGAAGCGGACATTGACGATGTGGCACAAGACACGGCGCTGATGCTGTGCCGCAGCCTGTCTCGTTATGACACAACGCAGCCGTTCCTGCCGTGGATGCGCGGCATCGCCCGCAACTGCGCGGCGATGTTCCGCCGACGCGAGGGCCGACGCGCACGGCGGGAAGATACCTGGCGCTCGCACTTAGTCGACTTGGTGGAGGCCCACGAGCCGGTATGGGACGTAGAGCGTCTGCGCGCCTGCATCAGTAAACTGGAGGAACGCGCGCGCGCGATCATCCGCAACCACTACGAAGAAGGACGGACCTCGGCCGAGGTCGCTCAGTTACTGGGGATGTCCGCCGTCGCGGTGCGCAAATCACTGATGGCGATCCGCCTGCACCTGCGCCAGTGCGAGGAACAATCCCGTGCCTGACCATGATATCCGCCATGCACTGGAACGCCTGCTCGCCCATGACGGTGACGCCGACGACGCAGCGAGCGTGACGCGGGCCTTGCAAAATCCTGGACCAGAACGTGACGCACTGGTGCGCGCCTGCGTCAGCGATGCTCGGTTGCGTGCGCTGTACCGCGATCCGACCGCGTTGGTCGACCAGGTACGTCATCGTCTGACCGGTCGTGAGAGCGAACAGGATTTTGTCCAGCGCGGTCGGCTGGCGCTCGCCAACCATAAGCGATCGCAGGCGATCAAGCGTCGTTGGTTAATCCGTGGGTTGGCTGCGGCTGCTGTGCTGATGATCAGCGTGTTGGCATGGCAGTTGGTGCCGTCGTCCACGCACACCACTACACTGGCGAAGGCCGATCTGATCGCACGCGATGGGCTGCACGTGATCGCCGACACCACGTGGCAGACCGTGCGTTGGCCGCACGAAGACACCACCTGCCGCGTGGCACCCGGCAGCGAACTGGTCTTTGCTGATACCGACGCCAAACGCGTGCGCCTGATCGGTGGTTCGCTGGAGTGGTCGGTCGCCCAACAACCGGCGCAGCGGCGCCTGGAGATCACCACCGGCCACGCCACCGCACGGGTCATCGGCACGACCTTCACCATCGCCACCAGCGGCAGTGGTACCGCAGCACTCACCACGTTGAAGGTCAGCAGCGGCGAGGTCCGCTTCAGCGATCGGCATGGTTCGGTGTTGGTGCCCGCCGGGAAACGAGCGAGCAGCGATGACCGTGGTCTGTGGCTCAATCCCAGCGCAAAGGCCGTGTCCTTTTCCATGACCGAACCAGATCACGCGGTGCCGTACCAACTCACGGATACGATCACCACAACCGGACCGTCGCTGATGGCTGACGACCTGGCGCAATACCCCGCCGCGCACAAACAACTGCTCCTTAGCGCAGACGGGGTCATCAGCGATCGCTTGATCGCTGGCACAGCTTGGCCTATCCCCCTCAACGTAGTCAAACACGGCCTAGGTGAAGGCGAGGCGGTGTTCGGCCCACATCCGGCGGATGGCACGAACTGCCTGCGGTTGCGCACCGTGTCGGGTGGTCCCTTTGTGCAGGTGTTGATCGATTCCAAACCACTAGCACTCGGAACCGCCCATCGACTGAGCTGGCGCTACCGCACCACGGCCAACGCTGAAATGGGTTTCTGGATCATGATGAATGACATTCGCAGCCGTCCCGAGCGCGCGCCGGTGGCTCAGAGTGGTTGGCGGACGGTGGTCATTGATTTGCCAGCAACCACCGTTCCTGGCGCCACCTTGGGGCTGCGGGTGCAAAATCACGGCGCCGCTCTTGATGATTGGCTGGCGATCGCCGACATCGCCCTACATGCGGTTGCGGCTGCTCCTGCGACGACGGGGACGACCCCATGAGCCGCCAAGCACCCTCCATCAAGGCCGTCCCGTGGCGCAGCATCTATCCGATGGCGCTGTTGCTGGCGGTGACCACGGCCACGGCGCTCGCCGTTGAACCTGCCCTGGAACAACGCACGACTGCGGTGCGTCAGGCGTTTGAACAACAGATTCTGCCGATTCTCAAAACCTACTGCCTGGATTGTCACGGTGCGGTAAAACCCAAGGTCGATCTCGACTTCAGTCGCATCACCACCGGCTCGGCGGCGTTGGCGGACAAACACCATCTCATGGACGGGCTCAACAAACTGTTGAGCCACGAGATGCCGCCGCCGGAGAAAAAACAACCGAGCGATGCCGAACGTGATCAGGTACGCGCATGGTTGTCGTCGGTGCGACGTCTCAGCCCCAAAGATCCCGGACCTGGTTTTCTGCGCCGCCTCTCACGTGCCGAATACGCCAACACCTTGCGTGATCTGCTGGGAGTCGATCCCGCGATCGCCGCCGACCTGCCAGCAGATGCCGTGGGCGAAGGGTTCACCAACGCGCTTTCGCCGCTGCTGATGGAAAAATACCTACTGATCGCCGACGAGACCCTAGATCAGCACATCCGCCAGGAACAGGTGCAGTACACCTGGACCGGCGGACAGTTCACCACCGTGATCAATGGCACGACCAAAACCGACGAGAGCGATCACGACCGCACGGCACCTATCCAATTAACCGTCGGCATGCAGCTGAATACGGTTTTGCGCATTCCGGCCGATGGGACCTACGTATTCCGCATCAAAGCCGCGGCTGTGCGCGAGGATCGCGAACCGGTGCGAGTGGCAGTTCGTTTCGGAAAACAGGAAATCGGTGAATTGCGCGTAATTTCCGACCCGAAGACACCCGCCGTCCTCACCCTACGCGCGAAGCTGTTCGCCGACAAAGCTCCGCTGAACTTCAGCCTGATCCCAAGACCACCCGCGACCCAAAGCAATAATCGCCCATCCCCCGCAGGTGCAGCAAAACCAGCGGCTGCTCAAACGATCACGCCCAGTTCGGTGATCATCGAGACCGTGGATCTACGTGGTCCCCCGGTGCGTGCGTCATCGGAGTTCCAACGCCGGTTATTCATCGCCATGCCCGACAAGGACCTCGAAAAACGTGAAGCCTCACGGCGCATCATCGAGGCCTTCACCCGTCAAGCGTTCCGCCGCCCGGCCACCAGCCGTGAGATCGAAATACTTTTGCGCATCTTTGACCTCGCCGATGGTCAAGACGAGCCCTTCATCGAATCGGTGAAGCTGATGTTGAAAGCCGTATTAATTTCGCCGCAGTTTCTCTACATCGCGGCAGACACCACACCGGTGACCAACAAGGTCCGCGCAGTCGGTGATCACCAGATTGCCGCGCGTTTGTCCTACTTGTTGTGGGCGACCATGCCGGATGCCGAGTTGTCGGCCCTGGCCGATGCCGGCACCTTGCATCAGCCCGCGGTGATCACTGTGCAGGTCAAGCGGATGATCGCTGATCCGCGCGCGAACGCGTTCTTCGACAGCTTCGGCGCCCAATGGTTGGGACTCAACAACCTGCATGACCTGCAAGTCGATGAACTACGGTATCCCGGCCTGACCCCGGTGTTGCGCCAAGCGATGTACGATGAGGCGTCACTCTTTTTCATGAGTATCCTGCGTGACAACCGCAGTCTGATCGACCTGCTCGATGCCGACTTCACCTACCTGAACGCACCATTGGCCAAGCTCTATGGCATGGATGCCGAGGTGAAGGGCAACCAAATGCAACGGGTCAGGCTCAGTGACGGCAACCGTGGCGGCGTGTTGACCATGCCCGGTGTGCTGGCGATGACCTCGAACCCCAATCGCACCAGTCCGGTCAAACGTGGGAAATGGGTGTTGGAGCAGATTCTTGGCCAACACTCACCACCGCCGCCGCCAGATATCGAGCCACTCGAACGGCAAGACACGCCCGAGAACGCCCGCCTCAACACCCGCCAGCGCACCGAGCGTCACCGTGAGGATCCTGCCTGCATCGGCTGCCACCGTGTGATCGATACCATCGGCTTCGGGTTCGAGAACTTCGATGTGCTGGGCCGCTGGCGTGACACCGACGACACCGGTTTGGCCGTGATTCCAGGTGGTGAACTGCCGGGGAAAATAAGTTTCCGAACACCACGCGAACTCAAACGCATCATTGTCGGACGCAAGAATGAGGTCTGTCGCACCCTCGTCGGTAAGATCCTGGCGCACACGCTCTGTCGCAGCCTGGTCGATTACGACGAGGTGGTCGCTGATGATATCGCCATCGCCGTGACCAAGGACGGCTACCGCTTGCAGACCGCCGTGATCCAAGCCGTGACCAGCTACCCCTTCCTGTATCAACGCTAACTCAAGGAACCTGCCATGACGATCCGCTCCTGGTTGATCTCACGCCGTACCTGCCTGCGTGGCCTTGGCGGCATCGCGTTGTCACTCCCGTTGTTCGAAACCATGGGGTGGGCAAACCCACCCAAGGGCAGCAGTGCCCGGCCGCCGGTACGACTCGGCTTCATGTACCATCCGTATGGTGTATGGCAGACGGATTTTTGGCCGACCGATCCCAAGACGTATGGCACGACGCTGCCAAAAAATCTTGAGGTCATCCGCCCGATCCTCGACCAATGCCTGTTGTTGGATCGCCTGCGCGGCGCGCGTGAAGTCCTGCGCAGTGACGGGCGTCCGCCCCATACCATCGAATCATCAGCGTGGCTGACGGCAGCGCTCTACAATCTCGACAACCGCACCAATATCGACCTCGCGGTATCCGCGGACCAGATCGCCGCGCAACAGATCGGCGCGTACACCCCGCTGCCGTCTTTGGAACTCGGCTGCTTCGACAACTCGGCAGTCGGCCTGGGCGAAAGCGGCGTATCCAGACGCTACTACAACGTCCATAGCTTCCGTACGCCGAACGAACCACTGCCGTTGGAAATCAGCCCAGGGAACGTGCTCAAACGCATGTTCTCGTCACGACAGAGCACTCCACGCCGACGCGCTGGCCCCGCGCCTGCCAACAGCCAGTTCGCCGTCGCGCCAGAAATCAGCGAGGGCGAATCCCTGGATCGCAGCATGCTCGACCTGGTCGGAGAAAGTGCCCAGGACCTGCGCATGCGCGTGAGCATGCAGGATCAACGCAGCCTGGACCAGTACCTTGACACATTGCGCTCTTTGGAGGTGCGCGTCGCGGCGATCGAAAAACAACAAGCCGAAGCCGCCATCTATGCCGCAGAAAACGCCGGCTCGAAAGGCCGCAACCGCAATTCGCCACCAATCGAAGTGGCGATCCCGAGCGGAAAAATAAAATGGAGTGATCACGTCCGCGTGATGGCCGATCTGATGATCCTGGCCTTTCAGACCGATACCACCCGAGTGTGCAGCTTGATGCCAACGGTCCACCGCAGTGACTATACCGAGCTCGGCATCACCAACACCCACCACGATCTCAGTCATACCGAGGGCAATGCCGAGAAGATCAAAAAACTCTCACAGATCGATCGCATCAATCTCGAACAATTCACCTACCTGATTTCACGTATGCACAGTCTGAAGGAAGGTGCGGGTACGCTGCTGGACAACTGCATCATCATGTGGGGATCTGGCATGGATGGTCCGGTTGGCAACCAAGCCACCGGCCACGGCCAACATCGTATACCCACCATCATCGCCGGTCGTGGTGGCGGTACGATCAGGACCGGTCGATACCTCCCGCAGTGCACCGGCAACATCGGCGATCTGCTCACCGGCATGTTGATGCGGGCAGGAGTGAAACTCGACAAGCCGCTCGGCTGCGGCACCAAACCCACGGCTGATCTTTCGTGACCCGTCCAACCGACGCGGAGGTACAACCAATGACGATTTCGTCTGACGCTCCCAACCATGGTGATTTACCCGGTGGGAGCTGTCGCTGGAAACGCCGCATGTGTCGTGCCCACGCGCCTTCCAGGAACTGCACCTTGATGAAATCGCTGTCGTTGATTTCCCTGTTGTGCTGTGCCGGCTTCGCCGCCGGCGCAGACAGCGAATGGGTGACCGTCGGTGATCCGGGCAATCCACCAGACCACACGGGGCACGGTGCGGTGGCGTCCACCTTTCAAATTGCCCGCTTTGAAACCACGGTCGCCCAGTACGAGGAATTCCTCAATGCGGTCGCAGCTACGGATCGTCATGGATTGTGGAACCGTGGAACCGGGATCGAACGTCGGGGCGCGGCCGGTGCCTACCACTACACCGCCGAAGCCGGACGCGAACAACACCCGCTGGTATCAGTGCTCTTTCTTGATGCCCTGCGCTTCGCCAATTGGCACCACCACGGACGAGGATCGGCGACCACAGAATCCGGGGCCTATGACCTTTCCCAGGGCGATTTGGCGACGCGCCAACCCGGTGCACGCTATGCGGTCGCCAGTGAGGATGAGTGGTACAAGGCCGCTTATCACCAACCACCCGAACAAGGCGGCCCCCTCAGCGGATACTGGCTGTTCCCTACACGTAGCGACGAAGCGCCCACCTTCCGTAAGGCAGGTGCGACCGAAGCGAATTCCGCCTGCTTTGAACCCAGCAATCGTGGCGGCTTCCGTTTCATGCCGGTCGGTAGCTATGTCAATTCAGCGAGTTTTTACGGTACCTATGACCAGGGTGGCAATGTCTGGGAATGGACCGAGGGCATCCGTTTCAGCCGTCAGCGCAGCCTCCGCGGCGGCAGTGGTGCCCATACGGTGACCAAGTTACGCTCCGTGACACAGATGGGATCCAGTCCGACTCTGCGATTTCCCGATACCGGCTTTCGCCTGACCCGCCGGGTTCCGACAGCACCTGATAACCAGGTCTCCACCCGGATCTCGCCATGATCACCATGAACACGGTCCTGCGTGGCATGCTAGCGCTGCTCGCCGTCATGCTGAGCGCTCCGGCTGGCGAGATGAGTTCACGACTCACGTCGATGTTCCAGCACCATTGTTATGAATGCCATGACACCGATGTGGACAAAGGCGCACTGGATCTGACGGCATTGAAGTGGAACCCCGAGGACGCCGACAATTACCAACAGTGGATCAAGATATTCGACAAGGTCTCACGCGATGAGATGCCGCCGAAAAAACGCGACCGCCCAACGGCAGAGACGCGATCGGACTTTCTCGCCGCCTTGCGCGGTGCGCTGCATGACGTCGGTCTGGCGAAACAATCTCGAGAAGGTCGACGGATATACCGTCGCCTGAACCGCAACGAGTATGTCAACACCATCCACGATCTGCTGAACATCGACATACCGCTCCACGACGAACTGCCGGAAGACGGGACCGAAGGCGGTTTCGACAACATCGGCTCGGCATTGGACCTGTCGGCGGTGCACCTGGAACGTTACCTGCGGGCGGCGGATCTGGCGTTGCAGGAGGCCACCGTCAGCACTGCCAAGCCAACCGTTAGCAAGATTCGCACCGACTACACTGAAACCTGGCATTCGTGGAATACTCTGGGTTTCCAAAATAAGAATTGGGCAGATTCACCCGAGGGACTGTTGGCGATCCGCTGGAATGGTTACAATGGTCCACATGGTGAATTGGGCGCTTGGTCACCACCAGTCTCAGATGCGCGTTACCGCTTTCGCATTCGCGCCAAAGCCATGGTCGATCGCGATGGACCCAACGCCAAGGAGAAGGACCGTTCCCGGCCGGATCGTCACATCACGCTCAAGATTGGTTTGGCGACGTGGCCGCGTGCACCTGGCAACACGGTCAACAACACCTACGCCGAAATGAGCCATGAGGAGTTTCGCGAATTCACCTACGAAGCGCGGGTAAAAAAGAACCAGACCCTGTGGCTTTCCCCCTACCGTGCGGTCCGCGAAACTCCGGATGAACGGCCGATGGTCGATGGTCTGTGTGCAATCATCGAATGGATCGAGATCGAAGGGCCACTGATCGATCAATGGCCACCACCAGGACATCAATTGCTCTACGGCGATCTGCCGCTGCAACCCACCACGACGAAACCGCCACATCAGGGACTGGTTGTGGTCTCGCACGCACCGGCTGCTGATGCCCGTCGTCTGCTGGCTGGCTTCCTGCCGAAAGTCTTCCGTCGTCCGGTCAGCGATGAGGAGATCGATGAGCACGTGGCGTTCATGCTCGAACAGCTGAATGACGGACGTTCATTCGACGAAGCGCTGCGTGCTGCATACAAGTTGGCCTTGTGCTCGCCGAAGTTCCTCTTCCTGCACGAAACAACCGGTACCTTGGACAATTACGCGCTCGCCGCGCGTTTGAGTTACGGCCTGTGGAGCAGCACGCCGGATGATGAACTCTATGCCTTGGCAGACGCAAGTCGGCTGAGCAATCCCTTCGTCCTGCTGGCGCAAGCCGAACGTATGCTGACTTCGCCCAAGGCGCGCCGATTCACGAGCAGCTTCCTCGCCAGTTGGCTCAATCTGCGCAACATCGACTTCACCCAACCCGACACCAAGTTGTATCCGGAATTTGAAGACTACCTCCAGCAATCGATGATGCGCGAAAGCGAATTGTTCTTTGACGAGTTGTTGTCCCATGACCTGAGTGTGACCAATGTGGTGCACAGCGATTTCACCATGCTCAATGCGCGATTGGCCGAACACTACGACATCGCTGGCGTGCGGGGCGACCACTTCCGTAAAGTATCACTACCCTACGGGTCGCGACGTGGTGGCTTCATCTCCCAGGGTGCCGTACTGAAAGTATCTGCCAACGGCACCTCTACCTCGCCGGTGGTGCGTGGTGCCTATGTGCTGGAACGCATCCTAGGGACGCCACCAGATCCACCACCCAAAGGGGTCGATGTGGTCGAACCCGACATCCGCGGTGCCACCACCATTCGCAAACAATTGGAGCTACATCGTTCACAAGCGCATTGTGCCAGTTGCCATGCCCGACTGGATCCGCCCGGCATGGCTCTGGAAAATTATGACGCCACCGGTCGCTGGCGCACCAATTACCGTTACATTCCGGAGAGTGCCAAAAACCGAGTCGTACACTTCCCTGGTCTGGATTGGCGCTACTACGCCCAGGGACCGGTGGTGGATTCCAGTTACGAACTCGTCGATGGCCGCCGCTTCAAGGACATCGACGAGTACAAACAGCTGCTACTCAACGATCCCGAACAAATCGCGCGTGCTATGACGCAGAAACTGATAGCCCACCTGACCGGTGCGAGGTCGCAATTCGCTGATCGCGAGGTAGTCGATGCCATCGTCCACTCCGCGCGCGACAACCGCTATGGACTGCGCACCCTGTTGCATGGGGTCATCACCAGCCGGGTCTTCCTGAGCAAATGAAGATGAAAACCGCACGCGGTGGCACGCGCCTATGTCAGCGCCGCGCACGTCACCTTGCCCAGTCAGCTTGAACAAGGCCGTACCCTCCTATGAAAAACGTCAACCTCTCTACCCGGATCGCCTTGTCGCGACGGGCATTTTTGCGCGGCTCCTGTATCACCCTGGCATTGCCGCTGCTCACCGCGATGGAACCCGCTCTCACCGCTGTGCCCAAGCCGCCGATGCGCTTCATCGGTATCTTGAACTACTTTTCTTTCCACACGCCTTTCCTCTACCCAACAGAAGCCGGAGCGGACTACACCTCGACGCCGTACCTGGATATCTTGCAGCCACATCGCCAGGACTTCAGTCTAATTTCTGGCCTCCATCATCCCGACGTGCGAGCCGAACACGATTCGGACAAGTCCTACTTTACCGGCGCGCCACATCCGGGTTCGCCAGCGTTCAGGAACACCATCTCGCTTGATCAACTCGCCGCAGAAAAGCTTGGCCAACAGACACGCCACGCATCGTTGAATTTCGCTCCGATCCCATCACGCAGTTGCAGCTACACCCGCAGTGGCGTGGCCATACCACCGGAAACCAGCGCGGCGCGTGCCTTTGCCAAGTTGTTCATCGACGGAACGCCGGCTGAAATCACTCACGAGGTTGCCCGTATCAAAGAAAGCCGCTCGATCCTTGATCGCATTGCGAGCGATGCGAAACGCCTGCAACTTGACCTCGGCGCCAGCGACCGCGACAAACTCGATCAATATTTCACTAGCGTGCGTGAGCTCGAAAAACGTCTCGTCATCACCGAACAGTACGTCACCCAGCCTAAACCAAAACCCACCGTGCGCGTCATCGATGATCCCGGATCTGGTGAAGACACGGCTCACTTCGGCTTGATGCTAGATGTCGCCCGTCTTGCCGTACAGACCGACCTCACCCGCATAGTGACCTTATACTACGTCGGAACCAAGAAGACCCCCTCTGCACCCGACACCACTTTCGACTATCATCCGCTCAGCCACCATGGACTCGTCCGCGGGAAGATCGATCAACTGGCCATTCTCGAACGTGACATCCTGGTCGAATGGGGCCAATTCCTCCAACGTCTGAAAGAGACTCGCGAGGGCGGTTCGCGCCTACTCGACAACACCATAACGGTTCTGGGTGCTAGCCTGGGCAACGCCTCCAGCCACGACGCTACCAATTTGCCAGTGCTCATCGCTGGCGGTCGCTTCCGCCACGGTCGGTACATCGCCCACAATCCAAAGGATCCGCCACCCCTGAGCAATCTGTGGGTTCAGATTCTCAACCAGATGGGTGTTGAGGTCGACCATTTCGGCACCAGCAACCGCAAGACCATGGCAGGATTGGAATCCACCTGACCAGCTTGGCGGGACGCACTGGTCGAGAAGACCATCCACGGCCGTCAGCACGTGAGATCCGGCTATAGTCCTTGCGCTGCCCAGATGGTGAGACAGCGGCACCCAGGACCGCTCGCGGACACGGATCTCCTTCGGCAAGTTCAGCCTGCCGAAGGACTGAGTCCGCTCAGCTCAGCTCGACCGGGCGCCCGGTCTTCGCCGAGGCGTAGATCCCGTCGATGATCTTCATGAGCTTGTGGGCCTCGTCCGGGGTGTTGAGCGGGGCCTCTTTGCCTGCGATGACCAGCGCGAAGTTCTTCGCCGAGCGCGTGCGGCCCATCGACTCGTCCAGTTCCACGATGATGTTCCGGTTCACCGGGAAGCCGTTCTCCTGCGCGTAGATCTCGCAGCTGTCGATGCAGGTGGAATCAATGCCGTCGACCCGGAATAGGCGCTGGACCTTGCCGCCGGCCTTCTGGCCCTGGAAGACCACGGAGACCACCTCGCGCTCGTTCATCTCCGCCCAGGAGTTGCGGATGGTGAGCACCTGACCGGTCTTGAACGTCACCAGCGCGTGCGCCGCCGCTTCGACGTCCGTGACACCATCCTTCACGTCCGGGATGCCCCACGGACCCTTGAATTGGGGATTGTCGATGTTGTCGCTGAACGTGTTGCCGAGCACGAACGCGGGCTCGGGATAGCCCATGAAGTGCAGCGCGAGATCGATCATGTGGAGGAGGTCGATCACCGGGCCGCCGCCCGAGAGCTTCTTGTTCGTGAACCAGCCGCCAAAGCCGGGGATGCCGTTGCGCCGGATCCAGGTCGCCTGTGCCGAGTTGATGCGGCCCACGGCGCCGCTTTTGAAGTACTCGCGCATCGCGTAGGACTCGGGTCTCGCGCGGTTGTTGAAGTTGAACATCAGGGTTTTGCCCGCCGTCTTCGCGGCCTCGACCATGGAAGCGACGTCCGCGGCATTCAGCGCGGGCGGCTTCTCGCAGAACGCGTGCTTGCCCGCGGCCAGGGCCTCCATGACCAGCGGGTGATGGAAGGCGTTCGGGGTGATGATGGAGACCGCGTCGAGGTCCTTGATCGCGGCATACATCTCCTTCGGGTCGCCGAAGGTCTTCTCGACGCCGTATTTCTGCGCGGCCGCCGTGGCGGCGGGCCCGCTCCTGTCCACGATCGCGACCACTTCGGCGCCGGCGGCGCGGAAGCCCGCAACGTGGTACGCCGCCATCCAGCCTGCCCCGATGATTCCGATCTTGGTAGCCATCTGATCCTCCTTGTGCGTTCCAACCGTTTTCCCAGGCCCCCCTTGGGGCGGGAGTTCTTCTATAGCGGGACCGGGGGGGGTAGATCAAGGGATCGGTGCCCGTGTCGAGATCGGGTATGATCCGCCCATGACCACGGTTGTCCGCTTCTTCATCTGGGCGCTCGGGCTGCTCTTTGCGGTGGACTTGGTCTACAGCGCCTTCCACCAGGGGCGAGTGTTCCGCGTCACGGTTGAGGAATGAACTTCAACCCAGCGAGCCAGACCAGACTGCCGGCCTGCCACGCATCCCACGACGGACCTTTGTAGCCGTTGAAGCCGTGACCGCCGGTCGCGAGTTCGAGCAGTTCGACTGGACGATTGGTGGCTTTCATGGCGGTGGCGAAGGCGCGGCTGTTTTCGATCGGTACGACCTTGTCGTCGAGCGCGTGCGCCAGATAGACCGGCGGCGTGTCGGCGTTCACCTGGCATTCGGTCGAGAAGCGTTGGATCAGTTCCGGCGTCGGCCCCACTCCCAGCAGGTTCTTGCGCGAACCGCCGTGCGTCATGCCGTCCTGCAGCGAAATCACCGGATAGATCAGGATCGCCATGTCTGGCCGGCTGGAGACGCGATCGATCGGATCCTCGGCCTTGGCATTTCCTGGGAGCGCGAGCGTCGATGCACTCGCCGCCAAGTGGCCGCCAGCGGAAAATCCGATGATGCCAATGCGTTGGGGATCAATGCCCCACGCCGCCGCGTTCGCACGTGTCGTGCGGATCGCGCGCTGGGCGTCGAGCAACGGGACCTCGCTGCGGCCGTTAGGCAAACGGTAGTCTAGTACCACGCCGGTGATGCCGTTTCGATTCATCCAGGCAGCGATGCCATGGCCTTCGCCGCCACTGACGCGTCCGCCGTAACCGCCGCCGGGGCAGATGACAAACGCTGCGCCGTTGGGCTTGACGGCGCGATGCACGGTGATGGTGCAGTCGGCTGGCGCGGGCTCGCTCATGCCGTTGCCGAGTGGCACCTGACTAGGCCATAGCGGCAGACGTTCGCCTGCGGCCTCGCCAGCGTTGGTGGCGGACGTGGAGGACAGGACCAGGAGCAACAGCGCGGCAGGTTTGAGCATGGAGAGTCCTTACGGCGTGGTGCGCCAGACGCTGGCGAGAATCAGTTGTACTCCGTCACGGCGAAGATCCCGGCCCGCCGACAGCAGGTCACGGTTTCCGCAGGACAGCGAGTTTATGCTCGACGATTTCCGCAGGCAGACCCTGCGTGGTAATGAACTCGCGCCACGCCTGCTGCGCACCGTCGAACGCATGATCAGCATGGCAGTCATCGATCACCACCACACCGCCAGAGGCCATGAGCGGCCAGACCTGCTCCAGCGCCGCGCGCGTCGGCTGATAGAGATCGACGTCGAGCAGCGCGAAGGCGATGGACTTGGTCTGAGCGGAGAGTGCGACCGTCTTGATGTCGCCCTTGAGCGTGGTGACGTTGGCAAAGCCATTGAGACGCATGGTGTAGTCGAACCAGCGCTGGTCGTTCATGCCGAACAGGCACTCGCGTTGGACGTGATCCAGATGTTTTCCGCGCGTCTGTTCTTCGAACGCGACATCGTCACCGGTGAAACCGGCAAAGGTGTCGATGCAGAGATACCGCCGCACGTCATTCTCAGCGCGAAGGTGCTGATTGAGAAACACCGTCGTCGCGCCGACGAAACAGCCGATTTCGACCAGATCTCCCGGCACCCGCCGGGCCTCGTCCACCAACCTGACCAAGGCCGCGAGTTGCCGTGGGCTGAAGGCGTATTGGTAGCGTGGGAAGAGGAACCGCCGCAGTGGCGTGTGGAACAACACCCGGCGCATCAGGATGCGCGGCCAAGCCCACCTCACGCCCACCTCACGTCAGGGACCGACCGCACGCCACATCGCCACTTCATCACAGTCGAGGAAGCGGTGGCAGCGGATGCACTCGCTCCAGACCTTGTCCGGCAAACGTGAGCGGTCGACCTTGGCAAAACCGAGCTTGGTGAAGAAGTCGACCTGGTAGGTCAGGCAGAAGACCCGCTCCAAGCCGATGCTGGAGGCTTCCGCACAGCATGCCTCGACCAACTGACGACCAACACCTTGACCATGCGCTGACGCCGCCACCGCGAGTGCCTTCAACTCAGCGATCTTGTCGGTGTCGATGTGCAGGGCGGCGCAGCCGACCAGACCACCGATCTCGGCTTCAGCGATGATGAAGTCGCGGACGTTTTCGTAGAGTTCGCTGAGCGGCCGCGGCAACAGCAGCTTTTTCTCTGCCCAGTGCGAAAGCAGGCCGTGGATCCCGGGCACGTCTTTCAGACGTGCGGGACGGATGGTGATGGTGCCGATGGAAGTGGACATGACGTGGGCCCGCTAGCCCTCAGCTCAATACCGCTTAATGCCGCCGGGCTTGGGCGCGCCCGCAGCCGCACCGCCCGAAGGCACCGGCACCGCCACCGCTTTTTCCTGCGGCGTGTACTGGTCGAGCCGGTCGATGATCTTGCCCAGGTACAAACGGCGCTGCTGGAGCGTCTCGACCTCGGCCTGACGTTTCTTCAACTCTTTGATCTCCGGCTGCTCACCCAGGTACTGGGCGAGGAACTCTGCCTCGGCGATGGCGGTCAGCACATCGTTCAGGTCGGATTCGATCTTGATCAACTCTTCGGAATACTTGTGCCGAAAGCGTTTCATCGCTTCCTTCTTCTGGCCTTCGGAAAGTTGAACGACGAGGGGTTGGAGCGGCATGGGTACGACCCTAGCAGCGGCCCGCTTCACGGGCAATCACGCATCGGTGGGATGGGGAGCGGGCGTCATGCCCGCCGATAGCGGTCAGCTCAGGCGCGGAAACCGCCGGCGACCCCTTTGACCACGACGCTGACGGCGTCGTGCGGATGCAGGCTTTCGACGTGCACCGCTTCGACGCGGTAGTCGCTCAGGCGGTTGTCGGCGTCGAGTGCACGCTTCAGGCGACGACCGGCGTCTTCGCAGAACATCAGGTTGGCACCGTTCAGACGGGCGAACTCCTGTTCATCCTCGCGTTTGACCGCGGCCTGGACCGGGGTCTTCAACGCGTTCTCGACCAGGTCGATGAGCTGCACGAAGGTCGGAGCCTGCTCGGCATCGGAGATCTCGACCTCCAGTTTGGCATAGCTGCGCTGGCTATGCGGCGTGGCCATGATCGACGATTCCTTGCCCAACCACGCGGCCATGTCGACGGTGGAGAGCATTTCACGGCCAGCGAAGTCCTCGCGAAACTTCTCCTGGATCAGTTGGCGCGCGAGCGCCGCCGAACACGGACAAGTGCTGGAGTACGCCGCGGTGATACCCAAACGGAAACGGAAGTGTCCGCCACGCAGTTCGCCCGACACCGTCACCGGGTAGGTGCGCCACGAAGCGTTGTCGCTCACCAGCGCGCGACGCTTCACCGGCAGGTCGAAGGTCAGGTGGACGAAGGCCGAACGGCTGATGCCGGCGTGCGAGCCGACGAACTGCGCGAGCAGGCGCTTGATCACCGTCAGGTTCAGCTCTTCGGCCGCGAGGAGTTCCTGCAGGGCGAGGAATAGCCGCGACATGTGGATGCCACGGGCCTTGGGGTCATCCAGGCTGACAAAGGCATCGGCCTTGGCGGGGCAAAGGAACAATACGCCGTCGTCGTCACGCAGACGGACGGGGACCTCAATCTGGGCCATGCCGACCTTGTCGAGCGTGCCGCCGATGCGGGTGCGGGAATCCGTAGCCACGTCCGGCATCGCCTGACCGGCATTCACAGATTGGTCGCCAGCAAGAGAGGGATCGGGGGCCATGGGCAGTCCTGAGTTCGCAGGGTGGGCGATTTCCGCCCAGGAACAAGCGTTGCGCTTGAAACCTGACGCAAATTGGCTCTGCGAGCCTACATCCTTGCGCCAGGGACCCTGCCACAAGCATGCCGCGCCATGCCTTCCACCCTCATTCTGGCCAGCACGTCCCGCTACCGCCGCGCCCTGATGGAGCGCTTGGGGTTGCCGTTCACTGCGCTGGCACCGGCCTGTGATGAGGATGCCCTCAAGGATTCGCGCTTGGCCCCGCAGGCCCTGGCGGAGTTCCTGGCCGAGGCCAAGGCCACCAGCATCGCACAGCAACAACCCGATGCGGTGGTCATCGGCAGTGATCAACTGGCCGCGGTCGAAGTCGCCGGCGCCTGGACCATCCTGGGCAAACCCGGCACCGCGGCCAAGGCGGTCGACCAACTCGCCCTGTTGAGCGGACGGACCCACGTGCTGATTACCGCGATGGTGGTCGCCCGCGGCACCGAGCGTTGGCGTCACACCGACGTGACGCGGTTGACCATGCGTCGCCTCGATCGCGCGGTGTTGGAGCGCTATGTCGCCGCCGACCAGCCACTCGACTGCGCGGGTGCCTACAAACTGGAATGTCGCGGCATCACCTTGTTCGACACCATCGACTCACAGGACGCCAGCGCGATCACCGGGCTGCCACTGTTGGCGCTGACGCGGATCCTGGCCGGACTGGGCTACGCCATTCCCTGAGTTCGCGCGGTGAACCACGCGCGTACCGCGTCGAGATCAGCGCAGCGTAGCAGTTGGGTGCGCTGGTCTTCCGCGTCGGCGAAGATTCCACCCGCTCGGTAGTAGCGCACCAACTGCTTGAGCTTCGCCAAGCTGCCGCGACGGCCACGGACGGCCTCGACCGCGGCAGCATAACGCAACGCGAAGTCCGCAGCCTGCGCCAGTGTCGGTGCCGAAGCACCCGCGGCCTGGGCAAAGATCCACGGATCAGCCAGCGCCGCGCGTCCGATCATCACGCCGTCGCAGCCGGTTTCACGCAGCAGGCGCGGCACATCGCTCGGCTCGTCGACACCACCGTTGCCGATCAGCGGAATACGTCGCGTCTGGCGATCACGTTCCTCGCGCGCGATGGCCAGCCACTCCCAGGTGGCCGGATGGGTGTAGGGTTGGCAACGCAGACGTGCGTGGACGGTGAGCATCGCGGCACCGGCTTCGACCACGGCGGCAACGATCTCGCGCAAGCGCGTCGGCGCATCGATGCCGACGCGGATCTTGGCCGACACCGGCAACGACGTGGACTGCACCGCCGCACGCACGATACGCGCCAGCACCTCGGGTTTGCCGAGCAGTGCCGAACCGGCGCACTTGTTGAACACCACCGGCACGGGACAGCCGAAGTTGAGATCGATCCACGGCGCGCCAACGCGCTCGGCGGCAGCGATACTGGCCGGCAGGTGCTGCTCGTCCGCGGCCATGAACTGTACGCCCACCGGGGTGTCGTCGCGTGGTGGTCCCAAATACCGTTTCACCACTTTGGCCGACATCGCTGAGACACTGATGCGGATGAATTCGGTGATCGCACCGCCGACGCCACCGAGTGCGATCACCAGATCACGAAACACCGGATCGGTGACCCCTTCCATCGGGGCAAGGAAGACGCCATTGGGAAAAGTCAGCACCCGACCTGTACGACCGGTGATGGCCAGGGTGCTGTTGGCGGGAACGCTGGAGACCACGGGCATGACGGGATGCTGGCGAATCAGCCACGCGACACCAGCCGCGCACCGCACCAGCTATCAGTGAGGTCCAGGCCTGCGTGGCGATGACCCCAGGCCCACCTCCGCCGGAAAAAGCAAAACCCCCGGTTTTACCCGAGGGTTTTGGTGGTGGCCTTGGCCGGAATCGAACCAGCGACACGCGGATTTTCAATCCGCTGCTCTACCAGCTGAGCTACAAGGCCGCGTCAGCACCCCGTTTTGCGGGAGCGGCGGAGACTAGGAGTGGTCCCCGACAGCGCAAGTCAGGAGGAGCGGCCACCGTCCGACCGGTGCTTCCGGCACATTCAGCGTCCGCCCAGCGGACGCTCACGCTTCCGCCGCGCCGGTCTGCTTCTGACAGTCGACGCAGCTGCCGTACAACTCCATACGGTGGTAGCTGATGACGAAACCGTGCTCGCGCGCGACGGTGACCTGGAGGTCTTCGATCGCGTCGTTGTGGAACTCGATGATCTTGCCGCAGGAGGTGCACACCAGGTGGTCGTGGTGCTCCTTGTTGACCTCGCACTCGAAGGTCGCCGAACCGCTGCCGAAGTGGCGTTTGGTCGCAACGCCCATCTCCACCAGCATGTTCACCGTGCGGTAGACCGTCGCGGCGCTGATCGTGCGATCGATCGCGCGCACGCGGTGATGGAGGTCTTCGACGGTGATGTGCTCATCGGCGCTGATGAAGGTCTCCACGATCGCCTGACGCTGGGTGGTCCAGCGCACGCCGCGCCGGCGGGCCTCGTCACGTACCCGGCGCATGATGTCATTGGGAGCTTTCACGGGCGGCACCCTATGTGCCCACCTGCCGGAACAAGCCCACCCGGAGGCCGGATGTGTGACAACCGTCGCCTTCCATCCGTGCCATGCATGGACTTCCCTTGACCACCGGTCGGGACTAGCCTCCGCCCGCCCTGGCAACCAGGGTGCCCGCCCCACCAGGACCCCCTCCCATGACCAAGCCCATCCGTGTTGCCGTGACCGGCGCTGCCGGCCAGATCTGCTACAGCCTCCTGCCGCGTATCGCCAACGGCGACGTGTTCGGCAAGAACACCCCCGTGATCCTGCAACTGCTGGAGATCCCGGTCGACAAGGCGCAGGCGGCACTCAAGGGCGTGGGCATGGAACTCGACGACTGCGCCTTCCCACTGCTGCAGGACATCGTCTTTGCCGACAACCCCGACGTCGCCTTCAAGGACGCCAACTGGTGCCTGCTGGTCGGCTCGAAGCCCCGTGGTCCGGGTATGGAGCGCGCCGACCTACTGAAGGACAACGGCAAGATCTTCATCGGTCAGGGCAAGAGCATCGACACCGTCGCTGCTGACGACTGCCGCGTCGCGGTGGTCGGCAATCCCTGCAACACCAACTGCATGATCGCCGCGCGTCAGGCCAAGCGCCTGCCGAAGGAACGCTTCACCGCGATGGTGCGCCTCGACCAGAACCGCGCCTACACCCAGCTGGCCAAGAAGGCCGGCGTGCCGGTGACCGCGGTCAGCGACGTGATCGTGTTCGGCAACCACTCGCCGACCATGTTCCCTGATTTCGCCAATGGGAAGATCAACGGCAAGAAAGTCACCGACGTGATCAGCGATCACGCGTGGCTGAAGGACAACTTCATCCCCGACGTCGGCAAACGCGGCGCGGCGATCATCGCAGCGCGCGGCGTGTCGTCGGCGACCTCGGCCGCCAACGCCCTGATCGACCACGTGAAAGCGCTGACCACGGTCGGCAACACCCTGCATTCGATCGCGGTCTACAGTGATGGTTCCTACGGGTTCAACGAAGGCGTGTGGGCTGGCATGCCGGTGCGCACTACTGCTCCAGGCACCTACACCGTCGACAAGAGCTTCGTCCACGACGAGTTCGCCAAGGGCAAGATCGCCGCGACCAACGCCGAACTGGTGGGCGAGCGCGATACGGTGAAGGAACTGCTGGGCTGAATCGCGACCAAGGCAAGATGATGTACAAGACCCCACGTCGATCGGCGTGGGGTTCTGTATTTCAGTTTCACGGTGCGAGGTGCGAGGTGCGAGGTGCGAGGTGCGAGGTGCTACGCCCAACGTACATCCGGGTGGTACGCCGTGATCAACGGATCACAGCTCACCAACATCAGCCGATGCCGACGACTCTGTGCCACCAGCATGCGATCAAACGGATCACGATGATCCCACACCAGCATCGCCGCCAAGCGGGCGTCGTCGTGGTCGATCGGGAGATTACCAAAGCCCCAACGGCGGTGGTGTGAGGCGGGATCGGCAAGGTAGTCCTCGACACCGGTCAGCTTGCCGACGCGGTGCTTGATGCCGATTTCCCACACCACTGCGGCGGAGATGACGATCTCCTGCTTGGGATTGCGGATGCCTTTGGCGATCGGTGCCACCAACTGCGCATCGCCGGCCATCCACCACAACAACGCGTGGGTGTCGAGCAGCCAGCCGGCACTCATCCCCAGGCACCGTGGTCATCGCCCACGGGCCCAAGAACGTCACCCCGGATGCGGCCGTGGAATTCCCCACCGGCGCGTGCCTGGGTCGTGGGCGGCACAGGCACCAGCCGCACACATGGTACGCCATCACGTGCAATCAGGACCTCGTCCCCCTTCAGGGCGCGGTCGATCAGGCCAGACAAGTGGGTCTTGGCTTCGTGGGTATTGGCCAGGGTGGTCATGGCTGGGATGTTAGTCCAGATGGTTAGCTAAGCAAGGATTGGGGGCATTATGCGCGCGAACTGCGCCTGCGCCTGCACGTCCTGGCCGTAACCCGCTGGGCCGGTAGGCGTGGCGTCGATGACGCCGGGCAAATATGGTCGCCGTAGGCGACGGACTTTTCAGTCCGCCCCCGGCACAGATCCGTACTGGCGGATTTCCCGCATACGGCTCTTCCATCAGGTACTGACGCGCAGGCGTTGATTGGGATAGGGATGGAGAATGGTCACTTTGGGTAGGTAACGGGCGGCAATTCGCTGCATCACTGCCCAAGTCGTTCCGCGCCCGGCTGCCTGGCTGCGGCGCCGAAGTGCGCGACGCCATGCTTCAACGATCCGATAGCGAAAACTGTGAATCGCTGGGCTGTTCCCTGGTACGGCGTGATAGTTCAGCCAGCCTCGGACAACAGCACCCAGCCACTTGCCCTGATCGGCCAGTGGCAAGGCACGGTTGGTCATGAGAGTCTGTCCGATTTTATGCACTGCTGCACCCAGTCGCTTGGCGATGGTGGTCCGGATGATCGTGAAACCTCCATCCTTTCGCTGCTTCGCGCAATGATGCGTGAAGCCGAGAAAAGCGAATGTCTCTGGTCGCCGTTCTCCGCGCTTCGCCCGATTCGCCGTGGCGAACCGTCCGAATTCGATGAGTCGGGTTTTATCCGGGTGGAGCTTCAAGCTGAACTTCGCCAGGCGTTCGTGCAGGTCATGCAGGAAGCGCTCGGCTTTGTCCTTCGTCTTAAACCCCACCACAAAGTCATCGGCGTAACGGACGATAATGGTCTCGCCCGACGCGTCGTGACTGCGCCACCATTTTATCCACAGATCCAGAACGTGATGCAGGTAGATGTTTGCCAGAAGCGGTGATATCACCGCGCCCTGGGGCGTCCCTACCGGCGTCTGTGACCAAGCACCGTCCTCGTTGACACCAGCGCGTAGCCACTTGCGTAGCAGGCGTAGTATCCGCGGGTCAGCCACTCGATGCTCCACGAACTTCATCAGCCACTCATGGTCGAGTGTGTCAAAGAAGCTCGTGATATCCGCGTCCACGATCCAGTTTACATTCCGCTCAGTGATTCCCACCCAGATCGCATCCAGCGCTTGGTGCTGGCTGCGCCCTGGGCGAAAACCATAGCTGAATCCAGCGAAGTCCTCCTCGTAGATAGCCTGGAGCACCCATACCACCGCGAGCTGGACGATCTTGTCTTCCAGTGCCGCGATGCCCAAGGGGCGCATGCGCCCATCGGCTTTGGGTATCCACACTCGCTTCGACGGAAGCGCCCGATACCGACCCTCGTGCACACGTCCGTGCAGGTCGGCCAGCCGTGGCGCCAAGTCTTCACCGTACTCCGTCCACGTCACCCCGTCGATACCGGACGACGCGTTTCGACTCAGCGAGCGATACGAGTCCTCCAGCATTCCCACAGTGATGTGGTGTAAGAGACTCGTGAACCGGATCTCCTTATTCCCTCTCGCTGCCTGTCGTATCCGTTCCAGTCCGCTCATCATGTGATCCGAGTCCTGAGTCTCGGGCATGGTCGACCAGTCCAGATTTCCCAATGTCTCAGGCCTTCCCTCCCCCTTCCCTCGGCCGGCTGGCCTTCGGTGGATCAGCGGTACTACGCCCTCGTCCGACTCCCCAGGAACGTGCATGACGGTCGTTTGGGTTGGTCCCTGCACCGTCCGATCCATACGGCCGACGCCGATGGATATTCCTGGGGTCTCCCGGTTCTCGTGCCTGAAGGTTCTTGCCGTGCGTCGGGTCTTCGATCCCGCCGGATCACCAAGCGCCTCGCTGTGGCGGCGCTCGGCATGTGGCCTTCCCCTTAATGTCATAGGGTCGGCATCCGGAAGATGCTTTCGGGACTCAGTGTCCGCGCCCGGCAATGCCCCTGTCAATGCTTCGGAGAACACCTCACGATGCTGTCCGCATGACTCGGGGTCGCTGTGGTTTGCTATTCCTTCAGCGTACAACTCTTTCATTTGCTCCTTCAGACCGGTTTATCCCGGCGCTCGACATATGCATATTGATCAATCTCCGACCCAGCACGCTGAATGACAATAAAAGGCGCAGCACCGACGACAAACGTCGGACGGCATGTTCTCCCGGTGCGGTCACCCAATGGCCTGAAGCTAAGCCCGCCAGATCGAACAGGAGGAACGGAGGAACGGAGGAACGGAGGAACGGAGAAAGTCAGGGAGCGAGGGGATAGTCTCCTGTCTTCACCTCCGTTCCTCCGTTCCTCCGTTTCTCTTGTTCAAAGTGTTTTCTCAATTCTCAAAAGGCTTAGCTTTACTCTTTATTCCAATGGGCGATCACCTCATCCCGGAGGCGAGCTGCTGACCGGACAACCAGCAGCGGCCAACGGTCCCCACGTCCGCTCGCCGCTCCAGATCGCGCCGCCGCTGCGTTCGGCCACCGCCCATAACAGCGCCTGCCACGGACTCACGGTCCGACGCTGACGCCGCAGCATCTGGACCAGTTCGGCGGCACGCACGTGGTCATGGGACAACACCGTGACATCGGGAAAGCCGGACAGCACCCGCGTCAGTCGGGCGAACTGGCGATCGTCGCGCGTGCGCGCCAGCAACGCCTGACGCACCAGGCCGAAGAGGAACACCTGCCGGCGTTCGACACCATGTTTGAAACCATGCACCACCAGCGGGTCGGGATCCTGACGGCTGAAGGACTTGAGCCAGATGTCGAGATCAGGCAGGACTGGTTTCATCGGGTCTCCAGCTTGCGCGCCGCGCCGATGTAGGTGATGGCGGTGTTGTCGTTGAAATGCACGTCGAGCGATCCGTCGCGGCGACGGCCGACGACGTCGAAGCCGCGCAGCGTCAGGTCGGTGAAGCCGGCGTGGTCCAGGTGACCACGCATCTCCGCCGGCGTGATGAACATCCGCCAGTCATGGGTGCCACGCGGGATGGTGCGTACCATGTGCTCAAGCACCCACACCACCACCATCCGCGCCAACCAGGTGCGGTTGATGGTGTCGAACAGCAGCCAGCCACCGGGCTTCAGTACGCGCGCACATTCCGCCAGCACCTGTGGCACCGACGGCACGTGCTCCAACACATCGACACACACCACCACGTCGACGCTGCCGTCGGCCAGGGCCAACGCACCGGCATCGCTACCGGCATACCCGATCGTCAGATCGCCAGCCGCATGCCGGCGGGCGACACGCAAGGACGGCAACGACCGGTCGACTCCGATGACGCAGGAGCCACGCGCGGCCAGGACCTCCGCCGTCAGCCCCCCGCCACACCCCAGGTCGAGCACCCGCAGACCGGTCCACGAGGGAATGAAGCGGTCAAAGAAGCGGAACCGCGGCGGGTTGAGATGCCGCAAGGTGGCGAAGGGACCGACCGGCCGCCACCAGTGGTCGGCCTCTCGATCATAGATCCCGAGATCGTTGGGGGTCACCACCAGCGCCTTAGTCGACATCCGTCGTGGGACTGGCCGCGAGCTGCGAGACAAAGTCGATGGTTCCGAGGAACTCCAGTGCCTTCAATTGCTTACGATAGGCGATCGCCTCCGCCACAGCAGCGTCGACGGCTTCCCGTTTGCTGCGGAAATTGCCAAGCTGCATGAGCGCTTCGATGGCCCGGATGTCGACGTCGAGGTTGGTTGCCATGTCCGCACAATAGATTGTGCGACTTGGCAGGCAAGCCGGCAACTCGCCATTGCGGCTTTGCAGCGTCTTCTGCATAGTCGCCGTCCTACGTCGTAAACATCTGCGCGTCCGCAAGCTCTTCGCACAAGCATTCGCACAAGCATTCGCACAAGCCTTCGCGCAAGCCTTCGCGCAAGCCTTCGCGCAAATCACCACGCGGGCTGCCTCCAGATCATCACCGTTCCTTCTCGAGGACCCCATGGCCGCTCCCATCTCCTTCGCCTCGGTGACGAACCTCCAGCACCTCGAGGACATGTACGCCAAGTGGCAGGCCGACCCCACGAGCGTCGACCGCGACTGGCAGACCTTCTTTGCCGGTTTCGATCTGGGTGTCGCGCGACCGGCGCAAGGTGCGGACGAGGTCTCTGGTGGATATGCCGTGGTGGCCAACACCCCGACGCCCGGACGCGTCGATCAGCAGCGCGCCGACGGCCTGATCTATGCCTACCGCGACATCGGCCACCTGACCTGCAACCTCGACCCCCTCGATCTCGCCAACACGCCTGAGCATCCCAACCTCCAGCTGGAGGCCTACGGGCTGAGCGATGCCGATCTCGAACGCGAATACGCCTGCGACACCATCTATGGTATGGGCAAGCGCGCCCCCCTGGGTCAAATCGTCGCCCATCTCAAGGCCACCTACTGCGGCACCATCGCGGTCGAGTACCAGCACATCCAGGATCGTGAGGTCCGTCACTGGATGCGCCGCGAAGTTGAGACCGGCCGCAACCAGCCGGTACTGACCAAGGACGAGAAGCGCCGCATCCTGATGAAACTCAACCAGGCCGAGATGCTGGAGAGCTTCATCCACACCAAGTTCCTCGGTCAGAAACGTTTCTCGCTCGAAGGTGGCGAGGCCACCATCCCCGCGCTCGACACCGTGCTGGAACTCGCTCCAGAACTCGGCGCCAAGGAAGTGGTGATGGGCATGGCCCACCGCGGCCGTCTGAACGTGCTGTGCAACATCATGAACAAGTCCTACGAGGAGGTGTTCACCGAGTTCGAAGGCAGCTACGACATCAATGAGTTGCAGGGCGACGGTGACGTGAAGTACCACATGGGCTTCAGCAGCGACTTCGTGAACTCGAAGGGCAAGACACTGCACCTGACGCTCACTGCCAATCCGAGCCACCTGGAAGCCGTCGATCCGGTCATCCTCGGTCGTGCACGCGGCAAACAGCGCCAGCACAAGGACACCCTCGGTCGCGGCTCCGTCCTCCCCATCATCATCCACGGCGACGCGGCGATGGCCGGCCAAGGCTTGGTGATGGAAGTATTCCAGCTCAGCCAGCTCGAAGGCTACACCACCGGCGGCACCATCCACTTGGTGACCAACAACCAGATCGGTTTCACCACGCTGCCGGATGACGCGCGTTCGACGCGTTACTGCACCGACATCGCCAAGATGGTCGACGCGCCGATCTTCCACGTGAACGGCGACGACGTCGAGGCGGTGGTGCATTGCATGAAGCTCGCCACGCGTTTCCGCCAGGAATTCAAACGCGATGTGGTGGTCGACATCGTCTGTTACCGCCGTCACGGCCACAACGAAACCGACGAGCCGAACTTCACCCAGCCGCAGATGTACGCGCGCATCGCCGAACATCCACGCGTCAGCCAGATCTACACCAAGCAGTTGTTGGAGCGCAACGACATCAAGCAGGAAGAAGCGGAGGCCATCGCCACCATCTTCCAAAATCAGCTCCAGGATGCCCTCAACACCGTGAAGGTGAAGCCGGCGAAGCTCACCCGCAGCCGCTTCACCGGCGTGTGGTCGGGCATCTCCAACACCTACACCCACGATGCAGTCGATACCGGCGTGAGCGAGGCGATCCTTGACCAGGTCGGCAAGGCGATCTCGACCTGGCCGGCAGACTTCAACATCCATCCCAAGATCAAGACCCTGGCAGAAAACCGCGGCAAGATCATCTCGTCGCGCAGCCGCGTCGACTGGGCGCTCGCTGAGTTGCTCGCGGTCGGCACCTTGCTGGTCCAGGGCACGCCCGCGCGCCTGTCCGGTCAGGACTGCCGTCGCGGTACGTTCAGCCAGCGCCACGCTTATTGGTACGATGTGAAGAGCCGCCAGAGCTACGCACCGCTCGACCACATCACCGACGGCCAGGCGAAGTTCTGCGTCTACAACAGTCCGTTATCCGAAGCGGCGGTGCTCGGCTTCGACTACGGCTATTCGATCAGCGAACCGAAGATGCTGATTATCTGGGAAGCCCAGTTCGGCGACTTCGTCAACGGTGCGCAGGTGATCATCGACCAGTTCCTCAGCTCCAGCGAAAGCAAATGGGGCCGCGTCTCCGGTCTGGTGATGATGCTGCCGCACGGCCAGGAAGGCATGGGCCCGGAGCACAGCTCCGCCCGTCTGGAACGGTTCCTTCAGGCCTGCGCCGAAGACAACATGCAGGTCGCCTACTGCTCGACCGCAGCGCAGCACTTCCACATCCTGCGCCGGCAGATGATGCGCGGCTTCCGCAAGCCGCTCATCCTGATGACGCCCAAGAGCCACCTGCGTTCGAAGATCGCTTCGAGCGACTTCCAGGACTTCGTCGGTGGTCGTTTCCGCGAAGTGCTGATCGATCCCTCGCCGAAGAAAGCCAAGCGCGTGGTCATCGCCACCGGCAAAGTCGTGCACGACCTCAACGAGCGCATTGCGGCGGACAAGATCGAAGACGTCACCGTGGTGCGCGTGGAGCAACTCTACCCGTTACACGAACGCATGCTCAAGAAGGCCCTGTCGGGCTTCGATCCCGGCGTCGAGTTTGTGTGGTGTCAGGAAGAGCCACAGAACATGGGCGCGTGGAGTTACATCGCGCCCGCTCTGCGTCACATGCTGGGCAAGGACATCCGTTACGCCGGCCGCGAGGCCGCCGCCAGCCCGGCACCGGGCAGCAGCGCGTTGTTCCAACTCGAACAGGAGCAGCTCATCTCGTCTGCTCTCGGTATCGAGGCGCGCAAGCTGACCAAGGGCCATCACTGAACCAACAAACAGCTACGAGCTACGAGCTACGAGCTGCGAGTCTGAATCACCAAACCACCATCGAACATCCGCGCGCTGCCTTCGCTGCCCAACTCGCAGCTCGCAGCCCGCAGCTCGGAGCTCCCAATGCCTTTTGACGTGAAGATCCCCGCGGTCGGCGAATCCATTGCCGAAGGAACCCTGTCCCGTTGGCTGGTCGCCGACGGCGCGATCGTCACTGACAGCACCCCGCTGTTCGAACTGGAAACCGACAAGATCACCACCGAGGTCCAGGCCGGCGCTGCCGGTAAGGTTTCGTTCAAGGTCAAGGAAGGCACCGTGCTGCCGATCGGCGCGCTGGTCGCCGCGATCGACACCAGCGTTGCCGCACCGGCAGCCGCGCCTGCACCAGCCAAACCAGCCGCGCCCGCACCCGCTGCCGCTGTACCTGTACCGGCCGCTCAACCACTCAGTCCCGCGGTGAAACAACTCGTCGCCGACAACAACGTCGACCCGTCGAAGATCGCCGGCTCCGGCAAAGACGGCCGCGTGACCAAGGGCGACGTGCTCCAGGGCCTGAGCGCACCGTCGACCCCGAGCACCGCACCAGCGTCCATTGCCGCTTCGTCCCCGGCTCCTGCCATGACCGGCGGCACCTCGCGCAAGCGCATGAGCACGCTGCGTCAGCGCATCGCCAGCCGCCTGGTCCAAGCCCAGCATACCGCCGCGATCCTGACGACCTTCAATGAGATCGACATGGGTGCCTGCATGGACCTGCGCAAGAAGTACAAAGAGGAGTTCGAGAAGAAGAACAGCATCGGCCTCGGCTTCATGTCGTTCTTCACCATCGCCGCGGTCAAGGCGCTGCAGAAGTACCCGCTGATCAACAGCCAGATCGACGGTACCGACATCGTCGGTTTCGACGGCGTGCACATGGGCGTCGCAGTCGGCACCGAAAAAGGATTGGTCGTCCCCGTGCTGCGCAACGCCGAGAAGATGTCCTTCGCCGACATCGAGAAGGCGATCAAAACCGCGGCACTGAAAGCCCGCGATGGCAAGCTGACCATCGACGACATGCAGGGCGGCACCTTCACCATCACCAACGGTGGTGTCTACGGCAGCCTGATGTCGACCCCGATCATCAACCCACCACAGTCGGGCATCCTCGGCCTGCACGCGATCAAGGAACGCCCCATGGCCGTGAACGGCCAAGTGGTCATCCGCCCGATGATGTACGTCGCGCTCAGCTACGACCACCGCATCGTCGACGGCGCCGAAGCCGTCGGCTTCCTGGTGCGCATCAAGGAACTGATCGAGGCACCGGAGAAGCTGCTGCTCGGTCTGTGATAGAAGGCAGGACAACCAGCCGCAGAGGCGCAGAGGTTGGAGGAGGGCCGCAGAGCAGAGGACAAGTAGGAATGCCGGAGAATCTCAATCATCTGACCGAGGCCGTGATCGGGGCAGCGATTGAGATTCACCGGGCGCTTGGCCCTGGTCTGCTAGAATCGGTTTATGAACGGGCCATGGGAATTGAGCTGAACGAACGGGGCATCCCGTTCGAAACCCAGGTTCAGGTTCCCATTGCTTACAAAGGCCAATCCGCTGGTGATCTGCGACTCGACCTCCTGGTTGATCAACGATTGGTGGTGGAACTCAAGGCAATCGATGCGTTGGCCGCCCTCCATCAAGCCCAAGTCCTCTCCTACCTGCGTGCCACCAACCTCACTCTCGGCCTGTTGATCAACTTCAACGTCACCCAACTCGTCCGCGGCATCAAACGCATCTCGCTCAACCACCCCACCTAACCATCTCTGCGGCCCTCCTCTCACCTCTGCGTCTGCGACTACCGAACCACTCCACTGCAACCCTGTCTTCCCCACCTGACTCCGCTCTGCGGCCCTCCTCTCACCTCTGCGTCTCTGCGGCTACCGAACCACTCCACTGCAACCCTGTCTTCCCCACCTGACTCCGCTCTGCGGCCCTCCTCTCACCTCTGCGTCTCTGCGGCTACCGAGCCACCCCACGGTGACTAGCCCCACGAAAGGCCTCCATGTCCACTTTCGATCTCATCATCATCGGCGCCGGTCCCGGCGGTTACGTCTGTGCGATCCGTGCGGCGCAACTCGGCATGAAGGTTGCTATCGTCGAGAAACGTGTCGCTGGTCCCAAGGTCCGCCTCGGCGGCACTTGTCTGAACGTCGGCTGTATCCCGTCAAAAGCATTGCTGGATTCGTCAGAACGTTTCGCCGACGCCGGCAAGAACTTCGCTGAACACGGCATCGTAGTGAGCAAGCCGACCATCGACGTCACCGCACTAATGAAGCGCAAGGACAAGGTCGTCGGCGGTCTGGTCGACGGCATCTCGTTCCTGATGAAGAAGAACAAGGTCGAGGTCCTCATCGGCACCGGCGTGCTCAAAGCTGCTGGTCAGGTGAGCGTCACCGGCGCCGATGGCACCGTGACCGAGCACACCGCGAAAAACGTCGTGCTCGCCACCGGTTCGGTGCCGATCGACCTGCCGTTCCTCAAGCAGGACGGCGTGACGGTGGTGAACAGCGATCAGGCCATCGCCTTTGATAAAGTCCCCGAACACCTGCTGGTGGTCGGCGGCGGCGTCATCGGCCTGGAAATGGGCAGCGTGTGGGCGCGCCTCGGCGCCAAGGTCACCGTCGTGGAGTTTCTGCCGCAGATCTGTCCGTTCCTCGACGCCGATGTGGCCAAGGAATTACAGAAGTCGCTGACCAAGCAGGGCATCACGTTCAGCCTGGAAACGAAAGTCACCGGCGTGGCGCTCACGGACGGCCAGGCGACGCTGAGCGCCACCGACAAAGAAGGAAAGGCCGTCAGCTTCACCGGCGACAAGGTGTTGGTATCGGTCGGTCGTCGTCCGCTCGTTGAAGGCGCTGGCCTGGAAGACGCGGGCGTCGCGCTGACCGACAAGAAACGCGTGAAGACCGACCACGACTTCCGCACCAACCTGCCTGGCGTGTACGCCATCGGCGACCTGATCGATGGTCCGATGCTCGCCCATAAGGCTGAGGAGGAAGGCGTCGCCCTCGCCGAACTGTTGGCTGGCCACAAGAACACCCTCGATCACCACCTGATCCCCAACGTGGTCTACACTCATCCGGAAGTGGCAACCGTCGGCTCGACCGAAGCGCAACTCACGCAGGCCGGTCGCGCGATCAAAATCGGCAAGTTCGGCTTCATCGCCAACGGCCGTGCCAAGGCCGCTGGTGAGAGTGAAGGCTTCGTCAAAATCATCGCCGACGCCAAGACTGATCGAGTCCTTGGTGCGTCCATTATCGGCCCGCGTGCCAGCGATTTGCTGGCCGAGATCACCGCCGTGATGGCCTTCGGCGGTGCGAGCGAGGACATCGCCCGTACCTGCCATGCGCACCCGACTTTCAGCGAAGCGGTGAAGGAAGCGGCGCTCGACGTACTGGGACGCGCGTTGCACGCGTAGGGGATTGCCACGGTCCGGGGTCCGGGGTCCGGGGTCATGGCGCTAGACGCGCCGCCCACGCCAAGCTGCAGAGCACCTCGGGACGCGGGTAAACGAATCGCGCGATGCACCGGACCCCCGGACCCCGGACCCCGGACCCTCCGGACCCTCCCTTGCCCACCCGGACCCCTGGCCACCATCCCAGGCAATGGACTACCTCGTCATCGCCCGCAAGTACCGCCCGCAAACCTTCAGCGAGGTCTCGGGCCAGGGCGTCATTGCGCGCACCTTGGCCAACGCCATCCGCTCGAACCGCGTGGCCCATGCCTACCTGTTCACCGGCCCGCGCGGCGTGGGCAAGACCAGCATGGCGCGCATCCTGGCCAAGGCCTTGTGCTGCGAGAGCGGTCCGACCGAGAAACCCTGCGGCACCTGCCAGCACTGCGTGATGATCACCGACGGCAGCCATCCCGACGTGGCGGAGATCGACGCCGCGCGTTTCAGCGGCGTCGATGCAATTCGTGAGCTGTCCGATGGCGCGTCGTTCTCGCCGACCATGGCGCGCAACCGCATCTACATCCTCGACGAAGTGCACATGCTCAGCAACTCGGCGTGGAACGCGCTGCTCAAACTGCTGGAGGAACCACCGGCGCACGTGCGTTTCATCTTCGCCACCACTGAGGTCGACAAGGTCCTGGCCACCGTGTTATCGCGTTGCCAGCGCTTCGATTTCCGCGCCATCGAACTCGACGACATCGTCAACCGCCTGCGCGACATCTGCGCCAAGGAAAAGGCCAAACTCTCCGACGCCGTGCTGTTCCGCATCGCCCGCGCGGCCGGTGGCGGCATGCGCGATGCGCAGACGCTGCTCGACCAGTTGATTGCGGTGAGCGACGGCACGGTCAACGAAGAGGATCTCAACCTGCTGCTCGGTGCCGCGCGGGGCGAAGATCTCGACGCGCTGCTCGGCGACCTGCTCGGTGGCGATTCAGCCAAGGCGTTGATGGCATTGGAGCGTATCACCAGTGGCGGCGTGTCCGCCGCGACGCTCATCGACCAGCTCATCGACCAGGTGCGGGCGTTGCTGCTGATCCAGACCTGCGGTGCCGCGTCGCCGGCGGTGCAACGCCTCGGCCTGCCGACCGCCACGCTGGAGAGCCGCGCCGCGGCCATCACGCCCGAGAAGGTCATGCGCATCGCGCAGATCCTGATGGCGAGCCAGCAGGCGCTGCGTCACGGTGTCGATCCTCGGCTCCAGCTCGAACTCGCCTGCGTGCGCATCGCACGTCTGGGCGAGGTACTCGATGTCGACGGTCTGCTACGCCGCCTCGAACGGCTGGAACGCTCCGGCGCAGGAACCCCCGCCCACCCTCGGTAGGGCCGGGGCCGTCCGACGAACGGCCACCGGCCCCACGCCCATCGGCGCCAACGCCAACGCCAACACCAACGGTTCCACGCGTCGCGCCGGCACCCACGCCGGTTGCGACGCCGACGGTCGCTACACCAGCAGCGCAGCCGCCCCAGCCAGCGCCCGCGCCCGCGCGCATGATTCCGCAGACCCTGCTACCGGATCTCCAGCAACGCTGGAGCGAACTCGCGCAGGCAGCCATGCGCGACGGCCAGCCGCTAATCGGCAGCGCCCTCAGCGGCAGCCGGCCAGTGTCGTTCGCCACCGGCACGTTGACCATCGAATGTCCGGCTGATTTCTGCGACCGTGCTGATGCCGATCCGGTGCTGATCCAACACCTGGTGACGCTGGTCGCACAGCTCACCGGGCACCGTCTGGTCATCCGTATCCGCCCTCCCGCCGGTCTCGATGGCGGGCGCTCCGCACGGTACACCGCCGCCGAAGCGCATCCCCTGGTCCAGGCCCTGCGCAAACGTTTCGCCGCCGACATCATCACCCGGGAACCGATCACGCGCGAGGAATGGTTGAAACGCTCCGGGCCACCACGGACGGCTGATAGCTCACAACCGGGGGATGACGCCGTTCCTGGGGTGTGATACCCTTCGCCCTCCTCGGACTCACCACGCCCGCCCCGTTCGACATGGGCATGGCAGCGAGGTGCATCATTTCTAGGCTGGGGCAGCGTACCCCGCCTCCCCCGCCATGAAACCCGCCCCCATCAGCGTCGAAGGGTTGCCGAACAGGGCCAAGGACGAGACCGCTGAATTGTCGGTCGGCGGTCCGCGCATGCCGAATCAGATCGGGCCGTACAAGATCCTGCGGCTGATCGGTCGTGGCGGTATGGGCTCGGTCTACCGCGCGCAGGTGGTGGTGTCCTGCCAGGTGCCCATCGGTGCGGAAGTCGCACTGAAGCTCTTGCGCGAGACCGACGACAAGGAACGCAAACGCTTCGCCCGTGAGGCTGCCTACCTGCAGGCCCTGCGCCACCCCGGCATCGTGCGCGTGCTCGACAATGGCGAGTACGAAGGTCAGCCCTACCTGGTCATGCAACTGGTCGATGGCCGCCACACCGACGACCTGCTGATCAGCGGCAAGCCGTGCGACCAGAACCACATCGCCGACATCGCCATCCAGGCGCTCGATGCACTGCACGTCGCGCATCTGCACGGCATCCTGCACCGCGACATCAAACCTGGGAACATCATGATCTCGGAGGGCGGCCAGGTGAAGCTGGTCGACTTCGGCCTGGCCCAGTACATGAACGCGGCGGAGTCGCACCTGACCGCGACCGGCGCGGTGGTCGGTACGCCAGCATACATGAGTCCGGAGCAGGCCTCGGGCCGACGCGAGGATATCTCACGCCGCAGCGACGTGTACAGCATGGGCGCGTGCATCTACGAACTGCTCACCGGCAAGCAGCCGTTCGATGCCGACAACTCGGTCGCGTTGCTGCGCTGCATCATCGAGGATCCCCTCACCCCGCCATCGGTGCACCGCAAGGACCTCGCGCATGACCTGGAGACCATCGTGCTCAAGGCGATGGCGAAGGACTGGCGTGATCGCTACAGCACCGCTGAGACGATGGCGGCCGACCTGCGGCGTTTCCGCCTGGGCGTGCGCATCCGCACTGCGCGCCCGAACTTCCTGCGTCCGTTGCTGCGCTCGGCGTGGCAGCAGCGTTCCTCACTCGCCCTGGTTGCCTTGGTCGCCTTTGTCGCGGTCAGCGCCACGGCGCTGGTGGTGCGTGCGGCGCTCAAACGTGCCGCCGAGGAAGGCGCCGCCACCGCCGGCGTGGTCACCGGTCCTTCCAGCGATCCGACGATCTTCACCAGTACCACCACGCCCACCGGCCAGACCGTCATCACTTTGCCAGCGCCGCCGGTGAATCCGTGGGTCGACGTGGTGCGGCAGGATCTGGCGCTCGACGAACCGATGAGTCCGCTCGGACTGATCGATGCCCCGGCCATGGGCAAGGAGGTCAAACGGGCGGTCCTGCCTGAGGTCTCCGGAGCGGTACGCCTCAGCGCCACGGTCGAACTGCTCGATGCGGTTTGTGTCGTCGACCTGATGATCTGCGATCCCGACTTGGGACAGGGCTACCGTGTACGGATCAATGCCACCCAGGCCAATGACCGCCTGGAACTGCTGCGTGAAGACAAGGTCGTGCGCAGCCGCGATCTCGGACAGCTCGTCCGCGGACGGCCATTGCGCCTGAGCATCACGCGCACCGACAACGAGATCGTCGCCAAGCTCGACCGCCGCGAAGCGTTGCCGTTCCGCGACGTGTTCCCCATCGAAGGATTGTACGCCGACTCGGTGCAGATCGCCTTCGTTCCTGGCCAGGTCAAGGTCTCGCAGGTCGCCCTCGAACGCCAACGCAGCACGCTGTTCGTCAGCGCCCTGGCGCTGGCCGACATGATGCGCCAGCAGAAACGCTACTCGCGCGCCATCCGCGAATACGAACGTTTCATCAACGACCACCCCGAGTCGCCCGACATCCGCGCCGCGCACCTGCGTATCGCGTTGTGCCTGGAAGGCATGGGCACCCAGGCGACCGACGAGCAGGCCCTGGTCAAGTTCAACGAGGTCGCCAGCGTCTATCGCGATGACCGCAGCTATGTGCTGACCGCGACCTTCCACGCCTGGAGCTGCGCGCTGCGCCTCGGCCGCATCCAATCGGCAGAGGAATATTTCGAAGCCATCCGCCGCGATTTCGACCTCGCCACCCTGCTGCCGACCATCCCCGAAGCCACGATCAAGGACCTGGTGAAGGACTACCTCGCACGAGCGGACAAACTCGCCGACAGCGAACCGGAACGTGCGACGCGCCTGTTCATCAATGGTGCCGACATCGCGTCCTACCTCAGCCAGCCCAAGGACGCAGCCGAGGCCCTGGGACGCGCCGGCGACATCCAGATGGCCCAGGGCCTGGTCGAAGAGGCCGCCACCTCCTTCCGCACCGTGGTCACCGACGACCGCGTCGGTGAAGCCCTGCGCACCCAGTTCCGTCTGCGCATGGCCCAGGCCGAACGCCTGCGCAATCGCTTCGAGAACGCCGAGGCCGCCTACCTGACGATCATCAACCAGCAGGTGCCGGTGGGCGACCTGCCGCAATGGGCGCGGCTGTGGTTGGGTGATCTCTACGTCCAACGCGGCAACATCGATGGCGCCATCGCGATCTGGAACAAGGGTGGAGACAACAAGACCCTGCCCGGTCGCGTGATGTACCACCTCTACTCGACCTATTCGACCTACTCGCTCAGCGTCGCCAATCTGACCTTCAAAGGCCAGGTGAAGGCCGAGCAGCGAGCGGTGGTGTCCTACTTCAACGCCCGCCTAGCCCAGATCTGCGGTCGCAACGATGAATACCGTGCAGCGCTAGAACAAGTGGTGAAGATCGCCACGCCTGGCGATTGGCCACTGCTGCTCGCCAATCGTCTGCTGGAACAGGCGGTTTATCCGCAGGTGCCGACGCCGACGCCGACCGATGACCCATTGGCGCTGCCGCTCCTCGGCGACGAACCCACGCCACCCTGAGAGCTGCTGGCGGCCCCCTCCTGCAAAACGACATGACCGCCGCCCGATCGGGCAGCGGTCATGTTGACGGGAGAAGCCGAAGAACGACTTACCCCTCCGCTTCTTCCTCTTCTTCATCATCGTCGTCGAGGTCTTCGTCCATGTCCTCGTTCTCTTCCTCGACCACGTCGACGAATTCATCGAGCGCGTCACGGATCGCCTCGTTGATCTTGAAACCCTCAGTCTTGAGGAGCTTGATGATATCCTCTTCCAATCCCATGAGCTGACTCCTTGGTGTCGTGCGTGCTGGGGGCTTCCTAGCAGCGAGTTGTTTGAACGCCAGCCCCCGATCGGGACCAGCAGGTGGTGGTGCGGTCACGGACGGAAGATGCTCCATCGGTCACAGCGGCGTTGTGCGTAGAACGCACTCGCAGGCTGTCAATGCGGCATCGTCGGTTGGTCGCACTTGAGCCTGTCACCTGCCGGCTACACCCCACACATGCCAGACACCTCCGCACCCGCCCGCATCGGTATCGTTGTCACCTCGGACCGCGCGAGTGCCGGCGTCTATCAGGACCTCGGCGGACCGGCGATCCGCGAGACCATGCGTGCCTACCTGCGTTCGCCCTGGAGCGACGTCTACCACCTGATCGCTGACGATCAGCCGACCATCGAACAGACGCTGATCGAGTTGTGCGACCGGGAACTCTGCGATCTGGTGGTCACCACCGGCGGCACCGGACCGGCCCCGCGCGATGTCACCCCGGAAGCGACCACGGCCGTGTGCCAGCGGATGATGCCCGGCTTCGGCGAGCTGATGCGCGCAGCGTCACTCAAGTTCGTGCCGACCGCCATCCTGTCCCGTCAGACCGCCGGCATCCGTGGACGGACGCTGATCATCAACCTGCCAGGCAAACCCAAGAGCATCCGCGAATGCCTGGACGCGGTGTTCCCAGCGGTGCCCTACTGCCTGGACCTGATCGGCGCGGCGCACATGGAGACGGATGAAGCGGTGATTAAGGCGTTCAGGCCGAAGGGGGCGTGACAACGGTACGAGGGGTACGAAGGGTACGAAAGGTACGAAAGGTCCGACTGCCTTTCGGACCCTTCGTACCCTTCGTACCTTTCGTACCTTTCGTACCCCTCGTACCCCTCGTACCGGGCGCGCAGCGCCCTAAAGAATCTCAACAAACTGATGATCCGGATTCTGCTGCGCGCAGTACCGCTTGTCCCATTCGCTGGGGAACAACACCACCGGTTTGCCGCGCAGATCCTTCGCCAGGTAGGAACCGTGGGTCGGCTTGAAGGTGCTGACATCACCCACCAGCCAAGAGCTGCACTGGTACGGTAGGTCGGCGACTTCGGTCTCGACGTTATACTCGTCCTTCAGGCGGTAGCGCAGCACTTCGAATTGCAGGCGACCGACGGCAGCGACGAAGGGATCACCCATGGGATTTTCCCAACTGCGCAGCACTTGGACCGCGCCCTCGGCGGACAACTGGGCGATGCCCTTGTCGAACGACTTGCGTTTGGTCAGGTCGGCCGGCATCACGCGGGCGAAACATTCCGGCGGGAACTGTGGCAGCGGCGCGTGTTCAAAGCCGTCCTTGGCCGGGCCGCTCTGGGCCAGAATGGTATCGCCGATGGCGAAGCCCGCGTTCACCAGACCGACGACGTCGCCGGGATAGGCCACATCGAGCGTGGTGCGATCACGCGCCACCAGGGTCTGCGGGCGGGACAGGCGCATCTCGCGCACGAACGCGCCGCGGTGGTAGTGTTTGACCACGATATCGCGTTCGAAGCGACCGGAGCAGATGCGCACGAACACCAGGCTGTCGCGGTGTTTCGGATCCATGTTGGCCTGGATCTTGAAGGCGTAGGCACTGAAGGGTGAGGTCACCGGATCGATCAAGATCGGCGTGCCATCGAGCTTGGTCGCCATGCGCGGACTGGGCGGCGGCGCCATGTCGATGAACGCGTCGTAGAACGGCTCGATACCAAAGTTGGTCAGGGCTGAACCAAAGAACACCGGGGTGATCTTGCCGGCGCGGAAAGCTTCGTGGCTGTAGGGATTACCGGCGATCGCCAGCATTTCTAACTCGCCACGCATCTTCACCGCCAGTTCAGGACCGATGACTTCCGCGGCGTGTTCACTACCGAGCGGGATGCGTTCCATGCTGGCGCGTTGGGCACCACCGGCGGCGGTCTTACGGAACGCCAACAGATCGCCGCTGACGCGGTCGACCACGCCGACGAAGTCGCGGCCCATGCCGACCGGCCAGTTCATCGCGCTGGCCTGAATGCCGAGGACTTCTTCGACTTCAGTCAGCAGCTCCAGCGGATCACGACCGGGCAAGTCGCACTTGTTGATGAAGGTCAACACCGGCACACCGCGCAGTTTGCAGGCGGCGAACAGCTTGCGCGTCTGGGTCTCGACGCCCTTGCTGGCGTCGAGCACCATGATCGCGCTGTCGGCAGCGGTCAGCGTGCGATAGGTGTCCTCGCTGAAGTCCTGGTGCCCAGGAGTATCCAGCACGTTGATGATGTGGCCCTTGTACTCGAACTGCATGGCCGAGGCGGTGATCGAGATGCCGCGCTCCTGCTCCATGCTCATCCAGTCCGAGGTCGCCAGCTTCCCGGTCTTGCGGTTCTTCACCATGCCAGCGGTGCGCAGCATACCGGCGTACAGCAGCAACTTCTCCGTCAGCGTGGTCTTGCCCGCGTCCGGATGGGCGATGATGGCGAAGGTCCGCCGACGGGCGGTCTCGTTGGCGAGTTCAGGAGCTGGGCTGAGGTCGTTCATGGGAAGCGCGGCACCATCCGGCGGTTTGCGGGTGTGGCAACCAGCCTTCGACCACGAAGAAAGGCATGTCTAACCGCGGAGGGCGCCGAGCGCGTCCGAGAAACACGGCGCAGCAACCAACTGATTGCCCCTGGCCGGCTGGCAGCCGGCGCGACCCGAGAGCAGATCCCACTGCTGCGGGATGCGCTCTCGACGAATGGGTGCGGTGTGCGAGCGTTGCTGTGACATGTCCGAGACCGATCCCCCCTACCAGCCGTTCTACTGCGAAGAGAACATCTGGTTGCTGGCGCAGGATCCGCGCTGCGGCGATGGCGAGCGGCTGGTGGCACTCATCACCGGCGCCGAGGGCCACGTGGCGATGTGGCATCAGAAGCCCGCCGATGGTCCTGGCGAGCCGTTGTTGTGGGACTACCACGTCGTGCTCCTCGCACGTGGCAGTCAGACGTGGCAGGTGTGGGATTTCGAGTGCGACCTGGGCATGCCGTTGGCCGCGGAACCGTGGCTCACCGCGTGTTTTCCCCATCAGAACCGCCTCCCGCTACGTTACCGCCCACGCTTCCGCGTCATGCCGGCGAGCGAGTACGTTGCGACGCTGCGCAGCGATCGCTCGCACATGCGTGATGAGGAGGGTTCCTACGCCAAGCCACCCCCACCGTGGGCGCCACCCGGCGGCGGCCTTGATTCCAACTTGGTGCACTTCGTCGACCTGGGCCAGACCTTCGTCGGCGAGGTGCTCGATTTCGCCGGACTGCACGCACGGCTGACGCGCTAGTCGCCATCACATCGGCAAGGGATCCTGTTTGTTGCCGGCAAGCCATTGCTTGAGGCGTGGCAACAATACCTCCTCGGTGAGGATCTTGAGGCACGCAGTGACCGGGATCGCCAAGATCATGCCGTAGAGCCCGGCGAGCGACCCACCGGCGATGATGGCGAGCAGGATGGTGGCCGGGTGCAGGTTGGTGGCCTTGCCCTGGATTATCGGATTGAGCACGTAGTCCTCGACCACCTGTACCACGACGTTCACGATCGCCGGGAACAGCAGCACCTTCCACCACACGATCGCGGCATCCTTGCCCTCGCCGCTAAAGTAGAAACCGGTGCGATCCTCCGCACCGGTGAGCGACACCACCAGCAGCGCCCAGGCGATGGGCAGACCGATGGCGCTGAGGTACGGCACCAGACCACAGACACCGATGGCCAACCCGAGCAATACCGCATGCGGAACCCCACAGATGGTCCAACCGACGGCATACATCACCCCCATCACCGCGCAGATGGTCAGGCGACCACGCACGAAACCGCTGATGGCGTGGTCCATTTTTCCGATCAACTCCAAGGTGCGTTCGCGTCCATGCACAGGAATCAAATTGCTACATGACTGCTTGACCCTCGGAAAGGTCGTACTGAAGAAGAAGAAGCAGAACACTATGATGAAAGCGAAGATCGCCAGGTTGGCCACATTTCCGATGATTCCGAGCAGAAAGCCCAGCACCTGTGCCGTACCGGTGGCGACTTTGTCGATCACACTGCCGCTTGCGGCGGCGACATCCGATCCGTTTGCCACATTCGTCGGCTGGCGCGCCAACTCCTCACGCACCAGCGCTCGCACCGCCTGCTCGTCCATGACGGTCGCGGTGGAGGGCCGAGTGGCAGGCGCTGAAGTGGCAGGCGCTGAAGTGGCAGGCGCTGAAGTGGCAGGCTTTGGAGGCGACTGCTGGTCTGCCGGTTCCGCCGCATCGACATCCGGGTCCGTGGCCGAGGCACGATCGTCCTGGGTCGGCGTCCCGGGAATCAGGTCTGCCAACGTTCCGAATCCTTCTTTCATCCACTCCGGCAAATGGTCCGAAATCACAAACGCGCGCGCGCGCGCGAGGTAAGTGTCGCTGTTCATCATCAGCTGTTTCGTCTGACGCACCACGGTCGGCACTGTCAAAATGAGCGCCAAGGTCGCCGCACAGCCAAGTATGCCCATGATCGACAACACCGCACCCCGGCGTCCCAGCCACGGCACCCGGCCAGCGAGCCACGTCACCAACGGTTCGACGAGGTAGGCCAGCCCCAGCGCCACCAGCAGCGGCACCGTCACGATGCTGAGCACGTAACCGAGGTAGACCAAGCCAACCGCCGTACCCACCAGCAGCATATCGCGCACCGCCTGGATCTGCCACAGATGCACACGCTGCCAAGGCGGAGCCTTGGGGTCATCGGCATGTGGCGGCGGCTTGGGATCAGCGCTCATGATGGCTCCTGGCCCGTGGACCGCTTCCGCTTTATCGCGCCTTCAACGCTTGACCATACCAGCCGGTCACGTTGGCAAAGCCGGGCGGGGCTTTCGCCCCAGCCCGACTTCGCCCCAGCGCGGCACTCATGCTGTGCTGTGGTTTCGCAAAGGCCGCGCTGCGCGGAAACATCGCTCAGGCCTTGATGCTGAAGTCTGGCACCCGCGCGCTGAGCTGGGTGAAGTCGAGGTACTTGTAGATCGACTTCTCGAATGGGCTGACGCACTTGGCCATCACCGCCAGGTACTCGTCCTTAGTCGGGATCTTGCCCATGATCGAGATGACGCCCGCGAGTTCAGCGCTGCCCAGGTAGACCTGCGCGTCCTTGCCCATGCGGTTGTCGAAGTTGCGCGTCGAGGTCGAGAACACGTGCGCACCTGGACGCACGCGCGCCTGGTTGCCCATGCACAGCGAACAACCGGGGATCTCGCGCCGCGCGCCGATCTTGCCGAACAGGCCGTAATGACCTTCCTGATTCAGCACGGTTTCATCCATGCGCGTCGGCGGGCTGATCCAGGTGACGGTGTTGAGGTACTCGACGCCGGAATTTTTGTAGACGTTCGCCAGGGCGCGGAAGTGGCCGATGTTGGTCATGCACGAGCCAACGAAGACCTCATCCATCTTGTTGCCGGCGACCTCGCTGAGGGTCTTGATCTTGTCGGGATCGTTCGGCAGCGCGAGCAGCGGCTCATCAATCGCGTTCATGTCGATGACGAAAACCTTGGCGTAGCGTTTGTCGGCCGCATCCGCGACGGTGCCGACGGTCTTGCCGCGACCGTCGATGATGGGCTTGGCATTGGTCAGTTCGAGACCGGGGTCCGCACGCAGCAGGTCCGGTTTCGCCAGCCATGCCTTCATCGCATCGATGCGCTTCTGGATGGTGGTCTTGTGGCCGTAGCCGTCGGCCATCATTGCGGTCAGCAGGGCGATGTTCGACTTGAGGTAGTCCGCGACCGATCCCTCGCTGAGGTTGACCGCACACGCGGCAGCGCTGCGTTCAGCGCTGGCATCAGAGAGTTCGAACGCCTGTTCGGCGGTGAGCGTCTCCAGGCCTTCGATCTCCAGAATGCGGCCGTTGTAGACGTTCTTCTTACCCTTCTTTTCCAGCGTCAGATCGCCGGTCAACAGCGCGACCCACGGGATCGCATTGACCAGATCGCGCAGCGTGACGCCGGGTTGGAGTTTGCCGGTGAACTTCACCAGCACGGATTCCGGCACGTCGAGTGGCATGTAGCCGATCGCCGCAGCGAAGGCGACCAGGCCCGAGCCGCCCGGGAAGCTGATGCCGATGGGGAAACGCGTGTGGCTGTCGCCGCCGGTGCCGACGGTGTCGGGCAGGCACATGCGGTTGAGCCAGCTATGGATGATGCCGTCGCCTGGGCGCAGGGCGACGCCGTTGCGTTCGACGATGAACTCCGGCAGCCAGCGGTGCATCTTCGCATCCTTGGCCGTCGGGTACGCCGCGGTGTGGCAGAAGCTCTGCATCACCAAGTCAGCGGAGAACGTCAGACAGGCGAGGTCCTTCAGTTCGTCCGCGGTCATCGGGCCGGTGGTGTCCTGGCTGCCGACAGTCGTGGCCTTGGCCTCGACCGACATGCCTGGGCGCACACCCTTCACGCCACAAGCGCGGCCGATCATCTTCTGCGCCAGCGTGTAACCCTTGCCGTCGTCGTTGGGCAACGCCGGCTTGGTGAAGTTCGCCGGGTACGGCTTCTTGAGATAGTCGCAGGCACGCCAGGTTAGCGCACGACCGATGATCAGGTTGGTGCGACCGCCGGCCTGCACTTCATCGTACACGGTGTTCGACTTGATCTTGCCGGTCACGACCACCGCGCCGTTCTTCAGCACTTCGCCGGTCTTGGTACGGATGGTGATCTCATCGCCGGTGTTGAGCACGGCGACATCAACCGTCAGAGCGAATCCGCCCGCGTCCCGCCAGGTGTCGAGGAAAATCGGCGCGATGATGCTGCCGAGCAGCACCGAGCCCGTGCGCTTGTTCGGCGTACCAGGAAGATCGTGACCCGTGTACCACATCACCGAGTTGGTCGCCGACTTGCGGCTCGAACCAGTGCCGTAGACGTCGCCCGCGATGATGACGGTTTTTCCTTTCGCGCGCAGATCGAGCAGCGTGGGAATACACGCCGGATCCTTGGTCTTGTACATCTCCAACGCATGGAGCGGGATGTCGGAGCGCGACACCGCGGCCTGCGCCGGCGAGAGGTCGTCGGTGTTGGTCTCACCAGGGATCTTGTAGATCACGCCGCTGATCACGTCGGCAATCGGCGCGCGGCTGGTGAACCACTCCGCCGCCGCCCAACGTTCGATCAGCTTCGCCGCGATGGCGTTGCCGTCCTTCGCCAGTTTTGCCACGACCTGGAAGTTATCGAAGATCAGCACCAGCTTGGCGAGTTGATCCGCGGCGAGGGCGGCATGCGGCCCTTCCAGCTCGCGGGTCAGGAACGGCACATTGTACCCGCCGAGCATGGTGCCGAGCAGGACGATCGCCTGCTCGCGGCTGAACACCGGGCTGCTGGTTTCGCCGTGCGCGACCTTGCCGAGCCACTCGGCTTTCACCTTCGCCGCCGGATCGACGCCTGGGCTAACGCGATCCGTCAGTAAGGCCTTGAGGACCTCCGCCTCGCCCGCCGGGGGCTTTTCGAGCAGCGCGCACAGTTCGCGGGTCCATTCGGCGGTCAGCGGCAGCGGCACCAGGCCTTGTTTGGCGCGTTCATCAACATGGGCACGGTAGGCGGCGAGCATGGCAGTTCCTTGGTCAGGGCGGGCACGCTAACGGTGGCCCCCAGAGCGTCCATCGTCAACGAAAGCAGCAACGTGTCTGCTCAGGGGCTTCGCCCCCGCGGCCCTGCGGGCCTGCCCCCACGGGCTTGGTCGTGGCTCGGCTTCGTCGGCTTCGCCTCCTCAGCCGTGGGCGGATGCGCTCCGCGCATTTTATCCGCCCATCGCCACTCGGGTGCCCGCCACGATAGCGGAGCGACCGGGCCTCACGCCTGAGAAGCTGTCTGGAAAGACCAAAATTCATATGGAGGACCGGAGAACCGGAGAGAGGCGAGAATCGAAGGGTCGGTCAACATCCGAGTTTCCGCAGTTCTGTCTTCCTCCGGTCCTCCGGTCCTCCATGTCGGCCCTGCCTTTCCAGACAGCTTCTGAGTAGTTACGCAGCAACAAACAGCGCTCAGCAGAATGCATGGCGGAACATTCGCCACGGCGTGCGACACCACCTACAACATGTCCACTCCGTCCTTGTCTTGGACGTCCTGGAGGGGATTTTTTCAGGCGTCTCTCTCCGACGTCGGGGGTAGAGGAACGGGCGTGCTGCCCGACCTCCTGAAGCTGGTGACTGCATGCTTGCGGCCACCGCCGTCCCACCCCCGTTCCCTGCTGGGAATCGTTTCCGCGGCTCTACGGTGATCATCCGGATCGGCGCCTGCGCCGGTCCGGCACCTCGTCCAACCGCCTCCCTTCCACGCAGCCCACCATGAACGAAGCCCCCCCTCCCTCTGATCACCACGCATTGGCACTGACCACCCTCCAGGTCCTGCCCATCCCGCTCGCGATCGTCGACCGCGACGGATGTGTGGTGTCGACCAATGACGCTTGGCGCTCTGCCATCAGCGATGGCGGCATGTGGGATGGTGGCGAACCGGTGGGCGCCCCGTACCTCGCAGTGTGCGCCGACGCCGCCGGGCCAGGGACGGAACACCACGAGGTGATCCAGCGCGGCCTCACCCAGGTGCTCGCGGGCCGGTTGGCGACCTTCGTGCGCACCTTCACCGCCACCTGTGGGCGTGAGGAACGTCCCAGCCAGGTGTCGATCACTGCCTTGCCCAGCGGTGGCGCGGTGGTGATGCATCAGGTGCTCGGACCGTCGTCGGAATCAGGTCGCTACCGGCTCAACCAGGCCCGCGAGCAGGATGAGACCCTGCCACGGTTGGCGGAACATGCGCCGGTGCTGATGTGGACCAGCGATCCCGACGGCAAGTGGCGGTGGTTCAACCGCCGCTGGCTCGGTTTCGCCGGTATGTCGATGGATGATGCCCTGCGTGAGGACTGGCGCCTGCGCATCCACCCTGACGACCGCGCCAAGGCCATGGCGACCGCCAACGAGGCGCAACGTGGCCAACGCGAATACCTGCACAAATACCGCCTGCGGCGTGCCGATGGCGAGTACCACTGGCTGCACGAACGCGGCCAGCCGCTCACCCATCCGGACGGCCGCTTCGCCGGCTACATCGGTTCGTGCAGCGACATCACCGACATCGTGCGCACCGAGGAGGACCTCGCGCGCAATCGCGACCACCTGCACCGCCAGTTGCAGTTCGCCGGCACGCTCAACCGCATGGCCCAGACCATCATCGGGATGGACGACCAGGACCGCATCCTTGATTCGCTGGTCGAGACCCTGGCCCGCTCTTTGGCGATCGATCATGCGCTGATCGTCGATGTGCGCCTGCCACAACAGAAGGCGGTGGTCCTCAGCGATTGGGCCGATCCGGCGGTGGGAAAGGACATCTACCGCAAGCAGGAACATGCGCTGGGACAGTTCGCTGAAAGCCTGCGGCATGCGTGGGAGATGCGCACGCCCCTGGAAAGCCACTACGATCAGGTCAATCCTCGCCTCGCGAGCGAAGGATCCGCCGCCGTCCTGCATGAACGCTTCAAGATCCGCAGCCTGCTGTGGTATCCCTTCGCCTTCCGCGTCGACGGTTTCCTGGTGCTGTCGGTCAACCAAGTGGTGCGGCGGCGCTTCTGGTTGGCCGACGAACGCGAGTTCCTCGCCGCGGTGACCAACCTCGTCAGCCTCGCCTTGCAGAAGTCACGCGTGCTGGTGGAACGCCGTGAATCCGCGGTGCAACGTCATCAGGCCGGCAAGATGGAAGCGATGGGCCGCCTAGCCGGCGGCGTGGCGCACGACTTCAACAACCTGCTGACCGCCATCAGTGGCCACACCCAACTGCTGCTGCGGGGCCTGCCGACCCAGCATCCCCTGCGTAAACACGCCGAGACCGTCCTGCGCGCCACCGAACGCGCGACCGAAACCACGCGCAATCTGCTGTCGTTCAGCCGGCAGCAACCGCTCAAGCCGATTGCGACCAATCCCAACAAGGTGGTCGAACGCCTGCGCGTGCTGCTCGACCGCTTGATCCCGGCCAACATCACAGTGGAGACCGATCTGCTGGTGAGTTCCGGCAACGTGCTGGCCGACCCTGGGCAGCTCGAACTGGCGCTGATGAATCTCGTGGTCAACGCCCGTGATGCGATGCCCGATGGCGGACGTCTAGTGATCTGCTCGCGCGAACTGGTGGTCGACGACCACCTGGCACGTCGGGTCGGCGCGCGTTCAGGAATCTACATCTCGTTGTCGGTGCGCGACACCGGCATGGGCATGGATGCGACGACGGCGGAGCGCATCTTTGAACCGTTCTTCACCACCAAGGAGCCTGGACACGGCACCGGCCTTGGCCTGTCGAGCGCCTACGGCGCGATCCGCGCCATGGATGGATTCATCACCATCGAGAGCGAACCAGGCCGAGGCACCCTCATCACCATCAGTCTGCCCAGGGTGCTGGATGACAGCGAGGAGACGCCGACACCTCTGCGCCTCACCGCGTTGGGTGGTTCCGAAACCATCTTGCTGGTCGAAGACAATCCGACGGTGCTCGAACTCACGCGCGATGCCTTGCGTAACCAGGGTTATCACGTGCTCGCTGCCAATGACGGCGATGAGGCCCTGCGCCTAGTGCAGAGCCACCCTGGCACCATCGACCTGCTGCTCTCCGACCTGGTACTGCCGGGATTCAACGGCCAGACCCTGGCGGTGCGCCTGCGCGCCATGCGTCCACACTTGGCGGTGGTCTTCAGTTCCGGTTACAGCGCCGACGCCTTCAGGGCAAACACCGAACTGGGCAACACCGGGTTCCTCGCCAAACCGTATACCATCGATGAACTGATGCGCGCGGTGCGGACGGGGATCGATTCCAAGAGATAGGCCACAGACCACAGACCACGGGAGCCTCTGGACCGGTGGTCTGTAGCCCGTGGCCTGTGGACTAGGCCCGCATGAAATCATCCACCGTCGGCAGCCGATCACGTTTCACGCCCAGGCGCGGACGACAGGCGAGCAGGCCCTTGGTGTAGGCGTGCTGCGGATTGGCGTAGACCTCGGCCACCGGACCCTGCTCGACCACCTGGCCATGGCGCATCAGCACCACACGGTCGGCGAGCTCAGCCACCACGCCCAGGTCATGGGTGATGAACAACACCGCCATGCCGCGTTCGCGCTGGAGGCGTTTGATCAGGTCGAGGATCTGCGCCTGGATGGTGACATCGAGCGCGGTGGTGGGCTCGTCCGCGATCAGCAGTTTGGGATCGCAGGCCAAGGCGATGCTGATGCAGATGCGTTGACGCATGCCGCCGGAAAGCTCATGCGGATACTGGTCGTAACGCGTCTCCGGCTGGGGGATACCGACTTGATTGAACAACTCGATCACCCGCGCCTTGCGACCGGCGGCGTCGAGCGTGGTGTGCAGTTCGAGCGCCTCCGCCACCTGCGCGCCGCAGGTCCACGTCGGGTTGAGCGCGGTCATCGGCTCCTGGAAAATCATGCCGATCTCGCCACCGCGCAGCTTGCGCAGGCGTTCGGCCTTCATCTGCAGGATGTTCTCACCCTTCCAGAGGATCTTCCCCGACGGATAGGTCGCCGGCGGTTCCTGCAGCAGGCGCAGACACGACATCGACGACACGCTCTTGCCGGAACCGGATTCCCCGACCAGGGCGACGACCTGGCCAGGTTCCACCGTGAACGACACACCTTTGACCGCCTCGACCTTCCGGTCACGCAGGACAAAGGTCACGTGCAGGTCGTCGAACTGGAGCAGCGGGTCGGTCATGGCATCACCGGTGGTTCTTCGGATCAATGGCTTCACGCAGATTGTTGCCCAGCAGGTTGAGCGTCATGACGATGATGAAGATCGCCAGACCCGGCGTGTAGATCAGCCAGGGATAACGGATGTTCTGGCGGCCCTGTTCCATCAGCACGCCCCAGCTTGGTGTGGTCGGGTCGCCCAGGCCGACGAAGGCCAGACCGCTTTCGGCGCCGACCGACCCGGCGATGCCGAAGGTTGCGCTGATGATCAGCGGTGCGATGGCATTGGGCATGATGTGGCGGAACATGATCCGCCACTTGGGCAGGCCGAGGGCCTCGGCAGCAACCACGTAATCGCGCACCGAATGGGAAAGGAACTCACCACGTACCAGACGTGCGACTCCTGCCCATCCGGTCAGACCGATCACCACCATGATGATGAAGATGTCGCGGTCGAGCATGGCGACCACCGTCAGGATCAGGATGAAGGTCGGGAAACACATCATGATCTCGACCATGCGTTGCAGCAGGATGTCGATCCAACCACCAAAATACCCACTGACCGCCCCGATGATGATGCCGATGAAAAATGCCAGCCCGGTGGCCACCAGTCCAACCGTCAAACTGATGCGCGCGCCGAAGAACAGGTGGGTGAGCACATCGTGACCGCCGGCATCGGTGCCGAGCCAATAGGTGCCACCGGTCAAGGGATTGTGCGTCCCAGGCGATTGCAGGACCGCACCAGGATAGGTCGCGTCGAAGCGATGTTTCACCGGGGCGAAAACGGCCAGCGGACGACTGTCCGGCGGCAGTTCACGCCAGGTCTGGATGTTCTGCTCGACGAATGGGCGGTGGTCCCAGGCCGCGGTCCAACCATTCTTCCCTGGGATGAATGGGGCCCAACACAGCAGACCGACCGCGACTACGATCCCGACCATACCAAGAATGCGGCGGCTGATGCGGACGTGCTGACGCACCAACCACTGGATGATCAACAACGGCGGCAACAGCAGCGCGGTGACGTTGAAGAACAGGTCGTGCGGTTTCTGGTAACTGCGGCGATTGAAGAGGTCGGCGAAGGCCGGGAAGGACAGACCGTTCTTGTCCCACCAGACCAACGCCAGTTCATTCGACAGGAATGGCGCGTAGATGCCGACGGACACGATCAGGCCCATCACCACCATGCCGAAACGCGAGCTGCCGCGGGCGATGAAACGTTCCCAGGCAAGTTGGCCCGGCGACTGGAGACGTGGTGGAGCCGGTACGTCAGACATAGCGGCTCCGGATGCGCGGATCCGCCACCGCATACAAGAGGTCGGCGATGAGGATGCCGACCAGCAGCAATGACACCGAGATCACCGTCGAGCCCATCAGCAGGGGTGCGTCCCGTTCGACCGCCGCCTCCAACATCAGCCAACCGAGCCCTGGGATGGAGAAGATCAGTTCGACGATGAGTGCGCCACTGAACAGTTCCGCGAGCAGTCCGCTGCCCAGCGTGATCATGGTGATCAGGCTGTTACGCGAGGCATGGCCATAGACCACGGTGTCATCACTGCAGCCCTTGGCGCGCGCGGTACGCACGTAGTCGGCGTCGAGTTGCTCCAGCAAATTCGCGCGCATGTAACGCGACAACGCGGTGAAGCTGGCATAGCTGAGCACCACCAGCGGCAGAAAGGCATGCCACAACAGATCGAGCAGGTAAGCACCGGTCGGGAACCACATCGCACCGTCACTGGACAGGCCGCGATTGGGGAACCACGCCTTCGATGCGGCGGTATCCGTGCAGAGGTGGTAGAGCAGCAGCGTGCCAAGGAACATCGACGGCATCGACCACGCCAGGAACAACGTGGTGGTGGTGGTGCGGTCCTCCAGCGTGCCGATACGTCGCGCCGAACGGATGCCCAGCGGGATCGACACCGCCCAGGCGATGAGGATGGCGATGGTATTGAGCCAGAAGGTGATCGACCAGCGGTCGGCAATCACCGTGAAGACGTATTCCTTGCGCGATTCGCTGTAGAGGTCGAGCGTCGCCAGCTTGACCATGAAGTCGACGAAGCCGGTGTTGAACACCATGGCGCTCAGCGCACCGCCGGAGCGCGCGGCATACTCGGCCTGGATCTGCGGCTCAGCAAACAACGCCAACAACACCGCACGTTTTTCTGCTGCCTTGGGATCAACCACGGTGACGCCGGCTTCACGCGTGTTGGTGTGCAGGATGCGGTTGTTGCGCAGGGTTTCATTGCGTTGTTGGATGCGTTGCAACTCGCTCGCCGGCAGTCCGGAGAGATCGCGGGGATTGAGCGTGATGTAGGCACAGTAGGTCAGCGCCTGCACCGCTAGCGCATGGATGTCTGCGTTGGCCTCGTCCGCCACCAACGCCACCAACGGCGCGACCGCCTGGGGGCCGGCAAGCCACAATTCCTTCTCCAGTTTATTGCGCGCGCTTGGCTTGTCCTGGTGCCGACCATTGGCGACGGTGTCGCGCAACCAACGCGCGTAGTCGGCCGTGTTATAGAATCCGCGAAGATTGAGGATCGCCGGCAGATCGTTACCCGAACGACGAAAACGGTCGAGGTAGTTCTCCACGTCTTTGGCCGCACCCTGGACCTTACGGTCGCCACCCCCGGCGGTTGCCCCCTCGCCCATGCCGCCCGTTACCTGCATCTGCTCCACCAGCGTCGGCCCCTGGAGGCGTAACACGGCGAAGTTGATGATGAGGATCCCGATGAAGGTCGGGATCATCAGCAGCAGGCGACGGATGACGTAGGCCAGCATCGTTCAGGACTCGCTGGGCTCGTGGTGCGAGGTGCGAGGTGCGAGGTGCGAGGTTAAAGACCACTCACCATCACCGTCCAACCGATCGATATCCCATCTGCAACGCCTGCGGATCCCAATGGGGGATCCGCATCGCACCGCGCACCGCGCACCTCGCACCGCTGTCATCGCCTTCATTCGCGGAAATGCCAATTCGCAGCCGAACGGTTCACCAACGGATGCAGCGTGTCCAGCCCGATGGTCACCCCCTTGAGGTAGAGGTCCGTTGCCGGCTTGCCGTGATTCTGCCAGACAAAGATCCCCTCACCGCTGCGGAAGAATGTGTAGGGCTGCTCTTCATGGATGATCGCCTGAATTTCCTTGGCGATGGCGATGCGTTCCGGGGTCTCGAAGGTCGCACGCAATTTATCCGCCAGTTCGTCGACGCGGGCGTTCTTGAAACCACAGTGGTTGCTGCCGCCCTGCACATCGGCCTGGGTCGAATGCCAGAGCTGGTAGTAGTCGATGTCCCAGTCCATGCGCCAGCCGCCCACCACTGCATCAAAATCCTTATCCTCATAGACCCGGATCAGTTCCTTCCACTGGAAGGGCTTGGGCTCAACGTCAATGCCGATGCGCCGCAGTTCGTTTTTATAGATCAACAGCGTGTTGTCCCATTCCGGGCTGTCGGAGTAATACTTGATGATGAAGCGGAAAGGCAGGCGTTTGCCGTCGACTTCTTTGTCGAGGGTACCATCGCCATCGCTGTCGCTCCAGCCGGCTTCCGCGAGCAGCACTTTGGCGCGCTCCAGATCGAAAGCGTAGGGTTTCACCGCCTTGTTGGCGTACTGGTTATCCGGGTGCACATCGGTCAGGATCGCTTGGCCAAGCCCGAAGAACACCTCGTTGATGATACGTTCCTTGGGGAAGGCATGGCTCATCGCCTGACGCACCCGTTTATCGCTGAACAATGGACGGCGGATGTTCCAACCGAGGTAGCTGAAGTTGAGCGCCTTGAAACGTGTCCAGGCCAGTTCGCCCTTTCGTCCCGCCTTGGGATCGTTGGGATCGAGCGCCGCGAAACGTGGCTCCTTATGATCGAGGATTTCCGCTTTATAGCGCAGGGGTGTCAAACCGTGGGTATGCACTTGGCCATTCTTGAAGGCGATCAACTGCGCGTCGTCTTTCTTCACTTCCAGATTCAGCTCAATGACATCGAAATGCAGCGGCGCGCCCCAGTAGTCGGGGTTGCGACGGAAACGCATGACCTTGTCCGGTTCATACCCTTCGAAGATGAACGCTCCGACGCCGACCACCCCACTGATCTCATCGAACCAGTGTTTGTTGAAGGCGACGCCCTGCTGTTCTGGTGCGATCGGTGTGCCGTCGGCAGAATGGCCATAAATGTGGCGAGGCAGCGGCGACAGGCCCATGCTGAAACTGAGGCTGGTGTAGACCTTGCGCTTCCAGCGCACGATCAGCGTATGGTCATCGGGGGCTTCGACTTTTTCGACATCTTCGTAGTAGTTGCGCAGCGCCGGACAGTCGACCGCAGGGTTGAGGATCAGGTCGAGCGTGAACTTGAAATCAGCGGCCGTCAGCGGCACGTCTTTGGCCAACCAAGCATACTTTGCCTGACTGGCGACCGTCGGTCGCTGCCACCGCACGCCTTTGCGCAGGGTGAAGGTATAGGTTTGATAATCGTCACTGATGATCACCGACTCGGCGAGATTGGCACTCCACTGCTCGGGATGCGTCGCCGGACGTTCGCACAGACTGTCGTTGCAACGCGCATGCACATCGTTGCTGGTAGAGGAATTGTCAGTCAGCGGATTGAGTCCACGCGGCGTCGACCCGAACGCCTTGAGCGTGCCGCCCTGCCACTCGGGATGGTAGTGCGAGCGATCGTACGGCATCAGGAAGTTGACACCGAGTTTCGGGTTGCCGTCCTGCACCGTCGGATCGAAGGCGGGAGCATGAACCGTCGTGGTGGTCGGCTGATTGCCCTGCGGGATCACCGCCGGTTGTTTGGCCAAGGCCTCAGCGAGTTGTCTCTGGGTGCGCGACAATTCTTGCAGTGCCAGTTCCAGTCGATCGACACTCTGCCTGACCCGCTGCAATTGCTGCGGTTGGCGCCAGCGGTCGACCGCCATGTAGATCAGCAGCGCGGCGGTAACGATCAGCAACGTCCATTTGGCGGCATTCATCGGCGGACCTCGGGGTCGCAGGCTATGGGGATGGCTGGTGGCCGGAAGCCGGCAAAGCGGGTGGCACAACCGTTGCGCCGTACACCACAGCACCCCCTGGGAGAGGCGAGCCCCAGCTCGCCTGTGCAACCACAGCACACTGCGGTGGCCGTCTCGGAAAGATCGCGTGCTGATGCCGCCCGCAGGATGCAGGAATGCATGGGTACTTCCCAGGCGAGCTGGGGCTGCCCTCTACGCCTCTCCCAGGGGGGTGCCTCACTCCGGCATCAAGGATGCGCCAAGCGTCGCTTCCCCCAGTGCGTCCCGATCGGCAGGATGCGGCCAATCCCTGGGAGGTCCGCCATGCGTCTGTCCCTCACGCTCGGTCTTATCATCGCCACCACTGCCATCCACGCGGCGGATGAGCCCTACCAGATCGCCCGTTGGGGCAACGCACTGCTGGTGACCGCTCCGGGTGGTCCAGGCATGTCGCCGGCGATCGCCGCGAAACTCAACCAGCGCGTCACGCTCGATTTTCAAGACGCCGCGCTCACCGACGTGGTCGACTTCCTGCGTTCGGTCAGCCACATCAATATCGTGGTCGCACCGGCGGTGACGCTCACCTCGCCGACCATCACGCTCAAGGCCAAGGACATGTCGCTGGGCAACACGCTGCACTGGCTGACCAAGCTGAGCAACACGCACATGGGCTTCATCCACGGCGCGTTGTTCATCAGCAATGAGCCGGTGAAGGAAGCCAGCGTCACGCGCATGTACGACATCAGCGACATGACCATGGCGATCCGCGACTTCCCAGGTCCGGAATTGGCACTGAGTTCCGGTGGTCAGAACGGCGGCGGCGGCGCGTTGTTCGGACCGGTGGATGACAGCGAGAGTTCCTCGCCCACCACGGAAGAGATCACCGACATCATCAAGAAAGTGGTCGCGCCTGGTAAGTGGAGCGACTGAACGTGGCGGGACTGCTGGCGGTACTGGCGTACGTTGGCGAGGCGTTCTTCTGGATCTGGACGCTGGTCGATGGCATCGCCAACGCGGTTCTTGGGCTTGCTGGATTTCAGCAAGATGAGGACGAAGGCACCAAGCTGCCGAATTGGGTTGGGTGGACTGCGATGACCACCGTGTTTGTCGCGCTGGGTGTATTAGTCTATTCCGTGCTCCGCTGAACAGGGTCGCTCTTGACACCTACTCGACACATCCCTGACATCCCGCGCCCGAATTTCAGCGACCGTGTTCCATGACAGGCAGGTAAGCCCGTGGCGAGGCTCCAATTCCTGTGAGGGCGATGGCTGTCCATTGGTCGAGT
>JACDEI010000056.1:0-21626 GCA_013816485.1 Planctomycetota bacterium
AATACCAACGCATCAGCAAAGACCCCAGCGGCATCTTCATTCCTAAAAGGCCAAGCCAATCACAACGCAAAGCAGCGAGAAAACAGGGGGATCGGCTGAAAAAACACTAAGTTTACAGGCATTGCCTTCCAGGGCTCATCTCTGTATCTCACGCGTTGTTCCCGGGGCTCGACGCCCCGGGCTGGCGGGGCGTCGCCGCCGTTGGCGGCTCCCGAGCAACCGACCAATCAGCGATCACAGCAAGATCCGCCGAATGCCGAATGCCGAATGCCGAATGCCGAATGCCGAATGCCGAATGCCGAATGCTCTTCGACCGCCCACATTATTGGGATCGTTGTATCAGTGGTAGGTCGCAAACTTCGCGATGACTTCGCAATACTCCCTCGGCACCGTCCGTGCGAGTGGAGTCACCTCATCGACCAACCGTTGACCATACCACACGGCGAAATGCTCATCCGGAATCGACTGGCCATCAGGAAGACCAACGATCACTCCCACATCCGCTCCCACTCGGACGAAACGCCCCAACATCGTTTGTTCGTCCGTCATGGTCTCTCCGGTGATCTCGTGTCTATCCTACCAACCGCTTAACGCCGCAAGCCGATCGCAGATGCGATCGGCTTGCGTGTCGGACAACATCCGGCGAATTCCCTCAGTGCTTGATAGCAACCAAGAGCGCAAACATCCGTTTGCCTTCCTGCCGCGGCTCCTGCTCCATCTTCGCGATGTCGCCGAGTTGCGCGGCGAACTTGCGGATCATCTCGATGCCGAGTTCGCGGTGGCTCATTTCACGACCGCGGAACTGCAGGAGGATCGACACCTTGTGGCCCTCGACGAGGAACTCGCGCGCGTGTTTGGCCTTAATGTCGATGTCGCCCTGACCGGTGCCGGGACGCAGACGCACTTCCTTGGTGTCGGACTTGTGCGCGTTGGCCTTGGCTACGCGGTCCTTCTTCTGCTGTTCGAAGAGGAACTTGCTGTAGTCCTGGATGCGGCAGACCGGCGGCTTCGCGTCGGGCGAGACTTCGACCAGATCAAGGCCAGCGGCCTGGGCCTTGGTCAAGGCTTCTTGGATCGGAACCACCCCGACCTGTTGGCCGGCCTCATCGATCAGACGGACGGAGGGAACACGGATTTTGTCATTCACCCGGGCCCGGTTGGTGTTCTCAGGCAGGGGCAGAGGAATACGACTGCGGCGACGACCGATCAAAAATCATTCTCCAAGGTGTGGATACGAAGCGTGGTCGACAGGGCGACCGACGCAGGGAGGAAGCAAACGGGCGGGACTATGCGCCCAGCCTGAGGGGAGGCAAGCGGGTGGGGCGGCCGGCTTGCCGCAAGCGAACGCCCCCAGCACGCACCCCCAGAATGGACTCAGACGCTCCCCTCACCCCTTGGGCGCCACTTCCGGCTCCGCTCCGCTGGTCGCGGGATCCTCGCTCACCACCACCGCCGGGGGGTCGATGAGACCCTTGCCCTTGCGCTGGAGGGCCAGCAGCAGCGGCGCGGCGACGAAGACCGAGGAGAAGGTGCCGAACAGCACGCCGATCAGCAGGGTCGCGGTGAACGCGGTCAGGCTGTCACCGGCGAACACCAGCATGATGCACAAGGCGGCGATGGTGCAGCCGCCGGTGAGGAACGTCCGCGGCATGGTCTGGGCGATTGATTTATTGATCACCTCGGTCAGCGCACTGCCCGGCATCAGTCCCAGGTTCTCACGGATACGGTCATAGGTCACGATGGTGTCGTTGATCGCGTAACCGATGATGGTCAAGAGCGCGGCAACTACCGTCAGATCGATGCGGATGTCGAGCAGGCAGATCATGCCGACGGTCTGCACCACCACGTGCAGCAGCGAGATCACGCCGCCGAGGCCGAACGCCAGTTCGAAGCGTGCGGCGATGTAGAACATCATCACCAGCATGGCGATGCCGAGCGCGAGCAGCGCGCGTACCTTCATCTGGTTGGCGACCTGGCCGGAGAAGTGTTCGCTCGACGGGAAGGGCTGGGCCACGGTCAGACGCACCTTGGCCGCCTGGATGATCGCGGAGTTGTAGAGCTCGAACGCCACCACCGCCCGACCGCGCATCTGATCATCGATGGATTGGCCACCGATGAGGCTGACCAGACGGTCGAGCGCGGTATCGCTGACCGGCAGTTGGTGCACACCGGTCGGCGGCTTGCGGTAGGTCGCTTCGATGGTCATGCCGGTCGCCGGCGTGGGGAGCGCGGTGATGGTCACCGCAGCGAGTTCATCGCGGCCAGCGAGGGCGTTGGCGACGCGCGTGGTCTGATCGCTGCTGGGCGTCTCGATGGTCGCCAGCGTCAGGACGAGCTTGGTGCCGTCGAACGACGCACCGAGGATCTCCTCGCCTTCGGCGGCGATGGCGCCCGGGAAGGCGGCGTTGATCGCCTTGCGGAACTCGGTGGTGCGTTCCTGGATACGCGCCTGCACCGACCTGATCTCCACGGCCTTGGCGTCGACCTGCTTGTCGAACTGCCGCGCCTCGACCTCGTTCGGGACTTTCTCGTCGCGCAGTTCCTTGGCCTTGCGCGCCAGCTCGGCGCGTTCGGCTTCCAGGCGGGTGCGCTCGGCTTCGATGCGCGTCGCCGGTTCATCGCGACCACGGAACATCCATTGGCGGCTGGTCGCGGTCGGCTGACCGAACTCGGCGATGTAGGCCTGGGCACGCACATCGTCGAGCGTGCGGGCATCCGCCGGTTGTTTGGCTTCCGCCGCGGCCAGCGCCTTTTGCACCGCGTCCATGGCCTGCGCTTCCTTGAACACCACCTGCACCATGTTGCCACCGGTGAAGTCGATGTCGAAGTTGCGGTCGAAACCACCGCCGGTGACCTTGTGGCCGAAGAGGAACCAGCCCATGCCGGCGATGGCGGTCAGCAGCGTCAGCGTGTAGCTGACCTTGCGCAGTTGCACGTACGGAGCGGGCATCTCCTTGAACAACGACGACAGCGACAAGGTGTCGCGTTTGCGGCACAACCAGTCGGTGAGCATACGACCGACATAGATGCCGGCGAACAAGCTGATGCCGATACCGATCATCAGGGTCAGACCGAAACCCTTGATCGGACCGGTGCCGATGAGGTAGAGCACGAAGCCTGCGCCCATGGTGGTGAGCTGCGAGTCAATGACGGTCAGGAACGCCCGTTTGTACCCGCGTTCGATGGCGAAGGCCAAGCCCTTCTCTGCCCGCAGTTCCTCACGAATGCGTTCATAGATCAGCACGTTGGTGTCGATCGACATCGCCACCGCTAGCACCAATCCGGCGATACCAGGCAAGGTCAGCGTCGCACCAAAGATCGACATGGTCGACCAGGTGAGTGCGCCGGTGACTATCAGCGAGAAGGTCGCGACCAGACCCAGGCGGCGGTAGTAGAACATCAGGAAGCCGACGATGAAGACCAGCGACCACAACATGGTGGTGATGGCGCGTTCGACCGCTTCATGGCCGAGGGTCGCACCGACTACGCGTTCGCTGGTGACTTCGGGCACCACGGTGAGCGAGCCGGCACGCAGCGAGGTGCGCAGGCGATCGATCTCGTCTTGGGTGAAACGGCCGGAGATGACGCAGCTATCGCGGCTGGGCGACTGCACGATGGGATCGCTCTGCACCACACCGTCGAAGAGGATGGCCAAGCGACCGGTGCCGCGTTTGCTACCGTGCGGGCCGGTCTGGTACAGCCGCTGGGTGAACTGTTCATTCCGGGTCGCACCCGGCGCGGTGAACTGGATGCCGACCGCCTGTTCGCCATCCTGCAGGGTCTGGTTGGCGGACTTGACGTCCTTGCCGGTGAGTTCGGCCTTGCCCAGGCGGTAGAATTTGGTGGGCGCAAAACCGGGATCGGTGCGTTCCGGCGCAACGATGTCGCCGCGGTTGTGATAGACACTGGGAGCGAAGGCGTAGCCACCGGTCGCCAGGGTCACGACCTGCGACTGCGGCGAACCGACCGGACCCTCGGGCAGGTCTTCCAGCACTTCGCGGAACTCCAGGCGACCGGTGTCTTCGAGCACCTTGCGCGTGCGCGCGGCATCCGAGCGCGTGCCGCCCGGGATGACCACCTGTACGTCGCCGTTCGACAGCTTGCTCACTACCGGTTCGGTCAATCCGCGTTCATCCAGGCGGCTGCGCAGCACCACCATGACTTCTTCGTCGGCCGCGACGAGTTCGCCCAGATCGTTGCGCAACTGGCAGATAAACTCCACGCCACCACGCAGGTCGATACCGGGATTGACGTGCAGCAGTTCCTTGGACTCGTTCCGGCGTCTGAACGGCATGCCCTGTAGCCGGCGCTTGAGATCCTCCTCCTTTACCTCGGGGCCGACCACGACCAGCAACGCCTTGTCGGCGGTGATGTCGCTCAGCGATTTCACCGGGAGCTTGGCTTTCTTGGTGTTGCCTTCCAGGCGCTTGGCCAGTTCGTCGCGCTCCTTCGTCGTGGTCGGCAGCAGATTGCCGCCCAGATCGGTGAAGGTGATCTTGTAGGTGCGCTCGCCGGCGGGTGCGTCCGCGGCTGCCGGCAACGGTTGCAGCAGCGCCTGCAATTCCATGTCCCCGACCATCACCTTGTTCTGCATGAACATCAGGAACAGCGAGACGAGCATCACCGAGGTGAAGACGATCAGACGACGGAGCATGGCGGTTTCCTGGGACTTGGTGGCGCGAGCCGGAAGCGGGGTCGACGGCGGTGGTCAGCAGAAGGTCAGCAGAAGATCAGCAGGTAGTCAGCAGCGGCAGCCGCTCACTTGGTCGCGGGTTTGACTTCACCCACCAGTGTGACGTTGGTGGCGATGGCCCCGCGGTTGAAGGTCATGATCAGTGGCTTGTCGCCCTTGCTGACGATCAGGTCGACGGTGCCTTCACCAATCGACTGCACTTCACCGTGAATGCCGCCGATGGTCACCACCTTGTGGCCGGCCTTCATCGAATCGATCAGCTCCTTGCGACGCTTCTCTTCCTTCTTCTGCGGGCGGATCACCAGCAACCACATGAACAGGATCATGCCGATGATGAGGATGAAGAAGGTCGGATCGAAGGCGCTGGGCGGCGCCGTCGGCGCGCCACCGGGTCCCGGGGCACCTGGGACGACCACGGGCGCCGGGCCGCCATCCGCCGCGAAACCGGCAGTGGTGATGATCAGCAGTGAGCACAAAGACATGAGACGGGACATGGAAGGTTTCCGTTCTGTCGCCAGCGGCAGAGCCGCGGGCGTGGGGGGTTGAGGTTGAGGTTGAGTGAAGGAGAGACGCTGACAGCGGACCACGCCGCAGCGCTGGATCACGGTGCGCGTGGGCCGCCAGCAGAACCACGCAACAGGCCCAGGAAGGGCCGCGGGTCCGCATACCACGGTGCCGGAAGGTCGGCGAACGGTTCGCCACGCTCGGCCACACAGCCGACACTGGCGGGAAACACCGCCAGCGACAGATCGCCCTGGTGATCGGCGACCAGCGGACAGGCGACCGGTGTCTGTTCGTCGTCGGCCAATTCGAGCGACAGGCGATCGACACCCAGACGTCCGCCGATGACCGCCGACAACAACACCGCCAGCAAGGCCGCGAGGCCCCGGGCGACGCCGGACGACAATAGACGGGCAATCACGGACATGGGGCGCGGATGCTAGGGTAGGACTAGGGATGGCAAGGGCAGGGAGGAAGCGGATGAAATGCAGAATTCAGCATGATGCATGAGGAATGGACGACCGCTCACCTGGAGGATGGGGGTCGCCGTCCATTCTGCCGTCATCATTCTGCATTGAGCCCTCCCCCTTCCCACCCATGCTGCCGCGCCATGCGCGTCTGGCTGATCCTGCTCTTCGGACTGCTCTGCACCGGGTGCCTCGACCAGTCGCGGAACCCCCCGACGCTCAAAGACATGCTCCGGCCGGAAGATCCCAACGCCGAGCGGAACAGCCAAGCCGAGGCCGAGATGGTGGCGCTCGACGACGAACTGACGCGCAACGCCAGCCTGCCGCCCGCCGCCCGCCGCGAACGCGAACTGGCGATGGAACCCCGCCTGAAAAAAGCGCTCGAGATCACCAGCGGCACGCGCATGGAGAACAAGGCGGTCTACTACCTCGCCAACTGGCGGTACACCTACCGCGAGGGCGACGGCGTCGACCAACTCCTGACACGCCTCAATGGCTTGCCCTCTCCGGCGATGAAATCGACCGGTGTGCGCCTGCGGGTGCTGCTGTTGCTGCGCCAGGGCCGCGTCAGCGAAGCCAAGACCATGGCCCAGGCGCTGGTCGCCGAGGTGCCGGAGTTCTCGCCGTTACTAGAGCGCGTGACCTTCCACGAGACCATCGGTGCCTCGGCCCCGACGATCTCCAGCCGCAACCTCACCGGTGGTCCCGATGAACCGGTGACCAAACGCACCGAACCGTGGTTGTTCTACCTCTTCGTCGACAACATCGACGAGCAGAGTCTCCACCTCATCGAACGCTACCTCGACGCCCTCGCGATCCTGCCACCCGCTGAGCGTCGCCTGGTCTGCGTGACCTTCGAATCCAACCTGCTGAGCGCGACCACCCGCATCCGCAACCACCCACGCGCAGGCGAGATCGACCTGCTGTGGGCCAGCCCAGGCGACAACGGCAACGCCAAGGAATGGCGCAGCGCGTGGAAACTGCCGAGCCACAATCCGCACATCGCCCTCCTCGGCCCCGGCCCCGACCGCACCATCATGGCGGTCGAAGTGACGCCGGAGAATCTGCGGATGTTGCTGACGCCGGCGCCAGTGCCGGCAAAAAAATAAGACAGAAGACAGAAGACAGAAGACAGAAGACAGAAGACAGAAGACAGAAGACAGAAGACAGAAGACAGAAGACAGAAGCCGTTCGCTATCCGCTATCGAAGCCGCTCTACCTTCAGGAGTGAGCTTGATGCTTTTCGAACTCTAAACTTGAACCCTTTTACCACTATTTCCGGATCCTCGCCGTTTGCCTCTAGAACGGCCTCGTCTGTTTTCCCCTCCCAGTTTTCCGAGTACTTCATTTTTATGATCGGCCAAGAAACAGAGAGCAGTTGAATGTATCTGTACGGGGATCCCCTCTCAGTTGATTCGATCACCATTGGCTCAACCCAAAGTAATTCTTCCGGTTTGATAGCCCGCTCCCAGTGAGCATCGCCTCGTGCCACGCCATTGTAGCGAGCGTTGTCTACATACCATTTTACAGGATTCCCCAGCTTGTCTGAGATTACTCCGATTTCGTCTTCGTCGGTCGCAACCGAGCCAAGCAAAGAGTGGTCCGCCGAGAAGTTGCCTTTTGCCGCTCTGAAAAGCGTCCCCTCGCCAAATTTTACAGTCGGAATCAGATTCCCCGCCTTCAGGTGAAAATTGAACGGGAAGCCCAAGGATCCTGGAATCTGCGAGTGCACGTCTTGAGTTATGCGAAAGCTCTTCTCTCTGATTATCGTTTGCTCCATGAGTAGATAATCGCCGAGGCTGACTTCGTACTCCGCCGTACCGGACGGAAGTGCCAAAAAAAACCGTTCTGCTGAGTTCACTGAAAGTGCAGTTCTGGATGTGCAGCCACATATCGAAAAAAAGGCCAGGATTATGAATAGACGAGCCATGCTTGGCGCCTCGCCCTACTTCGCCTTGATCAGATACACATCCGCCAGCACGAAGTGATCCGCGATGTCATACCGCGCGCCGTAGTCGACGCGCAGTTCCAACTGCTTCGCCGCGGTGAGGTCGCAGTCGATCACCTGCGGTTTGTCGCCACCGCGGATGCTGTCCTTGTTCCACACCACCTTGCCATCGACGCTCAGGCTGGCGGCGCAGTCGCCCTGCTCGCCGACCAGGTCGGCGATGCCGCCGAGCGCGCGCAGACGGGTGTACGCCCCGCCGAGTTCCCAGGTGAGACGCGCCTGGCTGTGGACCGCCAGACCGCGTTCGTAGCGCACGCCACCCAAGCGCAGCGGCGTGTCGTCGAGGTTGCGATCGCGTTTGTACGGCCACACCACGCCGAAGGCACCGGTCTCCATCACGCTCGCGGGATCAAGTTCGCTGAGGTAGACCCGCCGGCCACCTTCGATGCGCAGGCGCACCTGGGTGAGCGCCTCGCCCAGCGCCACCTGTGGCACCGCCGCGAGCACGAAGCCGCCGGTGGTCGGTAGCACGCGCAGCGGCGGATAGAGATCGTCGAGCGTGGTGGCTAGGCGTACGCCCTTGGCGCTGCGCAGCGGCACCGCCAGACGCACAGCGCGCACCTGGTCGAGTGACAGCGACAACGGCTGGGGATCGAGCGCGCTTTTGAGCACCAGCTTGCCGGCGATGAGGCCTTCGATGCGGCCGTTCAGCGGGCCGCTGTCGAGCACCACCTGGTCATCCTTGCCCTCGGCCTCGGGCAGGGCGCTGCCGAGGCTCCAGCCGCGCACCGCGGTAAGCGGCACGATGAAGGAACCGAACACGCCGCTGACCGCCAGTTCGTGATCCTTGCCACCGGCGGTGATGGTGGTCACCGGCAACCACGAGCCGTCGACCAGCCACAGGCCCAGGCGTTTGGCCGGAGTACCCGGCAAGACGACACCGCTGCCAGCACCCGGTTCGATCCAATCGCAATCGGCCAGGGCGACGGTTGTACCGCCGACGGTCACCGTCCCGCCCTTGGCATCGATGGCCAAACGTTCGCCGGTGAGCTGGCGTCCATCGAGCGTGGCGACGGTGGCGGCCGACAACGGCGTGGTGGCGAACAGGATCACCGCGGTGCAGAGCAGGCAGGCGCGCATGGCGGCGGACCATAGACCGGCGGAGCGGAGGGAGAAGGGACCACGTCCCCAGACACCCCGTCCAAGGCCCCTGTTTCGTACTAGCCGACCGTCCGGCCTGGGCTTAGACCTCTGCCCGTGTTCACCGCGCTGCATCCGTTGCTGCTGTGGGGGGCGACGGCGGTGGCCGTGCCCATCCTCATCCACCTGCTGCTGCGCCAACGTCCGCGCCCGCGGCCGTGGGCGGCGATGCGGTGGTTGCTGGCGGCAGCACAGGCCGCCCAGCGACGCTACAAGCTCACCAACCTGCTGCTGCTGCTGCTGCGCTGCCTGGTCATCCTGCTGGTGGTACTGGCGATCGCGCGCCCGGCCCTGCCCGGACTCGGCGGCGGCGACCGTCTGGTGCTGATCATCGATCGCAGCGCGTCGATGGGCGCACGCGGTGATGATCCCGGTCCGCTTGCCGCGGCGAAGGCCGAGCTCGCGCGCGCCGAACTGGCCTACCGCAGCGTGGTGGTGCTCGGCGTGGCCGATGATGTGCAGCAGTTCGGTGCCGGCTCGCCGGCGGATCTGCGCGCGGCGCTCGGACGCCTGGATGTGACGGAACTGCCGGGTGGACTCGATCGTGCAGCAGAGGGCGACCTCGCGGGCCAGATCACCACCTTCGCCGGCTCCGCCGCGGACATCGTACTGGTGTCGGATTTCCAGCAGGACGATGGCAGCGGCCTCAGTGCGCTGCTCAAACCCTATGCCCGCAGCCTGACGCGCCTCGTGGTCGGCGACCACGCGGTCAACGCGGTGGTCGAAGGTCTCGCCGGCATGGGCGACCTGCGGCCCGATCAACCTGGGGAACTCCTGCTGCGCGTCGCCGGCCCGGCCAAGGGCGCGGCGATCACCGCCGACGATGGCGCGTTCCTGCCGCTCACCGGCGCGCAGGTCACCGGTGGCCTGCTGCGTGTCGCCACGCCACCCTTGGCCGCGGGCGAACACCGCCTGCGCATCCGCCTCGACGATGCCGGCCTGGCCTACGACAATCTGCTGGAACTGCCGGTGCTTGTGCGCGCGGCGGTGACCACCCTGGCGGTGGGCGAACGTACCGACTACCTCACCGCCTCGCTGACCGCCGACCCGGTGGCGTTCGATCTCAAACGCATCGCTGCACCGCAACTGGCGACCGAGCCGTTGCCGCCGAAAGGACTGGTCGCGTTGCGCGAACGCGTGGCCGACGGCAAGCGTCTGGCTGATTGGGTTGCCGGCGGCGGCGTGTTGTGGGCGACGCTTGAGCTGTTGAACGACGACCAAGCGCTGCGGCCATTGGTGGCGACGCTCAAGCCCGGTGAAGGCCAACGTGCCGGCGGTCCCTACCAGTCCGGCGAGAAAGACCTCGACGAAGTCCTGGCGATCGGTCGGCGCGACAGCGTGCCCGAGGTGGCGCTGCCGGAAGATGCGCGCGTGCTGCTGCGCGCCGGCGATGCGCCGCTGGTGGTGCAGTTGCCGGTGGGCGCGGGCGCGGTGATCGTCGAGCTGACCGACTTGCAACCGTCCGGTGACGAGAGCCTGCGTGCGCGCGGCACCTTGCCGTTGTGGGTCAGTCGCATGGCGCGGCGCGCCACCGCCGCGTTGTCAGCACCGGCGTTCTGGCAGGCCGGACAACCGGTGCCGATGGATGCGACCCTGCGCCGCGGCGCGTCGGCGGTGACGGTGAAGGCCGGCACTCCGCTGCTGCTCGCGCCGGGAGCGTGGTTGCGCCCGGACAACACCGCGGTGGTCGTGCTGCCGAGCCGGCATGAAGGCCAGCTCCAGCAGGATGCGCCGCGCAATTCGGCCAAGAATCTCGCTGAGGCGCTGCCGGAACGTCCGGGCAGCGACTGGGGCTTGCCGCTCGCGATCGCCGCGCTGCTGGTAGCGATCGGTGAAGGTCTTCTGGCTGCGTGGGCCGGGAGGACGTATGGTTAGCTCGGCTTGCGCCCCAATCCGACTTCGCCGCTATGCGGCTCGCCAGCTTCGCTGGTCACCGCTACGCGGTGACCTGATTGGTGCGACGCCAGCTACGCTGGCGTGTTCCGCTTCGCGGAACCATGCCGGTCCCCGCTCGCGCGCGCAGGCGCACTCGGGGGATTGCTGTTCGCGGGGCGCTGCCCCGCTACGCCCCGCCAGGGCCTCTGCCGGCCCTGGACCCGCACCATCTGAGAGTCTCGTTTTTCATTTGGTTGCTTGCTCATGAATTCCACCCGCGTCGATTTCATCTTCGAGAACGCGCCCGAACCCTGGCACATGCTGGTGGTCTTGGCGGCGATGGCGTTTGTCGCGTGGCTCGGCTGGCGGCGTTACGGACCCTCGGCTGCGGGTATTCCCGGCATTATCGGACGGCTGTGTCGCGCGGCGGCGTTGATCGCCCTGGTGCTGCTGATCGCCGGACCGGCGTGGCGCAGCACCACCACCACCGTGTTGCCTGGACGTGTGCTGGTGGCGGTGGATCGCAGCGCGTCGATGGCGCGCTTGGATGGCCCAGGAAAAACCCAGCGCATCGTCGCGGCCAGCGCGCTCGCGCAGGAACTGGCCAAACGCGGCGACGCCACGCCGCTGACGATCGATTACCGCGGCATCGGCGGCGTGCCGGGTGGACTCGATGCCACCACGCTGCTGACCACTCCGCCCAGCGCCACCGGCTCCGCCAGTTCGCTCGGCGACGACCTCGCGCGTTTGGTGGCGGAAAGCCGTCCTGATGGACTCATCCTGATCAGCGATGGACGCGTGACGACCGGCAGCGGACTCGCGGCGCTGCCCGCAGCGTGGCGTGGGCGCGATCTGGCGGTGGCGGTGCTCGCCACCGGCGGTGATGCGGTCGAACCCGAACTGCTGATCGACGAGGTCCAGGTCAACCGCGCGGTCGCGCTCGGCGAACGCGAGCCGGTGACGGTGCGCCTGAGCAGCCGTGCGTTGCCGCCGGGACCGATCAGCGTGTCGCTGGTGGTCGATGAGGACAAACCGGTGACCACCGCCATCGATGCGCCGGTCGGCAGCCAGGCGACCATGGCGAGCAGCGAAGCGCGGCTGGAGGCCAACTTCGTGCGCGAAGGCATCTCCAAGGTCAAGGTCGTGGCTGAACACGGCACCGGCGCAAACAAGCTCACCGCCACACTGGCAATGTCGGTGACGGTGAGCGAACGCAAACTGCGGGTGCTGATGCTCGACCACCGTCCGCGGTACGAAGTCCGCTACCTGCGTGAGGCGTTCCGCCGCGACAAGACCATCACCCTGCATTCCTACCTGGCCGAGGGCCGTTGGCGTCGCTGGGGCGATGGCCCCGACGCGCTGGTCGGTCCCGACCGTCTGCCGCTGACGCCGAGTGATCTGCGCGACTACGACGTCATCATCATCGGCGACATCGGTCCCGACACACTGCGCGACACCGACCTGACCAACATCGAAGCGGCGGTACGCCGTGGTGCCTCCGGCTTGGTGTGGCTGCCGGGCGAGAACGGCGCACTCGCCGGCTTTGCCAACGGCAAGCTCGGCGCACTGCTGCCGGTCGAACTGCCGGACGCCACCGCCATCAGCCGTGGCTACCTCGATGGTGCCGGCCACAGCGCGCACCGCACCCGTGCGGCGGAACTGCTCGGCCTGCTCGACGCGGGTGATGTCGATTGGGAACGGCTGCCCGCGTTGCTTGGAGCGTCGCCGGTGACGCGCACCAAACCCGCTACCGAGGTCCTGGTCGAGGATCAGCGTCAGCATCCGCTGGTGGTCAGCGGCGTGTACGGCGCTGGACGTGCGCTGTTCATCGGCGTCGACGATACCTGGCGCTGGCGGCGCAACGTTGGTGACCGCTACCTGCACCGTTTTCATAGTCAGTTGCTGCGTTTCGTTGCCAGCGGTCGCCGGCTGGGCAACCACTCGTGGCGCTTGTTCGCCAATCCGCGCCGTGCGGTCAGCGGTGAGCCGTTGACCCTCAATCTCACGCCCAAGGGCGGCCGCGAAGGGTCGTTGCCTGAGAACGTCACTGTGCGCCTGACCTCGGGCAGCGGGCAGGAACAATTGCTGCGCCTGAATCCCGAAGGCGGCGTCGGTTTCGCCGCACGCGTGCCAGCACCGGCTGCCGGCACCTGGGCGCTCGAAGTCGCCGCCGGACTCGATCCCAAATCAGTGGAGAGTGATCAGTTGGTGGTGCTGCCGCCGAGCGACGAACTGCGCGATCCCCGTATTGACCGTGCCGCACTGGGTGCGCTCGCCACCGGCACTGGTGGCCGGGTGTTCAGCGACGCCAAGGCCCTGGTCGACGCGCTGCCGGACCTCTCACGCAGCGAGAGCGTCAGCGCATTAACCGGCTGGTGGGATACGTGGTGGGCGCTGGCGGTGATCGTCACGCTACTGGCGATCGACTGGTCGATCCGGCGCACCAACCGCCTGCCCTGACGTCATTGCGACGCGACGGCGCGCAGTGGTCGCAGATGCTTGGCGAAGAACGCTTCCACCGCCTGTTGCAGATCGGTGCGCGCGAGCGTGCGATTGCCGTGTGGCATGCCTTCAATTAATAGCAACGAACTGTCGGCACCAACTTTTTTCAACGCGGCATGCATGCGTTCGCTCTGCGCCGGTGGGATCATGGTGTCAGCAGTGCCATGGATGAGCAGGAATGGCGCGCTGGTCTTCGACACATGGATGATCGGACTCGCCGACGCGGCCAGCTCCGGATGTTTGCTGGGTGGGCCGTGGAACAGCGCCTTGGCCACGAGGTTGATGCGCCAGTGATGGTCTTCGACTTCTTCGAGGTGGACGAAGTCCGTGGCCGGAAACAACGCACAGACCGCCTGGACCCTGCTCGACACCCCCGTGACCCCTTCGCTGCCTTCGAGCGCCGGATCGTCCGCCGTCGTGCCGAGCAACGCGGCAAGATGCCCACCGGCCGACGCACCCCACACGCCGATGTGATCTGGATCGCAGCCGAAACGCCAAGCGTTGACGCGCAGCCAACGAATCGCGGCTTTGCAATCGTAGAGCGGCGCAGGAAAGGTCGCATCGCCCCGGGCCAGTCGGTAACTGATGCTGGCCACCGCGTAACCACGCGTCGCGAGCATCGCTACCGGGCACGGTGAACGCTCACCGCTCACCCAGCCACCGCCATGAATCCACACTACGATCGGCAACGGTTTATCGAAACGATCAGGCAGGTAGAGGTCGAGCTGCAGGTTCTCGCCGTCGACCGTGGCATAGGTCCAATCGCGCAGGATGCGCACACCATCCGGTTCGCTCACCGAACGTGGCGGGCCGAAGCAGCCGGTGAAGGAGAGCGCCGCGATGAACAAGAGGAGCCAGCGCATGCCCAGGGATACCCCTGGGCAATTAGCTGTGCAAACCCCGAAGACCGTTGTCTCCGCGCAGCGTATTCCCCTTGGGAGCATGCGCCGCTAGCGCGTGTGACGTCAATGCTGGATAGCTAAGACCAACGACCCCAGGATTTTCGCTACGAAGGCACGAAGACTCGAAGGATATAAGGAGTGGATTCAAAACCATCTGCGTAGCGAGCCCGGCCATGGTCGAGCGCAGTAGCAATGACGTTGAAACCACGCCTAAGGGGAAAGACCCCACTTCTCTCCACTTCGTGGCTTCGCACCTTCGTGGCTCCGCGCCTTCGTGGCGGAGTATCCGTTTCGTTAGCTTTCCAGCATTGGACTGAAGTCCGCGCCCCAAGGCGTCAGACGTCGATGCGCTTCGCCACAGACAAGGCGTACCGCTCGATGAAGTCGCGGCGGATGGCCACATCATTGCCCATCAGCGTGGCGAACATGCGCTCGGCTTCGATCGCGTCGCTGAGGGTGACCTTGAACAGCGTGCGCGCCGACGGGTCCATGGTGGTCTCCCACAACTGGCCCGGGTTCATCTCACCCAGACCTTTATAGCGCTGGATGTCGAGGCCGCGCGAGCCGAAACGTTTGATTGTCGGCACCACCGCGTGCAGGTGAGTCAGCACTACCTCTTCCTTGGCGTCCTTGAGTACGAACGGGCTGATGCGCCCAGGACTGTCGAGTAGATATTCGGGGTTGTAGCCCTGGATGCGCAGGCGGTCGAGGCTGCGTTCCATCGCCTCGCGTTCAGTGAACTCGATGAGCTCGGGCACGATCGGTGCCGGTTCACCTTCAACACGTTCAGCTGCGGGTTTGCCGCGACCGAGCAGTTCGTCGAGTTCGGCTTCGTTGTAGAGATACTGGATCGCCTCGCCCAGGCGCGCGCGGTAGAGCGGCAGCTCGCCTTTGCCGCTGCGCAGGTCGAGGTATTCGTCGAGGGTCAGACCCTTGAGCGACAACACCCGATCATGGTCGTCGAACTCTTGCAGCACCTCGACCAGGGCGATGAGCGCCGCGCTGGTAATGGTGCGTTCGCGCCCGGCGGTGCGGTCGGTGAGGGTCGCTCCGTCGGTGCCAAGGCGGATGATCTCGCCGTTCAGGAGCTTCTCGTTGTAGATGTATTCGCTGCTCTTGCCGCGCGTGACTTTGTAGAGCGGCGGCTGGGCGACGAAAATATTGCCTTTCTCCACCAACTTGGGCATGTGGCGGAAGAAGAACGTCAGGAGCAGCGTGCGGATGTGGCTGCCGTCGACGTCGGCGTCAGTCATGATGACGATCTTGCCATAGCGCAGGCCTTCGAGGTTGAACTCCTCGCCGATGCCGGTGCCCAGCGCCTGGATCATCGCGCTGATTTCCGAGTGGCCCATGACCTTGTCGATGCGCGCCTTCTCGACGTTGATGATCTTGCCCTTGAGCGGCAGGATCGCCTGGATGCGCGCGTCGCTGCCACGTTTGGCCGAACCACCGGCCGAATCACCTTCGACCAGGAAGATCTCGGTCTCGGCCACGTTGCGGCTCTGGCAGTCACGCAGCTTGTCCGGCATGCCGCCGTTGTTCAGCAGGCTCTTGCGGTTCTTGCGCGCTAGGTCGCGCGCCTTGCGCGCGGCTTCACGCGCCTCCATCGCTGAGATCGCCTTAGTGATAAGATTGCGCGCGATCTTGGGATTCTCTTCGCAGTAGTCCTTGATCGCCGGGCCGATGAGGTTCTGCACGATGCCGGCGATCTCGATGTTGATCAGCTTGTCCTTGGTCTGAGCCGAGAACTTAGGATCACCGAGTTTCACCGAGACGATGGCGCACAGGCCTTCGCGCAGGTCTTCCCCCGCCGGCGGCTTGTCGTCGCTTTTGATCAGGCCGGCGTTCTTGGCGTAGGCGTTGAACTCACGGGTCAGCGCGGTCTTGAAGCCTTCGAGATGCGTGCCGCCGTCGCGATTGCGGATGTTGTTGGCGAAACACAGAACCTGCTCGTCGTAGCTGTCATTGTATTGGATCGCCAGTTCGACATCGATGCCCTCGGGCGTCGATCGCAGCATGTGGATCACTGGATGCAGCGCCTCCTTGCCCTGGTTGAGGTAGCGCACGAACGCCGCGAGGCCGTCGGTGGAGTAGAACACCTCGGCTTTGCCTTCTTCGCGCAGGTCCTGGAAATTGATGCGCACGCCGCTGTTGAGGAAGGCCAGCTCACGCAGACGCGCAGCGATGACCTTGTAGTCGAACACTGTGTTGTCGCCAAAGACCTCGACGTCGGGTTTGAAATGGATGGTGGTGCCGCGTTCGTTCGACACGCCGATGACCTGGAGGTCGCCCTTGGCTTCGCCGCGCTCGAAACGCATACGGTGGTGTTTGCCATCGCGTTTGACATCGGCGATCAGCCAGGCGCTGACCGCGTTGACGCAGCTCACACCAACGCCGTGCAGACCGCCGGACTTCTTGTAGGCGCCCGCGCCCTGGTTGTCGAACTTGCCGCCGGCGTGCAGGATGGTCAGCACCACTTCGAGGGTGCTCTTGCCGCTGGACGGGTGCGGCGCGACGGGAATGCCGCGGCCGTTGTCGGACACCGACAGCGAATTATCGGTGTGGATGCTGATGACGATCTCGGAGCAATGGCCGGCGAGGGCCTCGTCGATCGAGTTGTCGACCGTTTCCCACACCAGTTGATAGAGGCCGTTCGCACCCGGATCGCCGATGTACATGCCCGGCCGCTTGCGCACCGCCGCCATGCCTTCGAGCACCTGGATCTTGTCCGCGCCGTAGTCGCCGCTGGTGGTGCTGTTCGTGGGCTGATGGTTGGGCTGTTGGGAGGCAGGCGACGAGTCAGCGGACATGCGGAAACTCCGGGTTTTTGCCAGGTTTTTCACCGGGCACGGTAGGATCGGCGCAGCGTACCGCGGGACCCCCCTAAGCAATGCCCGGATGGGGGTAGGATGGGTCCGATGTCCGATGTCCGATGTCCGATATCGACCGCTGGTTTTCCGCTCATTCGGAGGTGTCGGGACACCCCTGGAATCACTCACGGTGATGCAGACATCGGACATCGGACATCGGACATCGGACGTGGCCCTTGCCGCTGTCGGCGAGGGCCGGAATGTGCCGCTCATGAGCGCTGCCGAGACCGCTGGAACCACGCCCGACGCAGCCGCCCAGGTGCTGTTGAGCGAGGCCGTGCGGCTGAGCGATGCGGCGCTCGAACGCTGGCTGCCGCCAGCGGGTGAGGCCCCCGCACGCCTGCACCAAGCGATGCGTTACAGCGTGTTCGCCGGTGGCAAACGCCTGCGTCCGGCGTTGGTGCTCGCGGCGGCGCGTGCGGTCGGTGGAGCGCTGGACGATCGTATCGACGCGGCGATGGCCGCGGTCGAGGTGCTGCACACCTACACCTTGGTGCACGACGACCTGCCGGCGATGGACGACGACGATCTGCGGCGTGGCCGGCCGACTTGCCACAAGGCTTTCGATGAAGCCACCGCGATCCTCGCCGGCGATGCGCTCCAGACCCTCGCCTTCGAATGTGCCGCCCACGTCGGCGCGGAAGCGGTGAGCGTGCTCGCGCGCGCCGCCGGCAGCCGTGGCGTGGTCGGCGGTCAGCAGGACGACCTCGACGCCGAGGGTCAGCCGATCGACGCGTCACCAGCCACCCGCGCACGCCTCGAACGCATCCACCGTGGCAAGACCGCCGCGCTCATCCGGGCGAGCTGCGAACTCGGCGCTCTCGCGGCCAAAGCCCCGACCGCTGCGCGCGACGCTCTGCGCGCCTATGGCGAGGCGATCGGCTTGGCCTTCCAGGTCGCCGACGACGTGCTCGACGCCACCGCCAGCGCCGCCGCCCTGGGCAAAACCCCAGGCAAGGACGCGGCGCAGGGCAAACTCACCTACGTCGCCGTCCACGGCCTCGCTGCCGCGCGCCACGAAGCCGAACGCCTGGAGCGCGAGGCCATCGCTGCGCTCGCACCGCTCGGTGCACCAGCCCAACCCCTGCGCGCACTCGGTCGTTTCGTCGTGCGACGGGACCACTGATGCGCCGCCTGCTGCTGATCGGTGGTCTCGCGCTGGCCGCCTACGCACCGATCACCGGTGGACTGTGGAGCGCAGATGCTCCGCCGACGCCGACGCCGACGCCGACCGTCACGCCGGCACCCGGCTACGCCTTCACCGTCGGGGCCAACCGTTTGTACGCCTACAGCGTGAAACAGACCGTCGCCTGGAACAGCGCGGGCGATGAGTTGATCTACACCTCGACGCTGACTTGGAAGTTCGTGTTGACGGTGGTGGAAGCGACGCCCGAACGGGCGCTGCTGAGTGCGACCATCCTGCGCATCCAGGCAACCCACGAAGGTCCTGGCTCACGACGCCTGGTCGACAGCGGTGCCAAGGACGGTCAGGACGACGGCGGCAACGATGCGCTGCTTGGACACCTGCTCGCGCTCAACGGCGCGATCCTGAGCGTGGTGGTGGATCCCAGGACCGGCCAGGTCAGCGGAGTCACGGGCGGCGACGCCATCATCGCACGTATCAACAAACGTGCGCCCGCAGCGACCCCCGGCGATCCGCCGCCGCTCGATGCCGCCGCGCGCGCGGCGTTCTCCAGCGACGCACTCAGCCGCATCTGGAGCCAACTGCTCGCTCTGCCGAGCGCGTCGCCAGTACGCGTGCCGCTCGGTCCGCCGCTGAACGGTGAGGTCGAACGCACCTGGCAGGGCTTCACCTACACGCTGGGTCTGCCCGCTGGCGGCGAACGCCTGCAGGCGACGCTGGTCGGCGATCCGACGCCGGTCTCCGCGGTGTTGTCCGACCTCCACGGGAGTGGCACCACCACGGTCGACGGCGGCCTGCCCGGAAGCGGTAAAGGGGAACTGGCATTCTCCGTGAGCTTCCAAGCCCTGACCCAGCCGGTGGCCCAACGCCACACCCTGACGTGGGAACTGACGCCACTGCTGAGCCCGCGCTGACGCTGAAGTGTCTGCTCAGGGGCTTCGCCCCCGCGGCCCTGCGGGCCTGCCCCCACGGGCTTGGTCGTGGCTCGGCTTCGTCGGCTTCGCCTCCTCAACCGTGGGCGGATGCGCTTCGCGCATTTTATCCGCCCACCGCCACTCGGGTGCCCGCCCCATCGCGGAGCGATGGGGCCCCTGGCCTGAGTAGTCACCAACTGAAACTGAGACCACAGCGCCCCCTTCTAGGTATCCAGGCGACGCACCACCGCACGGATGCAGCGCGCCAACTCAGCGGCTGATGCCGGTTTGTCGATTATGCGGCTGATGCCCAGACGTTCGGCGCGTTGCAACGTCACGTCGGCACCGTAACCGCTGACGAGGATGATCGGCAGGTTGCTGCGCACACGGCGTAGGGCGGTCGCCAATTCCAGGCCGGTCATGCCGGGCATGGTCAGGTCGGTGATCACCACATCGAACGCCAACGGCTCCTGACAAACCGCCGCCAACGCGGCCTGCGGATCGGTGAAACCGCTGACCCGGAACCCCTCCGCCGACAGCAGTTCGGTGTTGAGCTGCACCAGCAGTTCCTCGTCGTCGACCAGCAGCACGTGCAGCGCCCTGGGGACGGTCGAAGATGGCGGAAGGTCCGGCGGGGGAGGCATGGGGGCTGGTGTCGCGCGGGAGGATTGCCGCCAACCCGGCAGAGTCCACCAGCGCCGGGAGGCGACGGTGGAAGGTCGCCAACCCAGCGACTCTGGCGGCTCCCAGCGCGGTCCTGCCGGTGGACATCCGGTGGGAAACCACCGCGCTTCCAGCAACCAGGCCGGCAACCGCGAGGCGGAACGTGCCTGAACGGGCCTGCGGCGGCGTGCCACGCCCCCGGCACGTCCATCGTCCTGGCATTTGCGCCCTGCCTGCCCGCCACTAGTGTGCGACTGGCTAACCGCCTCCAGCACAGGAGGCTTCATCATTAGGCAGGAGTCGGGCATGTTCGGTAACACCAAGCTGGTCGTCGGCCTTGATGTCGGTTCCTACTCGGTGAAGGCCGTCGCGCTCCAGCCGAGCGGTGACCGCCTGACGCTCCAGGGCTATGCCCAGGCGCGCATCGGCACGCAGGAACCGGTCGAAGTCATCCGCAAGGTCATTGATCAGCTCGGGCTGCGGCCCAAGCGCATGGTCAGCAGCGTCTCCGGCCGCTCGGTGATCGTGCGCCAGGTCGAAACGCCGCGCCTGCCATCCGACGAGCTCAAGGCGCACATCGCCTACGAAGCCGACAAGTACATCCCCTTCGGCAGCGAAGAGGTCATCATCGACTGTCAGACGCTGCCCGACCGCGACGAGGCCAAGGCCACCAACATGCAGGTGCTGCTGGTCGCCGTGCGTCGCGGTTTCGTCGAGGACCACATCACCCAGCTCAGGGCCGCCGGCCTCGCGCCGGAAGTGATCGATGTCGACGTCTTCGCGTTGTCGAACGCCTACGAACTGCTCGGACCCGGTCCGGCTGCCGCGGGCGAGAAGACCGCCACCGCGCTGATCGATATCGGTGCGAGCAAGAGCAACATCGCCATCGTCCAGGGCAACCGCCTGCTGTTCACCCGCGAGGTCTACCTCGCCGGCAACGAGATCACCGACGCCATCGTGCGCACCTTCAATGAGCCGGCGGAAGACGTCGAGCGCATCAAGTCGGCGCCTGGCGAAGCGCTCGAAGCACTGATGGATGCCGCGCTGCCGGCGTTCGAAGACCTCGCCAATGAGATCCGCCTGAGCTTCGACTACGTCGAAGGCCAGTTCGAAGTGCAGGTCGCCGACTTGGTGCTGACCGGTGGCTCAAGCCAACTGCCCGGCATCGCCCAGGTGCTTGGCAACATCCTTGGTCGTCCGGTGCACGTGTTCGATCCGCTCGCTGGACTCGACCTGGTGCCCTCCAAGTACGACATCAATGGCCTGGATGCCAACGGCCCGTCGCTGACCGTGGCGCTTGGCTTGGCTGCACACCTCTTGCAGTTCGCCCAGACTGGCCTGGGTGGTTCCAACAGCCACAACTGGCAACCGCGTCAGGTCCGTGACGGCACCATCGTGCCGAAAGCCCCGGCCGCGGCTGCGCCCGCTCCGGCGGAAGTGCCAACCCACACACCGGTCAGCAACATCACGCGTCCGCCGGCGCCGCTCGCGCCGCTGCCGATGGAGTCGCCCCCGCCCCCGCCCCCGCCCCTGGCGCCGATGGCGGTAGCTCCGCCACCGGCACCGATCTTCACGCCGCCACCGAAGAGCGGTTTGGGCATCCTCGACCTCGACCAGCCGATGGAAGGTGCCGAGGATTCGCCCTCGACCGATGCCATCCTCAGCGATCCGATGCGCAGCGCGCTGCTGGTGGTACTCGACGAGGATCAGGAGATGCCACCGAGCGAACGCCACGAACGTGGCACCAGCAGCGGCAACCGGCCGTCGCAAGTGCTCAAAGTCGAGAGCTTCGAGGAAGATGATTCCGGCGACAAGTCGGGGGGATTGCCGGAACTGCCGAAGCTTTAGAGAGGCGCCTAGCGTGCCTGCGGCCCGCGCCCGTGCTACGCACGGGCATCCCGCGGAGCGGGATGGTGCCAGTTAACCATGGGGGGAGCGCAAACGCGC
>JACDEI010000056.1:21636-31531 GCA_013816485.1 Planctomycetota bacterium
CCCCCCCCCCACTCCGTTCGGCTCCCTGGGTCGCCTCACTCCCCCCATCGTGCTGATGACGCGTGTTGCGCCGCGCCGGGGCGCGGTTGCGCGCACGACGTACGGCCGCTCGCGCCTGCGGCGCTTGGCTCGCTGCGCTCGCGGCACGGCTGCTCCGTGCGCGGCCGGTGGGCTTCCAAACTCGTAGCTCGCAGCTCGTAGCTCGTAGCTCGTAGCTCGTAGCTCGTAGCTCGTAGCTCGCGGTGCCCCTGCCTCCCACCTTTCCTGGACTACTCCGTGATCCTTGCAGACTCCCGCGGATCATGGCCGACCTGTATTCCCTGCACCGCTTGACCATCGCCGCACCTGGGGAGCCGTTGTTCGCCGCGTTGGCCGCCGCCATCCCAGGGTTGTCGCGGCACAAGGCGCGGCTCGCGATCACTGCGGGACTGGTGAAGATTGCCGGTGCGATGGTGTTGGAGCCGAAAACTCCGCTGGATGCGTCGAGCAAGGTCGAATGTGATCTGCGGCACGGCATCAAGGCCGCGTTCAAGGCGCGCGTGTACGAGAGCCTGCCGCCGATGGCGAAACCCTTCGACATCGTCTACCAGGACAGCCAGGTGGTGGTGGTCGACAAGGCAGCAGGCTTGGTCTCGGCACCGACGCATAAACCCGGCATCGGTACGCCGGAGCGTGGTCATGTGCCGGAACTGCTGCGGCGGGTCTTCCGCAAACGTGGGCAGGACATCCGTTTCCTCGGCGTGGTGCATCGCCTCGACAAGGAAACCAGTGGCTGTCTGGCGATCGCGTTGTCGCGTGAAGCTCAGCGCCTGCTCTCGGCGCAGTTCGCTTCGCATGCTGCCGCGCGCACCTACCGCTGCCTGACCGTGCGCACCCCACGGACGAAGGAAGACACCCTGCGCGGCGTGATGGGCCGACGCCCGGATGGCAAGCGCACCTTGGTGAAGAGCGAGCCGCGGGAAAACGACCGCGGCAGTGATCGTGGCCATGACGATGATGCCGACAGCGACGACCGGGATCATGACGGCAAGGAGATGATCACGCATTTCCGCGTGCTGCGCTCGTTTAAAGACAAAGACGGTCGCGACCTGGGTGCGGAACTGGAAGTGCGGTTGGAAACCGGTCGCACGCATCAGATCCGTGTCAGCCTCGCTGCGATCGGCTGTCCGGTGTATGGCGATCATGTCTACGGTCTGATCGGTCGCGCGGCCAAGGATGCGCCGCTGACGCCCAAGCCGCCGCGCATGATGCTGCACGCGCACCTGTTGGCCTTCGATCATCCGATCACCGGTGATCGCGTCGAAGTGGTCGCGCCGATTCCACCGGTGTTCGACGAGTTCGCCCGTCTACTGACCTGACACCTCCGGCATGGCCCTGCTCCAACGAGTCAGCTACAGCGAGGTCCCCTGGGGATGGCTGGCACTGACCGCCCTGCTGACGGCGATGGGTGTGTCGTTCGTTATCAGCGCCTGTTACGATCCCGGTGCGGCCTATGGCCTTGGCGACGAGGCGCGCAAACAACTCACGTGGTGGGCGGTCAGCGTGGTCGCCTGCCTGGTGACGATGCACGTGCCGTTCGCCCTGTGGCGCGGACTGGCCGTGCCGTTGTTCCTCGCCGGGTTGTGCCTGGTCTTGTTCATGACGGTCGCCGCCGGCACCAGCGTGGTGCCGGTGATCAAGGGTCAGGCCAACTGGCTGGTGCTCGGTCCACTGCGCCTGCAACCGGTGGAGTTCATCAAACTCGCAACGTTGCTGGCGTGCGCGCGGCTGGTGACACATCCGGACTTCCAACCGGCACGCCTGCTCCACCTGATCGCCGCCTTGAGCCTGGCCGCGATCCCGTCGCTGCTGCATGCGCGCTCCGACCTTGGCAGCGCGCTGACGTTTCCACCGATGATCTTCGGCATGCTGCTGGCGATGGGCATGCGCCTGTCGCACTTCATCATCATCGCCGTCACCTGCGTGGTGCTGGCGGTCGGCTCGCTCACCCTGCTGACGATGGACGCCAAGGAAGGCTCGTCCGTGCGCGCCATACAGGAGACCCTGTTGCCCCGCACCGGACCCAAGTCGTACCAGTACAAACGCATCATGGCGTGGTTGAATCCCGACGACTACGCGCTGACCGAAGGCTACCAGACCGCGCGCAGCGTGCGTTCGATCGGCTCGGGACAGCTCGTCGGCAAGGGCTACCTCGACGGTGATCAAAACCGCTTGGGCTGGCTGCCGGAAAAACACACCGACCTGATCTTCGCCGTGGTCGGCGAGGAGGTCGGCTTCCTCGGCTCGGTGCTGGTGCTCGCCCTGCTGCTGGCCTTCGCCTGGGTCGGCCTGCACACCGCCGCGATGTGCCGCGATCCCTGCGGACGCGCGCTGATCGTCGGCTACGTCTGCCTGATCGTCGGCCAGAGCGCGATCAACCTGGCGGTAGCGACGGGCATGATGCCGGTGACCGGCATCACCTTGCCGTTCTTCAGCTACGGCGGGTCAAGCCTGCTCGCGTGCCATTTGGGATTGGGAATCTGCTTGTCGGCCGCGCTCGCGCCGCGACGCGAATCAACGCGTATGGGATAGTCCGATGTCCGATGTCCGATGTCGACCGCACGACATCGGACATCGGACATCGGACATCGGACATCGGACATCAAACCAGCGGCAGGATCCACGCGCCGAGCATGGTCACGATCAAACCGACCACGCCCATCAGCGACATCATCGCGCTGGCGGTACGCAGGGTCTGGATTTCGCTGAAACCGCTCATCTTGCCGATGATCCAGAAGCCGCTGTCGTTCATCCACGGGATCGGTTTGGAACCACTGCCGATGGCGAGCGCGACGTAGAGCGGGTGGTAACCCAGATCACCAGCAGCGACCAATGGCGCGACGATGCCGACTGCGGTGATCATCGCCACCGTCGCCGAGCCTTGCGCGATGCGGATGGTGGTGGTCAGCAGGAAGGCGATCGGCAGCAGCGCAGCCTTCGACGCGGGCATCATGGTCGTGAGCACCTCGGCGATGCCGGTCTGTTGCAGCACCAGGCCGAACGCACCACCGGCGGCGGTGATGAGGATGATCACGCCGGCGCTGGACAGCGCGGTCTGAGTCGCGGCAGACAGCTCCTTGAGCGGAAGACGCCGGAACCACCAGAAGGTGGCGAGTGCGATCACCGCACTGACACCGAGCGCAATGTTCTTGTCGCCCCAGAACAGCAGTTGGCCGCCCCAGAACAGCAGTTGGTCGCCCCACCAGGTCTTGGCCAAGTCGTCCGGCAATAGATCGAACACCGCGGCCCAGCCAATGAGCGCGATCGGCAGCACGATCGGTGCGAGCGCCAACCACAACGGTGGCAGCACGGATAGGTCGGTGTCGGTTGTAGGAACCACCTCGACTTGGTCATCGGGTGGTGGCACATCCCACCGACGGTCGGCCCACACCGCGTAGGCGTAGCCCGCGGTGGCTGCAACCAGACCGACGATGGTGCCGCCGATCATCATCAAGCCGATGCTGACCCCGAGTTCCGTGGCAACCATCAGCGGCCCAGGAGTCGGCGGCACCAGCGAGTGCGCCATGGTCGCGCCGGCTACCGTACACAGCACGTACAGCACCCAGTGTTTCCCGGTGCGCTGGCGCAGTGCCTTCGCCAATGGCAACAACAGATAGAACACCGTGTCGAAGAACACCGGGATGCCGAGGACGAAGCCGCTGAAGACGAAACCCTGCGGCGCGCGCTGGTCCCCGAGCAGACGGCGGATCGACCACACGATGCGATCCGCCGCGCCGCTACGCATCAGGCATTCGCCGATGATCGCCGCCAGGGCAATGATGATGCCGATACTGGTGGCGGTTTTCCCCAGGCCGCTCGCCACGCGATCGCCGACGCTGCTGGCACCATCCTTGAGCGCCGCACTGCGGACGGTTTCATGGATGATGGCGGTGCGGGTGGGATCGATCGCTGGTGCAGCACCATGCACGTGCACCCGCATCAACGCCGGGCGCTCGCCATCAGGCCCCTGCACCAACAGCGTCACTTTGTCGGTCGTCAGTTTGCCGTCGACGATCAGGAAATTCGTTCCTGCGATCAGCGCACGGCCTTTCCCTGGACGCACCAGCCATTCGCTGTCAGGTCGGAGCTCCACCACGGCAACTGAACTGGCCGCCACGCGCGCGGCGACGATCTGATCGGTGGAGGTCAGCCCGGCGACCACCACCGCACCAAGCAGGAGCGCCAGGAACGCATGCAGTCTGAGTGCCAGCACGCCACCGACGACGATGGCCATGCCGATGAACAGGATCACCAAGGGACTCATAGCGTGCGGTCTTTTCCAGGCTTTGGTGCATTGCGGCGAGACCTGTCAACGTTACACCGAGCCACCCGTTTTATTGCAGCGAGCTCCATTCCATGACGACGCCCACTCCGACTCCACGTACGCGCACCCGTCTGCAACCACGCGATCTGCGCAGTTGGAAGTGGTTCGGTCCGGATGATCTGCGCAGCTTTGGTCATCGCTCTCGTATCAAGCAGATGGGTTTCGGGAGTGAGGACTACGAAGGCAAACCGGTCATCGCCATCCTCAACACCTGGTCGGATCTCAATACCTGTCACACGCATTTCCGCCAACGCGCGGAACAGGTGAAGCGGGGAGTCTGGCAAGCTGGTGGTTTCCCGGTCGAGCTGCCGGTGCTGTCGCTCTCTGAGTCGTACATGAAACCGACCAGCATGTTTTATCGCAACCTCACCGCGATGGAGGTCGAGGAGACGCTGCGCTGTCATCCGATCGACGGTGCGGTGCTGATGGGCGGCTGCGACAAGACCGTCCCCGCGCTGCTGATGGGCGCCACCAGCGCGAACCTGCCGTGTGTGTTCCTGCCTGCCGGGCCGATGCTCAAAGGCAACTTCGCCGGCAAGACCCTGGGCTCTGGCACCGACGCGTGGAAGTACTGGGCGGAACGCAGCGCCGGCAATTTGTGCGACGACGATTGGGCGGCCATCGAAGAAGGCATCGCGCGTTCGCCCGGTACCTGTATGACCATGGGCACCGCGTCAACGCTGGCCGCGATTACGGAAACGCTCGGCATGACGCTGAGCGGCGCGAGCACGATCCCCGCCGTACATTCCGCGCACGAACGCCTTGCCACCAACTGCGGCCGCAAAGCGGTGGAGCTGGTGTGGTCGGATTTGCGTCCCTCGGATATCCTGACGAAAGCAGCGTTCGAGAACGCCATCACCATCGACATGGCGCTGAGCGGTTCGACCAACGCCATCATCCATCTGATCGCCATGGCTGGGCGCGCGGGCATCAAACTCGATCTCGATCTGTTCGACGCCATCAGCCGCCGTACGCCGGTGCTCGCCAACCTGCGGCCCGCGGGCAAATACCTGATGGAGGACTTCCATGACGCTGGCGGTCTGCCGGCAGTGCTGTGGCGCATTCGCGATCTGCTCAAACTCGACTGCCTGACGGTCAACGGCGGCACGCTCGGCGACGATATCAAAGACGCGCCGGTTTATAACGAAGAGGTCATCCTCACGCGCGAGAAACCGCTTTCGACTTCCGGCGGCACTTACGTGCTGCGCGGCAACCTCGCGCCCAATGGTGCGGTGATCAAACCCACCGCCGCCGAACCACGTCTGCACAAACACACGGGCAAGGCCGTGGTCTTCAACAGCTACCCGCACATGAAAAAACGTTTGGCGGACGACAACCTCGACGTCACCGCGGACTCCGTGCTGGTGCTGCTGAACGCCGGCCCCGTCGGCGCTCCAGGGATGCCCGAATGGGGCATGCTGCCGATTCCAACCAAGCTGCTGAAGCAGGGCGTGCGGGACATGGTGCGCATCACCGACGCGCGCATGAGCGGCACCAGCTACGGTTCGTGCGTGCTGCACGTCAGCCCGGAATCAGCGAAGGGTGGCCCGCTCGCGCTGGTGCAGGACGGCGACCTCATCGAACTCGACGTCGAGGCGCGTAAACTGCACCTGCACGTCAGCGACGCGGAGCTCGCCAAACGCCGCGCTGCCTGGGTTGCGCCGAAGCCGCACTATCCCCGTGGGTACGGCAAGCTGCTCGAAGAGCAGATCACCCAGGCTGACGAAGGCTGCGACTTCCGTTTCCTGCATCACCACGATCAGCCGATTCCGGATCCTGAGATCCACTGATCTTAGTCTTCACTCAACCGACTCCCTCCACTGCATCCACCTGAGGCATTCATGTACACCGGCCCAACCACCTTCGCCAAACTCCAGGGTTCCGTCATCGCCGTGCCGCCGCTCGCGCGTAACGCCGACCTGACGCTGAACAAAGCGGAGAACACCAAGCTCATCCGCCATCTCGAAGCCGGCGGCGTGAACACGTTGCTCTACGGCGGCAACGCCAATTTCTACAACATCGCGCTTTCCGAATACGATGCGCTGCTGGGCATGCTCACCGAGATCGCCGGCAAGGACACCTGGATCGTGCCCTCGCTCGGCCCCTCCTTCGGCATGATGATGGATCAGGCGAAGATCCTGAAGCAGCATGCCTTCCCCACCGCCATGGTGCTGCCGCCGTCGTTCGCCTACACACCGGGCGGCCTCGCCACCGGCATCCGCAAGACGGTGGAAGCCTACGGCAAGCCGGTCGTGCTCTACCTCAAGGAGGAACACATCCTCGATATCGACAGCGCCAAGAAGTTGGTCGACGACAAGCTAATCTCGTGGATCAAATACGCGGTGGTACGTAAAGATCCGACCCAGGACGCGTACCTGTCGAAGCTGATGAGCGTAGTCGATCCCAAAATCGTCATCAGCGGCATCGGCGAACAGCCGGCGATCATCCACATGCGCGACTTCGGCGTCGCTGGTTTCACCGCCGGTTGCGTCTGCGTCGCGCCCAAGCCGTCGGCACAACTGCTCAAGGCCATCCTGGCCAAGAATTGGGCCGAGGCCGAACGCCTGCGCGAACTGTTCGTCGGGCTCGAAGACCTGCGCAACGCCATCAGCCCGATCCGCGTGCTGCACGAAGCGGTCAGCCTGTCCGGTGTGGCGAACATGGGCCCGATCCTGCCGATCCTCTCGTCCATCAGCGATGAACAGAAGGTCACCGTCGGCGCGGCAGCGAAGGCGTTGCTGAAACTCAACGCCTGAGACGTAGAGCACCGAGGTTCGACTCGGTAGCCGCAGAGACGCAGAGGTAAGAGGAGGGCCGCAGAGCAGGCCAAATAGGTTTGCGCGTGGGGCCTCCTCCGGGCTCCCTCTGCTCTGCGGCCCTCTGCGGTGCTCTGCGTCTTTGCGGCTACCGAGCCGCTTACCAGTGATGTCCGTACCGGACGTTTGACCGCCTCCTTGTTCAAAGCGAGCGCGGCGCATGCTCGCCGCGCGTGAACGAAGCCGATGCCCTGCTGCAACTCGCCCTGATTCCTGGGCTCGGTCCGATCTCGGCCCAACGACTGCTGGAACAGGTCCAGCACCCCGCTGAGGTGTTCAGTCTCTCGATGGAGCGCCTGCAGGCGGTCGACGGCATCGGCGGCGAACGGGCGCGGCGTATCTGCGATCACCGCGGCTCCGAGAACGTCGCCAACGAACGGGCGCGCGCGCACGCCGCCGGCGTGCGCATCATCACCCGGGTGGACGAGGGTTATCCCCAGGCCTTCAACGAACTCGCCGACCCGCCACTCGCCTTTTGGATGAAGGGCACCCTGGAACCCCGCGACCGCCTTGGCCTGGCCGTGGTCGGTCCGCGCCGGCCGAGCGCCTACGGCCATCGCCAAGCTCATCGCCTCGGCAGCGCCTTGGCGCGCCTGGGCACCTGCCTGATCTCGGGCCTTGCACGCGGTATCGATACGGTGGCGCACGAGGCCGCCCTGGGTGCCAACGCCCGCACCATCGCCGTGCTCGGTTCGGGTTTCGACAAACTTTACCCGGACGAGAACCGTCCCCTGGCCGAGCGCATCGCCAATGGCCACGGCGCGGTGATCAGCGAGTTCCCCATGGCCATGCCACCGAGCGCCGGGACCTTCCCACGGCGCAATCGCCTAGTCGCAGCCCTGGGTTTGGCGACCCTAGTGGTGGAGGCCGGCAACCGCAGCGGTGCCCTCATCACTGCGCGCCTAGCGATGGAACTGGGCCGCGAGGTGCTGGTGATTCCAGGCCCGATCGACAATCCGGAATGCGCCGGTTCGAATCAGCTCATCCGCGACGGCGCGACCCTGGTGGCAAGCCTCGACCACATCCTGGAAGAGGTCGGCCCCCTGCTGACCCTTGCCAATGGCATGAACGGCGGCGGGCCGATCGAGAATCCCCGCGCGACGGCGCTCTCTGGCCGGGAAAAACAGATCTATCTGCTGCTCGACGATGCGCCGCGCACGGTCGACGATCTGGTGCGCGTCGGTGGCGTGCCGCCCTCCGCCGTCAGCGCCACCTTGCTGTCGCTCGAGCTTCGCCGACTGGTGCGCAAAATGCCTGGTGGGTACGTCCGCGCGGTCTGATTCGTCGGCATCCGCTCGGCAATCCGGACAACCTCCTCCGCAAAGACTGCACGGGTGGGTGGGATACAGCGCCCCAAGCCTGGGCTTCTCCTGGTTGGCAGCGAGCCATGCGCCTCCACACTCGTCAGCAACGGTTGCGCTCCCGCCAGCGATCGCTCGAGGTTTGCCATGCTCCGCCCATTTCCACCTGTCTGCCTGACCATCGGCGTGTCGGATTCCTCCGGCGGCTCCGGCATCCAGGCCGACATCAAAGCCATCGCCGCGCAGGAGTGTTACGCCGCCGCCGTGGTGGTCGGGCTGGTGGCACAGAACTTCTCCGGCACCAAGGGCTCCTTCCCCATTCCCGAAGCCTTCGTCCACACCCAGCTCGACGCGGTGATCGATGAGCTACCGGTGAAAGTGGTGAAGGTCGGCATGGTGCCGAGCGTCGCCACCATCCGCGTCATCGGCCGTTGGCTGCGCGAACATCCCAAGCTGCAAGTGGTGATCGATCCGGTCGCCGCCGACAGTCGCGGCATCCCCATCCTCCAACCGGAAATGGTCCAGGCGCTGTGCGAGCAGCTCATGCCGCGCGCCACCGTCACCACGCCCAATCGCTTCGAAGCCGCGCTGCTCTCCGGCATGGAGGAATGCCTGAGCGTCGAGGACATGCAGCAGGCGGCATCGACCATCTTCAAACGCTTCGGCTGTCCGGTGGTGGTCACCGGTGGCGGCTTGACCGACCGCACCATCGACGTGCTCTGCGGCCTCGACGGCGTCAGCCACATCGAAGCACCGACACACAAACGCTCCAAGGTCCACGGCGCCGGCTGCGCGCACTCCGCGGTGATCGCCGCGTGCCTCGCCCGCGGCCAGAGCCTGCGCGACGCGATCTACCACGCGAAACACTACGTCAGCGCCGCGATCGCCAACGCCCCAGTACTGGAAAACGGCCGCGGCACCTTGTGGCACAGCGTGAAGGTGAACGCCGAAGCGATCAACGTCGGCAGCGGCGCCTACCGCATCCTGCCGACTCAGGAGTAAGACCGCGAACCGGCACTCGGGAACGGCGCGCTCATCCGCCCCCGTGTGGTCAAATAACTCAAATCTCCCGGCAAAACCGCACTATGCCGCCTCCCGGTAGTAGTAGTTCAGCAGCCCTCCGAGTCGCTTCCTGCGGCGTATGCCGCCGTCGGATATTTTGACCTCCGGCCCAGGATCGATGAGCACATGACCGACGCCCTGATGGTTGCGCTCCCGGTGGTAGTGCTCGACGTACTCATGTAGGACAAGACGCAGCGCCTTCTCACCCACAAACCACAACCGGTCGAGGCATTCGTCTTGCAGCGATTTGATGAAGCGCTCGCAATGGGCATTGGCATTCGGTGCGGCAACGGGGCTGAGGACTGTTTCAATCCCGGCACCCAACAGCAGGCGATCGAAGGTCGGCGGATACT
>JACDEI010000057.1 GCA_013816485.1 Planctomycetota bacterium
CTGATCGCCTGCGCCAGGAAGTTACTCATCCGACTCAACACCATCGCCGCAAAAGCGCTCAAACCGACCACACAGATCCAGGGAACTATCGCTTGATCTCTACACAGTCACTTCGTGGCGAAAAATCGATCCGATCCTCCGTTCAGCATTCAACATTCAGCATTCATTCGGCTCACTTGGCAGCGAGCTTCGTCGCGATCTTGGCTACATGCGCGCCCTGGAAGCGGGCGATCTTCTTCTCGTTCTCGCTCGGCAGGCGTTCGCCTTTGCCACCGGTGATGGTGGTCGCGCCGTAGGGCGAGCCGCCGGTGATCTCGCTCAGGATGGTCTGTTCCTGCGCCGCATAGGGACAGCCGACGATGACCAGGCCCTGATGATAGAAGAAGGTGCTGAGCGACAGCAGCGTGGATTCCTGTCCGCCATGCTGGGTGGCGGTGGAGGTGAACATGCTGCCGACCTTGCCGATCAAGGCACCCTTGGCCCACAGACCGCCGGTCGCGTCGAGGAACGCCTGCATCTGGGCGCACGCGCTGCCGAAACGCGTCGGCGAACCGATGATGATCGCGTCCGCCGTCGTGAGGGCATCGGTGGTTGCGGTCGGAATGTGGGCGAAGGCCTTCTTCGCCTCAGTGGCACCCATCTTGCCGAGAATTTCCGGCGACAAGGTCTCCGGCACCTGCATCACGCTCACCGTGGTGTCCGCGACCGAACGCGCACCTTCGGCGATGGTTTCCGCCATCGTCCACATATGGCCATACAGACTGTAAAAAATCACCTGGATATTGACGGTCATGGGAGGCCTTTCGTCAGGGATGGGGAAGAGTTGGAGATGGCGGCGCAGCCTGCGTCACCCCCATGCCTGTTCCAGCGCGCGCGGCACCGGTTTCCTCACCACTGCAAACTGCAACCTGCGCTGCACGGCGCACCATCCCGCACGTACAGCAGCGCTTGCGCTCAGAGCGTGACGCGATGCTCGACGCCCGCGACCGTGACCACGGCACCGGCGTGCAGCTTGCGCCCAGGGCGCAGGTCCTCGACGCCATTCACCAGGATACCGCCCGCGCGGATGGTGTGTTTGCCGGCACCACCAGTGCCGACCACGTCGATGGTCTTGAGGAACTGCACCAGGGTGATGTAGGGCCGCCCTTCACCATCGAGCGGACGTTCTTGCGCACGTTTCGGTGGCGTGACGGCCGGCACGTTGGACGTAGGGACGACGGTGGGCTTCGCCATACCCGGCTTGCCCGGTTGCGCCCGGGCGCCCGGCGACGGCTTGCCGGCATCCTTCGCCGGGCGCGCGACTGAGCCGCCGCGCCGCTCCTTGTCCTTGGCCTTAGCCTTCGCAGCGCGGCCCTGCCAACCCGGTGGTTTGCGCGTGTCGGTGACTGGTTCGTCGCTCGCAGCCGCTGCGCCCGGCTTGCGCCGGCCGAGCTGGATGTGCTGCTTCCACGGATTGATACCTGGATGTTTCTTGCTCATGGCTGCTTTCGTCGGTTTCGTCGGCGCTGGTTCGTCAGTCGTGCTCAGGCCCAGGCGTCGAGATACCCTTTGATCGGCAGCCAACGTTCACGCGGGAGCTGCGCGCCCATCACCTGCACCACCGCGGCACCGCTGAGCGAACCGAGGCGACCACACTGTTCGAGCGGCAGGCCGCGCAGATGACCGGCGAGAAAACCCGCGGCCCAGCAGTCGCCGGCACCAGTGGTATCAATCGCCTCGACTACATCGGCAGCGATGCGCACGCGTTCCTTGCCACGCGCGATCATCGCGCCGTCCTTGCCGAGTTTCACCGCCACCACGTGCACGCGGCTGGCGAGATCTTCGAAGGCTGCTTCGGGGCTGGTGTCGTTCCAGGCCTTGGCTTCGTCTTCGTTGGCGAACATCAGGTCGACCAGACCGTCGAGCAGTTCATCGATCACCGGACGGTTGGCGCGCACCACTTCGAACGAGGCGAAGTCGAGCGCGAGCTGGCAGCCGGCCGCCTTCGCCGCCTTGGCCACCGCGCGCGTGAGGTCGTGGTTGAAGAGCGTGTAGCCCTCAAGCATCACCACCTGCGTACCGCGGAAGGTCTCAGCTGTAAAATGCGCCGGATCAAGCGTCGCCGCCGCACCAAGACACGTGCGCATGGTGCGCTCAGCGTCCGGCGTGACCATGCTCAGCACGCGACCGGTGGGATGCGCCGCCTGACGGATCAGGCGCGGTTCACAGCCCTGCGCCACCAGCGCCTGATGGTAGAAGTCGCCGTACTGGTCATCACCACAGGCACCGATGAACGCCGAACGGATGCCCAGGTGCGCGCAGCCGACGGTGGTGTTGGCCGCCGCGCCACCTGGGGATTGTGCAGGTTCCTTTTTGGTCTTGCCGAGCAGACCATGGATGTGGTCGGCGTCGACCATCTGCATGCCGCCTTTGGCACCCTCGACGTGGTCGCTGAGGAAGTCCTCTCCTACTTTGAGCACGAGGTCGACCAGCGGTGAGCCGACGCCGATCAGTTCCGGCGCAGCCGGAACTGGAGGCGTTAGGGGCGAGGGACTAGGGGCGGTGGGATCGAGGTCAGTGGTCATGCAGGCGGCGCAGCATGGATATGGCAGGGAAAAACCAATGGCACAGCGCGCTCCGTGCTGATCAGGAACGACGTCGTTCCACCCTCTCTATTCTCTATCCTCTATCCCCTATCCCCTATCTCACATCCCCCGTCCCCTATCCCCTTCTCCAATCACTTCCCCTGCTCGTCCATCATCCGCGCGACTTCCATCAGGATGCCTTGCGCCGAGCCCTGGAGGTTGCGTTCACCCGGCGGCAGCGTGTCGGCGTGGAAGGAGAAACGGGGCGGCGCTTTGTGCGCGAGCTGCGCCAGCGCATCGATGCCCATGGTCGTGCCGGCCTGGGCGTAGACCGGCGACCCCTGGATCATGAACACCGCAGCCGCTTCGGGGCCATCGATCAGGTCGAGCCGACCGCTCTTGCCGGTGACCTGGAAGAATTGCAGCAGCTCCATCACACCACCGGCGGTGACCACCCCGGTGAAGGTCGCGCTCTGCTGCTGGAGGTCTTTGAGCGAATACCCAGGACCCATGGTCTCGAGGTTGGAGATTTGTGGCGCCTGCGCGCTGAGCGACGCGGGGTCGGCACCCGGCGGCAGCACTTGCAGGCGGAACACCTGGCCGCCGATCTGGATCTGGTCGCCGTCGTTCATGCGCTGCGGCTGACCAATGCGCTTGCTGTTGATCAACACCCCGTTGCGACTGCCGAGATCGGCCACCAGCCAGTAGCCTTCCTCGATCCAACGCATCTCGGCGTGGCGGCGGGAGGCCAGGGCGTCCTGCAGCAGGATGTCGACGCCCTCTTCACGACCGAAAACATACCCTTTGCCAGGACGCAGACGGTGCGCCCGACGGGCGGCGGAGATCAGGTAGAAATCGATGTTCATGTGGCGTGCTCGGGTGGGGAAAGGTACCCACGCCTGACGCTCTCCGCAAGTCGATGGGAACCCGACGGTCGGGCGTGGTTGGGGGTGTGCGCCGACACGCTAGCGTGCCGCCCATGCCGCTCGTCCCGCAGATATTCCCCATCCCCGCCGAACCCGTTCCCGGCCGCCGGTCGGAGCTGTTCGCCACCTTGCGGCGGATCGACGGCTGGGGTTCGGGTGCCTGGCGCGAAGTCTATTCCGCCTGGCGCTTGCGGCATTGCCTGCTGGGCATCGATGATCTGGAGGCCGGGGTCAGCCGCGATGAGGACGATCGGGTGGCAGCCTTCGTGGTGGTCATCCCCGACCATGCGCTGGGACGCCCTGGAGACGCCGGACGCGACGCCGCCACCTGCGACTGGGTGCTGCGCCGGGCCTGGGACGAGGTCATCAGCGGCGCACCGCTGACCGTCACCACCCATCGTCCAGGTCAGGCGGTGCGCGCGAACAACGCCTGCCTGTTCAACGTGCCCACGCCTGGGCAGCCGCCAACTCTGGTGCTGCGCCTGCTGGTTCGCCTGCCGATGGCCGGCATGTGCTGCGACGGCAAGGCGCTCATGCGTTTTCTACGCCGACTCGAACGCTTCGCCGATGGCCTGTGCCGCCGCCGCGCTCGTCCAACCCTGGAACGCCATCGCCATGCGGTGGCCGTGCAGCAGGCGCTACGCGCCGCGCTCGACGAACACGGGTTGGTCGCCTTCGTCGCTGACGGTGCCCGCTTGGCGCGCGCTGGCGACGGCACGGCGATGCCAGGGTGTCGTCCCTGGCGGACGCCCACAGCGGAACGTCTGACCATCCGTCTTGGCCGTCTCGGCACCATCCGCGGCCTCGGCATCCGTCGCGGTGTCACTGCCGTCGCTGGCGCGCCGTACCACGGCAAGAGCACCCTGCTGGCGGCACTCGCCGCGGGACGCGATGACCACCTGCCGGATGATGGCCGCGAACTGGTGGTGGCGGACGCTTCGGTGCTGGCGATCCAAGCCGAAGACGGCCGCCGTATCAAGGACACCGACCTCTCGCGCTTCTTCGCCAAGTTGCCGGGCAACAATAGTCGTCGCTTCAGTACCACGCGCGCGAGTGGTGCCACCAGCATGGGGGCCAGTCTGGTCCAGGGCATCAGTGCTGGCAGCCGGCTCCTGCTGGTCGACGAGGACAGTGCGGCGAGCAATTTCCTGAGCATCGATCCGGTGATGCGCCGCCTGCTCGGAATCGCGCTCAACGGCATCACCACGCTGCTCGATCTGCTACCGGCACTCGCCGCTGCTGGCATCAACTCGGTACTGGTGGCTGGCTCAAACCACCAATCCCTGCTCGCCAGTGATCGCGTGGTGCTGATGCAGGATTACCAACCTCAGGACGTGACCGTGCGTATGCGTCGCCTGCTACCACAGACGCGGCGTCGTGGTCGTCCAGCCGGCACCACGCTACCGACGCGCATCCTTGCTGATGAAGCCGACTGCCTGTTCGGCCCGCGGCATTTCCTGCGCGTCGACGTCACCGAACCGGAACGGCCGTTGGTGAACGACACCGCACTCGATCTGCGCCGCTGTGGCTGGGACCTGGACAAGGCGTTGGTGCGTGGCGCACTTGCAGCCGCAGCGTGGTGCTGTCGGTTGGCCGCGGGCAAACCACTGACGACCAGCGAACTCAAGCGTCGTTACGAGGACTTCCTCGCCACCTACGGCGTGCGCGGCCTCGATCCGTTCGATACCGCGCTCATCACCGTGCCACCGTGGCAATTGGTGGTCACCGTGCTCGAACGGCTTGAACGGCCGGTGATCCGCAGCTGATACCGATTCTACCGATTCTACCGATTCTACCGATTCTTTTTTCATCCATCTGCAAATCCGGATAACCGATAACATCAACCGAAAAAACGCCGTGCGAGGTGCGAAGTTCTGCACCAAGTATCCGGCCTCATCCGCGTGAGCGGTGCTTCGGTACCTGACGAGGTGGTGGTGCTGGCTCAAGGGAAGTGCGTGCTTGCGAGAGAGCGGCGTCGACCTTGCGCAACGACGACTCCAGCACCGCCTGCTGCGAAGGTCTGGCCGTACGGAAGGCCGCAGCGGCGCGCAACAGGTGTGTCCGGGCGGTGCGCAGCAGCGCAGCGGTGGGACGATGGGTGGCCTGTGGCAACCACGTTTCGCTCAAGCGTGTCAGCAACACCTGCAGCAAACCCTGCGCTTCCCATGCGCGGTCGATCAAAGATTCTGCACCACTCGCGGTTTCCAGCGGTCGCCGACAGGCATCGATCGCTGCACCGACAGCAGCGAGAAGCGGAAGTGGTTCGTCATCTGACGACGGCTCGCCCACACGCGTCACCACACGGACTTCCCGTTCGTCCCCCCCGCAGACCTGATTCGCGAGGCGCTGCTCGAGCCAAGCAACGCGCTGACGTACCGCCTCAGGAGCATGAGCGAGCTGCGCCGTGGCGACGAAGACCGCACGCGCCCGATCGTCCAGTCCGAGCGCATCGGCCCAGGCATCCATGCGCTCGAGCGGCGGCGGGCGCTGTCCCAGGCATGCCTGCGACACGACCGAACTGCTGGTGCCCACAGCACGCGCCAGGTCCATCTGGGACATGTCGGCGTGCGCCAGACAGCTACGGAGATGGTCCGGGAACGAGCGCATCACATCGACGTTAACAACCCTCGACGCCTTTGGGGAGATCGCGCTTGCCTCTCGCAAATTAGCGAGAGATTGGCCCTATGGTGCCCAATTACGAAAAAGACCAGGGACGAACGACCGCCAGCCAGATGGGGGGACGTTGGCCGACGGTGGAATCGAGCGGATGGGTTACCGGGAGATTCCAGGGTGGACGTCTGATCGCAGACCGGCATGGGCGACCACTCACCCAACGGCGCTGTCCGCTGTCGGGGCGGATCTGCTACCTCACCCATGAGGGACGCCTCGTCGCCGCGGACGCCACCGCCGACCCCGTCACCGCGGACGCCACCGCCGACACGGAAGAACTCCCCCAGGTCGAGGTGGCGCGACACTCCACCGGACTGTGGCACGGACGTCTGATGCGGGTTGCGCGATGGCTGATGCGAGCGGTGGGGGGCTGGTTCAGTTGGCGTGCAACGCCGCGTTGAGCCCGCCCCAACCAGCGCCCTTCTTCTGCGACACTTCGATCGCGCCGGTCTGGCTGTTGCGCCGGAACAGCAGATCGTTCTGCCCGCTGAGTTGCGCCGCCTTCACCACCGTGCCCTCGGGCAACAGCGTAACCTTGGAGCCACCGGTGACGTAGAGGCCAGATTCCACCGTGCAGTTGTTGCCGAGACTGATGCCCAGGCCGGCGTTGGCGCCGAGCAGGCACTGCTCGCCGAGTTTGATGACCTCTTTGCCGCCACCGCTGAGCGTACCCATGATCGATGCACCGCCGCCGATGTCGGAGCCGTTGCCGACCACCACGCCAGCGCTGATGCGACCTTCGACCATGCTCTTGCCGAGCGTACCGGCGTTGAAATTACAGAATCCCTCGTGCATCACCGTGGTGCCTTCGGCGAGGTGCGCGCCCAGGCGCACGCGGTCAGCGTCGGCGATGCGCACGCCCGACGGCACGACGTAGTCGGTCATGCGCGGGAACTTGTCGATGCTGGTGACCTTCACCTCCACGCCACGGGTCTTCAGGCGAGAACGCACCGCATCGAATTGCTCGGGATCGAACGGGCCTTCGCTGCTCCACACCACGTTGTTGAGCAGGCCGAACACGCCGTCGAGATTGAGACCGTGCGGCTTCACCTTGCGTGCCGAAAGCAGGTGCAAGCGCAGGTAGACATCGTGCGCATCGACCGGTTTCGCGGCGAGTTCGCCGATGAATGTGACCGTGACCATGCGCGGGACCACCACACCAGCGTTGCCTTTGTTGCCACCGCGCAGGAACTCCCGCAGGTCGTTCAGCACCTCGATGTTGGCGTGGCGTTTGCCGTCGTTGATGAACGGCGCGAAGTGCTCCAGCGCTTCCTCAACCTGCTCCTGGTTGAGGTAGTAGCTCTTCGAACCATTGCGGTAACCGGTCAGCGACGCGAGCACCGCCGCAGTGCCGAAGTTCTCGCCCAGATTCACCAGCGGGAACCACGTATCGAGGATCTTCCCAGGCGACGCGACAACCCATGGCTTGTCGAGACCAGCCATGCTGAAGCTGGCGAGACCGACCGCGAAGGCCTCGGGCCGACGGTAGTCCGGCTGCGCTTCGATGCGGGTGACGAGGGCCTTGAAGGCGTCGAGAGACATGGGGGCTCCTGGGGCAGGATGGCTACCTTGGGCTGAGGTTTGCCACGACAAGCCCCCTGGGAGAGGCGAGCCCCAGCTCGCCTCAGGAAAGCACGATCGCTCGGCCAACACCGCGGGATAAGCAAAGGCAAGGCGAGCTGGGGCTCGCCTCTCCCAGGGGGTCACGACGTCTGATACGGATCCACGTCGATGGCGACGTGAACGCCCTTCTCCTTCTTCAGTCCCCCTGCCGCATCGACGCGGTCGAGGAATGCCTGCGCCGTGCCGCGGCTGCCGGCCTTGATGAGGGCGTGCCAGCGGTGTTGGTCCTTGAGGAACGCCACCGCAGCGGGGTTGGGACCGAGGATGACGCAGCCATCGGCCACGCGCGTCAGCAACTCGCCGTGTTTCAGCGCCACCAATTGCACGTTGGCGGCGGATTCACCGCTCCACAGGAAGCGGATGAGGCCGGCGTACGGTGGGTAACCGTATTGTTCACGCAGCTTCAGTTCCGCGTCGACGAAAGTCTTGGGCATATGGTCGACCGCGCAGCGTAACGCTGGCGCTTCGGTGTCGAAGGCCTGCACCACCACCGTACCCGGACGCTCACCACGACCGGCGCGACCGGCGACCTGGGCAACGAGCTGAAAGGTGCGCTCCGCGGCGCGGAAGTCCGGCAGCGACAGACCACGGTCGGCGGCGACGATGCCGACCAGCGTGACGCGCGGAAAATCCAAGCCCTTGGCCACCATCTGGGTGCCGACCAGACAATCCGCTGCGCCACTGGAAAATGCTTGGAAGAGTTTCGCGTGGCCCTGACGTTCGGCGACGGTGTCGGCGTCGACGCGTAGCACCGACAAGCCTGGAACTTCAGCAGCAAGTTGCGTGGCGAGTTGTTCCGTGCCGAGGCCGAAGGTCGACAAGGTCGGCTGGGAACACGCCGGGCATTTGCGCGGCATCGGACCTTCGGTGCCGCAGTAATGGCACTTCACCTTTTCCGCACCGCGGTGGTAAGTCAGGCTGATGTCGCAGGACGTGCAGCTCAGCGTGTGGCCACACGACTGACAGCTCACCACCGGACTCCAGCCACGGCGGTTGAGCAGCACGATCGCCTGTTCACCATTTTCCTTCACCTGTTTCAGACGCGTGAGCAGTTCGCGGCAGATGGTCGCGGTGCGTTTCTGCGCGTGGCATTCCTCGCGCATGTCGATGAGGATCGGCGCCGGCAGTTTGCCACCCAGCGGACGGTTCTTCAGCGACAGCACGCGGTAGCGGCCCTGACGGGCGTTGTGCACGCTTTCCAGCGACGGCGTCGCGCTGCCAAGCAGCACCGGGATGCCGAGTTGACCGGCGTAGACGATCGCTAGGTCACGCGCGTGGTACCGCGGAACCGACTCCTGCTTGTAGGACTGCTCGTGTTCCTCGTCGACGATGATGAGCCCTGGGCGTGGGAACGGCGCGAACAACGCCGAGCGCGTGCCGACCACCAGATCGATCTGCCCAGCGGCGACCTTGCGCCACTGGTCGGCACGTTCGCCATCGGTGAAACCACTGTGCAGCACCGCCACGCGCTCGAAGCGGTTGCGCACGCGCGCGGCGAGTTGCGGGGTGAGCGCGATCTCTGGCAGCAACAGCAGCACCTGTTTCCCGGCGGCGATGACGCGCGCGGCGAGGTCGAGGTACACCAACGTCTTGCCTGAGCCGGTGACGCCGTGCAGCAGGAACGGTTGCGAACGGCCGGCATCCAACGCCTGCGCCACCGTATCGATGGCGACCTGCTGCTCGTCGGTATGGGCATGGCGTTCCTGCCGCGCCTCCAGCCGGATCTCACGCACCTGCTGGTCGTCGGTGATGGTCACCGCGCCCGCCTCGGCGAGCTTGTCGAGCGTGGCGCGGGTGGTAGCGGCGACGCGACAGGCCTCGCTCAGCAGGGTCGGTGCGTCGGGCAAAGCGTTCCACACCGCCTGTTGGCGTTTGCTCAGGGTGCCGCTGAAACTCGTGACCTTCGCCACCAGCACCAGCCGTTCGGGTGCCGCCCCCTCGCGCACCGGCGCCGGCACCGCGCCGGCCAGGAACTCGCCCAGCGAGCAACGGTAGTAACGCGCGCCCCAGGCGATCAGCCGCAGCAGGTGCGGTGGCAGTCGGACCTCGGGCTGATGGCTGACGATATCGCGGATGGTGAAGCCGGTCGGCGGTTCCCGGCGTTCGATGGTGATGACGAATCCGCGCAGACGCCGCGGGCCAAATGGCACGCCCACACAATCGCCGGGCTTGAGCGTACCGGCCAGGGTCTCGGGCACCCGGTAGGTGTAGCTGTCCCGCCCAGGGAGGTCGATGGCGACGTCAGCGATGAGTGGCAGGTCGGACACGCGCGGGAGGTTCACCCACCCGCCTGGGATTCAAGCCCAGGACCGCTTCACCGCCGCGGACATGGCGCAGGCTGGAGGAAGCATGCGGCTGGGCCACACCATCATTTTCATCGTGCTCGCCGTGCTGCTTGGTGGCTGCGGGGAATCCCGCACGGATGCCCCGGCGAATCCGCCATCCACCGCGCCCGTCCCCCCACCCGCCAGCAATCCGGCCGCGCAGACCTGTCCGGTGTGCAAGCATCCGGTGCCAGCCGAGGCGAAGTACTGCCTCACGTGCGGGTCACGTCTGAAGTGATCGCCGCCCGGCCGCGGGACGCGAGCAGTCGGCGCCAACCATCTCAGCCGCCGCCGACCGGGACCGCGACCACCTCGATGAAACACACCTTGGCGTTCACCGCGTTCGACGCAGGTGCCACGGTCAACCGGCCATCGCTGACCTGGACCGTGACGGTATCGTCATCGAAGCGGTCGGCACCATCGGGATCGGCCATGGTCACACCTTCCACCAGCAGGTGGTTGACCTGATCGGTGAAGGCGGGATCGCCGCGCACAATGCGGACCTCGTACCAACCGGACGGCAGCGCCAGTTCCCAACGCAGACTGCTGGTCTTCTGCAAATGGTTGAGCGTGTCGTGTGCCTGATCCGGCGCGGCGCTGGAGTTGCGTTCGCGGGTCTCGGAGTTGGCGACATTCCAGCCGTAGCTCAGGCCATTGCGGGCAGCGAACACCGCGCCGCTGTCGGCAACCATGCCCGCGGGCGTGACGGCACCGGACGGTTGGAAGTTAATCACCGCGCCAGCGAACCCCGGCGTGGTGGCCGGACGCCGGATCGCCACGTCATCGAACCAAGCCAGCCCACCCTTGGCGTCATCCCGGTTGGCCGCGCGGAACCCGGGATGTACGTGCGTCCATGACAGCGCATGCGAACCGTCAAAACGGACCACGCCATCCATCGTCAACGACACCCGTCCCGCCGTCATGGTGAGTTCCAGCGTCATGACCTGTCCTGCACTGATGCCGCCCACTGACCACAACGTGGTGGTGATCCCGCTGCGTCTGGTCGTCAACGTCAGCGTCGAACCGCGAATCGCCGCACGCAGGTATTCCTGCGCCTGCCCTTCGGCATCGAACACCCAAGCGGGCGTTAGCGTGATCTCAGCGAACTGGTTGGACGAGATGTCCGGCACACCCAGACGCACGCGGTAGATGAGCCCGCTGCCAATTTCCACCGGATCGCGCAGGAACAGACCACCGCCACGCCACGTGGAGGAACTGGTGGTGGTGATTTCGATGCGGCCATTGCGCTCCGCGAGCGGCAGATCGCCGATGGGTTGCCACCGCGGATCGATGACTCCATCGGAAAACGTGTCGTCGATAAGTGGCGTGGTCGGCTGGTTGACCACCGGATCGACCTGCAGCACCACACGACGGAAGCTGGTCAGCGCTGGGCTGCCGTTGTCTTTCACCTCCACCACCACATGGATGGTCGCGAAACTGGTAACCGATGGCGCGGTGAACGAGGCCTGTGATGACGTCGCACCGGCGAGCGTAATCGCGCCAGCATGCGTGCCCGGCTCACGGTACTGGAACCAGCGATACGTCAGCGCGTGGCCATCCGGGTCACTCGATCCGGCGGCGTTCAGCGTGACGCTCTGCCCGGCGGTGACGTTCAGACGCACCACCTCGCGTCCGGCTTGACCATTCAGCACGGCGATCGGCGCATGGTTGGCCGCGGCGAAATCACGCACGCACCAGTCGAGGCGAGCCTGGAAATCCGCCTGATAGGCGGGCCGCCAGCGCCACACCGTCGCGGTGCGACTGGTGCTGCCATTCACGGTATCTTGCGCGTCACGCCACACGGTGCCCTCGCGTTGGAAGCGTGCACCCCAACCTCCCCAGGTCGGTTCCGCCGGATCGTTCAGGCCGTGGCGCAGAAAGTAGAACCACGACGGTGTGTCGCCTTCTTTGATGCCGTTGATGCCGTTGCCGCAGGTCCACAGCCCATCGCGCGGATACAACGCACCAAGCGCACCGTGACCGTTCACGATGTTGGTGTCGATCCAGCTTTTAGTCACCGTGCTGGTGTCACCATCCTTGAACATGCCGCGGAAGACCGAATTGCAGCCCACGCCGTCCTGCGACTTGGCGAGGATGTACCACACCTCGGGAAACATGCCGCGCAGCCAGGTGTAGATGCCATCCTGATCGGCGATGTCGTGGACACGGATGCGGCTGACAAACTGCTGGTACGCGCTGGCCGTGCGCGTGTTCTTGATCTTCCACAGCGCCTGCCCCAGGTCGGTCTGCCCACCCCAGATGGCGATGTCGACCGGACGTGTGTCGCTGCGATCGACCACGCTGATGATCCAGTTGGAGCCTTCGGTGTCCTTACCCGCCCCGATGGCGTTGACGCCACGCTGCGGATTGCCGGACTTCACCACCGCGCGCAACGCATCAGCGGTAGGAAACGCCGATGCATGCCGCACCAGACTGCCACGCACCTGCGCATAGGCATCGATCTGTTGGCGGATGAGGTCGGGCCGCACGATCGACTGCCCCAGTTCTCCTGGTGTACCCGCGGCGCTGGCGATCAGCCCTTCGATGTCGAACTCATTGGCATACAGGAGCAGCCGCACCAGCGATTGCTGATCGTCGGGATCACCGCCGATATCGGTGGTGATGATCAGTCGCGGCTTGACGTCGGCCGCGGCGACGAACGCCCAGACGAGCAGCAGGAGCGCGAGGCGTGGAATGGTGGCGATGGACATGGGATGACCTCCACCTCTCCAGTCCGCAGGCGGCAGTCATCCTGTCCGACCATTCCTACGGACGGAGACGGCGCATCACACGCCGTCAGCGTGGCAGCAGCGACTCCAACGCCACCTGATCGATGACCAGCGGGCTGGCACCCGCGCTGCGCCGCGCCCAGCGCAGTCCTGGGGTGACGGTGGTGAACCCCAGCGGTCCACGCCACACCACCTGGCCGTCGATCAGCGCCGTCACCGTGCCCGCGTCGAGTTCCAGACGCAGCAGCCGCGGGCCGGGCGGCAGGCCGGTGCCGGTCCACAACACCTCGGGCTCGGCATCCGGTGTGGTCCGGCGCACCACCGTGGGGATGCCGGTGCGCAGCGCGAGGCGCAGGCAAGGCGAGGGTTGCGCCTCCTCCGCGTCGCGCTGTGCCTCCGGCGGCGCGAGGAAGACCTCGCCATGCCAGATGCCGTCGTTCGCCGCGGGAAATTCAAACCGCGCCTGCATGGCGATCGCCGCCGCGGCCGGCAGCGGCGCGTGCCAGGTCCATCCGCGCCCAATCCAGCGGTCACGACCGCTGTCTGGTGGTAGTGCCGGTGGCATGGTCGCACCACCGGCGACCACCTGCGCGGCAAACCGGCCGTGCGCATGCCAACGCCCGGTGTCGGCGAGACGCGCTGGCGCATCGTGGGCGGCACGCCGGATGCCGGCGCTGGTGACGTGCGCGGTTTCACCGGCGACCAGCAGCGTCTGCGCGTCGGCCGCCCGCAGCCGCACGCGACCGTGTGCGACCGCCACCCGGGTGGCGCCGGCATCCGCACCGACGCGGAAACGTGTCCCGACCACCGCGGTCGTGGCTTCGGCGGTGGTGACGCTGAATCCGCGCGGTTGTACCGGCAGATCGCAGTCGACCTCGCCGCGCGTGAGGTGCAGATCGAGACCGACAGCGGCCGTCCGCACCACCACGCGCGTCATCGGGGAAAGTGCCACCACGCCACCATCGGCCAACGTCATCTGCGCGGGTCCCAGGGCCGTGACGACATCATCATGGTTGAGCCGACGTTCTGGCGTGGGTGCGCCCGCCCGCTCCACCAGCACGTCGCCGCTGACGGCGATCCCGCTCGGCGGACGCAGGTCCGGGCGCAGCGCCAGCGCACCGACCACCAGCAGCACGAGGGCCGCCACCAGCCAGGAGGCACGCACGGTCCACGCTTGCAGACGGGAACGCCGGTGCCCTCGGCGCGGCAGACGCGGCAGACGCGGCGGACGCGGCAGACGCCGCGTCCGCCGCAAACGCGCCGCGTCGATACGTGCGGAAGGCGTGAGCACTTCGCGCACGCCGGTGGTCAGCAGTTCCTCCTGCTCCAGCAGGCGCAGGTAGTCACGTCGGCGCGTTGGATCAGCGCCCAACCTGGCGATCAGTTCCGTCCGGCCCGCCACATCAAGCGTGTGGTCGAGGTGTCGTGCTACCAGCGCATCAAAGCGCTCATCATCCACTTGGCGGCTCATGTCGCACCAACCCGGCGCTCGACACAGGCACGTAGCCGCCGACGCAATTTGCTCAGCGCGAGGTAGATTGCGTTCACGCTCGACGCCAATCGGTTCGCCACGGTCGCTGCATCGCAGCCGTCACGATAAGTCAGCTCGACCAGGCGACGGGTATTGCCGGGCATGTCCTCCAGACACCGGCTGAGCGCATCACGACGACGATCGCCGCCCTCCGCCGCGGCATCCCACTCCGCCTGGGGAATCGCCGCTGCCAACGCCTCATCCAACTGATCATCCGCACGTCCACGATCGCGCCAGATCGCCAACAAACGGAAACGTGCCACGCTGCGGGCCCAGGCCCCGAAACTGGTACCGGGCATAAAGTCGTCAGCGTATTCGCAGCACCACACCACGGTCTCTTGCACCGCCTCGTCGACCTGTTCGCGATCACCTCCCAGGTGCCGCAACCACGCCCGTAGCATCGGCAGGACCTGGACCAACTGGGCAGTGACGACAGTGCGTGGATCGGACACGTGGACTCCCACCGTGGATAGTCCACGGCAGGCAAGAACCTGTCCCGATTTCCCGCCAGTTCCACCCGTGCCACCTGGGATCGGCGGGCGGCTACCACGTCAGGCTGGGCTGCTGGCTTGGCCACCAGTCAGCAACTTCGCGTCAGCAACTTCGCGTCAGCAACTTCGCGCCTCGGTAAATGCTGGCTAATCTGACAAGACCGTGATCCCCACCACGATCCGGACAGTGACTTGGCGATTATAGCACCTTTACGTCAGTGATGCAGAACACCGGTAAAGCACCGGCAGAAACTCTCTGAAACGCCACCCACTATCCAGACGTGAGCGGTGACCAATCGTCCGGAGGACCCGGGACGAAGGCGTCCGTCCTGAGGGGAGCACCCATGTCATCGATCCACCTATCGCGCAATCGCAGTCCGGGATGTTTACCCTCGGAATCGGATACCGTCAGCGCTGCCACTCCGGCTGTAACAACGACTTCGCTGCGGATGCGCGCCAGCACGGTGATCGGCTTCACGCTGTTCGAGGTCGCGATCTCGCTGGTGATTCTCGCCTTTGGTGTGATCAGCATCATGACGTTGTTTCCGGCCGGGCTGAAGGCGCAGCAGCTCTCGCGTTTTCAGCTCTACGCCGCGGCGAAGGCTGAGGAGATGATCGAGCAGTTCAACACCGCGCAGGCCGACAACGCCACGGCCGACACCGAAGGCACCGATGTCTGGCAGCCGCCCAGCAGTTACCGCAGCCAGACCTGGGATCTGGATGCGCGCATCTCCTCGCATCGGTATGGCATGATGCCCCTGCCCGTGGACCTGGCACGGCGGCTCGACAGCGATGGTGACGAGATCCAGCAGATCCTGGGCGAAGGCGGCTACATCTACTACTCGCAGCCGCAGGCCTCCACCGGCATGGCTGAGCGCAGCATGGCTGAAGCACCGCCGAACGAGGCGCAGAAACTGATCATCGGCATCACCGGTTACGCCCAACAGAACGCGCTGCCGATCTTCCCGATGAAGAACTGGCCGTACTTCGCCAACTTCCCGTCGCCGCCGCTGCACTTCGTGCACATGTCCGACCCGTGGCTCCCGACCCAAGCCAATGCGGGCAGCGATTACTTCGTCCATTACCGCTACCCACGGGACAACTACGAAAGTTTCACCTACTGCTGGGAAACCGCCCGCGTCCCTGGGTTGAGCCAACCGATCCCTGGCACCGATCCGGATATGCAGAAGGTCTTCGATTGGCCGGAAGGTAGTCCGGTGGTGCACTACGGTTATTTCCCGTACGCCTGCGGACGGCAGTGGGATCATGGTGACAAGCGCGCGACCAAACTCGGCAACGAGGACGGCGACCACCCCAATCGGGAAGCGGTGATCCGTTACGTGCAGGCCGCCTTGTGGTACTGCCAACAGAAGAGCTTGGTGGCCGGTTCCGGCATCACCTCGACCTTTTGGACCGACCCGCACACCGGTAACATCCCGACCTTTTCCGGCACCACACCTGACCATCAGAAATGGATGCAGGTCCAGGCCATGCGTTTCCTGAGTCATGCCGCCACCTGCCTGACGTCATGGTATCCGCTCAACGCAACCGCTGGCGTCGATGATCTGACCACCGGCGTGCGTATCCCCGCCGTCGTGCTCGACGGGCGGCCCGGCGCGCCGGAGATCCGCATCACCAACGATCTCATCCGCTATTACCACGAACGCGGCCTGAAGCTGGCGATGACCTTCGCTGCGAGCTTTCCCTATGACTGGGCAGTGCCGCGGCCGATCGAACGCAGCATCATGACCGACTTCCCGCTGCTCCAGTACGACATGTTCCCCACCGGTGGTGGGGCCTCCGACCCCTTCACGGGTGGATTGTCCGGCACCATCTTCGGTAGCACCGTTCCTGCGCGTCAGTGGCGTCCGCTGTCCCCCAGGCCGATCCGCAATATCGGCCTGAGCCAGACCTATCCGATCAACGTCATCGGTGGACGGCATCAATTGGAAGGCACCCAGATCAGCGGCGGCCCGAGCAATCTCTTCGGCAATGCCGACCACTATTCCCTGACCATGCCCTTCGACGCGTCGGAACGCTGTCGCGAACTGGTGTTCTGGGTGGTCGACTGGCAGTCGTACGAGGACTTCGAGACCCTGCCGAGCGCACCGGTGGACGCCAGCCGCTATCCGCTCGCCGGCCCACGCAACTCGGTCAGCAACGCGACCACGATGTGGTCCGGCAACGCGCGCGACTTCAATGGCCGCATGTCGGACGTGGATTTCGTCGACCCACACCTGTTCTGCTTCCGCAATCCGGAGAAGAACATGCTGTGGGTCAACAACATCCCCCGCACGTCAGCAACCGGAACCGATGTCACCGCCCACCAGTTGCTGCATGACGACGACAAGGACCAGGGCCCGGATCTTGGTAAACGCGAGGTGTTCAACGGCATCTGGGGTGCGGATCGCAACTACAACAAGAAGGTTGATCGTGGACCCGTGCCCAAGTCGGTGCGCATGCGCGCGGTCCAGGTCGCGCGTTTCAACTTCTACGATCCACGCATCGTCTGCCTGTTGCGTTGACCACCTCGCGAGCACGCGGAGCCCCCATGCCACAGCAAATATCCCAACGCGCCTTCACCCTCATCGAGATGATGATCGCCATCGGACTCGGCATGTTGGTGATCTACACCGCAATCGCCGGCTTTCGCGTCGCCTCGCAGAGCGTCACGTTGGCGAATCGCCTTTCGCTGGAAAACTCGCTGATCCGAGCCGGCTTCCAGGAAGCTCACCACCAGATGGATTTCTGGACCAACCTCGATGACCCCGACGATGCCACCCGGCAACGGCTGAGAGGGACGGTGACCATGGGTACCGGCGGCGGAGTCGGGGAGAAGTTGAACGACATCGGATTCTCTCCCACCGTCGGCTTCCCGTTCGCACCGATGTCGAGCATTTTCCCCGCCAACCAGCCGATGAAGAGCGGCATGCCGGTGGTCGACAGCGCGGTTCCGCGTTTCTCCAACCCGCTCGGGACGCCCTGGGCGCCGGTCCTACCGTTGGACGGCTCGGCTCCCACGCCGGCGAACTGGAACCTCACGGCCGACAGCGACGTCGGTTTCGATCCCACCTACGCCTGGGCACCACACGATCCACGCACCTGGTACCGCGGCAACGTCATCGAGAAGGAACGTGGCGATGACTGGGATTCGTATATCGGCGTACCGGTGTGGTTCGGTCGCTACGGCATCTTCACCAACACCGACGAGGGCTCGGGCATGGCCTTCCGCGCGTTCAATCCCAAACCGCATCACAGCGATCCCGATTCGGCGCGCTACCAGGCGGGTTACAGCACCACCAGCATGAAGCCGCACCGCTGGTACGGCCGCCAGATCCTGGGGTTGTCGCGGGCACTCGGCTTCTATGGCATGTGCGACTACCTACCGTCGCACACCATCTACAGCGTTTACACCTCCTACGCTGGCGGACGTACCAGTCCCGGTGGCATCCCCAAGTACTTCCTACCCGATAAGGGTTTCCTCATCGGCACCGGCATGCACGAAATCCATGGCCTCGGCCTGCACGGCCTGACCCATGCGCAGAGTTTCGGTGTGTGCAATCCGGCCAACCGCACGGTGTCCGATACGGACTTGGTGAACGAACACTTCCGCTATTGGGAGAGCGACTACTCGACCTACTGGAATACCGGCAACGCCACCGCCTTGCAGGACTTCATGCGGGTCACCCTGTCTCTCGATACGCTGATGAAGAAGAGCCCGATCCACTGGCCGGTGCTCTCGGTCGGCGTCGCGCACTACATCAAGAGCGCGAAGTTCGCCAACGTCGCACGGGTGCGCTGGACCAATCCCCTCACCGGGGCCGAGTCCGAACTGTCGTTCACCGGTGTGGGGACGACCCTGCGCGGGGCACGCATGCAGCGCAAACCCGGGGGTGGTTGGGCAGGGTGGGACAACCGCAGCGGTTCGATGAACGATTCCCATCTGGATACACCCTGATGCATTCCTTTCCGATAGCCCGAGTGCAGCACCGACGCGGCACCATCCTCATCATCGTGGCCGGGATTTCAGCCCTGCTCGCCTCGCTGGCGTTGACCTTTCTGGTCCGCAACCGTTCCGATGCCGAAGAGACCCAAGCCACCATGCGCGATGTGCAGGCGCGCATCATGCTGGTCGCTGCGTGCAACTACATCCAGGAGGGCTCGCGCCTGGGATGGGACCAGTACCCCTCTACTCCACTGACGGCGAACGATGCCTTCCCTACCGGCAGCATGGCTGCGATCTCAGTGCCGGTGCATGAGGAGACCTTTGGTTGGATCGATGTACGTGACGGCAGCATGGGACCAAAAACCCAGGAGGGCCGGCAATGCTGGAGCCCTGCGTTGGTGCAGAACGATGGCACCCGCCTGCGTCCGCGCTGGCCTGCGCCGGACAGCATCGTGCGCTGCCCGATGCAGGTGTGGAAACGCACGAAATACGCCACCTCGCTCCATGCCGCCTACAACCCCATCCAACAGCACGATCCGTCCGCCAGCGACTATCTGATGCCCTACCTGCGCCAGCCTGATCCGCAGTCCGCCGGTGGCACCTGGGATGAGCACCGACGCGGTGCTCCTGAACCACGACCGGAAAGCGCCAACAAGTCGTGGTTCCGCGTCCTGCGCGAAGGGCAGAGCACCTTCCTGATCACCTGCGGTGCCGGCCCGACCCAGGGATTCCGCAGCTTTGATGAAGCCGATGCCCAAGGCATGGGCGATCTCTTCAACAATGACCGCGGTTACTTCTCCGTGCTGGCGGCCCAGGAGTCGCGGCTGTGGTACCGCGTCGAGTGGACCGCGTCCTCGGTCGAATCCACCTACCATTGGCAGGAACACCACACCACGCGGTCGTGGGATTCCTATTTACAGTGGCCGGTGAACGCCAGCCACTCGTGGCCGACCGGTCCGCGCAGTCTGGCATTCGTGCGCAATTTCGGCGGCACCTTCCGCTGGATCATGCGACTGAAAGCCGAGCCGACGAACTGGTAGCGTGCCTCAGAGCCCGAACCCGCGCTCAATGGTCCACCACGCCGCGAGCAACGCGATGGCGATGCTCACCGGTTGGATCACCACGCGGGTGTACCACGGCTTCTGCCACATCCACCAAGTGAGCGCCGCACACGCAGCGACCACCGCGAGCTGGCCGAGTTCGATGCCGACATTCAGCAGGATGAGCGGACGGGCGAAGTCACCGGGTTGCAGGGCGAGCGCGCTGAACGAGCCGGCGAAGCCAAGGCCGTGGATCAGACCGAAGAGGAACACCAGCGCCCAACGCCAGGGTCTGACCTCGCGCATGAAGCAGTTCTCCACCGCCATCACCACGATCGATGCGGCGATGAGGGTTTCGACCAGACGCGATGGCAGCAGTACGATGCCCGCCATGGCCAACCCCAACGTCACCGAATGCGCCAGCGTGAAGGCGGTGACCTGGATCAGCAGCGGTTTCATTCTGGGTGCGAGTAGGAACAGGCAGACCACGAAGAGGATGTGATCGAGGCCCTCCGGCACGATGTGCCTGAAGCCGAGCTGCAGCAGTTGCCCGACCGTCAGCGAGGTGCTGGTGATGCGTGGTTCCTCCGCAGTGGATTCCGTGGTCGCTGGGGCGGGTGCCGTCGCCTGGGTCGCTGGTTTCGGCGCCGACGGCGCACCACGCAAGGTCACGGTCACCGTGCCACCCAGGTTGGTATAGTGCGACTGGGTCTTGTCGCCCTGGTGCAGGTTGACGTGCACCACGCCACTGCCGACCACATCAATCAGCAGGGAGAATTCGATCTCCGCCGCCTTGGTGTCCTTCGGTAAGGTCCACAACAACAGGAAGGGCAAGCGATCGGGCAGGTACTCGGGCACCGGCTCACCCGGTTTGGGTGGGCTGAGCAGATCCGGAACATACCCAGGGCAGACACCACTGATCAGTTTGCCCGCGACGCGCAGCCGCACGTGTTCGACCAGGTAGGCACGAATGCGTTCGCTGCCGTGACGTAATTGTGTGGTCGTGAGCGTGTTGCCGGCGCTGGTGGGTTTGCCATCGATGATCGCCATGGCATCGAGCAGTTGCAGGCTGAGGGTCAACGACAGTTCATCACCATCGCTGAGCAGATCCGCCGTCAGGGTGGTGAACGTGTGGGCGTGCAGTCGGCCGGTGGCGAACAGCAGCAGGACCAGCACGATACAACGTAAGGCACGGAACCAGTGCATCGGAATGTCCTAACGGGGCTCTGCCCCAGCCCGATGGGCCATTATGGGGCAGAGCCCCGTTAGACCTTTTGCTATGGGGGCTGCGCCCCCACACCCCGAGTCCTTGAGAACGGCGACTACGCCAAACTTGACTCGGCAGGTCAAAGTCGCCGCTCTCAAGAACTCTCAGTGATGCGGGCCGCAGCACTATGCGCGACACCTGCATCGGACAAGGCCGTGCGACAGCCAGCAACCTTGTGCGTACTGAACGTGGACCTGACCGGTGACGGCTCCTATCGTGACCATGTCGCTCATGCTGCCCCCACGTAAACAAACCACGGTCGATGAAGTCGCGAAGATGATGCATCTCCCGCCGCGCACGGTGGCGGGCATCCTGCGTGGCGATGGTCGCAGCACGAGCCGCGCCGTGCGTGAGCGGGTGCGGCTGGTGGCGGAGCGTCTGGGCAATCCCGCTCCTCCTGGGACCACCCTGCTGCTGGTGCAGAGCGCGACCCCGTACTACAGCTTTCAACCCCAGGCCTTGTTCCAGGGCGTGGTCGAAACCGCCCATGCCGCCGGATGCCGGCTGGAGGTCGCCATCGTTCCCGATGACCGGCTGAGCCATGAAGCCGGATTGAAAGCGTTGATGTACGAGTCCCGAGCCGCGGGGCTGTTGTTCAACTACCACCTCGGCTACCCCAGATCCCTGCCGGAACTCATCGAGCGTTTGAACATCCCCGCCGTGTGGATCAACAGCCTACACCAGCACGATTGCGTGATGCCGGGCGATTTCGATGCCGCGGTGACGCTGACGCGGCACCTGCTGGCGCTCGGTCACCAGCGCATTGCCTACGCCGACCTGACCAACGACTTCACCGCCCACGCCCTGCACCACTCCTGCCTGGAGCGCCTCGACGGCTACAAGCAGGCCATGCTCGAAGCGGGGCATCAGCCACAACTCATCGGTGTCGAACTGCCACTCGATCGCCGGCCGCTGCTGCACGAGACCCTGACCGCGGCTGCGCCACCCAGCGCGGTGATCGCCTACTGCCCGCGGTCACTGATGCCGTTCTACCAGCACGCGGTCGCTGGCCTACGTCTGCGCGTGCCCGGCGACCTCAGTCTGGCGACCTTCGTCAACGAGGAGCACGAGATCACCGGTCTCGATATCACGCACATGGCCAACCCCTGGCTCGAGGTCGGCCACGCCGCGCTCACCCGCCTAGTGGCGCGCTGCACCCAGCCGGCCCGGCGTTTCGACCCGCTGATGGTGCCCATGCCGCTCATCGCGGGGGGCACCTGTGGAGCCGTGTTGCCTGCTGAAAGATAGGTGTAGCAACCAGTTAGATGCCCCTGGCATAGCCGCTGCCAGGAACTTGTAACCATCTGGCCAGGAAACCCGAATAACAGGGCATGGAACCGCAGCTCCGCTTCACCCGTCTGTGGCTGCCGGCACAACCGGTGGTCATCAGCATGTTGGTCGCCCGCATCGGCGACCGTGCAGCGGTGGAGGATCTGGTGCAGGAGGTCGCCCTGGGGGCGTTCCAGAAACTCGCGGACTATGACGAGACCCGTTCCTTCACCGCCTGGGTGCTGGGCATCGCCAACCACAAGGCCATCGACTGGCTGCGTACCAATGGTCCTAAACGACGGGTGATCCGCGACGAGCAGGCGTTGGCAACGCTGATGCAGGTCGGGGCCGAACTGGAGCGCGACCTCAGCGATCGTGAACTCGCGCTGCATGGTTGCCTGGAGGTGCTCCAGGGCCGCGCGCGCGAGGTTGTGCGTCATCACTACGTCGACGAACGTCCGGTGGCCGAGATCGCCAGCGCGATGAACCTAAGCGTCGCCAACATCAAGGTCATGCTCTACCGCGTGCGTGAAGCGCTGCGCGACTGCGTGGAAAGACGCCTGTCGGCGGACAACCGCCTTGCGTCGGAAGGCCACTGAGATGACCGCAACCCTCGACCATCACCGGGCGCTCGTGCGCGGTTTCATCGACGGCACGCTCACCACCGCTGAACACGCCGCGTTGGAAGTCCATCTGCGTGATGCCGACATCGCGCGGCACTTCCTGCGCGAACTGCACCTCGACCAAGCGATCCGCGTCGCCGCGCGCTCGCAGATCCGCCGTGCCGAACTGGAGGCCACGCCGCAGGCTCCGGTGACCCAGCGCCTGCGCCGGCGATCAGCCCGCTGGCGTCCGCGCCTGGGACAAGGCGCGTGGATGCGCACCGCCGCGGCGATTCTGATCCTGGCGCTGCCGGCGTGGTTGCTGCTGAACACCATGGCCACCCGTCAACCGGCAGCGGAACTCATGGTGCACCTCGGCACCGTGACGGTCGGTGACGAGGTGCGCAACGGCGCCAGCCACATCAGTGATGGCCAGGAGCTGCTGGTGTCGGCACGTGGCTGGGCCTCGATACGGCTGCCGGACGGCACCCTCATCGAATTGTCGAACAACACCCGCGTTTCCCTGCGCAGTCGCGACGAGGGCATGCACGTGAGCGTGACGCAGGGCGAGGTGAAGGCCGATGTGCGTAAACAACCGGTCGGACGCCCGCTGGTGATCGAATCCGCGCGTTCGCGCGCCACCGTGCTCGGGACCCGCCTGTCCTTCACCACCGCCGCCGACCGTGATCGCCTGGAGGTCACCGAGGGCCTGGTGCGCTGCGCCCGCCGCAGCGACGGTACGCAGGTCGACGTGCCCGCTGGCCAGGCGTTGGCCATCAGCGGTTCCGGCGCGCTCGCACTGCAACCGCTCCGTCCAGCGGTCGATGCCATTCCCGAACCGCCGCGCAGCGGTCTGGCGATGTGGTTCGACCCGACCCACGGGGTGATCCGCGACGATCGCGGTCGGGTGGAGCGTTGGAGTGATCGCACCACCCATGCCTGGACCGTGGCCAACCAGACTCCAAGCCAGCGCCCCTCGCTCGACCTCGACGGACGAGCGGCGCTCCGCTTCGCGCCCCGGGGCGAGATGCTTACCGGCACCGTGCCGTGGCCGACCACCGGAGCATTCACGGTCGCCATCGCGCTGCGGCCGACGCAGCTTGGACGCTGGAGCCAGAACATCGGTTGGGGCTGGGGCTGTTTCGCTTTCCATGCCCAGGAGGACGGCGGGGTCTATGCCGGCGTCGGCGCGCCCGGTGGCGGCATTCGTTTCCACCCAGGAAACGGCCCCGAGGACATCCCGCCGGGCACTGCCGTAGTCGGACGCTGGCAACGTTTCATCATCACCTACGGCCACGGCGTCGGTGCATTCTATGCCGATGGCAATCTGGTGGCGCGCAAGGCCATGCCGCCGCCGCAACCGCGCTCCGACCTTCACCTGGGTCGTGTAGATGCGCCGGGCAATGAACCATCCAGTTTCGCTGGTGATCTGGGCGAACTGCTGCTCTACGAGCGCATGCTTGATCCGCAGGAGATCAACCTGCTCGATCGGCGTCTGCGGGGCGCGCCATGAAGCGTATTTTGCCGCTGCTCGGCGCACTCGCCCTGATCCTCCCACTCGCCGCGGTGGAGGATGAACGCACGACACGTGACTTCATCGCCAAACACTGCCTGACCTGCCACTCCTCGGTGAAGCAGAAAGGCGACGTCGACCTGGAGAAGCTGCCCTCCCCAGGAATCAGCAGCGAGGATGACCATCGCTGGGAAGGCATTCGGCGGGCGCTCGCCGAACAGGAGATGCCACCGCCAGAAAAACCGCAACCAAGTCAGGCCGAACGCGACAGCGTGGTGGCGTGGATCGATCGCCAGCTCGATGGTCCCGGTGGCGACACCCCGACCGATCCCGGCTGGGTCACGGTCCACCGCCTGACACGCACCGAGTACAACCGCACGATCCATGATCTGCTGGGCGTCGGCGGCAATCCCGCAGATGCGTTTCCCGCGGACAACGGCGGCGGCTCGGGCAGTTTCGACAACAACGCCGACATGCTCTACGTTTCGCCGATCCTGATGGAGCGCCTGCTCGACGTGTCCTTGACCGTGGTCGGTCAGGCGAAACCCGAACGCCTGAACCTGGTCGCGCCGGAGAAAGACAAGAAGGGCGCGGTCACACCGGTGACCCAGCGCAAGGCCGCGGAAGCATCGCTTACCGCCTTCCTGCCGCGCGCCTGGCGGCGCCCGGTAACGAAGGCAGAGGTCCAGACCTTGCTTAAGCTCTACGACCGTGCAGCGAAGAAGAACAACGTCACGCATGATGATTCGCTGCGTCTGACCTACGCTGCGGCGCTGACGTCACCGAACTTCATCTTCCGCATCGAGCAGTCCAAGCCTGGCACCGAGGTGCAGCCGCTGACGCCGTATGAGATCGCCAACCGCCTGTCGTACTTCCTGTGGTCGACCATGCCGGACGAGGCGTTGTTCAAGGCCGCCGAGGACGGTTCGCTGGCGAAACCCGAGGGCATCACGGCGCAGATCGCGCGCATGTTGAACGATCCCAAGGCGGAGATCCTTGCCCGCCAGTTCATGGGCCAGTGGCTGGGCACCGATGAGTTGACCAACGGCCTGGGGCCGGACCCCAAGATCATCAAAGGGTACAGCACCTCGTTGCGTTCGGCGATGATTGAAGAACCGGTGGTGTTCCTGCGCGCGCTGCTGAAAGACAACGGCAGTCTGACGGATCTCATCGACTGCAACTACGTCTATGTGAACCGTGAACTCGCCGAGCACTACGGCCTGTCCGGTGTGCGCGCCGATGGCTTCAGCAAGGTCACCGTCGACAATGGCCAACGTGGCGGCCTCGTCACCATGGCGGGCGTCCTGGCGATCACCTCACGCCCGGCACGCACCAGTCCGGTGATCCGTGGCAAGTGGATCCTGCAGGAGCTGCTGTCATACCCGCCGCCACCGCCACCACCGAACGTGCCGCCACTGCCGGAAGCCGAAAACGGCAAACCCAACGTCGGCACGCTGCGCGAACGACTGGAACGCCACCGTGCCGATCCGGCGTGCAGCGGCTGTCACCAACGCATCGACCCCCTCGGTTTCGGCCTGGAGAACTTCGACGCCCTAGGGCGCTGGCGCACGCGCGGTGATCAGGGCGAGACCCTCGACACCATCGGCACGCTCCCGAGCGGCGAGAAGTTCGATGGTCCACAGCAGCTCAAAAAACTGCTCAAGGGCCGCCAGGACCGCATCATGCAGACGGTGGTCGAACGCATGTTGTCGTACGCGCTCGGGCGCGGCATCGAACGCCACGATCGCTCGACCGTGCGCCTGATCGTCAAGAACCTCGCCGCTGACCAGTTCCATGCACAGACGCTGATCCGCGAAGTCGCCCTCAGCCTGCCATTCCGCTATCGTCGCAACCCGACCATCGCACCGGTCGCCGCCACGACGGCTTCTACGCCTGCGCCGACTCCGGCGAAATGAACGATCACAGGACCACACCATGAGCTCCTCATCCTGGCACATCTCCCGGCGTACCATGCTGCGCGGCCTCGGCGTCGCGGTAGCGCTGCCGATGCTCGACATCATGGGCGGCAAGACCGCCTTCGCCGAGGAACCAGAAGTCGCCGGCCCGCGCTTCAAGCCGCCGCGTACGCCGGTGCGTGCCATGCTGCTCAACCTGCCCTGCGGCACCTACCGCAAGGAATGGGGCACCGACGGCGTCGGACCAATCAACACCTTCAAGCCGATGCTCGCCGCACTGCAACCGCACGTCGCCGACATCACGCTGCTGTCCAACTTGTGGAACAAGGCCGCCACCAACGACGGCATCGCGCACTACGCCAACGAACAACTCTGGACCAGCAGCATCGTCAAGAAAACCACCGGCGCCGACCTCAATGCCGGCGGCGTGTCGATGGATCAGTACGCTGCGCGCTGCACCGCGGCCGTGACGCGTTTCCCCTGCCTCAACCTGGGGATGATGGCCCCCTACGGCGGCACCGACAGCGGCTGGGCGCGAGTCTACAACAGCCACCTGGCGTGGAGTTCGCCGACCACGCCCGTGCCGAATGAGATCGATCCCAAACGCGCCTTCGAACGCCTGTTCCGTACGCCAGGCGGAAAAGCCGGCAGCACCGGCGTGTCGATGGCACTCAGCGAAGAGGACAAGAAGAGTGTCCTCGACTATGTGGAGGGCGATGCCGCGGCACTCCGTCGCAAGGCCAGCGTCGCCGACCAGCGCAAACTCGACGAGTACCTGACTTCAGTGCGCGATGTCGAGAAGCAGATCGAACGCGAGATTAAGGAGATCGCCAAGGAACGTCGCGTCGATCCGGCGGCGACCCGCGCACTCGGCCAGCTCGGCGGCATGACGGTGGCATTCGATGGCAAGGACCACACCAAGCGCCTGCGCCTGATGCTCGACATGGCGGTGCTAGCGTTCTGGACCGACTCGACCCGCGTGGCGACCTTCATGTTCGGACACGAGCGCAACGACCTGAATTATTCGTTCATCGATGGCGTGAAGACCACCCACCATGAGTCATCGCACCACACCGAAAGCGCGGAGAAGCTCGATCAGTACCGCCGCATCAACCTGTGGCACGCTGACCAGATCGCCTACCTGCTCGAGCGCATGAAGGCCATCAAGGAGAACAACGGCGGCACGCTGCTCGACAACAGCCTGGTATTCTGGGGCGGCTGCTTGAATGACGGCAACAACCACGGACGCGAGGACCTGCCGGTGCTGCTCGCCGGCAAGGGCGGCGGCGTGGTCAAACCCGGCCGCCATATCCGTCTGCCGGACAAGACGCCGTTGGCGAACCTCTACCTCTCGATGTTCCAGTGCATGGGCATCATGGCGGATTCATTCGCCGACTCGACCGGAGCGATCGCAGAATTGGCGAAGTGACTGGACGCCGTTAGGCGACCGCGCCGGGTTAAATCCGGCCCTGCTGACGGATCAGGGCTGACTTCTCCGTCAGCAAGCCGGTGCGAAGATCCCTCGTGCGTCAGCCGCGCGACAGTTCGCGGCGCAACTGGTCGAGCAAGTGCGCCGCGTCCTTGAGATGGAACAGCGCCTGGACCGGGGTGTCGGCGGACAACTCTGCCGTGGGGTCGGCAAAGCGCCGATCACGCGCCTGCGCCACCGCCGCGACGGCCAGGTTCAGGCTGCGCAAGACATCAAGCAGCCGCTGATCGACCGAAGCGTCTTCGCTGCGGCCGCCCGCGGCCTTGTCCTTGATGATCTTGTTGCCCGTGGGCGTCTTGTCCTTGATCACGCGGTTGCCCAGCGGCGTACGGTCCTTGCCGGGCAGGACACGATTGCTGAGTGGCGACTTGTCTTTGCCCTCGGTAAGAGCGCGATTGTTGAGCGGCGTACGCGACATCAGTGTGTGGTCCCTGGGCGGTTGGTGATGATGGCCACCCAGGACACGACTGGCAAGTAGTGCCTCAGTAACCGTATTCGGGTTGGGCTGAGGCTCTGATCGAAGTGATGATCCCCCACACCAGCGCGGGCGAGGCTGCCAGTAGCGTCACCACCACCACCAAGGCCACTCGTTTCCACGCCGCCCAGGCACGTACCGATCCGATGAGTTCAATCAGCGGAGCCAAACCCGCGAGCGCCAGCATAGGCAGGACCCACAGCGGCAGGTCCGCGTACCAGTGACCCAAGACCCAGAGCGACGGCAGCACCAGCGCCGACACCGTCACCGGACCGGCAGCCTGATACCACGCCGGCCTCCACCGGCCCAGCACCAACGCGGCGGTCAGGGCGGCGGTCAGGATCCCGGCAAACTGTGCATGTGTCGCGGTATTGAACAGCAGCAAGCCCATCGCGCTGGCACCCGCAAGTGTGATCAACGCGATACCCGAGACACCCTGGGTGGTTGCGACATGTGCTCGTTCCCAAGCCAGGACGAGCGCGGTCCATACCAGCGTGACGCTGGCGATCCAAGCGATAGCGATGGCAACATCGCCATGTTGCAGCTGTTTCCACAACAACAACACGGTGGAGAACCCGACAAGAGCCAGACGCACGAGCACACGCCAGACCAGCGGACCATGTCCACATGCGGAGCACAACGTGATCAGACCGGTGGCGAAGGCGATCCACGCTGGCCAGTTGTGCACATCGTTGGCCGTAAGTGACCACGTCGGAAGTGGCCAGCCACGAAAACCGAGTTGGCAAACACCGAACACCAGCGCGAGCAATGCGCCGGTGGAAAGAAAACGCCGGGTGACCGGCAGATAGGCCGTGGCAGCCATCCCGATGGCCATCAACACCGGCGGAGCGAGCACGCCCCAGAGGATCTCACGTTGATCGATCATGATCGGCTCCCCCCGCAGATGCCCCGGCATCATCAGCGTGATGATGCCGGGGCTGTTTGGAAAAAAAGAATCCAGCGCCTGGATGCGCTGGGCGCTTACTTCTTGATGGCTTCAGTGGCGAAGGTCACGGTCACTTCGTCACCGACCTCATCCATCATCTTGGTCATGCCGTAATCATTCCGCTACTCCCCTGCCCACGGCCGCACAGCGTGCGGCACGCCTCACCGCCCGCTGCGAACCCCGCCTGGCTCAGATCCAGCGCTGCTGATTTTCCGCTCCACCGTCAACCGGCGGCGGCAGGCCGAGATGTTGATACCCCTTCACCGTCACCACGCGACCCGCCGGCGTTTTGATGAGATAACCGCTCTGGATCAGGAACGGTTCGTAGATGTCCTCGATGGTGGCTTCATCCTCGCCCACCGTGACGGCGATGGTCTTGAGGCCCACCGGCCGCCGATGTGTCGTCAGGCAACCAAGGATGCGTCGATCGAGTTCGGTCAGCCCCGCATCATCGATGCCGAGCATGCGCAGGCCTTCGGTAGCCACCGCTTCATCGATGCGGTTGCCGTGATGGACCTGCGCGAGATCGCGGATGCGCCGCAGGTGGTTGTTGGCGTAGCGTGCCGTTCCGCGACTGCGGCGTGCGATCATCGCCAAGCCCGTGGCATCGGCGCCGACGTTCAGCAGGTGCGCCGAACGGGTGAGGATGCGTTGTAGTTCTTCATCACTGTAGAGGTCAAGGCGTTCACGGATGCCGAAACGCGAACGGAACGGCGCGGTCAATTGTCCTTCGCGGGTGGTTGCACCCACCAGCGTGAACGGCGGCAACGTCAATGTCAGCGATTGCGAGGTCGCCCCCTCCCCCAACTGGATGGCGATGCGGAAATCCTCCATCGCCGAATAGAGGTACTCCTCGACCACTCGTTTGAGGCTGTGGATCTCATCGATGAACAGCACCGAACCGGCCTTGAGCGTCGACAGCAGGCCCGCGAGGTCGCCCGGTTTGTCGAGCAGCGGACCGGCGGTCTCGCGGATCTCCGCGCCCATCTCGGCGGCCATGATGTGCGCGAGCGTGGTCTTGCCGAGACCCGGCGGTCCCGACAGCAGCACGTGGTCGAGTTGTTCCTTACGCTGCAGCGCTGCGGCGATCGCCAGACTGAGATTGCGCGTCACCGCGGTCTGGCCGGTGAACTCCTGCAACCGCTTCGGCCGCAAAGCGCGGTCGTTCTGGTCATCACGCCCATCGAATCCCGGCGGCTGCGGCATGGCGCTCAAGTGATGCGCCCCAGCGGCGCGACGCAAGCTGGCGGGTTCAGAACCAGAAACCCACCACCAGGGAGAAGCTGTTGGCGTCGAGCCCTTCAATCTTGCCGCGATAGGTGTATGCCAGTTCGGTGAACAGCGAACCGTAGCTGCCACCACCCAGGTTCAGCCCGATCATCGCGCGGCCAGCCGGGTACCACTTCGAACCATCGTAGACCCTGCCGTCCTCGTCGGTAGCGTCGATCCTGTTGTAGTAGCTGCCGATCCCCAGGCCGAAATACAGGTTGTTGGTGATGAGCGCCCGTTCGTTGTAGGTCACGCCGTAGGAGTCGAACTTGTTGCCGTGGCCCGAGGCATGGGCCCATTCCAGGTCGAGGCTCGGCGCACCGAACAACGCCGGCTCCGCCGACCCCCAGCCGAGTCCGAGCGTCAGCGGATAGTCGGTGGTCATTTCGCGGATGGTTTTGTCGAACTGGCTGACTCCACCAGACACATAGAGCGGCGGACGATCAGCAGCGACCAACGAGCCGGATAACGGCACGGCCAGCAAGGTGACCACGGCGAACGGGAGCATCTTCATGGCGGGGCACCCTAGCAGGCTGCTGAAAAACAGCAGCCTGCTAGGTTCGGAGAATTCCGGGGGCGACCTGCGGTCGCGATTTTCCCCGGATTTCTCCGAACAGGCTTTTTGCCAAAGGGGGCCAGACGGCCCCCTTCAACCCCGC
>JACDEI010000005.1 GCA_013816485.1 Planctomycetota bacterium
CTCTTAGGCACCGACGGTTTTCTGATTGCCCCTGGCCGGCTGGCAGCCGGCGCTCCCAGGGGATTGCCCCTGGCCGGCTGGCAGCCGGCGCTCCCAGGGGATTGCCCCTGGCCCCGTCGGGGCCGTGGAATCACTTCGCTGGCGTGAACACCAGGTCCTTGAACTCGATGCGCATCGGCGCGCCAGCGTGGATCTGCAGGGCGATCCAGCCTTTCTTTGAGCGCTTCTCGTCTTCGTTGTCGATGAAGTCGAGGACCTTCACGCTGTTGAGGAAGACCTCCATGTGGTTGCCTGTGCCGACGACGCGGATTTCGTTCCAGTCGTCTTTCTTCTCGGCCTTCTTCCAGTCTTCGCCGGGGATCGGGGTGTTGGTCAGCTTGCCGTACTTGCCGGCATCCTTGCCCTCGATGAGTTTGTCCCACACCACCTGCTCGCCGCACATCGCGACGCGGCCGCGGCCGCCTTCGTCATAGAGTTTGCCGTAGTGCTCGGCGCCGGTCTGGATGTCGATCTGGTAACCCTTCGAGACGGAGTTGCCCGCATCCTTGCCGCGAAACATCACGCCGGAGTTGTTCTTGGTGTCGACCAGGCGGCACTTGAACACCAGGGTGCCGTCGTCGACTTCCTGACCGCGCCAGAAGAGGAAGGTGTTGCCCTTGGTCGGGTTCTCCTTGGTGGTCTGACCAACGATCGCGCCGTTCTCGACCTTCCAGAGTCCTTCACGACCTTCCCAGCCGGTGAGGTCCTTGCCGTTGAAGAGCTGGATGCCCTCGGCGGCCATGAGTGGCGCGATGGCGGCGATGAGCGTGAGAGCGGCGGTGCGCAGGAAGGACATGTGAGAAACTCCGTATGTGGGAGACAAGGTGGCCAAGCGGCAGGTTGTACCGGAAGGGATGCGAAACGTGGCCAAGGCATGCCATGGGTGCAAGTCGACATGTCGAAAGACGTGTGCTCAGGGCGATCCGGTATTTGCCGTGTCGGACTAATTTTTCCAGACAACCCGGATCCTCGCCCGTTCAGATCGGCTTCGAGGCCGTAGAGATATCGTATCGAGGGAACCCGGATCACCGCCCGAAGTACGCCTCAACCTGCAGACGGACACTCGAATCAGGGTCATCGGCGAGTTTTCTGACTTCATCATCGGCAGCCGGATCGCCCACCACCTTCAAGGCGAAAATTGCCGACTGGCGAATTGTCGGCTCGGGATCGTGCATATCCGGGAGGATCAATTGAACGAGCTCAGGACCTCCTTGCTTGGCGAGGTACTGCATCGCCTGCTCCCGAGCCTCGCGATGAGTGGCCAGACGACGAGAGAGGACTTGTTTCAATGCCGGCCTAGACCATTCATGGGGAAGAAATCCCATCGCCCAGCATCCCATACTGGCGATTTCTGGATCAGGGTCACCGGAAGCTCGAATCAGTTCATCTGCCAAATCTCGTGGAACTTGGCCCACATCGCCTAACGCCTGCATGAAGGAGATTGATTCGCGTCTGAGTCGCTGATCCGAAGATCGCAGACATATCAACAGTACGGGGTAGGCGTCGAACCCACGGGATTCAACAGATCGACTGATGTGGTCGTAGTCCGAATCGTTGGCACCTTCACCCTTGGACAACGCTCGCAACTGGGGCTCAAGCCATGGTGAAGTGTTGATGACCCATCGCGACGGAATCGGCCAGACCGCATACCAGTAGGCGAAAAATGCTGCGGCGAGCACACAAGCCACCAAAGCCGCCATGATGCCCGACCACATCAACCAACGACGCGCGTGCTGTTCCATGTCGGGTCAGCTAAACCTTCTCCCACCGCAACTCAATCGGATGTTCCTTCCACTGTCCCGGCTCCACATGGCACACCGTCGGGATTCCCTGGAACGACGGATGCACTTCCGGCGCGGTGCTGCCGTTGGGGAACGGCTTGGTCGTCAGTTCCATACCACGCGTGCGTTCGCGATTGAACCACGGCGTGCCGGGGCGGCTGCGATGTTGGGTCCAGATGGTCAGCCAAGGGAAGTCGCTCACGCGCCAGGTGCACGACAGGCGACGCTTCAGCGTCGGATTGGTCACCGACCAGGAACCACTCTTCACGTTGCCGGCGACCACGTCGCCGCAGATGGATTGGTCGGGCGTAGGGATGGCGAGGATCTCCTTCACCGGCATTTCACCGAGGGACGGGATCTTGGGGAAACGCGGCAGTGGTTCGGGTTCGCCGTGCCAGTTATAGATCTTGTCGACGCCGGCGTCGCAGGTGGCGAAGTCGATGAAGGGCTGGCCGAGGTTGATGTGTTCGCACCACTCGATCTCGCGACGAGTTTTGCCCGGGTTGTGCACGGCGTGCGTCAGCAGCAGGCGATTGCCGTCGAGTTGCACGCGCTTGCGCGTGGTCAGTCCGGCGAGCGGCATGTCGACGGTGAACTCCAGCAAATCAGCGGTCTGCGTGCTCATCTTCCAGCGACCGACGCCGGGTTCACCGTGCACTGGACGTTGCTCGTTCGCGTGCGCAGGGCCAAAGCGGTCGATGCAGACATTGTGGCCGACGATGGCGGAGAGCAGGCCGGCTTCGATGCCGCCGTAGTAGCCACCGACCTTGACCTGCTCGGGATCTGCGGCGTGCCAGGTCGGCTGCCACATCGGATTGAGCTCTTCACCGATCAGACGAATGGCAGCCATGTGGCCGCCGACCTGGGTGATGATGATCTCCAGCGTCGTGCCAGCGACGCGCCAAGCGGCAACGCCGCGCCAAGTGGTGGAGGAGAGCGTGAGCAGATCCATGCGGGGCCTCGTCTGGACCAGACGCTAAGTGGTCAGACCAGTGCTGTCAGCAGGGAATGCCTTCAGCCCCTGGGACCGCGGGCCACTGGCCCGCATGCCTTGGTTTGGGAGATGTTGGTGGGATGGAGGACGACATTCCCAACGTGGGTGCTTGATGGGGACGACACCTGCGACTGCTGACATCTACTGTGATTGCGGGCCAGTGGCCCGCGGTCCCAGGGGCGGACAGCCGCTTACTTCGACACCACCGCGTGGTGTCCGTCGGGATCCGATGAGCGACGGGTGCGATCAGTGATCCGGCACAGCAGTTCCAGACCTTCGAGCACCAAGCTGGGGCGGTAGCTCAGGCGCGGCAACACCAACGAATCGATGATCAGGCCGACGTTGCCGCCGGTAGCGATGTGGTCGTGGATCTTGGTCTCGCGCTCCAGCTTGAGCATGCAGGCGGCGACCATCGGGCCGTAGCCGATGCCGATAGCCGCACCGATCGCGCCCTGGGTATCGAATTGTGTCGCGTGGGCGTCGGGACCAAGGATCTCGACCACCGGCAGGGCCGGTGCCTGTGATGCCAGGCCGATCGCACAACTGCGCGCCCCGGGCAGGATCAGACCGCCGCCGAAATGCACCGATCCCAGCGGATCGGGATTGTCGGCCTCGTAACGCCATGCGGTCATGGTGGTGGCGGTGCCGGCGTCGATCACCACCAGCGATTTGCGTTCCTGGATGCAGCCGACCATCCCGCCCAGCACACGATCGACGCCGCAGTTGGGATACTGCCCGAGGTCCGGCACCGGCAGGGTCTGGTCGCCGACCATGCGCATCCGCCGACCGTTGCCGATCTTGTCCCACCACGCTTCGACGATGATGGTGTTGGCGCGCGCACCGGGCATCACCGCCAGTTCGGTGATGGTGCGGTTGAAGGGTTTGATGAACTCATCGAGTTGCGCGATCTTGGCGTCCAAACGTTGGAACTGCCAGATGCCGCCGTCCTGCGCGAGGCCGAGTTTGATCGTCGAGTTGCCGCAGTCGGCGAGCAATCTCATGGATTGCCCCGGTCCGATGTCCGATGTCCGATGTCCGATGTCGTTTGAGGACGGACGCTCCAGGTCACGTGATGCCCGCAAACGGTGGCAATGCAGCGAGACGTCGGACGTCGGACATCGGACATCGGACGATCCTTCACCCCTTGGTCCCCGTCGACCCGAACCCGCCCGCGCCGCGATCGGTGCCTTCCAGTTCGGTCACATGCCGCCACTTAATGGTCTCCACCGGGCAGAAGACCATTTGGGCGATACGGGTGCCGCGCAGGATGTTCATCGGCTCATCGCCCAGGTTGGCGAGGATGATCTTCACCTCGCCGCGGTAGTCGCTGTCGATGGTCCCTGGGCTATTGAGGACCGTCAGGCCGTTGTTGAGCGCCAAGCCTGAACGCGGACGCACCTGCGCCTCGAACCCAGGCGGCACGGCGATCTGCAGGCCGGTGGGGATCAGCGCGCGCTTGCCCGGCAGGATCTCCACCGGGGTGTCGATCGCCGCCACCAGGTCCAGGCCGGCGGCGCCCTTGGTGGCATAAGCCGGCAATTTCAGGTCTTTGAAGTGGGGCAGGGTAACGACGGAGACCTGGGTCATGGGTTGGGATGGTTTGCCGGTCGGAGGGGACTGCAAGAAGACACGTCCGAGGGGTACGAGCAGTCCGAGGGGTACGAGCGGTCCGAATCACACATGCCTCTGGACTTTTCGTAGCCCTCGGACCCGTCGTACCGCTCGGACCGGCGAGCGCAGCGAGCCTTGCCCCCCTCCTGGCCGCCCTACCCTCCGCATCCTTCGGAGAGAACGCATGCGCCTCAAGCGGTTGGAGACCTTCGGTTTCAAGTCTTTTGCCGACCGCATGACCTTCGATTTCGAGGACGGCATCACCGCGGTGATCGGGCCGAACGGTTGCGGCAAATCCAACATCGTCGACTCGATCAAATGGGTGATCGGCGAGCAGTCGGCCAAGGCCCTGCGCGGCGACGACATGACTGATGTGATCTTCAACGGCTGCGCCACCCGCCGCGGGATGGCGTTCGCCGAGGTCACGCTGGTGCTCGATCAGGTCGGTGTGCAGCTCGGCATGGAGAGCGATGAGGTCGCGCTCACCCGTCGGCTGACGCGTGACGGTCAATCGGCGTATTTCCTCAATGGCAAGCCCTGCCGTCTGAAGGACATCAAAGAACTGTTCATGGATACCGGGGTGGGCACGGCGGCCTATTCGGTCATCGAACAGGGCCGCGTCGGCTTCATCTTGGAATCGAACACCAAGGACCGCCGCGTCATCTTGGAAGAGGCCGCGGGCATCTCGCGCTACAAGGCGCGGCGCAAGGTCGCGCTGCGCAAACTGGAGCGCGTCGAGTTGGATCTGCAGCGCATCGGCGAAGTGCTTGGTGAAGTCCGTCGTCGCGTCAAAGCGGTGACGCGTCAGGCACAGGCCGCGCTGCGTTTCAAGGAGTTGACCGCGCAGGTGCGCGAGCTGCGCATGGCTTTCGCGCTTGAGGAGTACGGCCGCCTGACCGGTGAGCTGAGCGCGCACCAGACACGCAGCGATGACTTGTCCGCCAGCGGCGCGGAGGTCGCCGCGCGCCTGGGCGACCTGGAAGCCGCTCTCGCCACCGCCGACCTGCGTCTTGTGCAATTGGAAAACGACATCCGCGCGCAGGAGCAGTCGCGCGCCGATGCCCAGAGCCGCCGCGACGTCGCCGATTCGCGCGCCAAAGATGCGCGTTATCGCTTGGTCGAGATCGATCAGCAGGAAGCCGCCGACCGCCAAGCACTGGGATCGCTCACCGCGAAGATCGAAGCACTCACCGGCGAGCATACCGAGGCCGAGAAATCGATGGCCAACGTCGAGAGCGGTGGGTCGGGCGACGCGAGCCTCAACGAATCGCTGAAGAACAAACGCGACGAACTCGATGCCGCCATCGCCTCGGTCGACACCATGGTATCGGAAGTCGAGGACGCCAAGGCCAAGCAGGTCGAATGCCTGCGTGAACTCTCGCGCATCGAAGCCGAACAGGGCCGCGTCGAAAGCGCACGTCAAGCGACCTCCGACCGGCGCAAACGTCTGGAAGACCGTACGGGCGGTCAGACCGAATCGCTGATCCACGCACGCATGGCGGAAACCGCGGCGCAGACCGCGCTCGGCGAACTGATCTCTGGCGCGGCGGCGTTACACACCCAGCTCGACGAACACATCCGAGCCCGCGAGACCGCGCTCGCCGAAGGCAACCGCCTCGACAACGAACTCAACGAGGTCCGCCACCAGGAGGCGCGCGCCGAGACCGGCATGCGCATGTTCCAGGAACAGGAAAAACGCGCCGAAGGCGTGTTCCGCGGGGTGAAGGACGTGCTCCAGCAGATGGACCGTTTCCCAGGGATCGTCGGCATGGTCGCCGACCTCTGCCGGGTGCCCGACGACTACGTGGTCGCGATCGAAACCGCGCTCGGTGGCCAAGCGCAGAACATCATCACTGAAACCCAGGAAGCCGCGCGCGACGCCATCACCTTCCTGAAGAAGGAACGCCGCGGTCGCGCGACTTTCCTGCCGCTCAACGACATCCGTGGTGACGAGCGCGTCGATCAACGGCTGCTCAAGGAACCCGGCGTGGTCGGTCTCGCCAGCCGCCTGATCCATTTCGACGACGCACACCGCGCGGCGTTCGAACACCTGCTCGGCAACGTGCTGGTGACCGAAACCCTCGACCACGCGATTATGCTCAGACGCAACCACCGGTTGAACTGTCGCTTGGTGACGCTTGACGGCGAAGTGGTGAACGCCGGCGGCGCGATGACCGGCGGCAAACAGCAGGGTTCCGACAATGGCGGACTGGTCTCGCGCAAGAACGAGATTCGTAAGCTGGAAGACCAACTCGCCGAGCTGGCGAAACGCAAGGGCAGCGTCGGCATCGCCCGCGACCAGATGAAGAAGGACGCCTTTGAGCGGTCGATGAAGGTCGAAGAGACCCGCCGGTCGATCCAGCAGGCCGATCGCAATGTCGGCGAGGCCAAGGCGCAGCTCATGAAGTGCGAGCGCGACCGCCTGCACCTTGATGACGCCACCAGCAGCTTTGGCGCCGAATTGCAGGAGATCGCCGCCGAGATCAGCCGCATCGAGAGCGAGGCGCGCGACCTGCTCGGTCAGCGCGAGTGGTTCGCCGCCCTCAACAAGAAGATCGATGAGGATCTGGTGCGCATGGGCAGCGCGATGGAGGCCAAGGCCGCCCAACGCAACCGCATCCAGGACGAGGTGAGCAACCTGCGCGTCAGTGTCGCCACCACCCAGGAACGCCAGGAAGCGGTGCGCAACCACCTCAGCCACCTGGTGCGCAGCATCCAGGAACTGGAAGACCAGAAGAGCGATCGCGAGCGCCGCCTCGCCGGCCTCGACACCAAGCGCACCGAGCTGCGGCAGGCGATCGACGAGAACCAACGCATCTTCGGCATCGATTCCGCCGAGGTCGCGCGCCTGGCACAAGCACTCGATACGCTGGTCAAGGAACGCGACCAGTTGCGCAACGGCGTCGAAGGGCAGCGCCAGGAAGCGCGCGCGCTGTCGAGCCGCCAACGCGGCATCGAAAGCGAGCGCAACCAACTCGAAGTGAAGATCGGCGAAGCCAAGGTGCGCATCGAAGGGCTCGCCCAGCGCATCCTGGACGATTATCAGCTCGATCTGGCGGAGGCGTTCGGCAACTACGTACGTCCGGAAGACCTCGACTGGCCGAAGCTGCGCAATGATCTGGCGGCGACCGAGAAGGAACTGACCGCGCTCGGCCCGGTGAACCTCGCCGCCATCGACGAACTGGACGAGGTCCAGGCGCGCGAGACCTTCCTCGACCAGCAGTTCACCGACCTCAGCAGCGCGCAGGAGAAACTCGGCGAGATCATCGAGCAGATCAACGACATCAGCCGCAAGCTGTTCGAGCAGACCTACCGCGAGGTGCGCAAGAACTTCCAGGAGCTGTTCCGCAAATTGTTCGGCGGCGGCAAGGCCGACTTGGTGCTGGAGAAACCCGAGGCGACCATTGAGACGTTACCCGACGGCCAGGTCATCACGCACAAGGCGGTACCGCTCGACATCCTCGAAGCCGGCCTCGAAATCGTCGCGCAGCCGCCGGGCAAGAATCCCAAGATCATCACCCAGCTTTCTGGTGGTGAAAAAGCGCTGACCGCCATCGCCCTGCTGTTCGCGGTCTACCAGACCAAACCCAGCCCGTTCTGCATCCTGGACGAAGTCGACGCCCCGCTCGACGAAGCCAACGTCGACGTCTACTGCAACATGCTGCGCGAGTTCGTGAAGGATTCGCAGTTCATCGTCATCACGCACAAAAAGCGCACCATGCAGCGCGTCGACGCGATCTACGGCATCACCCAGAACGAACCCGGCGTCTCGACCAAGATCTCGGTGAAGTTCGAGGAGATCCACAAGCTCGGCGATACCGAGGGCGGAGAAGGCGAACTAGCCCCGACGGTGCGTGGGGCGGGGCCGTACGCTGGGTAACAGAATTCAACTAAGCGAAGGATTATCATGCGGACGTCCCTCATACTTCTTTCGCTGCTATCGCTCACGCTCGGTGCCGAAGAAGCATTGGATCATTTCAATCCAATCGCCACAGATGTGGCGAGTAAGGTCTTCAAGTCTATCCATGGCGCCGCAACACGTTTGACCTTCAGAATGCAAGCTGTTCCGGACGTCGCGATACCACCTGACACAACCAAGAAGTCGTATGTGGTTCGAGCACAAGACGACACAGGGAAACAGTTTGGCACCATCCGACTTGAGTTGGCAGGCGAGCGATTGGTGCACCTGGATTATTTGGCTCCGGCGCCCTGATCGATTGCCCCTGGCCGACTAAAGTCGGCGCTCCCAGGCAGAGCTGAACCGCTTCGCTCGATTGGTCAGGGCAATGGGAATGCCTGTAACGTAGCCGGCGGCACCGTCACCTGGCCAACGGCTTTTCCTGCGCGCATCACCTTCGCTGTCACCGGTGTCTTGCCTGGATTCCACGCCACCACCGTGAGCTTCCCGTCTTTCTCGAAGACGGTGCTGGTCGGGAGCGAACAGGAGGCATCCCAGGCGATGCGACCGAGTGAGCGGTAGGCGTGCGTCAGGTAGTAGGTCACGCCAGCGCGTTTCCAGCCGCCGAGCAGATCGCCTGATTTGCCCGCCTCGTCGAGCAGCTTTGCCACCAACTCCGGATCACCGAACTGCATCGCGCCGAGGGCGACGTTGCCCCAGTCGTCGCCGAGTTTACTGAACGTCACCGGCGTGCCCTTGCCCTGAGCGGTGAGCATGTTGGTCACCTGCCAGGCGGTGAACTTGGGATCACGCGCGAGGTACTGCATGTAGGTCCACTGCGGCAGCCACTGGATGCCGAAAATATGGATCGGTTCGCCGCTGAACCAGGTCCAGTAGCCGATGTCGCGATCGCGCAGGACGCTGACGATGGGATGTTTCTTGGTGTAGTTCGGTGAGTAGTTCGACGCGTCGTCGCCGGACTTCCAGCGGTGGTAGTCGTTCCAGTACTCGATGATGGCCGCCTCTTCGATGGCGTAACCCATCGCGCCAGTCGCGCGCATGGCGTCGTCACCGGTGACTGCACCAAGCAGGAACAGGCCGGCCCACGACTGCATGGCTTCGGAGGATGATTCCTGGTTGTTGCCGTCGTTGCGGTCGCTGAGGCCACCGGCGTAGCTGTGCCCGGCCCAGGGATCGAAGCAGCGCAGGAACGGGAACTCGCGGTCGTCACGCTCCCAGTTGGCGTATTGCTTGGCGATCAGGCGGGTGATCGGCGCAAACTTGGCAAGAAATTCCGGATCGTCTTGCATCACCATCGCCGCGGCGTTGGTGAAGTAACCGAAGTGGAAATGGTTGTCGGTGAAACTGCCGGACCCGAAGCTGGTCTTCTGCCCCATCAGCGCCGTCCACGGTGCTGGATACTTGGCGAAGTAGTGGGCCTTCTCGCCCGGCGTCCAAGTAAACCAATTGGTCAGGGCCTCGGTGATCAACTCCTTCAGATTGGCGGTCGCGGGATGGTCGGTGGCCTTGGCCATGCGGTAATACTCGGCCAGCAGCACGATGTCCTTGCCGCCCCAGTAGGTGTCCTCGCCATAGGCTTTGCCAACGGGCTTGGACGCGCGGTCGTCGCACCACTTCTGGATGAGATCCGCCATGCGTGCAGGGTCGTAAGCATTCGCGCTGATCGACGCCGAGGGCACCGGCAGCGCGGGCAACAAACCGACGAATGGCCACGCGATCTCGACGGTGTTCGTGGCCGCGAGCTTGAGCGTGCCACGCTGCGTGCGGTAACTCGGCGCGGCGAAGGTCGTGACCGTGCGGCCCGAACGCCAATGGTGCGGCAGCCAGCCTTGCAGCATGGATTTTTCCGTGCCGGCGAGCACATCGCTGGTGGTGGTCCAGGTGGTGGCGACCTCGCCGGCCTCCGGTTGATGGGTCCAGGCCAGACGCGTATCGCGGGGAATCACGTAGGCGTGTTTACGCAGCAACGGCAGCGCCGCGCGATCGGGCGCCAGGGCGAGCACCAGGAAACGTTCCTTGCCGGCGAACTTCGGCGTGATGACGCCATCGATGACGGTGAATGTCGCCTTGGGCGGCGCGATGAGGGCGAAGATGCGGTTCTCGCGTTCGATGACCATCACCTCTCCCTTCGACGAACCGGCGATCGGCTTGCCATCCAGTTCGCTGACCACACCACCATCGCTGGGGATGGCGAGATCGAGTCCGCCGCACTCCAGCCACACGTACGGCAGTCCACGGCCAAAGGTGGCGTCGACGGATTTACCCGCGCCAGCTTTGAGCCGCATGGTCACGGTCCAGTCACCCCAACGTGCGGCGGTGGCTCCACTGAACAGGCCGCCGCTTGACGGTGATGCCTGATCGCTGAGCACCGCACGTCCGAGCGCAATGAATCCCCAGCCACCGCCGAAGGTGTCGACCGCCTTGAGCTTGGCGCTCTTGCCACGCCATTCCTTCACCGGCCATGAGACCCAGGCGAAGTCGTTGCTGTTACGACCGGCAGACACGCGCACGACCTTGCCGTCGATCTCCAATGCGACGAAGGTCTGTTTGTCGTCCTTGCCGCCTCCGACCTGCACATGCAGGTAATCACGGTCGATGGTGAACGCAGGCGAGGTCAACTCACCAGTGCCGCGGTCCCCCTGCCCGCTGAATGAACAAGCGTAGCCACGTCCGACCGCATTGGCCATGTTGCGTTTGGAAAAAGGCGTCGGCCCGGCGCCGAAGGCGTTGCCACTCGCGCTCCATCCGGCTGGCCACGTGTCGCCGTCGAACGACGCGATGGTGACATCGCCACCGGATTTCGCTGGCGATGGATCGACGGCGTTGATCTCCAACGGACGACCGGCCTCCAATTCAGTGCCGTTCTGATTCCACCCCTGCGGGAACCACACGCGCACGCCAGCCGGCGTCGCATCGATGGTCGCCGGCATGGCGTACATCTTCCCAGGGAACGGCCCGGTCAGCAGCGTCGTCCACCAGTCGTTGGTCGGCAGCGGCCGATCCTTCAACTCCGGTTCGACACATGGCACGATGCGGATGGTCTTCTGACCATCGCCGTCGATGACGCCCGCGTCGGCGGGTGCGTAGGAGCCGCCACCGATCACCACCGGTTCGGCACTGATGGCTATTCCGAGGCAGAGGAGCAGGACGGCAGGGCGGACGTAGTACATGGCGGGAGAGGATACCGCGCGATCACGTCACGCGCGCGTTGTCATCCATCCAGGGGAGCACTCCGTCCGAACCACGTGGACGTGTCTTCATAGTGGTGGAGAACATTTGCTGTCACACCCGTGACGGCAAATGCCAAGTCCCTGGCAGCGCTAACGCTCCCAGGGACTTGGCGATCAATCCTGCAGGTGATCAGAGCAACGTGGCGGCAATTCCGGCGAGTTCGGAGCGCTCCGACTTCTTGAGCGTGACGTGTCCCGCCAGCTCCTGACCACGCATACGTTCGACAACATACGTCAGACCGTTTGACGACGCATCCAGGTACGGGTTGTCGATCTGGTACGGATCGCCGGTCAGCACCACCTTGGTGTCCTGGCCAGCGCGGCTGATGATGGTCTTGATCTCATGCGGCGTGAGGTTCTGCGCCTCGTCGACGATGAGGTACTGTTTGCTGATCGAACGACCCCGGATGTAGGTCAGTGCCTCGAGCGTGATCGACTCTTCCTGGATCAGGCGCTTGATGACTTCGTCGGGATCGCGTTCTTCGCTGGCGAGCAGGAAGTGCAGGTTGTCGAAGATCGGGCCCATCCAATGGCTGAGCTTCTCGTCCTTGGTGCCGGGCAGGTAACCGATGTCCTGGCCGAGCGGCATGATTGGGCGGCTGACCAGCAGCTTCTTGAACTTCTCGTCGTGGATGACCTTGGCCAAGCCACAGGCGAGCGCGAGCAAGGTCTTGCCGGTGCCGGCCTGGCCGACCAGTGTCACCAGTTTGATCTTGTCATCGAGCAGCAGCTCGAAGGCCATGCGCTGTTCCTGCGAGCGCGGACCGACGCCGAACAAATTCGGCGCATCTTCATCCAGGCGACGCAGTGATTTGGCCGTGGCATCATAGGTGAAGATGACGCTGAGGTCTTCGTCGTCGCCTTCCTGCACCAGCACGAACTGGTTGGCGTTGAGCTTCTCGCCCAGGCCGGGCTCAAGCGCATCGGGAGCGATGGTGTCGATGGTCGACAGCTCCTTGATACGCTTGGCGTCGCGTTCCAGACGGGTCCAACCGTCGTAGAGCTCGTCGATGTTGACCTTCTGGTTCTCGAAGTCTTCGCTCGGAATGCCGAGGGCATCGGCCTTCACGCGAGCGTTGATGTCCTTCGAGATGAAGAAGACGTTTTTGCCTTCGCGCTTGAGGCGGTTGGCGCAACCGAGGATGCGGTTGTCGTTGACCCCTGGCAGCATGCCCGCCAGCTCGTCGTAGGCGATCATCACCTGCACCAGCCCGCCTTGCGGCGTGGCGATGCCATCGCGCAGGGAGCCTTGTTCGCGCAGGCGGTCGAGCTTGCGCGCGACCTCGCGAGCGTTGGAGCCCAGTTCGTTGTTGGCGGACTTGAACTTGTCGAGCTCCTCTAACACGATCATCGGGATCACGACATGGTTGTCAGCGAAAGCGAAGAGGGCGTTGGGATTGTGCAGCAGCACATTGGTGTCGATGACGAAGGTCTTGGCGGTCTTTGGGTCGATCATCCTGGGAACCAGAACAGAGGGTTGATGAACAGGGAAACGGCCACGGTCACCGGACGATCAGTGATCGCCGGGCGGGAACATGCCGTTGTGAGGAGTGGGTTGGGGTGAGTCCCCACCGCGGCCGTAGAGCAGACGCGGCGGGCAGAACGGGTGAAAGCGCAGGAGAGCGCAACTGTCATTGATAATTCAGGCGCGGCGTCGAGAGCAAGGTAGCTTCCTTGAGCGCAATGAGCATGAGGTGGGTGTATTTGCCGGTCAGCGCGACGGTGCCGAGTTCATTGCCTGCACCGTCCGTGACCAGCAGCATGTTCTTGACCCATGACACCTTGAACGGCGCGGCCACGGCACCGAGCGGCACGTCGATCCACTGACCGCTGCGGTCGTTCGGGCTGCCAAGCTGCACCCGCAGCATGCCGGTGCCTTTGATGTCGAAGCTGGCACCGATGATGTTGTCGCGGATCGGCATGGCGATTCCGCTCGTCGTGCCCTGCGCCGCCGGGAGGGCGATCTCGGGCGGTGTACCGAGCGTCGCGTCACCGAGCGGTTCCAGGCCGAGTTTGCGCAATTCGCCCTGGGATTCCTTGTTCGTCGCGGGCTTGCCGCGCATGACCTGGAGTTCATCGATGGCAACGGACGCGCTTTCACAGGTGATGACGAAGTTCTCGGTCAGCGCCACGGGCCCCTTGATCGCCATCGAATCCGCACCGTTGTTGATCGTGATGCTGATCAGGTTCCCGGGCTGACGCAGTTCGAAATACATCGAACAGGCGGTCTTGGGCAGGAAGGTGAACGGTCTGGCCTTGAGCGTCTCCTCTTCGGAGTACGCGCGGTAGGTGCTGCTGGCGAAATCGACCTCGAAGCGCACGCCACGGAAATCGACCTTCATTTGCCCACGATTACCCATCGGCATGAAGATCAGTTGAACGGCGCGTGCATCCGTCATGTCCTTGCGCCCGAGGCGGGCGTTGTCCGAGGAGTTCTGCGCCATGCCGCCGGTCACCTGCCAGGTGCCGCCACGGTCATTGAAGGCCTTGAGATCCTCGGGCGCATCGAACACCAGCTTGTCACGGCTGGTCGAGGCGGGACCGGTGACCGTGTTGCCTGGCGTGCTGCTGGCCGGCTGGAGCCGCATCTTCTCCAGGGCGACGATATCGGCCGCCACCAGCGGCATGACCTTGTCGTCCGAACGTTTGAGCGTCTCGATGGTGTCGTTGAAGACCTTGCTGTTGCCGGTGGCAGCGGCGTCCTTGGCCTTGGCCACCAGGTCGAGCGCATCGCGCTGACGGGCGAAGATCACCAGGGTGTCCAGTTCGGCACCGAGCACCGGATCGAGCTGCCCCTTGCCGCGTCGCAAGGCGACACCGGCCAGGGCGGTGTTCTCCGCGACCAGGTGCATGATGGTGGCGAGGGCGAAATCCTCCGGCTTGGCGTTCGTCAGATTGGCGACCTCACCGCAGATGCGCGCGAGGTCCTTGATCGACACCTGGTTCCAGGTCAGGTCGGTCTTGCTTCCGCCAGCCGAACTGACGGTGATGATTTCCTCCGTCAGGGTGACGATGTCCCACATCTCGTTGGTAGTGGGATGCGGCACGCGCAGTTTGGGCGAACGCTCGGCCAGGACCTTGGCGAGCAGCGCGCTGCGCTGGTCGAACATCGTGACCTTGCGTTTGATCGCCGCAGTGGACGGCGCACCGACGGGCAGGGTCGACACGGCCTGATGCGCCAGGACGAACTGGCCGTTGGCGAGCGACTTGTTGATCTGACCATCAATCAGGGCTGCGGGCTCGATCTGCGCCTGCTCGACCGGATGGGTCGCGGTATCGAGTTTGGTGAGCGGCTTGGGGCCGGCTTTGCCGAGGCGTTTTTCCGCCGCAGCAACCTGATCCTTCACCCACGCCTCGTCCTCGGGCATGCCCCACAGGTCGCGCGCCGGTTGCAGCAGCAGATCGACCTGAGCCCAATCCTTGGCGACAGCGATCTGCGCCTGGATCTCCTCCTTGCGCGTCTGATGAATGCGCGCGACCTGGAGCAGACGCGACTGGCGTTCCGCGACCGTGGGCAGTCGTTCGCACTTGGCGAGCGCCTGCTTGAACAGTCCACGACGTTCGTGATCGGCGATCTCGCTCATCAGATTGACGCGATCCTGCTCGGTGACGATCTCGGTGTCGGGTAGCGGAGGTGCGACCGGATCGGTCTGGGCAGGTGGCGTGGTGCCAGGCGTCGCTGTGGTGCTGCCTGGTTTCTGATTCGCCGCCATCCACGTCGGCGTGCGCAAATTGGGACCACCGGTGCCTGCCGGTGACGTGGTGGCGGTCCCGGTTGCAGGCGGCGCCGTCGCCACGGGTTTGGCCGTGCCAGGCTGCACGGTCGGCTGCACCGGCGGCGTCGGCAACGACTGCGGTGGTGGCGAGGTCGGACGTGGTGCCGGAGCCACCGTGGTCGGAGGCGGCGTCTTGGGTTTGGTCGGATTGTTGAACAGCAGGAACGCGACGGCACCCACCACCACCACCGCGAACACTACCACGATCGCCACACCGGCACCAGAACCGCCAGCAGGACGGGGACGTCCCGCCGCCAGACGATCACCGGAACCGGGCGTGGTGCGATGGATCTGTGCCGTGCCGCCACCAAGCCCAGATTGGATCTGACCGGTGCCGACGCGACGCAACTGGCCGGTGCCAGTGCGACGCAACTGACCGGTGCCGGTGCGGCGCAACTGACCGGTGCCGGTGCGACGCAACTGACCGGTGCCCGGCGTGGTCGGGCCAGCCGGGACGCTCTGAGTCAGGCGCAGGGTCTGACGCTTGGCACCACCACCGAACTTGTCGAGCGTGTCGATGACCTCGCGGTAACTCTGGAAGCGGTCCTTGCGCTCGGCGGCAACGAGCCTCTGGCAGAACAGGTCGAGATCGCGGCTGACGCCGGGCTGGATGCTGCGCAGCGTGCGCGCACCGTTGGCGACCACCTTGTGGAGCGCTTCGTGGGCGTTGTAGCCGGTGACCAGACCTTCGCCGGTCATCATGCGGAACATCAACGCGCCAAGCATGAAGATATCCGAACGTACGTCGCTGCGGGCCTCTTCGCTCAGATGTTCGGGTGCGAGGTAGTATTCGGTCGCTGCGCTGGCACCGGACAACTCACGCACCAGGAAGCGGTGGTTCTTCTGCACCGCGAACTCATCGACCAGGACATTGCCGTCCGGGCTGACCAAGATGACCTCGGGGCGCAACCAACCGTGGACCACACCATGACGCGCGGCCTCTTCGAGCGCGAGCGCGACCTGGCGGATGATGCCCATCGCATGTGGCGGCGCGAGCGCACGGCGACGTGCGAGCACATGGCCGAGTGGTTCGTAGTCGGGCGGATCAGCGCTGAACAGCACCACCGAGTCGGGCGACGGCGTCATCGCCACCAACGGCAGGATGTACGGGTGTTTGACCTGGCTGGCGAGGCGGACGTGCGATTGGAAATTGTCGCTGTAGCTCGGCTGACGCATCAGCGCAGGGCTGAGGGCCAGCGCCCGCAGTGTCCGTCCGCTGCTGCGCTCACGCACGCGCGTGCGACCGCCCTGCGCCGATTCGTCCAGCGGCGCCATGAGGTCGTAGCCGGGGATCTCGTACGGCTGGCTGAGCACCGGTGCCGGGCCGGAACCCGGACGTGAACCCGCCGGGGCACCGAGCGCGCCCGCGCCGTGCGTCGGGGTGCGTTCGGGAACCGCCTGCATGCCGTAATGACTGTCCTCGGCCGCGTTCGGACGCATGCCCTGGCGGCTGGCCGCGCCCACCGCAGACGGTGCCGGGGCACGGGTCAGACCACGATCCGCGTCGACCACTTCGAGCGCCGAGCCGCAGATGCCGCAGGCGTAGACCGCGCCGACTTTGGCATCGGGCACTTCGAGCATCGCTTGGCAGCGGTAGCACGAAATCAGCCAGGTGCCGCTCGCGGACGGCAGCGAGGCGGCGCTGGTCGGCACCGCACCCGAACGACGCACGCGGTCGAGCACCAAGGCGGTGATCTGCTGCATGGTCTCCATCACGCCGTTGCCATCGACCGCGACCGCGGCGATGCTCGGCCAGGCACGGACGTTCATCAACGGCTCAAGCTGTTCGCGTTTGAGCGCGGTTGGAAGATCCTGTTTGTTGTACTGCACCATCACCGGCAGGTCGTCCGGCAGCCCGTGGTGACGCAGGTTGCCGAGCATCTCGTTCATCGCCTCGATGTTCTCATCGAGCGCTTCGCGGCGGCTGTCGGCGACGAACACCACGGCGTCAGCACCGATCAACACCGCTCGACGGGTGGCGGCATAATAACTCTGGCCGGGCACGGTGTAGAATTCGAAATGGACACGATGACCGTTGACGTCGCCGGCATCCATCGCCAGCAGATCGAAACGCAGCGTGCGCTCGCTGTGGGTGTCGACCATCACCAGATCACCCGCCGCGTGGCTGGGCACGCGATCATGGATCACCGTCAGGTTGGTGGTCTTGCCTGCCATGCCGGGACCGTAGTACACGATCTTCAGCACAACCTCATTAGCCGCGGCGTTGATACGCATGTGGTCCTCTCGTTATCCGCCGGTCAGATGACTGCGCGCGCACCGGGAGGCGCGGAAGCAGGACGCTTGAACAATGACAGCAAGAGCAACGCCACAACGCCACAGGAGATACCGGCGTCGGCGATATTGAAGGTCGGCCAGATGTAGTCGATGCCGAGCGGGCGCAGATCGGCGACGATGAAGTCGCGCACGCCACCCAGTTGTCCAAATTGGGTCAGCACGCGATCGATGGCATTGCCGAGCGCACCGCCGAGCACTGCGCCGAAGGCGACGTTCTCGGCCGCACCCGCTTGGCGGAACTGCGTCCACCACACCCAGGCCAGCAAGGGGATCAGGATCAGGGTCACCAAGGTGACGAGGAAAGGCAGATGGCTGCCGATGCCCCAGGCCACACCGGTGTTGTAATGCTGGGCGAGCCACCCGGTTCTTTCCACCGTCGCCACATCGAGGCTGAAGATCCAGATCTTGGTCACCTGATCGAGGATCAGCACAACCAGCAAGGGCGGCAGAAACCAACGCACCCACCAGCGGGCGGGTGATGCGTCAGGAGTACTGACCAACGCGTCGTTCATACGCGCCTCCCGGTCAGGAACGAACCCCGTACATCCACCATAAGTCATTATCCCGCATGCCCGGACGCGTGGCCGTGGCATTCAGGAGGCAAACTAGCGGAAGCGCCGGAACAGCGCAAGCCAATCGCCAGGGTGCGTGGGGTGCGGCCGCCAGCCGGACACCTTGATCCTGCACCGTGCGTTTGAGACTCACGCACGTCGCAAGGAGTGACCGTGACCGAACCTGCCGCCAAACCGTCTGCCCTGTTCCAGAACTATGGCCGTAGCGACGTGTGCTTCGTGCGCGGCGAGGGCGTGTACCTGAGCGACTCCCAAGGGCGTTCCTACCTCGATGCCTTCGCCGGGGTGGCAGTGTCGACCCTCGGGCACGGACATCCACGACTGACGCAGGCGATTAGCACGCAGGCGGCGGCGCTGTTGCACTGCTCCAACTACTACACCGTCAGCCAGCAGGAAGACCTGGGGCGCGCCATCGTCGACGCGGCGTTCCCTGGCCGAGTGCTGTTCTGCAACTCTGGCACCGAGGCCAACGAGGCCGCCTACAAACTGCTGCGGCTGTGGGGCAACCTCCAGCACGGCGGGAAGAAGACCCGCATCATCGCCTTCCAGAATGGTTTCCACGGGCGCACCATGGGGTCGTTGTCGGTCACCGCGAATCCCAAGTACCGCGAGCCGTTCGCCCCGTTGGCCGCGTGCGAATTCCTGCCCTACGGCGATGTCGCCGCGTTGGACGCTGCGTTTGCCAACGCCAGCGACATCGCCGGCGTGTTCGTCGAACCGATCCAGGGTGAAGGCGGCGTGATCGTGCCACCCGCAGGATTCTTCGCCCGGCTGCGCGACTTGTGCAGCAAGCACCAAGCGTTGCTGGTGGTCGACGAGATCCAGACCGGCTTCGCACGCACTGGCAGACTCTTCTGCCACCAGCACGAGGGCATCACGCCCGACATCATGACCATGGCCAAGGGCCTGGGCGGCGGCGTGCCGATTGGCGCGGTCCTCGCCACCGAGGCGGTCGCCTCCCTGATGAAACCCGGCATGCACGGTACCACGTTCGGCGGCAATCCGCTGGCCTGTGCCGCCGGTCTGGCGGTGATCGGCGAAATCACCAAACCCGGCTTCGTCGCCAGCGTCGCTGCCCGCGGCGAACAATTGCGCAGCGGACTCATCGCCCTGACCGGCGCGGGCAAGGTGCGTGGCCGCGGTCTGCTGATCGGTGTCCAACTCGCCGAGGAACCGGCAACCCTGGTGAAGGCGGCGCGCGACGAGGGCCTGATCGTCGGCCCATCAGGCAACAACACCCTGCGCATCGCGCCACCGCTGATCATCAGCGCAGCGCAGATCGACGAGTTGTTGGAAAAACTCGGGCGGGCGCTGAAGCGGGTCTGAGCTTCTGGTCCGAGGGATCCGAACGCTACGAGAAGCACGAAGGGTCGGATGCCTTTCGTACCGTTCGTACTCCTCGTACCGTTCGGACCCCTCGGACCGGTTCCCCACTGGTTCCGCGTGGTCCCCCTTCCCCCGCATTGACCCCCGGCCCGCCGCCTCTATCTTTCCGCCCCCTTCCCCCGAGGAGTGCCCATGGCCACTGCCACCCTGCCCCGTGCCGCCCAAGTCCTGACTGCCAGCCAGCGTCCGACGCTTGCCCAGATCCGCCTGCTGCGCCGTATCGCCGTCCAGGACGTGGAGGAGCACCGCAAGCTCGCCGCCGCCCTGCAAGATGGACTCGGTGGGGTGAAGGACGACGCCAAGGTGCGCAAGGGCATCCTCGCTTTCGCCCTCGGCCACTTCAGCGATGCCGAAGAAGCGATCGACGGAACCGACGCCTACAACCAGGCGCTGCTCGGCCTGATCTACCACGAACTCGGTGAATACGCCGACGCCAAGACCCACTTCACCACCGCGGCCAAAGGCATGCCGGAAGCGAAGGTCGAACTGGTGCGCGCGCTGCTCGATGGCGATCAAGTCGAAGACGCGGAGAAAGCCCTCGCTGGCGTCGCCGATGGTGCCGACCGCGAGTTCCTCGCCGGCCGCTTAGCCGAAGCCAAGGGCAACACTGAAGGCGCGATCAAAGCGTACGAAGCGGCGCTCGAAAAAGAGCCGGAACACGTCGAAGCGGCGTTCCAACTCGGTGTTCTGCTCGATCGTATCGGTGATGACGACATGGCACTGGAGTACTACTCGGTGTGCGCCGACGTACACCCGCACTTCGTCCCAGGAATCACCAACCTCGGCATTCTGTACGAAGAACGTGGCGAATCGAATGCCGCGATCGACTGCTTCCGTCAGGTGTTGGCCTACAACCCGCGCGATCGTCGCGCGCTGATGCTGCTGCGCGACGCCAAGTCGAGCCGCACGATGTACTACGACGAGCGCGAAGAGCGCGAGCGTGAGCGCATGGAAAAGATCATGCGTACGCCGGTCAACGATTTCGAACTGTCGGTGCGCAGCCGCAACTGCCTGGCGAAGATGAACATCTTCACCCTCGGTGACCTGCTCAAGATCACCGAACAGGAGATGCTCTCGTACAAGAACTTCGGCGAGACCTCGCTGAAGGAAGTGAAGGAAATGCTCGCCGCCCGTAACCTGCGCCTCGGCATGTTCCGCGACGGTGAAGAGCGTTCGATCTCCAAGGCCGACCAAAAGGTCCTCGGAGAAAGCGTCGAGAAGCTCGAACTGGGCAACAAGAGCCTGGCGATGCTCGAAGGCCTCGGCGTCTCGCGCATCGGCGACTTGGCGCAGTACAGCGACCTCGACCTCTACAAGGCCCCCGGTTCGGGCCAGAGCGTGGTGCAGGAGCTCTCGACCGCGCTCGGCGCGTTCGGCGTCAGCCTGCCGCGGCCTGAAATCAAGGCCTGAACGCACTGATGTTGGTGATCATTGAGCACCCCGCCGGTTTCCGGCGGGGTGCTTCGTTGTGGTGTGCTTCCGCAGGCGGCAGCACCTGCGGCGATGAGACACTGCTGTGGCGGCAGACCGCAGCCGTGGGCTTTGTTGCCAGAATCCCTTTGTCGCCCTGGTTTCTCGGACTTATGGTCCTGGCATGCAGCAGTTGTACGAACTGAACGTGCGCACCTGGCGCACCGAACGTTCGTTCGAACTTGGTCGTCCCGCCACTCTCGATGACCTGCCAGAAATCATGCTCGACCAGTTGGTCGAACACGGTTTCACTTGGCTCTACCTCATCGGCGTCTGGCCGACTGGCCCCTTGGCGCGCGAGGTTTCATTACGCGATCAGCACCTGCGTGCCTACCTGTCGGGCGTCCTGCCCGATTTCCGTGATGATGATGTCTGTGGCTCGCCCTTCATGCCAGAATCCTACACCGTCGACCCGGCGCTCGGCGGTGACGCCGCGCTGGCGCGGTTGCGCGAACGCGCACGCGGTGCAGGCATCTCGCTGATGCTCGACTTCATCCCCAATCACGTCGGACTCGATCATCCGTGGCTGGGTGAGCATCCCGATTATTTCATCCAGGGTGACGATGGCCGGTTGGCAGCACAGCCCGACGCTTGGTGCCGCCTGCAGGGCCGGGTGTACGCCCATGGACGTGATCCGTTCTTCGCACCGTGGAAGAACTCCGTTCAGCTCGACTACAGCAATCCACGTTTGCAGGAGACCATGATCCAGGTTGCCTCGTCGATCGCGGCGCGTTGCGACGGCCTGCGCTGCGACCTCGCGATGTTGCTGCTCAAGGACGTATTCGAGAACACCTGGAAGCGGCCGATGCCGCCGTTCTGGCGCAAATGTCTGGACCGTGTCCGGTCCGAACATCCGGGCACCTTGTTCATGGCCGAAGTGTACTGGAACCGCGAGTACGAACTCCAGCAGGCCGGCTTCGATTTCACCTTCGACAAGATCCTCTACGACCGCCTGCTCTCCGGCGATGCCGAATCCGTGCGTGGCCACCTGCGCGCGACACGTGACTACCAGAAACACTGCGTGCGCTTCCTGGAGAACCACGCCGAGCAACGTGCCGCTGCGCGTTTTACCGTGCCCGAGCACCATCGCGGCGCGTTGCTCATCACCGGCATGGTCCCAGGACTGCTGCTGTGCAATCATGGGCAGGACGACGGCCGTCGTCTGCACGCGTCCAACCACGCCAACCGCCGTCCACCCGAAGAGGGTTCTGCAGCACATCGCGAAGCCTACCGCGACCTCATGCACCTGCTAAGCGAGCCAGCACGCCAACACGGCATCTGGCATCTGCTGGAACCCAACGGCCACGACTCGCCGCTGGTCGGCTGTCTGTGGACCCTGCAAGGACATCACGCCGTGGTGCTGGTGGTCAATGCCAGTGGGCATCCGACACAGGGAGCCGTCCAGGCGGGTCCACTGGTGGAACGCGATTGCCAGTTGCAGCAGTGTTTCGCCAACGCCCAGCCGCTGCAATTGAAGGCCGATGCACTGCGGAGTGGTGGCTTGCCGGTGTCGTTGCCACCGTGGGGTTCGATCGCCTACCGGGTGATGCCGCTGCGCTGATGCCGATGTGCTGATGCCGATGTGCGGAGGACCGCGCGTAAAGCGCTGTTTTTACCCAGGTTTCCCGCCGCTGTCGCTGAACACGCAGAACGCGCCCGACCCCGCGACCACTCAGGTGCCGCCCGGACCTTTGACGCGGGCGAGGATGCCGATCTTGGCGAAACGCTGCTTCGCCGCTTCGGCTTCCTCCTTGGTCGCACCCTTGAGCACCGGGATGATGACCTTCTTGGACAAGGCGTCGGCTTCCTCGTTCGACAGACCAGACAACTCCGCGAGCAACGCTACCGCCTTGGCGCGGCGCCCCTCGTCGGCGATCTTGGCGAGGAAGACCGAGAACCCCACCGGCGCGCTGAGCGCGGCCATCCGCCCGGAGGTGGATCCCATGCCCGGCGGATCCGCTGCGCCCTGGGCTGCGCCTTTCTCCTCATCCGGCAGCAACCGATCAAGGATGCTGGTGATGTCATCATTGTTCGGCATGAAGCCGCCGTCCTCTTCCGGGAACAGCTCATTCAGGCGTGAGACCGCATCACCATCGGCAGCAGGCGCCGAGGATGCCGGTGCACGCGACGCCGGAGTGCTGGCCTGGGTCGATGTGGGTGCCGAGGGCAACACTTGGTTGGAGAACGGAGTGACCTCGGGCAGCGCGCCACCCTTGAACTCGGTTGATGGACGCGACGACTGCCCGGCCGGACGCGACTGCGGATCGAGCCGCACGAGCAACAACTCCAGCAGGCTGTAGCTGCGGTTGCTGCCCGGGACGCTGAGTGAGAGCGCCGAGTAATCGCTAGCGAATTCGCTGATGTCGCGTTTGAAAACCAGCGGACGTTTGGGCCAATCGATCTTCGGCAGTTCGCTCACATCTTCGAGCGTGATCTCGACCGTGGCCCCCTTTTGCTCCAGGCCGACCATCGCCAAGCCCAGGGCGGCGGCCTCGTTCTTGTTCAACTCGGTCAAGAGAACGATGGGGGTCGAACTGGCGATCGAGACGCAGGTGCTGTCCTTCAGACTGAAGGCACGCCCGAGCAAGTGTGCCACCGGGTCACGGGAGCCTTCTGGGCAGGCACGCAGGATCAGGGAGTAGGTGGCAGCCATAGGAGGAAGACACAACTTCCTGACGGACCAGGACCTGTCAATTCTGGCCCTGAGCCCGCGACCGGCGTGTATGGGGGCTGGCGCACCCCTGGCGTAGCGCCTGGCCACCCCACACTCCCGCCCATGCCCATCAGCCGACTCGCCACCGTCACCGAGGTCGACAGCAGCCTCGCTGGGGTCACCGCCGGAGGTGGATCCGCGCTGTACCTGTTCTTCGGCAGCGAAGATCCCGTTACCGGGGCCTCCTGGTGCCCTGATTGTGTCATTGCCGATCCGGTCCTGCGCCGTGCCTGCAGCACCCTGCGACCGGACCTAGTGCTTTATGAATGCCCGGTCGGGCCGCGGTCCGCGTGGAAGAACCAGCCGGATCACCCCTACCGCCTGCACCCGATCACTCGCGTGGCCCGAATTCCGACCCTGGTGTTCGTGGAGCACGGCATGGAACGCGGACGGCTCGTCGAAGGTGATTGTGCCCAGACGGCCGTGGTCGAAGCCTTTCTCGCCAAGTGACCGGCAAACCCACCAGACCCTCACGCCCGGACCCGACCTGCCCATGGCCAAACCCGCCAACGCCAAGACCAAAGACGCTGCCGAGAACAAGGACGCGGTCCAACTCATCCTCAAGAACCGCAAGCTGCACCACGCCTACGCGGTGGTCGAGTCGTTCGAGGCCGGGATGGTGTTGATGGGCAGCGAGGTGAAGAGCCTGCGCGCTGGCGACGTGCAGTGGGGCGACTGCCACGCGCGGCATGAGAACGGACAGCTCTGGCTCTACGGGCTACACATCGGCGAATACCGCCAAGCCGGCACCTTCGGGCATCAGCCGGTGCAACCGCGCAAGCTGTTGCTGCATCGCAAGGAGATCGACCGGATCGCCGCCAAGCTCGCAACCAAGGGTATGACTCTGGTGCCGGATGAACTGCATTTCCGTCGCGGCTTCGCCCGCATCGTCATCTGTCTGGCGAGCGGCAAGGATCGTGGCGACAAACGTCAGGACCTGATCAAGCGGGCGATGAAACGCGACGTCGAACGCGAGGTCGCACGGCGCGTCAAAAACGGATGACGGTGATCAGGGCCAGCGCCCTGATCACCTCACCATGCTTCCTCACCATGCTTGATGGCGCGATGTTATGCCACACTGAGCCGGCAGCCGCGCTCACTTCCCCTTCTTGCGGTTGCGTTCCTCCTCGGCGGCCTTGCGGCGTTCCTCCATCTTCTTTTCCTGCTCCTGCGCGCGCTTGATCGCATCGTCCAGGGTCGCCTGCCATTCCGCCTGCTTCTTCAGCGGTTTGCTCGCGTTGTCCTTCTCAATGGCCTTGTAGATCGATGGATCGAGCGACAGCGCGTACTTCACCGCCAGCCACGCCGAGTCGTCATCGTGCTTGGCGAGGAACTTCTTGGCCAGATTCCAGGCGTTGATCGCATCTACGGCAGCGCGGAACTCGACGTCCTGCAAGGCCAAGCCGACATCGAGCGTGTAATCGCGCATCGACAGCAGTTCCAGGCCGTTGTTGGCACCATTGAGACGGTAGGCGAAGATCTTGCGCAGCTTGACGAAATCGAGCATCAGGTCGTCGCCGACGATGTTGGCCTGGATGTCGCTGGTCTTGGCGCTCGCGACCTGCTTTTGATCCACCAGCGCCTTGAAGTAGGGGATGTCGGGGATGATGCCCGCCGCATCGAGCGACTTCTTCCGCGACTTGATGTACTCGGTGAACTGGTCCTGTTCGTTCGGTGCGCTGCGGAAGGAGGTTGGGATGAGGTGCTCCACCGCAATGTTGCGCGAGGACTTCACCGCCCACCTCTTGCCCAGGTATTCGTAGGTGACGATGTGTTTGTTGGGCGGATCGATCATCACCCAACGGTCGCCGGCGCCCGACGCGATCCACGGATCGCTCGGCTCCAGCTTGAGCGCGCCGCCACCTTCGGCGAGAGCGGCAAGACTCTCCTCGATGGCTTTCTTCTGTTCATCTTTGATGTCGGCCGGCAACGCATTGAGGATCGCCTGCGGCGCCGGTTCCGAGCCCAAGGTCTGCGGGATCATCAGATCGACGCCATAATTACGGAAGCTGACCAGGATCGGTCCCTTGGTACGGTCCTGGCAATCGTAGCAGAGCAGCGCGTGTTTGATCGGCACGCACAACAGCAGGTACTGCGACCCCATCGCACCGCGCACGATGCCGTCGTAGGGTTTGACGTCGGCCCAGAACGCATTCTCGGCTTCGATCGCACGCCAGCGCAATCCCTTCAGGCCGGCTGCCGCTTCCTTGGCGCTGGGCTTCTCCGGAAACGCCACCGAGCTCAGCAGGTCCGCCGGCGTCGGGATGAAATCGGGATGGCCGAGGCGCAGGGCGGAATAGGTGATCGCGCCCTGTTTGCCGCCGGGGAGCCCTTCCAGGTTCGCCAGGTCGGCGAGGAAGTTGCCCGAACCATAGCGGGTGGTGCTGGTGCCTTCGATACCGTAGAGCGTGACGTTGCCGGTGCTCGGGCTCACCACCGCATAGATGCCACTGCCTCCCTGCCCTGGGGAGCGCATGACCAGGGAGTTTTCCAACGCTGCTGCCCAACCGGTCAGCAACATCAGGATCATTAGGAACATCGGTTTCATGGCGGTCTCCTTAGCGAGGCGGGTGCATCGTGCGATGACCATCAGTCACGCTCCGACAGAGGAGCATGCCCTGGTCGCGCTGTGTGCCTCAGCCTACTGTTTGATACACAGGTGTGGTGACGCTGTTGCAGACATCAGACGGGGATTGGTGACGGGAAACGTCAGTTTGTTTGATGACCAGCTACGAGCTACGAGCTACGAGTTCATTTGCCCAAGGAAAGGCGGCAAACGGCCTCCCAGCAAGCTGGACCTCGAATGCAGTGGTCAAACTCGTAGCTCGTAGCTTGCAGCTCGTTGCTATCTCTTCGGATCCGGCGGCAGCACGAAGTCGTGCTCGGCGACGCGTGCCTGCACCCAGTCAACGAAGATACGGAATGGGCAGAGCATGGCTGCGAGCGTCAGCTCCGGCGTCATGCCGAGCGGCGGGTAGTGGTCTTTGGACAGTTCGGCCAAGCGCACGCGGGTGGTCTTGTCCTTGAAGTGCTCGCGGTAGGTCGGGTGCTGGCTGGCGAGCGCGACGCGCGCGTAGATCTCGTGCAGTTGGAGCACCTTCTGCATCAGGTGCTGGAGGCGGAAGGACTTCTGCCCGGCGGTCTGACCCTGCATGAACGGGTAGAGATGTCCGGTCGACTCAATCGCCTCCAACCAGTGCAGGATGGTCGGATGGTCGTCGTGGCTGATGTCAAACTCGTCGCGACTGAGGTATTTGAGGAACACCTCGCGGTAGAACGACGAACGGATGCGATCACGCACCAGCAGTTGGCGCGCGGCCTTGCGTTCCACTTCCGGCAAGGCGTCGAGTGGTTCCTCGATCTCACGCGGGATCGATGGTTCACCGTTGGCATCGGCCCACGCGCTGTCGGCGTTCTCCGCTTTGCGGATCCGGCGGATGGTGCGCATGCTGCGATCGGCGAATGCCGGCGTGTAGATCAGCGCCTCGTTGAGCGTCGGCGAACCGAACGCCGGCGGGATGGCGTTCAGCAAGCGGCCAAGCATGGTCGCCGGCAGTTCGCGCAGGTCGGCGAGCGACGGCGGCGCGCCCTGACGTTCGGCGACGCTGGTGCGCACGCTGCGGTAGATGCCGATGACGTGCAGTTGCAGTGCGGCGACCTCAACGTTGCCCTCTTCGCGCCACAGGCAGAGCTGCTCCACCAGCGCGTTGCGCAAGGTGGTGTCCTTGTAGTGCGCGTCCTCGGCCAGGGCTTTGAGCGTACGCGCCAAACGCGCCTTCTCGCTGTCGGCCTCCAGGTCCTTGAGCATCGCCTGCAAGCGCGGGTTCTCGTCTGAGCCGGTGATCAGGCTGTCGGACAGGCTCGATTCCATCTCGTCGATGAGCTTGCGGTGACGCTCCACCAGCAGCGGGCGGCGCGCCTCGGCGATGAAATCCATCGTGCTGTAGGATTCTTCGTCGGGCGAGGATGAACGGGGCTGCGGGGACATGGGCTTGGATGTAGCAGCGCGGCGACGGCCGGTGATGGGACGAAACCCGGTGCGCCGCAGGCGCGTGTGGCGCAGTCCCTGCTTGCCGTCCAGCCCTGGGACCTAGGGTGGCGCGGCCCCGTCACCGGCCCCCTCAGTCAGGGCAGTCGGTCACGGGTGCTTTCACGTACAGCGATGGGCAAGACGCCCATCCCAGGATGGCAGATGAGCACTTCGGCTTCCACGAGCACCTCCGCGACTTCCAACGACGCCGGCAATGCCGTGGTCCTCGGTCTCCAGTGGGGCGATGAGGGCAAGGGCAAGGTCATCGATCTGCTCGCCGCACAGGCCAACGTGGTGGTGCGTTGCCAGGGCGGCGCCAACGCTGGCCATACGGTGGTGGTCAAGGGCAAGAAGTCGGTCCTGCACCTGCTGCCCTCGGGCATCCTGCACGAGCAGGCGACCTGCATCATCGGCAACGGCGTGGTGGTCGATCCGCTCGCGTTGTGCCATGAGCTCGACGAACTCATCGGCGGTGGCGCCGATCCGACACATCGCCTGCTGGTCAGCGACCGGGCGCACCTGGTGCTGCCGTCGCACAAGGCGCTCGATGCGGCCTATGAACAGCGCAAGGGCGACGCCAAGGTCGGCACGACGCTGCGCGGCATCGGCCCGTGCTACTCCGACAAGGTCGCGCGTACCGGCCTGCGTTGTGGTGAACTGCGCGATCTCACGACCTTCGAGCGCAAGCTGCGCACGCTGCTGGCCGGCGTGAACGAACACCTCGTGCACCTGGGGGCCAAGGCCCTCGACATCGACGCCGCAGTGGCGCAGATCATGCCCGCGTGCAAACGCATCGCGCCGCTAATCGCTGATACCGCTGCGCTGCTGCACCAAGCGGCGGCGACGAAGCAGCACTTCCTCTTCGAAGGCGCGCAGGGCGTGCTGCTCGATATCGATTACGGCACCTACCCGTTCGTCACCAGTTCCAACACCGGCGTCGGCGGCGTAATCGCCGGCAGCGGCCTGTCGCACAAGTCGCTCGGTGAAATCATCGGCGTGGTCAAGGCGTACAGCACGCGCGTCGGCTCGGGCCCCTTCCCAGTCGAACTGCTCGACCAGAAGGGCGAGGACCTCCGCAAACGCGGTCACGAGTTCGGCGCCACCACCGGTCGTCCGCGGCGCTGCGGCTGGCTCGATCTGGTCGCGGTCGGCTTCTCCTGCCGCCTCAACGGGGTGGATTCCATCGCGCTGACCAAGCTCGACATCCTCGACACCGAGGCCGAGATCCCGGTGTGCGTGGCCTACGAACTCGACGGTAAACGCATCGACACCATCCCCGCGCGCATCGACGATCTCGCGCGCGCCAAGCCGGTGTACGAGGTGTTGCCCGGCTGGAAGTCAGCGATCAACGCCGCACGCACCTACGACGCGCTGCCGACGAATGCGCGCCGTTATATCGAGTTCATCGAAAGCCGCCTCGGTGTGAAGATCCGCTGGATCGGCACCGGCCCCGGACGCGAAGAGATCGTGGTGCGCTGAACTAGCTATGACGTTGACCCACGCCAAACCGCATGTGCATGTGCGCGCCGTCGGACTCGATCCGACCCGCATGCCGCGCCACGTGGCGATCATCATGGATGGCAACGGCCGCTGGGCGAAGGCGCGCACGTGGGACCGCACGCGTGGCCACCAGCAGGGTGCCGAGGTCGTCCGCACCATCACCACCGAGAGCGTCAAACTCGGCATCGACCGTCTGACGCTCTTCGCGTTCTCCTCCGAGAACTGGATCCGTCCACAGCACGAGATCGATTTCCTGATGCTGCTGCTCGATCAGTTCCTGGTCGGCGAGCTGCCGACGCTGATGGAGAACGATGTGCGGCTCGAAGCCATCGGCAGCCTGCATCGCCTACCGGCCAACGTGCGCGCCACGCTTGACCACACGCTCAGTGCGACCGCCGACAACCGCACGATGGTGCTGAGCCTAGCGCTCAGCTACGGCGGTCGCGATGAACTGACCGACGCCTGCCGCGCCATCGCTACCGAAGTCGCCGCCGGCCGCATCGCGCCGCACGAGATCACCCAGGAAACCATCCAGGCCCACCTCTACGCCCCGCGTGCGGAGGATGTCGATCTGGTGATCCGCACGGCCGGCGAGCAACGCCTGTCGAACTTCCTGCCCTGGCAAGCGACCTACGCCGAATACGTCAGCGTCGAGGCGTTGTGGCCCGACTTCGGAGTGGCCCCCTACCATGCCGCCCTGGCCGAATTTCAGACCCGCGAGCGCCGCTTCGGCGGCGTCTGAACGTCCCGAGCGGTAAACTCCCGTCGTTCGCCTCGTCCTGCTGTCCGTCGGAGGTTCCCATGTCGCCCCGCCACGCCCTGCTGGTGCTGTTGTCGTTCACGACCGCGTTCGCCGGTGAGGACGCCCGCCGTGAACAGCTCAAAGCCGAATTGCGCCAGGCTTCGGCCGAACTCGCGCGGTTCTCGCGCGCCGTCAACCTGGTACACGAACTGGTCGCGCCGAGCGTGGTGTCGATCCATACGCGTGAGGAACGGCTGCGACCGATCCTCTACCGCGGCCGGCTGTTCGCTGAGAAGCGCGAGGTCGAGGTCGGTGAAGGTTCCGGCTTCGTCTTCCACAGCGATGCCACCGCGAGTTGGATCCTCACCAATGCCCACGTCGTGCTGCAGACCAACGCCGAGCAGCAGTTCGTCACCGGCCGCAACGGTCAACCGATCGGCTACGACCGCATCGCCGTGGTGCTGAACGATCAACGCGAACTGAAAGCGGAGTACGTCGGCGTCTATCCCGAATCCGACCTCGCCGTGCTCAAGGTTGAGGTGCCGGCCTTGCCGACGCTCGACTGGGCCGACAGCGACCAGGCGAAGGTCGGCGACTGGGTGGTGGCGCTCGGCTTCCCGCTCGGCGTCGGCTACAGCGCGACCTCTGGCATCGTCTCCGCGACCGACCGTTCGATCGGTAGCCGCATGGGGCTCGGCGGGTTCGACTCCTTCATTCAGACCGACGCCGCGATCAATCCCGGCAACAGCGGCGGACCGCTGGTGGACGTCAACGGTCGCGTGCTCGGCATCAACGCCAGCATCAGGAGCAGCACCGGCGCCAACATCGGGCTGGGCTTCGCCATCCCGGCGAACCTCGGACGCCGCATCGCCGACGACCTGCGGCAATATGGCCGCGTGCGCCGGCCGATGGTCGGGGTGAACCTCGACGACATCACGCCGGAGAACGCGCAGAAGCTCGGCTTGGCGCAGACGCAGGCGGTGCAAGTCACCGGCGTGGTGCCGGGTGGTCCCGCCGCGACGGCAGGACTCGAACCGGGCGACATCATCCTCACCATCAACCAGACCCGCATCGCCAGCCTGCAACAGTTCCAGGCGCGCGTCGCCAGCAGCATCCTCGGCCAACCGCTCACCCTGCGCATCTGGCGCCAGGGCAAGGAGGGCGAACGCACCGTTACTCCGATCGCCGAGGACGACCTGCGCGGCAAGCTCGAAGCCGCCGCCGCCGCGACCGCGGCGAAACAGGGCGTGGCGCTACCCGGTTTCGGTCTCGCCCTGGCGAGCGACGACCAAGCCGGTCTGGTCATCACCCGCATCGAACCGGCCGGCGTCGCCGCCGGCGCCGGCCTCAAACCCGGCGACCGCCTGTTGCACGAACGCTCCCACGGCCAGCTCACCACCACCAACGACGCCAGCGCGTTAGCGAACCGCCGCGAACTGATCGTGCAGGTGTACCAGGGCGGACGGAGCTTCTGGCTGCGCCTGCAGCGATGAATCATCACTCAACAGCGCTCTGCCCAGCCTGAGATTGTGCGGGTCCAGGGCCGGCCGAGGCCTTGGCAGGCGTAGCGGACGGAGTCCGTGAACAACAATCCCCCGAGCGCGCGTGCGAGCGGGGGACACGGTTTGGTTTCGCAACGCGAAACACCGTGACGAAGTCACGGTGTTTCGCGTCTGCGTGAGGGGCAGACCGCAGCTACCTACGGAACGGCGTTGATGGTGTAGTAGATCTCGTTGCTCGCCTCGTCGCCGGCGGCGGTCTCGAACTTGTACTTGATCTTGAGCTGATCGACCGGCTTCAGCCCAGGGAGTCCGATGGTCAGCGTCTTGCCGTCTGGTGAGAGCGTGACCGCGCTCGGCGTGATCTTGTCGTGCCCCTGCTTGCCATCACTCGGCTTCAACTCGGCCGAGCCGTAGTTGCCGCTCCAGTTGTAGTTCCACGCCTCGATGGCGAGATTGTCGGCCGACGCCGCATCCTTCGCCAGCGCATCGGTGAAGGTGATCACCAACGCGTCCTTCTGCGTACGGATGGTCTTCGGCAAGTTGGCCGGCTTGCCGGTCCAGCGCACGCGTTGGAAGGCGCCGGGCTGCGCGCCGCTGGTCTGCCAACCGCGCATGCCGGCGACGTAGACTTGGCCATCGACCGGGTTCTGACGGATGCGCATCACGCCGGAGACGAAGTTCAGCGGCAGTTTCACCGCACCACCCTGCATCTTGCCGCCGACCTCCTCGTGGTAGCAAACGAAGAACGTGCCCTTGCCGTAGGAGGTGTGCAGCAACTGGCCGTCGAACGGCCCCCATTTGTCGCCCTTCACCCAACCCTCACCGCCGCTGCTGTTGTCCATGTTCATCGGCAGCCAGAAAAGCGGCTTGTCGAACGTGGTCGGCGCTGGGTTCTGGTGTGACGCCGGCGTCATGCCGTAGAAACCGCCCTGCTTCACCCAACTCACCTTGCACGCGGGGATCCAGTGGCCCTGGTTGTCGCTGAAGGTCAGTTCATCGTTCGGGCCCATGCCCAGGCCGTTGGGCGCGCGCAGGCCGGTGGCGTAGACCTCGAGCTTCGAGCCGTCCTTGCTCACCTTCATCATGCAGCCCTGGTGTGGACTGGTGACCTGCGGCGGCCAGGGCGAGCCCTTGGCGTAGTAGAAGTTGCCGGCTTTGTCCGTTTGCAGATCGAGCGCGAACTCGTGGTAGTTCTCGGTAACGACGCAGTCGTTGTTGAGGTTCTGGTAGAAATCCGCCTCGCCGTCGTTGTTGAGATCGTGCAGCACGGTGAGCTGCTCGCGTCCGAGCACGTGCACCTTGCCGTCCACGATCTTGAGTCCGAGCGGTTGGAACATGCCGGTGGCGAAGCGCCGCCACGTCGGTGTCTCGCCCTTGGCGAAGTCGGACACGATCCACACGTCACCATCCATGGTGCAGATCGCCGCGCGCCCATCGGCGAAGAAGTCGAAACCGCTGGTGCGCATGTAGGACTTCCACGGGTTCTCGTTCGGCACCGTGATGGTGTCGACCACGTACGCGCCTTCAGCGGTGCTCTCGACCAGGGTGGTCTTGAGCGCCTCGCCCCAGCGCGGCGCGCCGCCGGTGGTGTGCTTGGTCAGATCAATCGGCTTGGTCATGGTTTTCGCCACCGCACCGGAAGCCTCCTCCACCGGACCACGCGCCAGCGCGACGACAAACGAACGTGGCGTCGCGCTCGCAGCGAGCGTCAACGTCACGCGCCCAGGCGCCGAGGCGAACGCGGCGCCAGCAGGAGCGCCTATCAATGAGATCGCGGTGATGGTGCCGCCCGCACCCAGGGTGGCGTTCGCACCTGAACCACTCGCCGCCACGCCGTCCTCTTCGCCGACCAGCATGGTCAGCGGAGCGGTAGTCGCGCCGATGGTGAAACGCCGCAGAAACACGCCGTCGGCGAAGCTCGGCGACTCCAGCACCGCCGCGGTGCCGACGCTGTACGACAACACTACGGTCGCTCCGTCGAGGTAGAGGCCCTTCCACTTCGCCCAGTCCGCCGGCAGCGGACCCTGTGCCTTCGCACGCGGATCGACGAAGCTGTCACCTTTCGCCCAGCCGGGGCCGGGCTTGGTGCCGAACGCTGGCGTACCCGCGACCTGCGGATGGCCTTCCAAACCGTCGCGGCTCTTCGGCATCTTGAGGTAACCGCCGCTCCACGCGCACGACACGCGCATGGTCTCGGTATCGAAGCAGAGGTTGGCGCTGGCATCCGGCGTCAGCTTGATGACGACGCCCTTGAACGCCTTGTTCTTCGCCACCGGGAACGACGCGTCGATGCAGTGCGTCAGGTACGGACCGTAATCCGAGGCCGGTGCGCCCGCGGCGGCCGACGATGGCAGCTTTTCCCACGCCGCCTTGTCGTAGGCGATGTCCTCTTGCCCCGGTTTGTGACCAAAGGCGCTGGCCGGCACGACGCTCTCACCACCACCTGGTGGCTGCCAGGCGAGGATGCACCCCGCGCCGCCGCCGCCCTGGATGAACTCCACCACGATCGGATGTTCACCGGCGGTGAGTTCGATGGTGCCGCTCTTCTTCACCATCGCATGCACGCCACCGTTCTCGACCACAACCTTGCCGCCGATGGTCACGCGCGAGCCGTCGTCCGAGGTGGTGGCGAAACCGTAGGTGCCAGCCTTGGGCACGGTGAGCACGCCGATCCAACGCACATAAAAGTTCTCGTTCAGCCGCGAGCCGTGGAAATCGCCCTCGCCTTCATCGGAGAAGTCGACGTTGCGGTCGACGCGCACCAGCACCGGCTTGCCGAGTCCATCAGCCGCCGGGAACTTCGCCGGATCGCTGTGGCGATAGAACGCCCCGACCAAGCCGGGATTAAGTTCGGCTGCCCCGGCGGCAAGCGCGGTGAGCAGCAAGGTGGCGGAGCGGAGGTACTTCAGCGGGTTCAACATGGGACAGTCCTGTGGGTTGGATCGAAGCGCTGGTCGAAAGCGCTTCCACCGCGGGGTCTGGCAGGGTTCTAGCAACGACTTCGCCGACGCCACGGGGCACCCTGCGAACGTTGCGGCGGTGATTGAGTGACAGCGGGGTGCGGCGTTGAGCGCAACCTGGAACTTGGAGAGCGCCCAGGATCAACCGGCTGCTCAGCCTACGGCGATAGCGGCCACACCGGCAGGTCCCAGACAAAGGCGTAGAGGTAGAACAACCCGACGTAGAGCGCCGCATGCACGAGCAGGAATGGCATCGGCAGCGGAATGCCCTGCACCACATCGTGGGTCTTGGCCAGACTGCGTTTGATCACCGTCTGCACCACCAGCAGCAGGACACCAAGCACGCCGAGCGTGCAGGCCATGATCCACAGCACCTTGCCATGGGGCGGCAGCCCCAGGTGGTTCATCTGCCGTTGGACCAGTTCCTGGATCACGCCCACCACTAGGATGGCCTCACCCGCCAACAGCGCGCGGTGCTTCAGCCATGATGGGGTCCAACTGGAGTCCTGCTTCTTGGCCATGTGAGACATAATTGCCACGGTCCGGAGGTCCGGAAGTCCGGAGGTCCGGAAGTCTTCCCGTTCGACACCTGTCGCATGATCATTGGCTCAGATCCACTTCCGGACTGGCGCCCCCGCGATACATCCCATCTGCCGCCCATGCTCACCAAACGCGTCATCGTCTGCCTCGACGTCCGCAATGGACAGGTCACCAAAGGGGTGAAGTTCCAAGGCAACGTCGACCTGGGCGATCCGGTTGACTACGCCCAGCGCTATTATGAACAGGGTGCCGACGAGCTGGTGTTCTACGACATCACCGCGTCGGCGGAGAAACGCGGCCTGTTCATCGACGTGGTACGACGCGTGGCCGAAGCGATCTTCATCCCGTTCTCGGTCGGCGGCGGCATCCGTTCGGTCGAAGCGATGCGCGATGTGCTGCTCGCTGGTGCCGAGAAGGTCTCGCTCAACTCGCCCGCCGTTCGCGATCCCGCGCTGCTGACTGCCGGCGCAAAAGCGTTCGGGGCGCAGTGCGTGGTGCTCGGCATGGATGCGAAAAAGGTCGCCGCCTCGGCGGCGATCCCCTCCGGCTATGAAGTTGTCATCGACGGAGGTCGCACGCCGACCGGCAAGGACGCGGTCGCGTGGGCGCAGGAAGCCGAAGCCCGCGGAGCCGGTGAGATCTGCCTCAACGCCATCGACACCGACGGCGTGCGCAACGGCTACGAACTGACGATCACGCGGCTGGTCGCCGACGCGGTGCGCATCCCGGTGATCGCCTCGGGCGGCGGCGGTACACCACAACACCTGATCGATGCTGTCGCCGCTGGACCGCAGGGCGGCCACGCCGATGCCGCGCTGATTGCCAGCATGGTGCATTACGGCGATTACACCGTGCGTGGAATCAAGGACGCGATGCACCACGCCGGAGTACCGGTCCGCCTCGACGCGCACCTGCGGGGAGTCGCCTGATGCGTCCGTTTCTACTCGGCCTGCTCATCGCTGCACTCGGCCTGCTCATCGCTGCGCTCGGCGCTGCTGACGCTCCGCCCGTGACCAAGCCCGTTCCCGCGGTTCCCACGGTGACGGAACAACCCGCGCCGATCGACGCTGCCACGGCGAAGAAAGCCGAGGAAGCCGCCGACGCCTACCTCAAGCAGGCGAACACCCGCCCAGATCCGCTGGCCGAAACCGCCCTCGCCGAGATCGAGGTGCTGTTGCTGGAGGTCCACGCCTTCATCGACAGTGGCAAGCCGCTGAAGGCTGGCGAACGATACCTGAGCGCGATCGAAAAACGCAAGACCATCGCCGACGACCAGCGCCCCCTGCTGGGCAAACGCCTGCACAAGGCCGACGGCGATCTGCTAGCGCTCTCCCGGCAACTGCTCGGCCAGCCGGCCTTTGACCTGGGCGACCCGCCGACGGTCAAGCCGACCGACCCCGCGCCGGTGGCCGGACAACCGGCCAAATGACGCAGGTCCTGCGGCCGTCCACTGGCGCGGGATGTGCTTTGCACCTCCCGATTGGGTCAGGCTGACCCGCTCACCATCCTTCAATTCCGGCTGAACCACTCCCATGCCCACGACGAAACGCGATTACTACGAGGTCCTCGGATTGGCCAAAGGTGCCAGCGCCGACGAGATCAAGAAGGCCTACCGCAAGCTGGCCATGCAGCACCACCCTGACCGCAACCCGGGTGACAAGGCAGCCGAGGGCAAGTTCAAGGAGGCCGCCGAGGCCTATGAAGTGCTGTCGAGCGACGATAAGCGCCAGCGCTACGACCAGTACGGCCACGCCGGGGTCGACGGCATGGGCCACGCGGGTGGCGGCTTCAACTCGATGGAAGACATCTTCGCCCAGTTCGGCGATGTCTTCGGCGGCGGCTCGATCTTCGACCAGTTCTTCAGCGGTGGTGGACGGCGCGAGGCGGCCAACCAGGGCGCAAGTCTGAAGCTCGGCTTGGAGATCACCTTCCGCGAAGCGATGGCCGGTTGTTCCAAGACCATCGACCTCAAACGCAACGAGAACTGCGAAACCTGTCACGGCTCCGGCGCCAAACCCGGCACCAAGCCGGTGACCTGCAAACTCTGCGGCGGTCGCGGCGTCGTGCGTCAGGGCCAGGGCCTGTTCGTGTTGCAGACCGCCTGCCCGCAGTGCGGCGGCCAGGGCAAGACCGTCAGTGATCCGTGTCCGACCTGCCGCGCGCAGGGTACGGTGCCCAAGAAGGTCACCATCAAGGTGCCACTCCCCGCCGGCATCGAGGACGGCAGTCGTCTGCGTGTCAGCGGCGAAGGTGAACCCGGACGCGACGGTGGACCACGCGGAGACCTCTACGTCTACGTGCAGGTGAAGGCCGATCCGTTCTTCGAACGCCACGACCACGATCTGGTGTGCAAGGTGCCGGTGACCTACGCCCAGGCCGCACTCGGCGCCGAGATCGAGGTCCCGACGCTCGACGGCACCGCCAAACTCAAGATCCCCGCCGGCTCGCAACCCAACGACCTGCTGCGCATGCGCGGTCTGGGCGTCCCCAACGAACGCGGCCGGCGCGGCGACCAGATCGTGGTGGTGCACGTGCAGGTGCCCAAACGCCTGACCGACCGCCAGAAGGAACTGCTCAAGGAACTCGGCGAGATCGAAGATAAGGCCGGTGAGCAGAAGAGCTTCTTTGATCGCATGAAGAGCCTGTTCGAGTGACCCTTTTCTCGCGCCTGTTCGGCGCCCGCCAGACGAGTGATCCCATGAGCAATGACGCCGCCCAACCCGCTCCCGAGGCCCCCCAGCCCGACGACATCGTCGACTCGACGACGCCGCAGGTCGAGGAGCACCTCACGATCTCCGCCGCTGAGTTCGAAGCGCTCAAACGCGAGGCCGGTGAATGGAAGGAGCGCTGCATGCGCTCGCAGGCGGAGTTCGAGAACGTGCGCAAGCGCCTGCGCAAGGAAGCCGACGAGGCCGGCACGCGCGCGGTCGCCCGTTTCGTCAAACCGATCCTGACCGAACTCGACAACCTGGAGCGCGCGGTGCTCGCCGCCACCCCGGAAGCCTTCGCCGAGTTCGCCCAGGGCGTGACGATGATCCAGACCAATCTCCAAGCAGCGCTGCGTGGTGCCGGCATCGAACAGATCGCCTGCGAAGGCGTGTTCGATCCGGCGGTGCACGAGGTGCTCGCTGAAGCAGAAAATGCGGACGTGCCCAAAGGCACTATCGTGCAGGTCTTCCGCGCCGGTTACAAACTGAAGGACCAACTCGTGCGCGCTGCGCAGGTGGTGGTGGCCAAGCCACCCACAGCGGGCTGATCGTTGAATCAGCTCACTGAATCAGTTAGCTGATTCTTTAGCTGATTCTTTAGCTGATTCAATTCGCTGGTTCTGTTCACCAGAGCAACGGCGGCGGCGTTGATGGCAGCTGACCGGTGGTCGCCGCGCTGATGAGCGCGCTGATCAGACCAATGATCATCAGACACCACAGTCCTACCAACGCCGACACCACCAGCCCGATGATGCCAGTCACCAGCCCAGCGGTGTGCATGCCTCCGGGTTCGAAGGTGCCAGGCAATACAGTGAGCGAACTACTGGCGCGACGTGCAGACACGATCGCCAGCACGCCGAACGCCAGACCAAGCAATGGGACGTACCAGAACAGCAACGCAAGGAAACCGAACGCCAGCGGCAGGAGTCCCGCAAGCACTGCCAGGATGCCGAACACCAGACTCGCGACAGCACCAGGAGGATGTGGTTTCATGCGTGCGGATGCTGGATCCCAGCGCCAGCGACGCAACCGGCGCAATACCCGCACACCACGTCCGCGCGCGTCACGGGATCAACAGCAGACGGGCTCCGACCAGCGGATGATGTATCGTCTGATCCAGTGCCAGGCGATTGGCCGCACGCGCCTGCGCCACGGTATCGTTCCACGATCCGCCACGCACCGTGCCGCTCGGACTGTCGACCCACTCCCAGACATTGCCGTGCAGGTCGTACAATCCCGCGGGATTCGCCGACCGTCCGCTATCGACCGCTTGCGCTCCGACCATGCTGCCGGCGCTTTCTGCCACCACCGCACGCACCTCCACACCCACCGCATCGCTCGGCGCGTCGCCCCACCAGAACAACGTGCCGCTGGTTCCGCCACGACAGGCGACCTCCCATTGGTCGTTGGTCGGCAGCGCGAGCAGGTAGTCGCGTCCGGCGTGGTACGCGGCAGTGACGCTTTCGACTTCATCCCGGTTGAGTCCGTAGGCGGGTGCCGAGGCCGCCACCACTGAACCGCCGGCGGCGCGCAGCCCCGGCTCCAACCAACGTGCGGTTCCACCAAGGGCAGTCCACTGTACCTGCGTCACCTCGAAGACCGCGACGAACATCACCGTCGGCGCGACGGTGCGCGGGGTCGGCTCGTCGCTATCGACGCCCAGGGCGGAACCTGAAACGCCAATGGTGCCGCCCAGTTCGAGGCGACGGAACAACAGCTTGGTGGTCTTCCACTGCGGGTCGCTCCGCACCGCGTCGGCATCAAGGTTGGCATAGGCTTCCAACTTGCCGCTGGCGAGATCGATCGCCAGGTACGGTGAGGTGAAGGTCCCGACTGCGTCGGCGACCCCCCCGCTGCCGCCACACGAGGCCAGCAGGGCACAGGCAGCCATGATGATGAGCGGCGAGCGCATCAGTTGCTCCCCGAGACGCCGACCACCACCAGGGTGATCGGCTGATAGCCGATCTCAGTCCCGCTGACGGTGGTGATCGAGACCCGCAGGCCGAAGGTGTAGATGCCGTCCGCCGGTCGCGGCACGCTCGGTGCCGTCAATGCCCATGACAGGTCGTCGAGCGACACCGGATCGACGTCATATCCAGGTGGCGCATCGCCCACCACGTCCACCGCCACCGTGAGTGCGCCGGCAGCCGGCGGTACGATAGTGAAGGGATGGAAGATCAGTTCACCCTCACCTAGTTCGACCAGCGGATCACTGACAATATAGGGCGGATCGGCGGTCGGACCCGCCAGCGGGTTGATGGTGATGAACAAGGACGGCGATTCCTCCGCGACCTCATCTTCCGCCACCAGTTCGATGATGCCCGGCGTGGTATCGGGTGGGATCCAGGTCACGGCACCACTTGCCGGATCGAGCGTCAGCCCGGATGCCGACGAGCTCTTCAGGGTGTAGGTCAGGGATGCCCCGCTGGGCAGATCCGGATCGTTGGCCAACAGGGTCAGCAGCAGCGGTCGCCCAACCACCGCCGACATCACCAACGGTCCAACCACGGTGAATGCCGGCGGGTCGTTGACCGGCACGACACTGATGGCGCGCTGGGCTGTACCGGAGGCGGTGTTGGGAGTGGCTTCGGCCAGGGTGACCGCGATGAAACGTGATCCGGCGGGCGGCGCATCGCCCGGATGCGACAATTGAAGATTGGCGATCACCTGCGCCACCGCGGCCCGCGTGACGATCTCGCTCTCGTTGGCGAGGATGTCACCCGCAACACCATTGTCCGTGCTCTGCCAGACCACCGTCGAGGCCAGGGTGATGCGCAACGGGCGTCCGGCGACGCCATCATCCGTCGCATCGATGGTGCCGAGCAGTTGATCGGGAGAAGCATTGCCGGCCGGGATGTTGTTCTGGTCCGGCAGCGTCGCCGCGTTGCCGACGTGACGGATGTAGATGTCCGAACCGATCACGCAGATATATCCGGCGAGTGAGGCGGATGGCGTCTGGCCGTTGGCCGCACGGATACTGATGGTGTCGCCGGCCGTTGCAGCAGTGGCACCACCCGCATCGACTAGTCGCACCACCAATTGAGCACGCCGGTAGTGTGGTGAATCACCGTCACTGATCACGACCGCGAGTGGAGACACTGGCGCCGTCGGATCCATTGCCACCGCCGCAAGCTGCTCGGTGCAGGTGAGCGTTCCCGCAGGCAGCGTGATCACTGGATTGGTCAGCGTTCCGGTGATGGTGATGCTCAAGGCGGTCAGGGGCGTCGCCACGCCGGCACTGTCACGCACGCGCAAGGTGAAGCTGTCGCTGAGCTCGGCACCACCTTGATGATCATATCGCAGACGGCCGGCGTCGATATCCGCCTGGGTGAATTCCGTGCGGCTGCCACCCAGGATCACGTTGCCGGTGAAGTTCCCCGCGGTGTCGAAATCCATCAACAGCAGGTTGCCGTGTGCCGGAAGAGTTCCGAGCTGATAGCGCAACTCACTCGGACCGTCCTCATTGTCGGTGGCCAGTAGCACGGAAGCGCCGATGGCCAAACGCGTGGAACGGGCCACGGCCAAGGTTCCGCCGATGGTCAATGCGGGCGCGGCGTTGCCGACGCCGACGGCCACCGTGCGCTCGGCCTGCACCGGGCCGTCCTGGTCGGTGACCGTGATGCGGAGGACGCGATCCGTCGTGCTCGCACCGCTTCCGGCGAGATTGTGATAGGCCAGCGCCCGCACCAGCGTCTGCACGTGCGTCGGATTGCTGCCGGGGATGATGGTGACGCTCAGGGGCGCGCCGGCGCCAGCGACGCTGTACGAACCGATGAGCGTTCCCGAGACCGAGACCATCCCGGATGCCACCGACACCGCACCGACCGCGCGGATCTGCAACAGGTCCTCGCCAGCGACGAAGCCGCTGATGATGGCCATGCTGAGCGAAAGCGGTGAACCGGAGGTGAAATCGGCATCGCTCAGGTCGGCGGCGGCATCCAACGGCACCGCCCCGCTACCGGCGACGTATGCCAAGTCGCTGGTCTGCAGATCGAGCGTGGCCGCCGAAGCGATCACCACCAGCGACCACAACCAGGTAAGGCGCAGGAGCATCATGGGATCAGCACCAAACGCACGCCCACCAGCGGATGCGCCACCGTCGGATCGAGGGTGACGCGATTCGATGCCCGCGCCAAGGGCACGGTGTCGTTCCATGACCCGCCACAAACCAGCCCATCGCCGAATCCATCGGTCTCGGCCAACCACTCCCAGACATTGCCGTGCAGGTCGAAGTAACCGAAGGCGTTCGCCAGCCGCGAACCATCCGCCTGCCGTGGACCACCCTGGCCAGCCTGGGTTTCAAACACCGCGGCGAATGGTCGCACAGTATCCGGATCCATCGCATCACCCCAGGCGAACCAGCCGACTCCGTTGCCGGCACGGCACGCCAATTCCCAGGTCGCACCGCTCGGCAGGGCAAGACGGAAGGAACGCCCGGTGGAATAGTTGCTGCACAGCGCGGTCGCCTCGCTGTGCGAAATGGCGAATGCCGGTGCACCCGCAGCGATCACATCGCCGCCGGCCGCACGTAGCGCCGGATCAAGCCAGACCGCCGAACCACCGAGGGCGGTCCACTGGCTCTGGGTGAGTTCAAAGACGGCGAGGAAGGTGGTGCCGACCGCAACCCCAGTGACCGGCGCATCGCCGAGCGCGGTTCCGAGATCCGCGCTCGGCGCACCGATCGTGCCGGTGGTGGTCGGCAGCCGCCGGAACACCAGCTTGGTCGTTCGCCACTGGGGATTGGTGGTCAGATCGGGGATCGCGACCCGCGTATCGAGCCTGCCGCTCGCAAGATCGAGCACGACGTAGGGCGCCGTGCCCAGGCTCACCGCGGAGGTCACGCCGCTACTCGACGAACCGCCGCATCCGAGCACACCCAGGATCAAGATGATGAGCAGCAGGCGCATCAGTTGGGTGCTCCGCTGGCCCGTACTTTGAGCGTCACCGGCTGGTAACCCACCTCGCCCGTCGGGCCACCGTAATTGATTTCGACACGGATACCGAAGGTGTAGACGCCGTCGGGTGGACGTACCAGAGCTGGAACAGTGAGGACGGGGCCGAGTTCATTCATAGGCGTCGGAGTCAGCACCGCTCCGAACGGCACATCGCCAACCAGGGTCACGCTGACCGTGCCTGCCCCTGGCGCGGGCAGCGAGGGATCGGGACGGATCACCAACGGGTAGCTCAGCGCCTCCCCGGCGAAGCTCTCGAAGGGCGGATCGCTGACGACCAGCGGCCCAAGAGTGGTGGGGCCGGCAACGACATTGACCTCGACCGCGGCATCGGTGAACGCGCCTAGGTTGTCGGTGGCGCGTACGGACAAGATGACGTCATCGGCAAAGGTCGCCAACGGCGTGAAATCGAGCGCACCCGAGGTGGAATTGATGGTGGCGACCCCGGAGCTTGCCGGATCGACCATGATCAGGCTGTAGGTCAGCAACGAGGCACTCGGCAGATCGGGGTCGTTGGCGAGCACCCGCACACGCAGGGTCACGCCTGCCAACGCGTCAATGACCTCGACCGGTGCTGGTGGCGGCGCGGGGATCTCGAACACCGGCGCATCGTTCGATGGGGTGATCTTGAGTTTGATGCTCGCGACGCCGACCGCGGTGCTCGGCGCGCCCTCGGCAAGAGTGATGCGCAGCCAGCGATCACGCTCCGGCGGATCCTCCGACACGTTGGTGAAGGTGAGGTTGTCGATCAACTGTGCCACCGCCTGCGCCGAGACGATCGGATCGCCGAAGGCGGCACCGACGCCGGACAACAGTGAAAAACGCAATGGGCCTCCCACGCCAGCCTGGATGGTGTCCTGCCTGGCGATGCGGACGTCGATGGGCACAGGATAATAAAAGGAATACCAACTGTTGGGATACACCGTGGGTGGTGATGGAGACGGAAAGGGCAGGCCGCCCGGATTGGGGAACATCCCTGGGTAGTAATAGTTGTAGTAGTCGTTCAGCCAATAGTAGTTGAACGGATACTGGCGTCGCACGACATCCGTGCCGACCAGGGCGATGTGGCCGGTGTAATCCATCTCGGGCGTAAAATTGTAAGGGCCGAACTGATCATATTGCGGCAATGCGGGAATGCTCTGCGAACGCACGCTCAGGCGGTCACCGGCATGGGGGTCAGCAGTACCGCTCGCATCGACGATCTCGATGAGCAACGAACCATTGGAGTATTCAAAGGTGTTGGCATCGGACACCAGCGTTCCGCTGGCGAAGGGTGCGGCGGGGAACAACACGCTCGGCACGGCACCCTCGCTGTACGTCAACGTGGTGAGCGGCAGGAACAGCACCGGATTGGCATCCGCCCCTGGAACGGTGATGCTAAAGGTTGTTACCGGCAGTTGATTGGTGCCGTCGCTGACGATGAAGGTGAACACATCTCCGGGCAGGCTGCTGCCCTGATGCTGATAGGACAGCGATCCGGCATCGACATCCGCCTGGGTGAAGGTCTCCACGCCACCCGCCGACAACGGCACGTTTCCACCGAGCAGCAGGTCGCCTTCGCTGGGGAAATTCACCACGGTGAACACCACGGCGCCAGCGACGCTTTCCTCATCGGTGACCCGCAGGGTGGTGTTGCTGATCACGGTGGTACTGCTGCGGGCCACCGACAATTCGACGTTGGCTTCGATCACCGGCAGCGCATTGCCCACCACCACTTGCACCGTACGGGTAACCGCGGTTGCCGCACGCGCGCCACCCGGTGCTGTGCTGCTGCCGTCGTTGAATCCCACCGACACGGTACGCACGCCCACGGCCGGGTTGGCGCCGCCGATATTGTGGAAGCAGAGATTTTCCAGGAGCGCCATGACGCCGGCCTCCGGGACATCCACGCCATTGATCGTGACCACCAAGGAGTTGCCGGCGACACCGCCGGCGGTGGTCGCGATTGGCGTGTTGTTCCACTTCACGGTCGTACCACTGACGTTGATGGCGCCGGCACTGCGCACCTGCAGCAGATCCTCGGTCGGTACTCCGCCGGCGGTGATCGACACGGTGATGATCGCGCCGGAGTAGAAGGGTGAGAAACCAGAACTGTTGCTATCACTCACCGCGATACCCGGGGTTCCGAACGGGATCGCCCCGCTGCCACCCGCATACGTCAACGTCCCGCTGGCGATCGCCAATACCGGCTGGTCGTTCTGCACAACGATGGTCTGACTGCTGCCCGCAACGTACAACGCCGGGCTGTCGTCGACCTGCAGTACCGTGTTTTCGGCCCGCTCGAGTATGACGCCGGTGATGGTCGTCCCGCTGGCGCCGGCAGCGATCTGCGCCCCGCCGTACCCACCACGCAGGCTGCCGGCGGTCGGCGATGCACTCAACGTCAGGTCGATGGCGGTGGAACCGGTGACGGTATTGCCGCCGTCATCGCGCAGGACCACCGTGACCGTGGTCGCCTCGCCAACCGTCGGCGTAAGCGTGCCCACGCTGGCGATACCCAACCGGCTCGCCGCTCCGGCATTCACCGTCACCGACAACGGTGTGCTGGCGAACAGACCGCTGGCGGTCGCCGTGACTGAATGGGTGCCCGCCTTGACCAGACGCATGCGGCATTGCGGCGCATCGTTGACGACACTCGCCACCCCGTTGAGGAACTGCAACGACGTCAGGTTGCCGAAGTCGATCTCCATCCCCGAGGTGTGGCGGCTGACCCGTGGACGGTTGTCGCTCTGATTGAATCCACCGCCGATGTCACTGATGGCGAAGGTCACACCCATCGGGCCACCCTGCGACGTGGCGGTGTTGCCGTACTGGTCCTGGATGGTGACGGTGATGTTCTGCGTCTGTCCGGCGGTCTGGCTCGCCGAACCACCGACCACCAGCTTGTTCGCCGCCGCATGGGTCACGCTGACGGACAAACGATCACTGCCGGCCGCCGCGATCGCACCATCGCTCGCAGCGATGAGTGCGCTCCCGACCTGATGCAGACGCATCCGCCCATTGCCTGGGATCCCGTTGACCACCGTCACGCCAGCGGTGAAGACCAGCGACGTGGACCCGCCGAAAGCCACCTGGGTACCGACGTTGTTCTCGACCGTCGGAGCAGTCACCGGATTGGTCGACGAACCCGCACCGCTGAAGGTCAACGCATGGGTGTTGATGTAGGTGGCGTCGGTGTTGCCATAAACATCGGTGGCGGTGATGGTGAGGTTGCCGACCGCGCCGGCGGTGAGTGTGGGTGGGCCGGTAATAACCAGACGCGTCGCCGACGCCGCAGTGACGCTGACATCCAAGTCGTTCGCACCGGATGCGCTGAGCGTCCCGTCGCTCACCGTGATGGTCGTGGATTCGATGCGATACAGCCGCAGGTTGGTGGTGGCCACACCATTGATGAAGGTGAGCGCCGTCGCCGAACCAATCACGATCGGAGTCGCACTGGAGTTCTCGACCGTCGGAGCAGTCACCGGATTGGTCGACGGATTTCCGCCGCCAAAGAGCAACGACACCAGGCCGGCATATCCGCTCACGGCATTGCCCAGGGAATCGATGGCGGTGATGGTGATGGCATTTGCCGTGCCCGCGACTTGCGTCGCGTTACCGGTGATCTTGAGCGCGGTGGCGGAACCGGCATTCACCGTGACGGTCGACGAAGTGACCGGCAGCAACAACCCGCTGGTGAACTGGATGGTGATGTCGTTGGCGACTGAATGCGACAAGGCACTGAAGGTCGCCACGCCCGCAACGGCGTTGACCGCGGTCGTCCCCTGCAAGGTGCCGGTACCACCGCTGCGCGCCGCGCTGACGGTCACGGTGTCGCCGCTGCGCAGGTTGTTGAACTGGTCGAGAATGGTGATCACCGGCGCTGGCGAGAAGGTCGCACCCGCGGTGACGCTGACCGGCGGCTGGGTCTGGATGCCGAGTCGGAACGCCACATCCGGCGCGACCGTGAACAATGAACTGGCGATCGACGCGGGCGAACCATCGAGCGTGGCCGACGCGGTCACGACCTTGGTGCCGCTCGCATTGTCGATGCGCAGGGTGCTGAAGGTGGCGATGCCCGGCGTACCCGAGGTGCCGACGTTGATCGAGGTGGTGCCAGCCAGCGAACCAGCGCCGAATGACAACGTCATCGACACCGGCACGTTGGCCGCGAGGCCCACGGTCGAGTTGTTGCCGTAGGCATCGCGCGTGCGCACCACCGGCTGGGTCGCGAACGCCGCGCCGGCGGTGGCCGAACCGGGCTGGGTGGTGAACCCCAGTTGGATGGCGGTGGCCGGCGTGACGGTGATGCTCCCCTGCGTTCCGGTGATGCTGGCGGTCCCGGTGTCCGTCGCGGTGACGCTGCGCGTCCCGACCGTGCGGAGTTGCGCCGCCGTGGTAAAGGTCTTCACCCCGTTGTCGCTGACGAGGAAGGTGTAATCCGCTGGCAGGATCGCTTGCGGGTCGTTGCTGGTGAAATGGACCGTGCCGGTGTAGCCGGTGGCGGTGTTACCGACGCCGTCGAGGGCGGTGACGATCACGGAGGTCGGCGTCCCCGCGCTCTGGGACGACGGGAAACCGCTGACCTGGAGCGTGGACGCGACCCCCGATCCGACACCGATGGTCGGACTCGACACCCCGGTCAATGACGGCGTGCTGCTGAAAGCGATGACGATGTTCTCGGCGCGATCGTGTTTCAGGTTGGTGAAGGTCGCGACGCCATTGCTGGCGGTGACGGTCTTGGTGCCCTTGAACTGGCCTGGGGTGCCCGTGGTCAGGGCCGCAGTGACCGTGGTGGTGTCGTCGTCGACCAAGTTGCCGAACGCATCCTGGATGTGGATGACCGGTTGCGGCGACAACACCGTGTCAGCGATGGCAGAGGTCGGCATCTGAGTGATGGCGAGCCGATTGGCGGCCGCCGGGGTGACATCAATACCGCTCTGTGTCCCGATGACCGTCGAGGTCACAATATCGGTGGCGATGATCGCCCACGGCCCTGGGGCGGTCCGGAGCTGGACGCTGAAGTTCCCCGTCCCCGCCGTCAGGGTCGCAGCAGATGGCAGCACCGCCGCTGTGTCGCTGCTGGTGATCGCCACCGTGCCGGTGTAGCCGGTCGCCGTGTTGCCGAAGGCGTCGCGCGCGGTGACCGTCACGTCGTGCGGCACCCCGGCCACCGTGGGATCGGCGAACCCACTCACCACCAACTGGCTCGCCGCAGCCGGATTCACCGTGATCCCATCGGAGATGCCGGTGATCGCTGGTGTACCGACATCGGTCGCCGTGATGGTCTGCACACCTGCCGTCCGCAATTCGACCGCGGTGAACTGCCGGATGCCGTTGTCTCCGGCGACAAAGGTGTAATTGGTCGGTAGCACCGCCTGCACATCGGAGCTGCTCACGCTGATGGTACCGACATAAGCGGCATCAGTCGTCGTGCCGGTGCGCGCGGTGACCGTGATGGTGAACGGCGCACCGGCAGTCTGCTGCGTGGTGGTGGTGACCAGGAAATTGTCCGCCGCCGACACCGGTGCGCTGACTAGCAACGCCAACACGACCGCCCAGGCGGCGAACCTCCAGATGTTCGTCAGCAGAATATCCACGGGTCGTTCACTCCACCCGCGCCGGAGCTGCCGACAGACGGTAGAGCAGGCCGATGCTGATGCTCACGCCCTCCTGTTCGAGGGTCAGGTCGATGCCGTCGCCGCTGAGGTCGTTGTCGATGCGTTTCCAGCCCAGCGCGCCCATCACCGCCCAACGGTCGGTGAAACGGTGGATGGCGTTCAGGCGCAGACCATAACCGAAGAAGGTGCCATCCGCTTCGTAGGCGGCATAGGATTGGGTCGCGGGAAAGGTGAAGGAAGCGACACCATACTCGATGGTCGGTTCCAGCAGCAGTTCCCAGCGATCGCTGATGGCCCACCCGGCGCCGACGATCAAACGTGCGCCGAACGTCAGGTTCTCGGCGCTGTTCTCGTACTGGTAGGAGGTGACATCAAGATCGCCGCCGATCACCAATCCCAGGCTCGACCCAGATTGGGTGAAAGACCAGCGGCCACCGACGCTGATGCCTAGCCCGCTGTCAAACGCGTCGTCGCCCGTGGTGGTGCCGACGTTGCTCTTGGCGGTGAAGGCGAAATCGGTCGGCTGCGAATCGAAGGAGATGAACAGATCACGGGTCACCAGTTCCGCGTCCGCCGCCGACAACGTGGATCCGATCATCCCACAGACACCACAGAGCAGGAAGGTGTGCAGGCGCAGATGGCTCATGGAACTTCAGGGGCTGCGGGAGGTGTGACCAAGGACATCGGGGCGGCATTCGCGGGTTCGCCGGCTGGTGCGCTCGGCTCGGCAGGAACCGGCGACGGTTCTGCCGGAGTGCTCGCCGCCGGCACGAGCGGTTCGCTCGCGGGCACCGGCGGAGTCGGGACATCCGTCGGCGGTAGCGGAACAGGCACGTTGATCATGGGTGCCTGGGGCTGCTGCGACGTCCAGGCGACCTCGCAGGCCAGACGCATGCCGACATACGCCGAACGCAGTTCGCGTTTGAGTGACGCACGGTTGGCGACCCGCAGCGTCACCGCCGGATCACCCCAGGAACCACCACGCGCAACGATGGTCTCGCCATCACGGCCGAGCGGGTCGCTCACCGGCACCGTGGTGTACGGCGCGTAGCGGTCCTGGCACCACTCCCACACATTGCCATGCAGGTCATAGAGGCCGATGGGATTGGCGAAGCGCAGCTTGACCGCCTTGCTGACCGAACCGGCGTTGGCGTCGAACCACGCCAAGCTGCCCAGTCCGTTGGCATCGCTGCGCGCGCTGCTGATCGTGCCAGTCCCGCCGGCACGTGCTGCGTATTCCCATTCGGCCTCGGTCGGCAGGCGCAGCGGCGCGGCCGTACGTTGGTGCAGCGCAGCGATGAACTCCTGCGCGTCGTTCCACGACACGCGTTCGATCGGACGATCTTCGCCAACATGGCGTGCGGGGTTGCGACCGGTGACTTGGCGCCAGACCGCCTGGGTGACCTCGGTGTCGGCCAACCAGAAGGCTTTGCTTAAGGTCACGCGCACCTGCGTCTCGTCGACCTCGCGACCGGCTTCATCCTCGGGACTGCCGATAGTGAAGGTGCCCGCAGGCACGAAGCGGAAACGTTGGACCAGCCCATCGGCCCCATCGGCTCTATCGGCTCTATCGGCTCTATCAGCAACAGCGAGGTCGGCCCACACGCCGAAATCGTCACGGCCGTGGTCACGCGCCCAGGCCGGCGTGGGTGGACCGACCAAGTGCTCCAGGCGCGGTGCCCACGCCAGCACCTGCGGATCCTGCGGCGATACCAGCGTGGCGAGCTCGCGGTGCTCGGCTTGGAGCCGGGCGTAACCCGCCGGCGAGTGGCCGTAGAGCGCGAGTCCTTGCGTCAGCGCAGCCACCAACGTGGCGACCCGGTCGACCTTGCTGCGCCAGCGGCGATAGCGCTCGTCTTGCTCGCCAACCAGGCCAGCGAACTCGGCAAGATCGCCTGCCGCGCTGAATGGCAGCGGCTCGCTGCGGTCGAGCGGAGCCAAGGACTCGGCAACGGCACGTACACGCGCCACCTTGACGCGCCACTCACGCACGCCGGCCTCGCCGATCACCGCGGTAAGCTGGTTGAGCCGTTCATCAACCTCGTCTGGCAGTGGCGCGGCTGCGCTCAGCGGAGCGAGCTGCGTGGTGAGCTGTTCGATACGGGCGCGCTTGGCCTTCCAGCGCACCACATCGGGGTCCTCCTCGCCGGCTTGGCGAGCGTAGATGTCGAGGTCCTGCCACCTGCCGGTCGGCACCACCGCGACCTGATCGAGCAGGCGCAGACGTTCGACGCGCCCCTGGGTCTGCACCCGTTCATCGTTGAGTCGCCGCAGGTAGACCGCGTCCTGTTCTTCCGACAGGCCGCCGACGCTGGCGAAGAGTTCGCGCGCACCGGCAAGCAACCGCTGATCATCGAGCGTCAGCGGCTCGGGATTGTCGAGGCGCATAAGGGCGTTGCGCAACTCGCCGTGGCGGGCCACCGCTGCCTGATGGCGTTTGCGCCACGCGAGCAGTTGTTCATCACCGTCACCGACCAAGTCACGCAAGGCGCCGAGCATGCCCGCGAGCGGTTCGACTTCGGCGAGGGACAACAGGTTGGGCTGATCGAGACGCGCAAGGCGCTTGCGCAAGGCTTCGATCTCGGCGTGGGTGGCGGCAAAACGGCCCTTCCATGCCTGGAGCTCCGGATCGTTTTCGTCGATCAGCTCCTTCAGTTCGGCGAGGTCCTTGCTCAGTTCGAGCTGGAGTGCGATCGACGGCAGCCGCTGATCGCCCAACCGCTGACGTACCTGCGTGCGCACTTGTGCGATGCGGGTGGCGTTGGAGGTCAGCTTCGCGTCCCAGCGCACCATGCGGTCATCACGCTTGCCAGCGAGCCGTTCCAATTCCTTGAGTTCATCGCTCAGGCGTGTGCGCGCCACATCGGTGATGACCTGATCGGTGTCGAGCGCCGCCAGACTCTCCGCCAGACGGTCGCCGCGGGCGATGATCTCGGCAAAGCGGATGGTCATGCGTTTGACCAGCGGATCCTCCTTGCCCACCATCAAGCTGAGCTGGGCGAGCACCGCCTGGTTCGCCTGGATGGTCGAGAGGTTGAGATCGCCCTGGTCGATCTGGCGCAAGCGCGTGCGCGCATCGCGCTCGTCCTTGTCGAGGTACTCCAGCGTCTCCTTCCAGGTCACGAGATTGGGATCATCGACGCCGACGAGTTTCTGGTACTCCAGCAGATCGGTTTTAACCTGAAGCCGCTGCTGCAACGACAAGGTGCTGCCGTCGAGGATCTTCAGCTTGGTCTTGAGTTCATCCACGTGGCGGATCTTGCTGCGCCACAGACGCACGAGGTCCTGATCGGCGGCCGAGAGCACCTCGTATTTCTGCAGATTTTCCACCGCGCTGGGCGGGACCGGTTTTGGACTGTCGAGGACCTTGAGGACCTCGAACAGTTCCTGAGCGCGCACCAGTTCGCGCTCCTTGTTGTAGTTGTCCGTCGCGTTGGCGACGATCATCCACCAGATCCCGAGGCCGGCGGCGATCACCACCAGGCCGATCGCCGCGACCAGCATGAGCAGATGGCGCTGGGACCAGCTCATGTTCTCGCGCTTGGCCTCATCGGCGCCGGTGCCCTGACGGTAGTTGGCGAGCGCGGTGGCAAGCATGCGACCGGAGCGGATGTCCTCCAGGTCGCGAATCAGCTCAGCGGCGTTCTGATAACGGTTCTCCGGTTTCTTTTGCAGACATTTGAGCACCACCGCCTGGTACTTCTCGTCGATCGCCGGATTCAGTTCGCGCGGCAGCTTCGGTTCGCCGTAACAATGCTGATAGATGATGGCATTGGGCGTCGAGCCCTCGAACGGCTTCTTGCCGGTGAGCAGTTCGTAGAACACCACACCCAGGCTGTAGAGATCGCTGCGTTGATCGATGTTCGAATCACCGCGGCCCTGTTCGGGGCTGACGTACGACGGCGTGCCGACCGCCTGACCGGTCATTGTCAGCACGGCTTCACCCATCACTTTGACGATGCCGAAATCGGCAACCTTGACCAAGCCATCGTTGGTCACCATCAGGTTGGGCGGCTTGATGTCGCGGTGGACCACGCCGATGCGTCCGGCTTCGACCAAACCCTTGCCCGCCTGGATGACAATGTCGGCGGCCTCGTCGGGCGTGAAACCCTTGCCCTCGGCGGCGCGTTCTTTCATCACGTCGTAGAGATCGCGACCCTCGACGTACTCCATGACGAAGAAGTGGTTGCCTTCGAACTCGCCCGCGGCGAACACCTGCACGACATTCGGCGAGGCCAACAGCGAAGCGGTTCGCGCTTCGAGCTGAAAACGTTGCAGCAGGCGCAGGTCGGCGGCGAGATTGGGTGACAACACCTTGAGCGCGACACGACGGTTGAGGCTAGTCTGCTTCGCGCGGTAAACCGCGCCCATGCCGCCTTCGCCAAGGATGCCGCCGATGTCCCAGTCGCCCCATTCCTGCCCGGTGAACGGACCCGCGCGTCCCTGGTAATGCCAAGCATCATCGCTGGTGGCGGTGGTGGAATTGCGGATGCCGGTCGCGGGTTTCCCCGTCGCCGAACGGGGCCGAGGAGCCATGCCCTCGAACCCCACCATGGTGCGTGGCGTGTGCAGCGCTGCGCGTCCCACATCACTGTGAGGTTCCGTGGTCGAGCCTGCGACCGGCGTCGCCGGCATGGTCATCTCGCGCCCGGTCAGCAGCGTCGGTTCCGCACCCAGCACGGGCGTCGAGCCCTCCGCCGGCGTCGCTGGCATGGTCATCTCGCGCCCGGTCAGCAGCGCCGCATCCATGCCCAGCACCGCAGAAGGCGTCGAGCCCTCCGCCGGCGTCCCCGGCATGGTCATCTCGCGCCCGCTCAGCCCGGTGAACCCGGGCATCACCACGGTCGCCAGGTTGCTGGTATCCGGATCGCTTGGCGCAGCCGGCGGCACGACACCCGGCGCTGCGCCAGGTACGGCGTCAGGCGCTGTTTCAGGAACTGTTTCAGGAACTGTTTCAGGAACGAGGGCTGCCGGCATCACCAACGTGAATGGTTTGCGCGCCACCGGCGTGTCGCTGAGCGCCGGGCGGCGCAGCGCACGCGTTGCTGGCTGCGGTGCCGGAGTGTTTTCCACTGGGACCGGACGATGCGCGAACGGGTCGGGCAATTCCGCCAGGCCGCCCGGTACGGGCGTACGCCGGGCACGGTTCTCCCGCTCATCGTCACCGATGGCGAAAGGGTCCTTCAGCGGCGGAGGTTGGTCGCTCATACGATGGACGGTTACCGGGTCGCGCCCGCATTACGCACCATGCGCAAGGCGGCTGACGACGAGCGGCTGACCATAGCCCACAGGACAGATCGTGCCAGTTGCAATCGCACGGTTTCCTCCCGCTTGACCCACGGTGGAAATCGCACCATGAGCCACCGGCTTGCCACCTGCCGCTCGCTCGCTCAACTGCCCACGCTGGAGCTGGACGGATGACCTATACCGCGTTGGCAGAGGCTCTCGGCCATACGGCGCGCAAGCGGCGGATCCTTGATCCGTTGCAGAGCGTTCGTCTGGGCGAAGTGCTGACCAGTCGCGGCCTGAACGATCTGGAACGGGTGCGCCGCTGGCTGTCCGACGCCGATGGCCTCAGCACCGCCTTGGCGAAGGAACTGCTGAAATACCTGGCACGTCCGGAACAACCTCATTTCGGTCCCTACCGTCCGCTCGCCCACCTCGCCACCGGCGGCATGGGCAACGTCTGGCTGACCAGCGGCCCGGATCAGAAACTGGTGGTGGTGAAGTCCATGCGCCGGGACCTCTCGGGTGCTGACGAACTGCACGCGCGTTTCGCCCGCGAACAGAAGATCATGCAGGAGATCGACCACCCAGGAGTGGTGCGCTGCCTTGGCGGCGGCGAGGTCGACGGCACGCCCTACATGGTGCTGGAGTTCGTGCCGTGGGATGATCTCAAGGAACTGGCCGAAGGTCGCGGCCTGCCCGAAGCATTGGCATTGACCATCATCCACCACATCGCCGGGGCCTTGACCGAGGCGCATCGTCGCGAACTGGTCCACCGCGATCTGAAACCGGCCAATCTCTTCGCCAGCACCGATGGCCAGGCCAAGCTCGCTGACTTCGGCATCGCGCGTTCGACGGCGAAGACCTCGACCGTGCTGACCATGCAGGGTGCGCTGATCGGCAGCCCGGCCTACATGTCGCCCGAGCAGGTCGTCGGCGCGAGCACCATCGACATCCGTTCCGACCTCTATGCCCTGGGGGCCGTGCTGTTCTACGCCCTGAGCGGACGCGAGTGCTACCAGGGCCGCTTTCAGGAAGTGCTGCACGCGCACCGTACCGCGCCGATACCCGATGTACGTGCGCTGAAGCCCACGGTGAGTCCTGCCACGGCGGCGATCATCAGCCGCTGCATGGCAAAGAAGCCGGAGGATCGTTACGCCGATCCCGCAGCCTTGCTGAGCGCGGTCGATGCCGCGCTCGCCGCCCTCGGTCAGCAACCCGGCGCGGTGGTGACGCAGCAGAACCTGGCGCCACGTCCACCCGCGACCCCCTCACCGGATTCCCAGGCGACCGAGACCATGCTGGCGCGCATGCTCACCGGCGGCGGTTATCAAAAACGCGCCAGCTACGCTGAGCTGGTGAAGGTGCCGACGCCGATCGGCTTCAAACCGATCACCGCCAACGACGAGACGGTGGTCGCACCGGGCAGCCACGGCACCCCGGCCCCTGGGGAACGCCTGGAAGGCGGACTCGATGGCGCGCTGGTCAGCCCGTGGGTGACGCTTGCCGGCGGCGGCGGCGGCGAGAGCGAACGCCTGCTGATGTTGTTCGGCAAACCGAAGCTGCTGCTCGGCAAACTGCGCGAGACCCCGGTCGACATCTGCCTGCGCAATTACCCGACCACCACCTTCAAGGACGACTGCCTGAAGGTCAGCCGGCAACACTTCCAACTCGCCTACGACGTGGTGCGCGCTGCACTGCTGATCGAAGACATCGGCAGCGGCAACGGCACCAGCCTGGATGGCACCGCGCTCGCTGCGAAGATGGCAAAGACGCTCGATCATGGTCGCGATCATGCGGTGCTGGTCGCTGGTGCCGTGGCGCTGACCATGCACGTCCACGCCCGTCAGGGCGTACGTCAACTGGAACTGCTCGGCACGTCACCGTCCAACGGCAGCGCGGCGTGTGGACTCGACACCGACCACCTGTTCGACGCGGTGACCATCACCCGCCCGCGCAATCGTCCGGAGCTGGCCTACGCCCTGGTCCTGCGCCGCGTGACCCTCGGTGTCAGCGACGCGATGCTCATCCCGCACGGAGCCAAGGGCGACGGCGCATGTTCGATCGCGTTGTTCAACGGCCGCTGGATCTGGCGCGCCCATGAACCCGGCGCGCCGTGGAAGGCCTTGACGCTCGGCACCTCGCTGACCATCGGCGGCCTGACGTACAAAGCGCGACCGGGCGTGTACGACGACTTCTGAGCCGAACGCCGAACGCCGAACGCCGAACGCCCAACGCCGAACGCCCAACGCCTCAGGCGCTTGCCTCATGCTCGTTGCGCTTACGTTTCGCACGTTCGCTCTCCTCCCCCGACCAGACCCCAACTATGCCTTTCACCACCATCAATCCCGAAAACCTCTGGACCGTTTTCCAACGCGGAAGAATTTTCAAGGGTTGCGGAAATAGTCATGATCCTCGCATGGTCCGTCAGGACCATGCGAGCTGCGGATTTCGATCTGCGGGTTGATCCCAAAACGGACAAGTCCGGGTATATCCAAACGAGACCAAGGGACTTTCTTGTCTGCGACCATCGAACGCATCGAACGGCTTAATCTGGAAGGAATGATCTGGGAGCTTCGCCATCCAGCCCGGTTGCCCATCGGCCTGACCATTCACTACGAGGACATCGAGCACCCACTCCTGAACGTCACCAAGGTCATGCTGGAGATAGAGGCCGTCGTGCTGTTCAGACAACTCGGCAGATTGACGACACCGACCGGCATCACCCTGATTCGCGAGGGCGGAAAGGTACGCCGCACATGATCCTAAAAGTTGAATTGCATCCGAGCACCATCGGCGCGCTCCGGGAGGCTTGTGTCGCGATGGGTGGCCACCCGCTGCAACAGCTCCTGACGCGAGTGGTTGATCAGGTGGTTGAAATCAACGACAAAGAGTTGGCGATCATGCGCGACTACCTGGATCGCATCGGGGTGGGACGACAAGGACGGGGTTGTCTCTGACCGATGTCTGTCCGCAACCCACAGCGGAATGCTCGTGGGCGGCACCGTCGCGTTGGTTGTCTCTGACCGATGTCTGTCCGCAACCCACAGCCGTGTCAAGGTCTACGGTGTCGCCAACAAAGTTGTCTCTGACCGATGTCTGTCCGCAACCCACAGCGACTTGTACTTCTGGTACCGTTGGACCACTGTTGTCTCTGACCGATGTCTGTCCGCAACCCACAGCAGCTCGGTGAGGATCGTGTCCTCCGCGTCCGTTGTCTCTGACCGATGTCTGTCCGCAACCCACAGCCGATAGCCCTAGTGTGGTGACCGCCGCCAGGTTGTCTCTGACCGATGTCTGTCCGCAACCCACAGTCGAGGTTCCAAGTGGCAGGTTGATGTCGCCGTTGTCTCTGACCGATGTCTGTCCGCAACCCACAGACGTGAGGGACTCGTTACGTCGATTTCATCACCTGAACCGACTTCCTCGCGTCCATCTGCCGCAACGCCAGCGTCGCCTCCACCCGCACCGCCTTACGGTCATCGACCAGACAACGCCGCAAGGCATTGCGCGCTGTCGTGCAGCGCAACTCTCCCAAGGCCCAGGCAGCTGTCTGCCGCACGTACCACTGCTGATCACGTAGGGCTTTGATCAGGGCCGGTCCGGCGATGGCGATGCACAAGGTACCCAACGCCTGAGCCGCGTTGACGCGGATGCCACCGCTGACGTCCGTGAGCAAGGGAATGAGTTGGGGGCCAGTCCGACGATCACCACGCGAAACCAATGCATGGATGGCATGCAGTCGGATGGTCATGGCTTCATCAGTCAGTGCCGACAGCAGGATCCGGCGCACCCGACGATCCCCGAACTCAGCAATTCCTTCCAATGCCCAGCGCCGGATGCGGAGGTCCGGTGATTGTTGTGCGGCGGTCAGAAGTGCAGGAAAGGCCGCCTCACCGATCAGCATCAGACGTTTCAGCGCGGCGCGGGGCGCACGTTCACCTTCTACCGCAAGCGCCGCGATCATTTCAGCAATGTCGTCGGCAACCGTCGGCATTGCAGTACTCAGCCATCGACGCGGCGTCTGAACTCGTCGACCCCTTCACCGAAACGGATCGCCAGCAGACCCTCGCGCATGACGTCGAGTTGTTTGCTGTATTCCGCCACCAGGTCGGCCTGAGCCGCATACAACGCGGTGGCGAGTTGGTTCGCGTCGATGCTCTGGGCGATCAGGCGCAGGCCTTCGACCAGCAGCGGTTGATTGAGATGCCCGGCAAGGGCGGCGAGTTCCGCTGGGGCTTTGCCCTTGGCGAGTCTCACCACTTCCGACACCAGCGCGATGGTGGGATCACCGGGTTGACGACTGAAGGTCATCTCCGCGCCAAGGCCGACGCCCTGCGAACTGGCGAGCGGAGCCACTTCATCGACGCTCTCCTGGTCGACGCTCTCCTGCTCCGGTGCGGCGGCGGGTGTCGCGCTGTCCGCGATCACCGGCGAGCCCTTGGCGGGCGTGGGAGAGAAGCCGCCAAAACCGACATCGACGCGCGGGACCTGCGACGCGGGTTTCGCTGCGGGTGCGGTGGGTTCCTGCTCCGTGCGCGGCTTGCGTTGGCCAGGATGCGGAAGCACGGCCCCGGCGATCAGCCGATTGGCCGCGGCCAGCACCTGTTCGCGCGCATGGTCACGCAGCGCCGGGGTGATCTCGGTCAGCAGTTTGAGATTCTGTTTGACCCAGATGCGCGATTCATCGTCGAGTGCATTGACCACCCGGGCACGGAACGCCTGGCTCGCATCGACCAGACACGCGATCAGCGCATCGGTCGGGGCCTTGTCGAGGAACGTACGCCAAGCGTTCTCCTCCCAGCCGAGCAGCACCTCGATGCTGGCCACCTCCGCGACTGGCGGACGGGCGGCGGCGGATTCCTTCGCCACCTGTTTGCTCACCTGTCCGATGAGGTTGGCCGCACGACCGACGCCTGCACCCGGCGCAGGCGTGCCATGCGATGCCGCCTGCGAGGCATCCGCAATGGAGGCGAGAAGATCATCTGCATCGGTCATGACGGATCGCCTTGGTCAGGGGTGTGCGCAGCGGAGTCCGGTCAGGAATCGCCTTCCTCGCGTTTGATGCCAAGCCCATCGAGCAGCAGCACGCGCGCGTCGCGGTTCTGCGCCAACAGTTCGGTGTAGAGCTCCTTGTACGACAGCTTGCCCCACTTGGAGGCACGTTGCAGCAGGTGACCGACCGGACTCAGCGGTTCGGCCTTGGTGAAGAACTCCGCCAGATCAGCGAGACGACGGAAGGCTTCATCACGGGTGGCGATGACCCCGGAGGGATTAAGCGCCGAACCGGCAGCCGGAATGTTGATGGACATGGATCGGCCTCCCGAAGTGGATGACGACGCGGAACTGCCATCGGCACCATCGGCCGGCGCTCCGCCAGCATCTGCGATACCGCCACTGACCTTCACTTTCGCCTCACGCAGGCAGCGCAGCAGGCCACCAAGGCCCGAGTCCTCGCCTTCGAGCTTGTCCGGCGAGCAGAAGACAAAGAGCTCCTCCGCCGTCGTGGCGCAGGCGACAACCTGCGCGGGATCCAATGCCGAGGCGTTGGCCGGATCGCTGAAGAAGGCCTCGGCACGTTCCGACAGCCACGAGAAGGCCGAGGTCCGAGCACGCATGCGGCTCTTCGCCGGCAGCACATCGTCCCAGAAGGTCGTCACCATGCCGTGCAGGGCTTTCAGACCGGCGGCGTACCCTTCCATGCCGTGGGTCAGCAACAGGCCGTGGCTGAGCGCACTGGCGAGGACGAGGTCCTTGGTGCGCTCCAGCAACGAGGCCGCGCGATTGACCACCAGCTTCCAGTCGATGGTGCTGGCATCGGGTGTCCCGAGCTTGCCCAACTCGGCGGAGAGCGCCTCGTAGTCGGGATCGTAACGCAGGGAGTCGCCGGCCGGCAGATCACCGGGAACCGGGGTGGTGCCGAGGGCGGGAATGTTGGCGAGATCGACCATGACCATCCTGGGGATGTGGGAGGAGCGGATTCAGAGACCTGGAGGCGCACCGATCATCGTTGCTGATGATGCGGGGTGCCGCCCGCGAACGCTCCGCAGAATGCCGCCTGCGGTTGCCATGCAAGGATGGGCAGGTACATCGGGACCGTTCCCGACCAAGCAGTGCCGATGATAGACGGCTTCGCGCCGACAGAGGAGCATCCCATGGCCAAATGGCGCATGTTGCCCGGAGCCACCTTCGGGTTCACCTTGGCCGGCACCCCGGCGGAACGTTTTCACGTGCAGCGCTTCGACGGGGTCGAGCGCATCAGTCAGCTCTACCGTTACGAGATCGACGTCATCGATACCGACGAGGCGCCGGTGCTGGCCGACCTGCTCGACGGCAATGCCGCCCTGACCATCGATCCCCAGAAGTCCGCCGAGATCGTCCACGTCGGCGCGCGGCGCATCGGCGGGCTGATCGCTGACGCCCAATTGCTCGGGCGGCGTGAAGACGGCTTCCAGGTGCGCCTGACCCTGGTGCCACGCCTGTGGCTGCTGACGCGTTCGCGCCGCTGCCGGGTGTTCATGAAGGAGCAGCAGACCATCATCGATGTGATCCAGGAGGTCCTGCGCCCCTACGGTATGCAGGCCGGCCGCGACTTCGCGGTCTCCAATCTGCGCGCCGCCGACTATCCCAAACGCCCGTACCTGGTGCAGTACCATGAGAGCGATTGGGATTTCCTCTGCCGCTGGCTGGAACACGAAGGCATCTTCTTCGCTTTCGAACAGACCACCCAGGGCGAGAAACTGGTGCTGATGGACAACAAGGACCACTACGCACCGTTGGTCGACAATGAACACACCCTGACCTACCAGCCGGCCGCGGGCAACGATTTCACCCGCTCGCGTCTGGCCTTCAGCCTGACGCACCGCGTCGGTCGCGTGCAGCACCACGTGGTGTTGCAGGACTACAACAGCGCCGCCCCGGTGTGGCGCGATCCCGCCGGCGGCCTGCTGGTATCGAAGCAGACCCTGGCCGGCAAAGGCGGACAGCCGCCCAAGAGCTACGAACACGTGCCGCTGGTACACCATGAACCCGACACGCGCTACGACACGCGCCAGCAGGGCACCTGGCTGGCGACCCGCCGTGCGGAGCACTTCGACGCCGAAGAGGAGCAGTTGACCGGCGAGTCCTCGTGCACCGATTTCCGTCCGACCATGCAGATGAAGACCGCCGGCTGCCAGCGTTTCGGCCTGCCCCAGAGCGCCTTCGTGCTCATCGACGTCGAACATCATGGCGTCGCCGACCACGGCGACGCTGCGGGCAAGGGCGCGCTCGCCGAATATGGCAACCGCTTCCGTGCCATCCCGGCCACCCGCACCTGGCGACCGGCGCGCCTCACCCCCTGGCCGGCGATCAACGGCGTGATGCATGCGGTGATCGATGGTGCCACCTGCGACCACGACGCCGCCGCCAACAGTTCACTCGACCCCTACGCCATCGCCGAGGTCAATGAGCGCGGCGAATACCGCGTACGCCTGCCGTTCGATCTGGCGGAGCGCAAGAAAGGCGAAGCCGCATCGTGCTGGATCCGCATGGCGCAACCGCTCGCCGGCGACAATTATGGCCTGCACTTCCCGCTGCACGTCGGCACCGAGGTCATCATCGCCCACATCGGCGGCGACCCTGATCGTCCGGTGATCATCGGCGCGGTGACCAACAAGGACGCGCTCGCACCGGTGACGCAGGGCAACAGCCACAAGAACGTGCTGCGCTCGCCCAGCGGCAACCGCGTGGAGCTGGATGACCAGTACAACGCCCAGCGCATCTACCTGGAGAACGGCAAGGCCACCGCATTCGACATGCTCGGCCGTGACTTCACCGCGGCGGACGCGGCGACCTCAGCACCGTCGGCGCAGAACGCCGGTGGTGGTGCAGCGCCGGCACCGGCCGGTATCGGTTCAGCGCAGTACGCCGCCGCGGCACCCGTCGCCAGCAGTCCCACGCAGGGCGGATCGTCGTCCTACAACGCACCCGCCAACAACGACAGCAATGACGATGACAAGCCGCTGTGGGATGCCGGCGGCTATCCCGACCCGCGGTTCTGGGATCACGCGGCGATCGCCCACCAGGTCACCGGCCTTGATCTGGGCGACGACCGTCCGGCCTACGTCGGCGCGGACTTCACCAGCATCTTCCGGGTCTTCGACCGCGAGAAATACAAGCAGACCACCACCGCGCCGGCGCACGACAACCACACCAAACGCAAGGACGGGTACGATCCGGCGGCCAAGCTCGCCAAACGCGACAGCAAGACCCTGGAAGAGCAGCTCGTTTACGTCGAGGAGTCGGACGCCGACAAAGCCAACCCGGCATTCCAGTGCTACCGTTTTAGCGGCTCGATCGGTTGGCAGCGCCTCAACGTCGGCCCGGAGGTCGCGATCCAGTACGGTCGCGTGCACCGCAAGACCATGGGCGACGTGACCGAGTACCACAGCGGCGATGCGGTGACGATCCACGAAGCGGGTGACCGCTACGTCTTCACCGCCAAGACCAACTCCTTCGAGTGGGGCGAAGGCAACCGCTTCCGCTACGGTGGCGGTTTCGAATCACACGACACGCTGAAGACCGATCTCAAACGCGAGTCGTTCGCCTCGCTGGCGCTCGATCAGGACGTGGCCTACAACCGCAAACACGTCGATGGCAGCCATCACCACGAACGTGCCATCGCCACCGACTTGTATGAAAGTGCGCTATCGACCAAACATGCGGTCGACTACCGCAAGGCGACCAACCTGCACGTCACCTGGACGGAATCGCCGAAGGTCTACCACGTGGTCGATGGCGACCGCTTCGACGACACCACCGGCGACTGCTGGACGCACGTGGAGAAGAACCACCTGCACGCGGTGAAAGAAATCTACGCGCTCACGGCCGGCAAGGCCAACGTGCAGGTGCAGGACGCCTTCGCGGCCAAGGCTGGCAAGCTGATGCTCGAAGCCGGCACCCTGGTGATCAAACAATCAGCCGGTGCCGCCGGCACGGCACCTGGGAGCGGATCGAAAGGCGATGCCAGCAGCCTCAAGGGCACCGCCGCTGATCTGGTAGCGAACGCCAGCGATCTCACCGGTGCTGCCGGCGCACAGAAAGGTGATGGCACCACCGCGCTGGACGGCAGTGAAATGAGCGCGCCCTCGACCAGCGTGAGCGCCAGCGCCCCTTCGGTCAGCGGCAGCGGTCTGTTGATCGATGCGGTGCAGGCGGAGATCAAGACCTCGGCCGCACTCAAGATCAAGGCCGGCAGCACCGCCGATCTGGAAGCCACCGGGCCACTCGGACTCAAAGGCGCGTTGGTGAAAATCGAAGGCTCCGGCCCGGTGCAGATCAAGGGCGCCATCATCCAACTCGGATGAATCGCATGATCACCGCATCACCTGCCTTTCCCTGGGACCGCGGGCCACTGGCCCGCCTGACGTTGTGCGGGCCAGTGACCCGCGGGCCCAGGGGCAACTCAAAGGCGGAGCTGTGACCCTCCTGCTGCAGAACAACTCCGGCGGTGCCGTGGTGCCGTTTGTCACCGGTTGCCATCCGTCCGGCCCGATGCTGGTGGTGGTGGTCAAACGCGTGTTCCACTTGGTGCCGGGACAACCACTGACGCCGGTCGAGCCGCCTCCACCACCGGGTGGTTGTCTGTTTGCGGGTGACGATCCCCACGGCGAGTGTTTGGCCGACAGCGAACTCGCGCCGTTCAAACCGCAGGCCGATGTGCTGGTGAGCGGATCATGCCACGCGCCAGCAGGACGTCCGGTGCCAGCGCTAGTCGCCGGTTTCACCATCGGGCCGGTGCAGAAACGCATCGCGGTGTTCGGCGAACGCACGTGGCGCAAAGGTTTCTTCTCCGCCGGTGCCAGCGATCCCAAGCCATTCACCGTCATGCCCCTGACCTGGAGCCGTGCCTACGGCGGCGCCGGGTGGCGCGACAATCCCGCCGGCTGTGGCCGTGACAGCGATCACCTGCCCAACCTGGAATGGCCGGAGCGGCTGTTGGCGAAGGCGAAATCACCCCAACCACCGGCCGGTGTCGGGCCGCTCAATCCGTTGTGGCACGCGCGTGCCAGCCTGCTCGGAACCTTCCCCGCTGATTGGCTGAAACGCCACGCGCCTGCCTACCCCGCCGATTTCGCCTGGACCTACTTCAACGCCGCGCCTGCCGATCAACGTGTGCCCGGCCACCTGCGCGGTGATGAAGCCTGCACCTTCGTCCATCTGCATCCGACCACTCCCGAGTGGACGACGCGCCTCCCGGGCCTGGGCATGCGCATCGCCGTGGAAGACGATGCCGACCACGGTCGCCGCCGCGTGCAGGCGCTGACGCTCGACACCGTGCATGCCGACACCGGCAGCGGCACGCTGACGTTGTTATGGCGTGGCTGGCTGCCGGTGCGTGGACGCGACCTGTCCTGCGTGCGCCGCCTGCTGGTTGCCGTCGAGCCGCTCACTGCAGCGCTGACGAGCGACACCCTGTTGCGCGATCTCGCCGCGATCCTTGAGCCCGAGCCGGCACCACCACTGGCGAGCGAACCACCCGCGGCGCCACTCGCGATGCCACCGCCAATCGAGTGGTTGGCCCGTATCACCCCAGGGGCGGATCTGCGGGGCGCCGCCCTCGCCGGATTCGACCTGAGTGGACGTGATCTCAGCGACTGCGATCTCAGCGGGGCAGACCTGCGGGGTGCCAATCTGCGACGTGCGCGCTGCGATCGTGCCCGCCTGATAGGCGCGAAGCTGGAGGCCGCTGATCTCAGCGATGCGAGCCTGATCGCTGCCGATGCCAGTGCCGCCGACTTCACCCGTGCGTTACTCGACCGCGCGATCTGCGACGACGCACTGCTGCCCGCAGCGCAATTCACCGAAGCTTGGCTGCGTGGTTCGTCGCTCAACCGGGTCCAGGCGGCTGGGGCTATCTTCGACCGCGTGCGCGGTGAAGGCCTGCGCGCCCGTGCTGCGGTGTTCACCGGGGCCTCGTTCGTCAGCGCGCACCTCGATGACGCCGACTTCGGCGGCTGCGATCTCAGCGGGGCGTCACTGATCGCGGTCTCCGCCCCGCGACTCACCGCCACACGCGCGCGACTGATCAATGCCCGCATCGTCGCCGGTGATTTCACCCAGGCGCATTTCGACCAGGTGCAGGCGGGTGCTTCGTGCTGGCAGGGTGCGCGTCTGGTTCAGGCCGATTTCAGCGAGAGCGATCTGCCGGGTGCGGTGTTCCCGAACGCGTTGCTGACCCATGCGCGCCTGACGGCGTGCGATCTCACCGATGCCCTGTTCGTCGGTGCGGATCTGCAACGCGCGGAGCTCTCCGGAGCGAAGTGCCTGCACACCTCGTTCCACCAGGCCGATTGCCGCGCCGCGGTGTTCACCAACGCCGTGTGTTTCGAAAGCGATTTCAGCGTCTGCGCGGTGGATGGTGCCTCCTTCGCTGGCGCGGACGTGACGCGTACGGTGCTGGCATGAGCACGGTGTTCGCCGGTCCTGCCGCCAGGGCGCGCTTAGGCACCACCACGCCGGTGACCGGTCTGACCTTCGAGGACGCCGATCTCAGCGGCTTGGCGTTGGCGGGGCGTGACCTCGGTGGGGCGACCTTCCTGCGCTGCCGGTTCACCGCCGTCGCCGCAAGCGGCCTGCAACTGGCGGCCAGCACCTGCATCGAATGCGATTTCACCGGTGCGCAGTTGACCCAGGCGGTGCTCGACCGAGCCACCCTGCATGCCTGCCTGCTGACGCGCTGCGATCTCAGCGGCACATCGCTAGTCGGCACCTTGCTGGTGGAAACCGTCTGGCAGACCACGGCCCTGCGCGGTGCGACGCTGACCGGGGTCAGCCTCGATGGCGTCGACCTCGACCTCCTCGATCTGCGCGAGGCGAAGCTCAGCGGTTGCAGCCTGGTGGGCGCGACGGCGTCGCGTCTGACGCTGCCGCGCGCATCGCTGGTGCGCTGCAACTTCCAGAGCGCCCAGTTCATGCAGGCGGACTTCAGCGGCGCTGATCTCAGCGGATCATCGTTCAACCTCGCACGGGTTCCGGGCGGACGCTTCGACGGCGCGCTCATGACCGGAGTGAAAGCCCTGCGCGGCGACTTCGCCGGCGCCGGTTTCAGCGGTGCAACGCTGGCGCGTGCCGCCTTCACTGAGGCCAAGCTGATGCAGGCGCGCTGCTCGCAGGTGGTCGCGCCGCAGAGCCAATGGCAGGGTTGCGATGCCAGCGGCGCGGTGTTCCTGCGCGCCGATCTGCGCCAGAGCCTCTGGCAGCATGCCCAGGTACCGCAGGCGGATTTCGGCGGCGCCAACCTCAGCGGCACAATCCTGCATGGTCTGCAAGCGACCGGCGCGCGTTTCGACGGCGCCGACCTCACGGGCGCCAAACGCGACGATCCGGCGCTGCTGGCCGCCGAACGTTGGCGACCACGCCGCAGCAGTGAACCACCTCCTCTTGTTCCGCTGAACCCTCCTGTGACGAAAGGCTGACCATGCTCACCGAAGTCCTGCCCCAGACCGCCATCTCGCCCGCGACCGTGTTCTACGTCGCTGACGATGACGTGCGTGTGCGACTCGATGCCCAGGAACGCCGTGTGACCATGGCGATGGCCATGCGCTACCATCCGCGGGTCGGTGACCTGCTGCTGGTCGCGATCACGCCCGACGCGTGTTATGCCATCGGTGTCCTCAGCGGTTCCGGCAGCGTGGAACTGGCAAGCGCTGGCGATGTGACCGTGCGCGCCGGCGGGCAGGTACGCCTCCAAGCCGGCCAAGGCCTCACCGCCGAGGCTCCGCAGATGAAACTTGATACTGGACGCCTGGAGCTGGTGGCACGCGATCTGGTCGCCACTGCGCAGTCGTTCCTGCAACGCATCGCCGGTCTGCTGCACGTGCATGCCGGCCGTCGCCACACGCAGGTAGAAGGCAGTTCGATCGAACACGCACGCCAAGTCGTGATCAAGGCGCAGGAGACCGTCACCGTCGACGGCTCCACGATTCATCTTGGTTGATCAAGGACAACCGTGCGACGTGCGACGTGCGAAGCGAAAACACGGCGGCCAGACCGCGCTGCCGTGTTCATCGCTCAACGCGTGTCGCCAGCCTCGCACTTCGCACCTCGCACCTCGCACTTCGAACCTCGCATCTCATGAATGAACGGAGCTGACCGATGTTCCCCGCTTCAACCTCCGCCGGTGGCATGTGCATGGGCATGCCCGACGTGTGCAAGACTCCGGCGCCTCCCGCGCCGCCGATCCCGATCCCCTATCCCAACATCGCGCAGTGCGCGATGGCGAATCCGGGCACGGCCTCGACCAAGGTAATGATCGTCAACATGCCGGCGCTGATGCTCAACACGATGATCAGCATGTCCTCGGGTGACGAGGCCGGCGTCGCCGGTGGCGTGGTCTCGGGCATGAACATGGGCCCGGCAAAGTTCCTCAAAGGTTCGTCGAAGGTGCTGATCGAGGGCAAACCCGGGGCGTACCTGACCAGCAACCTCGGCATGAATGGCGCCTCGCCCAATGCCATGGGCACGCAGTTGGCCCCCTCGCAAGCCAAGGTCATCTACGGACCGTGACCGCCGCAGTGATCATCTCGGTCGCCGGTGGGGTGGTGCTGGCGAGCGACAGCCGTTCATCGATCTGCGAGGACACCCCACGTGGACGCCGGGTGCTGACCACCCATGACGGAGCGCGCAAACTGGTGACCTGGGGCCGCACCCTGGGCGCGGTCTGTGTCGGCGCCGGATCGATCGGTGGTCTGCCGTTGGAGGCGCTTGTGCGCCGGGCCATCGATCGCAGCCACGCACACGAAGGACCTCAGGCAGCATGCTGGCGTCTGAGCGAACGTTTCGCCCGCGAGCTGGCCGACCCGGCCCTGCCAGCACACAATGCCAAACCGGGATTCACCGTGCTGGTGGCTGGCTACGGCGCTGAAGACCGCCTGCCGTCGTGCTGGCGGTTGGCATGCATCGCCGGTGTCCTCGCGCCGCCCGTCCAGGAAACCGCGCGCCTAGTCTGGGCCGGCGACGGTGCCGATCCGATCGCTCGTCTGGTGCTGGGCCATGCTCCGCAGGTCGCCGTGGCGTTGGGCAAGGCCGGCCTGGACGGCGATCAGATACGGCTGGCGCTACGACGTATCGCCGACACCTGCGGCTGGGATCCGGTGCATCCCGAACTGCCCTTAGCCGATGCCGCCGACCTCGCCCGCGGCCTGCTGCGCACCTGCGCGGAGGTCGCGCGTTTCGGCCCGACCACTGGTACCGTCGGCGGGCGGATCGTGGTGCGCAGCCTGTCCCTCGCGTGAAACGCTGCGGCCCAGCGTCGTCGTGCAGCGCGTGTCACCCGTAGCGCGACTGACTGACAGCCCCCATGGGGATTTTCTGGGACAGCCATACGCTTGTCACGTCTGCACTTTCATTCCCCAGGCGTGCTACGCCATTCCCGGACCTACTCATGTACCACTTCCGTCATCCACTCCCCCTGGTCCTGGCCTGGACGACCGTGCTCGGTCTGCCGGCACTCACCGGGGCCGAGGGCACCCGCCTGATCGGCACTGGACCGGTACAGGTCGGTACCGCCGGGGCCGGTGTCGCGAGTCCGCAGAATTCCAGTTGGTTGTCGCTCAATCCCGCGGGCTTGGTGGATGTCAGTAGTCGGGTCGATGTGAGCACCGACATCATCAACGGGCGGGTCGAAGTGACGCCCAGAGGCAATCCGGCCGTGGCCAACACCTCGGACGGCACGCTCGATGATAGCGTGATCGTCCTCGCGCCAGCGGCGACCTGGGTCAAATCCTGGGATGGCCAAGCAATCGGTTTCGGCTTCTACACTCTCTCAGGCTTGGCGATGGACCTTCCGGGAGGTCGTTCGGCGCTCGGCGACGCCGGTGGCTACGACAATCATGCCGAGGTCCGCACCATGGCCACCAGCTTGGCCTATGCGCGCAAGCTCACTGACGGCCTGTCAGTGGCGCTGGCCGCCAATCTCATTTATTCCGACATCAGTTCCAATTCTCTCAATTTGCAGTTCCAAGAAACCGCTGGTGCAGACGAGGTTGACCGCGCCTTCGGCGGTGGTTTCTCGCTCTCACTCTACCAACGCTGGGAACAGGTGAGCCTGGGCGCGAATTACACCTCGCGCCAGTGGATGCAGTCGTGGGACAAATACGCCGATCTCTATGCCGGTCCGCCCGATCAACCGCCCGTGCTGCATCTCGGCATCGCCTGGCGTCCGCTGCCCTGGCTCGAACCAATGCTCGACTATAAATGGATCGACTGGGATTCGGTTGCGACCTTCGGCAACGACATCGAGGACAAGGGACTTGGCTGGCGCGACCAGCACATCGTCAAGCTCGCCTGCAACGCCAAGATGCGCGACAACCTGGTGCTGCGGGCCGGCGTATCGTACGGTCGCTCACCAATTGATGAATCGGTCGCCTTCGCGAATGCCTTGTCCGTGCTGACCACCGAATGGCATGCCACGCTCGGACTCGGCTGGCAGATGAACAAGGAATGGGACGTGCAGTTCGCCTACCTGCACGGCTTCAAGAACGAGGTCACCGACAATGGTGGCGATGCCGGTGGTCAAGCCGAAGGGACGACCATCGGCCTGGAGGTCGATTCGGTGATCCTGGGCGTGGGCTGGCGCTACTGATCGCCAACCATTCGACTCCTCGGCGTCGTGCCGGATGCGGATGGCTAGCGCGTTGTTGTCACCGATGGGGGCGTGCAACCCAGCCCAGTGAAGTGCCAGATATGGCTACTTGAGGCAACCACTGGACCAACCATAAATGATCCCCTCTCCAAAGGATCGACCCAATGAGTTCAACAAAGGCGCCGGCAGTTGTCGATCCGAAGGAATGGGTCAGTCGGACCTCCCAGACCATATCTCCACGCAGCAGCGCCCTGCGTGCCGTCGATGCCGCCTATGAGGACTGGTACAAGAACAGCCTCATGCTGGCGAAGCAGAGGGTGCTCCTCGCAGCGCTCGATGGGTATCTGAAAGAGAATGGCCTCTACTGGAACAAGGTCACCCGCAACAACGACAGCAACGGGCAGATGGCCTACATCCACGGGCTGATGAAAGAGGCGGTCAATGGCACCAAGCCGCATGCCTTGCAGAACCAAGCCATCCCACATACCCGGTACGGCGTGCTCTACCTGCTCGGCAACACCACCATTGATGTCAATTGGCTCAATGCGGGGTTGGAAGGGCTCGAAAAAGCCATCGACATCGCCACCGCAGGCATGGGCAAGTCGCTGCAATCGACTCCCGTGGGAAACATCGGCGGCCAGAGCGTCTCAGTCCAAACCACGGCCACCGTTGGCAACGGTCTACTGGCGGTCGGGCGCAAGGCCGGCGTCGACACCCCCGTCGCCCAACGCGCCGATCATCGCAACTTCATCGTCAATGAGTCGAAGCCTACCGCGATGAATCAATTCGGGTTCCCCATGACCCGCAAAGCCCTCGAACTGGCCTCGGACAACCTCCTTACCGCAGCAGCGGCAGCGCCGCTGACACTTGCCGCGGGTGCGGTCGCGGTGATCGCTGACCTCTTCAACAACGTCAGGCTCGCGGTGCAGAAGGCCGTCACCACCGTCATGGACAAGCTCAAGGCGAAGATGCTGGCGGATGGCACGTGGTGCTTCCGCACCGCCGGAGCCGTGATCAGGAAAGTGATCGTGGTGGTGGTCAATCACATCATGGGCGAAGTCGTGCCGTTCCTGAAGGAAGGCCTCGCCTTGGGACACCACCTCGCTGAGACCATCCAGCACGTCTACACCAGCATCGAATTGGCCTGGATGAAACGCAGTATCAGCATCAACCCAGGGCATCCCGAAATGATCGCACATACCATCCAGATGCAGATGCTGAAGGAAGCCGGCAAGAGTTTCCTGAATGCCGCTGGCGAGGCGGTGAAGATGGGCCTCAAAGGGGTCGCCGCGGGTGCGGGGCATCTCGCCGCAGCGATCCTGTCGGCCATCGCCTGGATGGTCAAATTCATCATGCGCATCTGCGAGGTGGACAACATCCATGACTTCCTCTCGGAAGCTCGTGGGGTCTACGCCGAAGAGCGCAAGTTGGCGAAGAAGGTCGTGCATGAAGGCACCCGCAGGATCGAAGTCGAACCCAACATGGATCCCAAACGCGGTGGCTACATTCATGACCTGAAGAAGTTCAAGGCCTTCTTCCAGCGTGGCTGCGATGCCAGCGCGGTAATTCCCATGCTCACGCTCAACAGCGGGATCTGTGGCAGCCTGATGACGTTCATTCAGATGTACAAAGGCGACGCGAGTGATGCCCAGGTGATCGAGCAGAAGACCTTCAATGCCGGCAACGACTATTTCCTCAAGCTGAAGGCGCTCGGCAGCCGCTACATGCGCAGCAAAGGCTTCAAGTTCTCAAGCCACGACCCAGCCATAGGCGGCTACCTGGTGCACGCGCTCAGGGATCACCAGATCCAAGAGAGCAAGTTGAGCAAGGCGCTCGCCTTTATCTGAGGCGGAACCCTGTCGCTGAGCGACGTGGCACGCGACTGGCACCACACGATGGCAGTGCCGATCGCAGCATCACTCATCATCCTCCGGCGATCGCCTCGGTGAAATTGAAGGAGAACGATCCGTCCTCGGCCAATCCGACCTCGATGCGTCCTGGCAGGCCACCTTCATCGCCCATGCGGCGGAGGATCTCTTCCGACATCTTCGGTAGCATGGTGCCGCTGATGATGTGATCGATGTTGCGCGCGCCGGCTTCGACCTCGGTGCAGCGGTTGACGATCGCTTCGATAGCTTTGGCCTGGATGCCGAGCTGCATCTTGTGGCTGACTTCGAGGCGCTCGGCCAAGCGGTTGAGCTTGAGCAGGGTGATGTCGCGCAGGGCCTCGGCGCTGATGTTGTAAAACGGCACGATGGTCATGCGCGCCAGCAGCGCTGGTTTGAAGTGACGGCTCAGCGCTGGACGGATGAGGGTCACCAGTTCGTCGATGTTCGGGGTCTTGGTATTCGTGCAGTACTCGGTGATGAGGTCGGTCGCGAGGTTCGAGGTCAGGAACATGCAGGTGTTCTTGAAGTCGATGGTGCGGCCTTCGCCATCGCTGAGCGTGCCCTTGTCGAACACCTGGTAGAACAGGTTCATCACATCGAGGTCAGCCTTCTCGACCTCGTCGAGCAGTACGACGCTGTACGGACGCTGACGAACCGCTTCGGTCAGCACGCCACCCTCACCATAGCCGACGTACCCTGGGGGCGAACCGACCAAGCGCGAGACCGTGTGTTTCTCCTGGAACTCGCTCATGTTGATCGCGGTCATGAAACGCTCGCCGCCGAAGAGCTGGTCGGCGATGGCGGTGGCGGTCTCGGTCTTGCCGACGCCCGACGGGCCGACGAAGAGGAAGATGCCCATCGGCTGCCCTGGGCTCTTGAGTCCAGCCTTGGATGAACGGATGCCCTTGGCCACCACGTCCATCACGTGGTCCTGGCCTTTGATGCGGCGCTTGAGCAGGGATTCGAGGTTGAGCAGCGTCTTGGCCTCATCCTTGACCATGTTGCCCACCGGCACGCCGGTCCAGTCGGCGACCACGCGCGCGATGACGTCACGGTTGACCTCGACGTGGATCAGCGGATCGCCGGCCTGCACTTTGGTCAGCGCATCGCCAGCGGACTTCAAGTCGGCTTTGAGTTTGGCCTGTTCCTCAGCGGGGGCCTTCTCGGCAGCATTCAACTTGGTGCGCGCAGCAACCACCGCGTCAGCCAGGGTCTTCTCCTCCTTCCAACGGGTCTCCAGCGTGGTCTTCAGCGCCTTCTTCTTCGCCATCTCGGCTTCCAACTCGCCGCGGCTCTCGCTGACATCGGCTCCGGCGGCGTCTTCACGCTTGAGTGCTTCCAGCGTGCGTTCGATCTCGGTGATGCGCCGTTCGGCATCCTGCAACGCCGCGGGTTTGGCGCTGAGCGCCACCTTCACCCGTGCGGCGGCCGTATCGATGAGATCGATGCCCTTGTCCGGATTCTGACGACCAGCGATGTAACGGCTGCCCATCTCGGCGGCAGCGATCAGCGCCTCGTCACGGATGACGACGTTGTGCGCCTTCTCGTAGTTCGGGCGCAGTCCACGCAGCATGGTGGTGGTGACCTCGACGCTCGGCTCGTCGAGTTTGACCACCTGGAATCGGCGGGCGAGCGCAGCATCGCGCTCGAAGTACTTCTTGTATTCCGCCCAGGTCGTCGCGGCGATGGTCTTCAGTTCACCACGTGCCAGTTCGGGTTTCATCATGTTGGCCGCGTCGCCGGTACCGGCGGCACCACCAGCGCCGATGAGGGTGTGCGCTTCGTCGATGAAAAGGATGATGGGCTTGGGCGAACCTTTGATCTCGTCGAGCACGGCCTTCAGGCGGTTCTCGAACTCGCCCTTCACGCTCGCGCCGGCTTGCAGCAGGCCAAGGTCGAGGCCGATGATCTCCACGCCTTTGAGGCTGTCGGGTACATCACCTTCGACGATGCGCAGCGCGAGGCCTTCGACCACCGCGGTCTTACCGACGCCGGGCTCACCGACGCAGATCGGGTTGTTCTTCCGTCGGCGCGCAAGGATGTCGACGATCTGACGGATCTCATTGTCGCGGCCGAACACCGGATCGATCTTCCCGTCGCGCACACGCTTGGTGAAGTTGACGCAGAACTTCTCGAGCGCGCCACCTCCCGCCGGTCCCGCCGCGCCTTTCCCGGTCTTGGGCGCGGACGCGCTGGCGAACGAGGTCTGCTCCTTCGATTCGACCACCAGGGTATCGAGGCGTTTCCGCAGTTCGGCTTCATCAATCACTGCCGTCAACTGGTGCCAGTCACCACCGGCGAGACGCTCGGTCTTCTCCAGGAAGGCGATCAACAGCACACCGCTGCGGATATCGGCATGGCCGAAGGTAAGCGAGGCCACCAGCCACGCCGCTTCGAACCATTCGACCAGCCGTGGGCTGAACACCGGGCGACCGGTGTTGCCGTTCTTGAGGCCTTCGAGTTCGGTGGCGAGCGCTTTGACCAAGCGCGGGACCTCGACGCCGTAGTGTTTGCACAGGATCGGCAGGTCACCAGCCGCATCATCGAGCATGACCGCGAACAGGTGCTCGACGGTGATCTCATAGTGCTGGCGTGCCATCGCCTGACCGGCAGCGGTATTGAGGGCGGCCTTGCACGAGGCATTGAGGCGTTCGATGAGCGGTTTGATGTCAGACATGGGATGATCCTACTGGGCTGCGATCGTGGAGGAGACGAGGTGGATGGACTCGGCATCGTCGCCGCCTTCACCGAGGCGGGCGTTGAGGCCGAGCAGATGAGTGGCTTCGCCAAGACGTACAGCGGGAAATCCTCCGCCGTCATCATCGTCGTTGTCCGTGCTGGTGGTCCGCACTGCGATGGCGATCTCACAATCGAGACCGTCCTGGTTGAACACCGCGATCAATGCTTCCAGTTCCTGACGGCGCACAGCGCCTGGGAGGAAATCCTGGAAGGTGCGGTAACCGATCGGTCCTATGGACACGCGGAAGGTGGTCGAGCGGTTGCAGACATCCTCACCCAGCCAGAAATCCTGACCGAGGGAGGCCCCCTGCATGCCGAGGCGTGAGCGCTGATCTGGGGGGATCGCGGTCCACACCGCGATACACGATTCGACCTCGATAGGGATGCCGGGGAAAAATCTCCGCAGGCAGGTCTGGAGTCCGATGGCGGAACGCGGGTGCTGGGTCAGCAATTCGGCGAAGCGGATCAGTTGCAGATTGATCAGACGTTCATCGCAGACACGCGGCAGGCGATCGAGCCCGAGCAGCAGCAGCAGGCGCTTGGTGTACACCCCGTCGGGGCCCGCCATGTCGATGTCGGCACAGCGGTACTTCTGCCACGACCGGTAGAACAGCGACAACAGGCGGTGATTGAACAGGTCGAGGAAACGCCGCTGGAGCGGATTGGTCTCCTCCTGCGCCAGCAGGTCCTCGGTCAGGTAGGACGGCATCGGTGACGATGCGCCGTAGATGCCGAGAAAATGCGAGACCAGTTCGTAACGCGGTGGTTGCCCTGGGCGTTCCGGCAGACGATCGATGGCCGCGATGTCACCCGTAGGGAAGGCGAAGCCCAGTTCCGGCCGCAGGCGCAGACGTTCCTGGGTGACCGGCCCCAGATGCCCGATACGCGCATGCCCCACAAGTGCGGCTTCGAGCTGACGGACAGCCTGGAAAAAACCGAACTGCCGACCGCGTGCCAGCAGCGGATCGATGCGGCCCCTGTCGTCCTGGGCGTCCTGGGCGTCCTGGGCGTTGGTCACAGCAACTGCCGTTGCCCGATACGAGCGGGAAAGGTGAAGACCTCGCCATAACGCGTGCCGCGCACGATCAGGCGTTTGAAGGCATTGAGGCTGACGAACTGGCCGAACAACTCATCGATCACGGCAGCGAACAACCACAGATCACCGGTCGAGGTGAAGTGATCCTCATCCAAACCGAGTTCGACCGCGATTCCGGTGATCATCGCACCATCGAACAGACGTTTTTCGCGCCTGGTCGTGATCGAACGGATGCCCTCGAGCAGGCGCGCGAAGGCCTGGTTCTCCTTGCGATTGTGCCGGGCCGCGAAGTGGTAGGTCGCCAGGAGGCTGCGCAACGCCTCGACATCGGCGAGACTCGTCAGATTGACGTTGAGATGACCGAGCAGACGCCAGTGCAGATCGCCGGTCTGCGGTGCCGGGATCGGCGCACTTGGTTTGGTCAGGTTGCGCACCTTGAGTCCGGCCGGGACACCGGGCCCCGCCGTGGTGACGTCGCCTACTCCAAGAGCGTCCACCAGACCGGCATTCGTGCAGCGCAGGCTGAGCGACAAGGTCAATGCTCCTGAGCTGCTGCTGCCGGATTGGACCAGCGAAATGAAGTGGTCAGTCAGTCGGCCAGCCAACGCCGGACGTGGCCGCACCGCATAGAAATCCTGGGTCAGCCCCATGCGTGCGGCGTAATGGAACAGCGGCTGGAACACCCGTTCCTGTTCGCCCACCGCGCCGACGCCACTGACGCCGGTGACATCGTAGATGTCGAAGTGCGTGCGTTCACGCCCGGCTGGGCGGATGCGGTACTCGACCGCTTCATGATCAACGCGGATGGGATCGGCTTCGTGGGCAAAGCGATTGAGCGCCGGCACACAATTGAGCAGGAGGTGTTCCGCGGTTGGTGTCGGCATGCCCTCAGGCAGACGGTCGAGCACCGCCACCAGACTGATATGGGTCGCGCCGGCCAGCAGCGGTACCTGATCCAGGCCATGGATGTCGACCGCCAGGAATTTTTCCGGGAAGGAGAAGAACTCGTGCAGCACATTGAAGCCGCGATATCCACTCGCCTCGTCGGCCAGCACCGCCTCGTCGGCGCCGAACCCGGCCAAGCGCACGCTGCCTGCGGGCAGGACGTGACTGCGCACCTGACCACCCTGCTCGACCTCGACACGGAGTTCACGCAGGTAGGCACCGAAACAGGCCAGCACCTGACGCGCGACCATGTCATCGTTGCCCAGGTGGAAGCGCAGACGTTGCAGGCCGAGCCGGGCCATGCTCGATCCCTGGAGCAACGCCAAGCGGATGATCATCCGCGGCGGGGCTTCGTTGCGCAACGCCACCGACTCGACCTTGAGCGGCACCACCTCGCACGGCGCGGTGGTGGTGAAGCGGCAACGGGTGCCGTCGATCGGCACCGAATCGACCATCGCGCCGCGCGGCACGCGGGTGATTTCACCCATGGCCTTGGCCAACGGCTGGAACTGCAGGATGGTCAGCGATGGCACCGGCCTGAGCAGGTGCGGCAGCATCGCTTCCAGCAGCGCCACGGTGAACTCGGGCAGTTCATCGTCGAGTTTCTCGCGGATGCGCGCGGTGAGGAAGGCGAAACCTTCCAGCAGCCGTTCGACCGATGGATCAACACCGGCTTCGAGCAGCAACGGCGCGATCTCGGGATGCTGCTCGGCGAACTCGCGGCCCATCTCCCGCAGGTAACGCAGCTCATCCTGGTAATAGCGGGCGTTCATCGTGGGCACCAGATGGCGACGTTGTATTTCTGCGATGCCCCCGGCGCGACCTGCCGGACATGCGGATCCATCGTCGGCGAATCATTGTGGAGGGGTGTCCGCACTCGCATCGCGCACCGCGCACCTCGAACCACGTTTGCCCACTTCATCTGAATCAGACTCCGCTGCGGCAGGTGACCACGCCCGACTGCCCCATGGCGGTTTCAAAACGCACTGGATCGTCGAAACCGCGCTGACGCGCGGTGATACGAAAGCGCAACTGGAGCAGTTCGGTATCGATGGGCAGCGCCACCACGCGCACGTGGGTCAAACGCGGCTCGTATTTCTCGATGCAGGTTTCGATCGCACGTTGCAGGTCGGCCGATGATTCGGGCCAATGCGGGATGAGTTCGTTGGGCGGCGGCAGGCCAAGATCCATCTGCGCCTGCGCAGAACCGACCCGGGTGTTGAAGATACGTTCCAGATTACGACCGATCGACACCAGTTGGGCCGCACTATCAGCGCGCACCGTCTTCTGTGCGATGCGTGACGGCTCTGCGAGCCGTTCCAAGAGGGTGAACATCTGCATGGGTCACGCCATTTGTCGGCCAGCGGCGAGTGAGGTCGAACCGTGACCACGCCGTCCCCCACCAGGAGGGACGGCGGGCACGTGGCGATCAGGCGCCGAAGGGCTTGGAGAAATCGTGATCGGTGGGCTTGCTGCCCGGGAAGGTCCAGTGGATGGCCTGGTAAGCGAAGGAGATCGACTCGTTCGGCAAGGTGCCGGTGTCGCTGCCGCCCATGGAGTAGCTGGAGACACGGCAGTTGGTGAGCTTGATGATGATGGCCGCCGAGGTGACTTTGCCGGTGGAACCCGAGCCGCCATCCTTCCAGATCTCCAGGATGATTTCCTTGATCTGCTCACGACGGTTGAGCTTCTGGATGATGAGGTGCGTCGAGTTGTCGACGAGCTTGGAGACGCTCAGCGGCGAGTGGTCGACCTGGCCAGAGAAGTCCTTGCCCGAGCCCACGCCGTAACTGATGCCGTGGCTGTAGCTGTCGATTTCAATCCACTTCTTGTGGCCGTCCTTGTCGCAACTTCCGTCAATGCCATCGAGTTTGAGGTAGAGATGTTCAGCCATGATGCGTTCCTTGAGTTAGGAAATGGGTGGGGATAACAGAAAGAGTTATTTCTTGTCGAGCTTGCCGGCGAGCGACAGGGTGAACGACGCACCCATGTACTTGAAGTGCGGGCGCACCTTCAAGCCGACCTTGTAGAAGCCGGCTTCGCCCGGGACTTCTTCGACGGTGATCTGCGCCTGGCGCAACGGGCGGGTGTTGCGCACGTGGGCGGACGGCGCCTCGACGTCGGCAACGTACTGGTTGATCCATTGGTTGAGTTCGCGTTCCAGATCGCCGCGCTCCTTCCAGGAGCCGATCTGCTCGCGCTGCATCACCTTCAGGTAGTGCGCCAGACGGTTGACGATGAAGAGGTACGGCAACTGGGTGCCGAGGCGGTAGTTGAGCTCCGCGGCCTTGCCCTCGTCGCTCTGACCGAAGGTCTTGGGCTTCTGCGCCGACGCGGCGGCGAAGAAGCACGCGTTGTCGCTGCCCTTACGCATGGCCAGCGGCATGAAGCCTTCTTCGGAGAGTTCGAATTCGCGACGTTCGGTCAGCAGCACCTCGGTCGGGATCTTGGTCTCGATCTGGCCCATCGCTTCGTATTGGTGGAGCGGCAGATCGGGGACCGCGCCGCCGCTTTGAGGGCCGATGATGTTCGGGCACCAGCGGTAGTTGGCGAAGCTGTCGGTCAGACGCGAGGCGAAGGCGAAGGCGGTGTTGCCCCACAGGTATTTGCCGTGGTCGCCGACGACTTTTTCTTCGTAGTTGAAGGCCTTGACCGGCACCGTGCTGGCACCGTAGGGCAGACGCAGCAGGAAACGCGGACAGGTCAGGCCGACGCTGCGGCTGTCTTCGCTGGCGCGGAACGACTGCCACTTGGCATACTGCGGTCCTTCCATGATCGACTTGAGGTCTTTCAGGTTCGGCACCTTCTCGAAGGAATCGACGCCGAAGAACTTGGGGCCGGCGGCGGCGATGAACGGCGCGTGCGCCATGGTCGACACGCTGGCGACCTTCTGCAGCAGCGCGATGTCCTGCGGGCCGGGGCCGAAGTCGTAGTTGGCGATGATCGAGCCGAAGGGCTCGCCGCCGAACTGGCCGTATTCAGCGGAATAGATCTGCTTGTAGAGGCCCGACTTGGTGATGTCGGCGGCGTCCTCGAAGTCGGTCAGCAGGTCGTCTTTCGCGCAGTTGAACAACTCGATCTTGATGTTCTCGCGGAAGTTCGTGCGGTCGACCAGCAGCTTCAGGCCGCGCCAAGCGGACTCGATCTTCTGGAAGGCGGGTGCGTGGAGAACCTCATCGAGCTGGGCGCTGAGCTTCTGGTCGATGCCAGCGATCATCGCGTCGAGCGCGTTGCGGTCGACCTTCTGCTTGGCGCCTTTGCCCGCGATCTCGCCGATCAGCGCTTCGAGACCTTTGCGGGCGACGGAGTAGCCCTCATCGGACGGCGCCATCGACGTTTCGTTCATGATCGCATCGAGGAGGCTGCCTTCACCGGCGGCGGCGGCCTGCTTTTGTTCTTCCGGCATGGATGATTCCTTGGCTGTAGGTTCGTGGATGGAGGACGGCGATCGGCAGCGGACTCGCACAGAGTCCGCCGGCGCTCATCCTTGCTGGGTTATTCTTTGGGCTTGATCTCGTCGAGGATCGCGGCGCGGGTCTTCTCGTCGTCGACCAGCGACTGGATCTTCTTGCGGAAGGCCGGCACGTTGCCGAGCGGACCCTTCAGCGCGGAGAGCGCCTCGCGCAACTCGATAAGCTTCTTGAGTTCGGGCACCTGTTTGGCGACCTGCTCGGGCTCGAAATCGCGCATGGTCTTGAACTTCAAAGACACCGGCAGCTCGGCATCCTTCTCATCGGAGAGGGCGTTCTTCACGTTGGCGGTCAGCTCGACCTTATGGGCCGCGAGCACGTCGTTGAAGTTGTCCTTGTCGACGTTCACCGCTTTGCGGTTTTCCAGCGGGGTGCTGTCGGCACGCCCGGTGAAATCGCCCATGACGAAGAGCTTGAGCGGCAGCTCTTTCTGTTCCTGGGCGTCGCCGGTGGCGGCCTTGTAGACGATGTTGACGCGCTCTTTCGGAGCGACGGAGCCGTTGTCAGCCATGGGATGATCCTTGTCGGTCGGGTCGGGCGGGAGGCGTAGGCGCTTCGCAGCCTGGTGGTTCGTTGCCTACTATGCCGCGATAGAGGGCGGAAAGCGCCACGGGAATAGCGGTGGGCTCAAAGAGGGTCAAGCCAATTCCCCATGCAGTGGCGAGCCTAACGGGGCGGTGGCTCACGGAACCACCTGCGCGGGCAGATTGAATGGTCCCAACAGCCCGTCGGTCAGCAGGCGTTCACTCTCGGGCAGGCCGATCTCCAGCACCACCTGGGCGACGTACAGTCGCGCAGCATCACCGAGTTCCCAGGTCAGCAGCACTCCGCCTTGCGGATGCGATACCGGCTTGCCACTGGCGATCAGGCGCAGGAGCGACCAGGGCTGATCGTTGAACGACACGCTCAGCCGCCGGTCGTCTTCGACGATGATGCTGAGCTGGCTGCTCGCGGGACCGTCCTGGGTCCACACCAGCCGCGCGCTGCGATCGGGCGTGTCGTAAAGTCCGACGCTGGCGCCGCCCGCGGTCAGACGCATGTCGTTGACGCCAGCACGTGGGAGGAAACGCACGGTCAGCGGCACTCCCAGCACGTCACCCGGTTCGCCAACGCCGCCAATGCCGCCAATGCCATAGAGCAGGCCCTTGAGCCGTTGTGCTGATGCCAATGCCTCGCGGGTGGCGGAGGACAACGGCAGCAGCGGGCGCCCAAGCACCGTGATCGCTGCGGTGCGTTCGAGCGCGGAGGCGATGCCCCACAAACTGCCGGACTTGGCGCCGAACAAGCGGGCAAAGATCTGCGGATCGAGCTGCTCGCCAGCGATGGCGAAGGGGAAACGTTTGGCGCAGTCGGCGACGAAGGCGTCGTGGAAACGTTCGCGCCACAGCCGATTGGCATCGTCGCTGAGGGTGTTGACCGCGCAGTGGCGCGCCTGGTCGAGGACTTCAGCGAATAGGCGGTTGGCCGAACGGAAGAGCACCGGCTGGTCGATCGCGCTCAACGATTTGCTGATGGTCGCCTGCGCGCCGTTCATGGTGTCGGCGAATCTCTTCAGCGCCTCGCTGTCGAACAGGCGCTGCTGCGGATCCGCGACGCTGAGCGCAACGCAGGCACCTTGTGCGGTCTGGACCGCGGTCAGGCACTGATCAAGCCACGCCGCGGCCGGCGGTTGGCCCGAGCCGACCACGCCCTGTCCTTGCCAAGCGGCGCGCAGCAGGTGGCGCAGCGGCGATTGTGGGCTGGCGAGGAATGCGAGCTTGGCGCTGGCTTGCTCCAGATCACCACATTCGCTGATCGCCGCCCCCTCCACCAGTTTCTGCCATTGCTGCGGGTAGGACGACGGCACGGCATTCAGCGCCGTCACCAGCGCCTGGGCATGGTCAAGACGAAGGTGTTGCGCCGCGGCGGTGACGGTTTCGACGTAGAGTTCGCGTTCGAGCTGCTGGCGCGCACTGCCCAACGCTTGGCGCATGGCACGGGCGACGGACTTGCGCAGTTCCGGGTCCGGTGCGGCCTCCAGGGCGGTCATCACCGCCTGATCGGCCACCACAAAGGCGGCCAGCATCTGGTCGAGCGTGGCTGGATCGGCGAGACGGGTACCCGCCGGCTTGGCCGTAGTGTATGCCGCCAGGGTGATCTGGAATGCGCCCAGCGGCTTAATCGCGGCGTCGAGCCAGTCGAGTTGATCGGTCGGCGCATTGCGGATGTCGTTGCCCCCCAGGCTGATCACCTGGTTGCGCCAGATGGTGGCGAAGGCTTCGCGGTACGGCGATACCGGTCCACCGAGCACCGCCAGTTGTTCGACCGCGTTGCTGAGATCGGAGAACGGTGTGATACCAAGCTTGAGCGCCAGCGAGCGCCAAGCGCGCGCATAGTCGCTGACGTACTGGTCGCGCAGCTTGGCGGCGATCTGGGCGGCACTCAGATCGATGCCGAGGTCAGCGAATTTCTCCGACAGCTTGCTGGCGGACTGCCGCACCGTCAGGTCGACGTAGGTATCCCAACCCGGCTGCGAGTAGAGGCCATTGATCTTGTGGTCGAGCGCGATGAGCGACACCGCACCACCGGCCACCAGTGATGAAGGACCGATCTCCGGGTACAACCCCGCTCCACCGCGGACGATCTCGACGCTGGCGAGCGGGATCCAGTAGGCTTCCTTGAGTTCACGGTTGAGCGTGTCGATGAACGGCCGGTCCGGGGACAGCCCCCACTGCGCGAGCGGCAGCGCGGTGAGCGCGAACGCCAGTTGGCGATTGGCGATTTCCTCGTTGGCGTCGGGCGTGACCGTCGGGGCCTCACCGGTGCCTTCGACGGCACGTGTCCAACGGCCCTGATCGATCAGCAGGCGTTCGACCACCGTGCGCTCGAGCGGGATGACGCCGCTGAGCATCAGGTGACCGCGGTGCAGATCGTAGAGCAATTCGTAATGGCGCAGGGTCTTGTCGCCCTGGCGCAGACGCGCCACCAGTTCCGCGCGCAGACGGTCGGCGAAGGGACGTTGCAGCCAGTCGCGCAGACGCTGGACGTAGGCCTTCTGCGCCAGATCAGCGACATCCGGACCCATCGCCATGCCGGCACGCAGTGGCAACGGGATGCCAGCGGAACCCGAGATGTCCTGCAAGCGCAGACGCAGACCATCGAGCGCTTTGAGTCCCGCCGCGCGATCCGCTCCGGCGAGCGCGAACGCCGCCTGCGCCTTCGGCAACTGCGTCAGCGCCGCCGCACCACGACGGTAACCGGCCACCCACCAGACACACAGGCCGAGACCAAGCACCAGCGATACCGCCGCAAGGATCCCCTGCATGCGACGGTTGCGCGCCACGGCGTGACGGCTCGGCTGGGCCAGCGCGCGATCCGGCGGCAGCACCTGCGAGAACACCCCTTTGAGGAAGAACGCCCGCTGCTCGCCCGCCGTCAGTGGCGTCGGCGTGGCGACATCGATGGCACGTCCCAACAGGTTGGCGGTGAGATCCACCGGCGTACCGCTCTGGGCAGCGCTGGTGAAATAGAAACCGCGCAACTGCGCGCTGTCCTGGAACGGATTGGCCCGCACCAACGGTTCGATGAACAGTCCGAGGCGGCTCTGGAGCAGGGTGAACTGGATGGGGAAGAGCAGGGCGCGCTGCTGTTCGTCGCGGCTGCGTTCCTGCGACAACGCTTCGACCCGGCGCGTACGCAGTGCGTCGTAGAGTTTGCGGCACTCGGCGTCGACGCGGTCGCGCACCGAGCCGCGGGCGAACTCTGCCGGATCGACGCTGGTGCCCCACACCTGCATGCGGTCTTCAAGCGACGACTGGGCGAAGAACTCGCTGAAACCGTGCAGCAGGTCGCACTTGCTGAACACCAGATAAACCGGCAGCGATAGTCCGAGGCGGGTGGTCAGTTCATCCAAACGGTCGCGCAACGCCTGCGCATAATCGTCGACCTGATCCTCGCCCAGCGCGAGCAGGTCGGTGATCGCCACCACCACCACCACGCCGGACAACGGTCGGCTGCGCGGCGAACGTTTCGCCAGCAGTCCGAGGAGCCACGACCATTCGCCCTGACGCGCCGCTTCGCTGGCATATCCGCCGCTGGTGTCGACGAAGACGCCCTGTTCGGCGAACCAGAAATCGCAGCTACGGGTGCCACCTGCGCCGGCATGCGCGCGGTACCCCAGGCCGACGTGCGGGAAGTTGAGTCCCGATTCACGCAGTGCTGCGGTCTTGCCCGAGCCGGGCGGACCGAGCATCAGGTACCACGGCAACGCCTCGAGTGCCGTGCGGCTGAGTTTAGTCCCTTCCATCGCCTGTGCTGCGGCGGCGAATTGGCGATCGAGCGCGTCGAGCGGATTGGCGGAGAGGATCTCACCGGCAGGCGCCGACAACACCGCTGCCATGCGACGACGGCGCGACCATGCCGACCAACCGAGCCACGCCGCGTACAACACCCAGGCACCGGCGATGATGACGATCAGGTGCAGCCGCCACGGTTTCAGCAACGCGACGCGATCACCCAACAACCAGATCGCCACGCACAGCGCCACGGCGATCAGCAAGCTGATCGGCCCCTTGGCAATGAAGCGGGCGAAGAAGGCAAGCACAGCCGGCATGGTCAGGGCATCCGATCAGGGAAAGGAGGCAGCAGCGGTGGCTGCTGCCTGATAGAGCAAGATATTCCACACCACCAACAGGACGACCAGCACGGCACCGATCACCAACGGCACGCCCCACACGTGGCGCAACTGATCGCCCGGATGATCGCCGAGCGGACGGAGCGCGTGCGGCGACAGGCTCGCGGCCGCCGCGCCACGCCGTGAGCGGATCTCGGCGGCAAGCTGCTCCATGAGCGAACGGCGTTGTTTCTCCGCCCGCGACGATCCAGCGTAACGCCCGTGGAACCCCAGGCTCAGGCACAGGTAGAAGGCCTCCTGCACATCGACATCGCGGGCACTCTCGCCCCGCCGCGCCGCTTCCAGCCGGACGTAGAACTCTTCGCCAGCGGAGTTCTCGTTGAAGTAGGTCAATTGCAGCGGCTGATCGGACCAAGTCTTCTTCACCGGATGGGTCGAGGTCAGCACCAGCTCATCGATGAACGCCACGAGCGCGAACATTGCCAGACGCACCTGGGCGACTTCGTAGCCGGCACGGCGACCATCGGCGTCGAACTCACGCAGCAGTTCGTCATAACGCTGGTGGACGCTGCGCACGTCGAGCGACTGCGCCGACGGTGCCTGCACCAGCCACAAGGTGTAGGCGAAACACTTGGCGCACAGGTCCGGCAACGCGGTGGCGCCAGTAGCCGGGGCAGCAGCAGCAACGGCCGGGGCAGCATTCATCGCTCAGCTCCGCACCATCAGGAACTCAAGGCGCAGACCCTTGAACTCCGGCGGCAGATGGAAGGCGATGCGCCCGGCGGACTGCACCTCTTTCCATTGTTCACCGACGGCCTGGAGCTTGAAGTAATGCCAGTCGGGATTGACCGGTAGCTCTGGCGGCGGCGATGGCAGGTGTTGCAGGCCAAGGCCACGCACCGCCTGCGCGACCAGGAAGTCGATCGCATCCGGCGTGGCGATCTTGGCCTTGAGCGGGACCTCGGCGACGAGTTTCTCCGGACGCACGCTGGCGAACACCGCGAGGTAGAACACCGCCTGATCCTGCTCATCGAGTTGCGCCGGCACCGCGCCGGTGAACAGGGTCTCCTTCACCTGCGTCAGCGGGATGCGACTGCAACGCACCGGCAGCACGACATTGAGCAGACCCGCGAGTTGTTCGCCGAGCTGTTCGAAAGTGCCGCTGAGATCGTCATGCACGTAGAGCGGCAGGTCCTTGGGATGACCCTCGGCAGCGAAGGTGTAGAGCGCGCCGGCCAAACGCGCGAGTTCGATGTACACCCGCTCAGGATGCGTGCCGGGTTGGCTGTGGCAGTGGCGGATCGCCGGGATCGCGAGGTTGATGAGTTGCAGCAGTGCGAAATTGGCGGTTTCTGACAGCGCAAAGTCAACCACGCCGGAACCGCGGTGGCGGCGCTGCTGCGCCAGATCGCTGCTGCGACCGGACAACATCTCCAACGCGCGGCGCACCATCACTTGCAGGCGTGGCGAGGCGGCGAGATGCAGGCACGGCGGGATGTAGCCCGATGACAACACGATGCGGCCGCTTTCACCGCGCTGGACCTCGGCGATCTTGATCCAGGTGTAGTTGTCGCGCGATTCGCCCTCGAAGAGAATGCGCAGGGTCTTCTTCGCCACCAACAGCTCACGCTCGGTGGAGGCGTTGTTCTCATCGCGCACCTTGACCGTGGTGGTGCGGTAGCGCGTCGGTGCGCCATCAACCTGGCCGTCGGGACTGGTGGCATTGATGCCTGGGCGCACCACGGGAATGGCGAGGTAGAGCGCCACGGCCGAGCGTTTGGCGTCGAAGATCGCGCCCTTGGCGTCGAACAGGGCGGTGAGCTGGCGCGTCGGCGGCAGATCATCGCGATCCGGGCAGTGGAACGCTAGACCGTCAGGCATCACGCCGGTGCAACGGGTCACCACCACGTCGCCGACCGCCAGAGCGTCTTCGTCGATCCTCAGTTCGCTGAAACCCCAGCCGAGCGCCTGCACCGCGCGCAAATGCGCGATCAGGTCCGACGACGCGTGGCGGTCGTGCTGCTGGAAATGGTGCGGGGTGAGGAACATCCCCTCGCTCCACAAGACTTTCTGCTGGTCGTCCAAGGATCCCTCCGTCAGCGGTCTTTGAGCATCAGTTGGTAGCCGCTCAGTTCGATCACGTGATCGTCGAGCTCATCAAGCGCAATGGTGGCGCGCCGTTCATCCTGCTCCCCGCTCTTCGGGTAGAGCGCCATGATGCCGATGAAACGCGTGCCCGGGGCGACCTCGATCAGCTCATAGCGCAGCGGATCGCCTTCCGGTTTGCCCGGCTGGATCACCACGTGGCGCGGATCAGCCAGGCGATCGGGTCCGAGCGCCTTACGGTCATCAAGCCACAGGTCGTTGAACGACGCGGCCAGGAAGTTGCTGCGGTCCTTGAGTTCGTAGATGCGCAGCCGCACCGGCAACGACTCGCCCTGCTCGTTGAGGTTCACCGGCGCGATCGCGCGCACGTTCAGCGGGGAAGGACCGCCACAGCCGGCCAACGACAGGACCAAGCCCACGCCGACCAGCGACAGCACGAAGCGACGAAAACGATCGAATGGCGCAACGAATGGCATGCAGTGCAACGTGTTTCCGGATCTGGAGGCGAAAGTGCCGCACCTTGTAGGTAGGCCCACCGGAAGCGGCAAGCGCCAACCTGCGCGCTGGATCCCCCTGGCTGCCCGGCCGAGCAGCCGGGTGATGCTCGTTTGAACCGCTTGTCACCCTGGGCCAGAGATTCCCCTCATCCGACTCATGGCTGACGCCACGGATCGCCAGAGGTGGCTCGTCATTTCGCGGCCTTGTCCCGCATCCGGATGCGGGATGTCTGCGTCACTCTCTGGAGGCAGATTCCTGGGCGGTTACAGTCGGTCAGTACCTGTGGGCGGCGGGGCATGGCGGGACAACGACACGTCGCTTTCTAGGAGTGCATGCGCAGGCCGAGCACCATTCCCATCAGCAGGGCACCGATCGCGGCGGCAACGCCTCCCAGTCCACACGTCGATCCGCTGCCGCTGTCGCTCGACGAACTACCGCCTCCTCCCCCACCGGCTGGTGCGGTGGGCACAGCGATGACGACGCCTGGGCTGGCGGCACTGGCATTGTTCGCGGCATCGCTGCTGGTGACGGTGATGGTGTGGTTGCCGGCCGACAACGCCGGCGTCACGGTCCAGCTCCAGTGTCCACCTGCGCCGGCCGTGGTGGTGCCGATGAGGACGCCATCGGCGAAGATCCTCACCGTCGCGCCGGGTTCGGTGACGCCGGACAACGTCGGTGTCGAGCTGGTGCTGCTGCTGGTGGTCGGCGTAGCTGGTGTGTCTGGTGGCGTGGTGTCGCTGACTGCGGATGCCGGTTCCAGCAAGGTGATCACCGATTGCGCTGGAACGGTAAGACCGTTCTTGGCGTAGCCGTTGACGAACGACAACGTGCCGTCCGCGGCATCCCCACGGGTCGCATCGGTGATGCGCTTGGTCCAGGCCTGCGTGCCTGCTGCTGATAAAGCGGGGATCTGCAGATTGATCGCGTCCGTGAAGGTCTTGAGCGTGGGATTGGCGAACACCAGGACGCGGCGACCATCGGGTCGTTTGAATGCCACCGTTGCGGGATAGATGGTCGCGCTGTAGCCGAAGTCGTAGGTCTCTCCGCCAGCGTTCCAAAAAAACTCGGTGTCCTGCACCACCGACCCAGGCACGACGGTGGTCGCGAGTTGACGCATCACATACGCCGTGCGCGTGAGTGCGTGGGTGGTGATGATGTGGGAACCTCCTTCGCCATCGGTGGTCAGCAACGCCTCCGGCATGCCGGCCGTGCCGGCTTTCTCCATCAGGGTGAACCACCAGAAGCTGGACAGGTGGCCGCGTTGCATGCGCGTGGCGAAGATCGCGCCCAACCACGCGGCGCTGCGTGGCAGATCGGGATCGAAGTTGGTCATGCCGCGGCCAGAGAAGGAATACTCTGTCGACCACAACACACCCTGGGATTTCTCGTTCCACACCGCGTCGAAGCCATCGCCGTAACAGTGGATCGCACCGACAGCGATGACCGACTGGCCGCCGATCGGCGCGCCGGCGGCGATGAACATCCGTTTGTAGTATTCCTGATCGGCGCCGCCAAAGCCTTGGTAACTGAACTCCGGCCCCATCAGCTTCGTCGGCACGCCATCGGTAATAAACCGTTGCTTCACCAAGCGCGCGACCGCGCCGTAGGCCTCCGGGGTGTAGGTGCACGATGAATAGCTGGCGCCAGTCCCGGAGGTGATGTCCGGCTCGTTCTGCAGCGCCAGGTAGTCCGGCCAGTGACCGGAGAGCGCGTGGAAACGCTGACAGAACTGCGAGAGGTAGTCGGCGAAGGCCTCGCGTTTGTCATCGCGCAGGCGGTTGGGGGTACGCGTCGCATCGCGCCAGAACTGCGTCACGTCCGTCACCCCTGGCGCATGCCACCAGTCGTGGCCTTGGCCATTGCTGATGGTCTCGTCGCCGACGCGCATCCAGTGCGGCGGGCGAAAAACCGAGAAACACAGCTGCACCGCCGGATTGCGTGCCTTGGCTTTCTGCGCCATGGTCACTTGGCTGGTGAACTCCTCCAACGCACGGTTGTCGTAGGGGATCTCGTTGCGCGCGCCGTCCTCCTTGAAACGTGGATCGATATTGAGGCGCAAGTACTGCAGGTTGAACTGTGCGGAACCGAACGCGCGATCGAACACGGCATCGACACCCGCTCCACCGCCATGCGACAGGCTGTAGTTCACGTTGTAGCCGGCCCCGTAGCCCATGAAGCAGCCGAAACCGGTGAAGGTCTGCTTGGGCGTGGCGCTGAGATTGATCGTGCCGGCATCACCGGCGTGGAGCGATGCCGTGAACAGCCCGAGCAGCAGCGCCAGCACTTGCGCACGCGACCAGCAGGGCGCGCACTGAGGCCGGGATGGAGTGGGCGGACATCGGGGCGGTTGAGTGGTCATGGCGCACTCCAGAGTCGAGTGGGGCCCTTTCCGGGACCACCCAAGCGCCACCGTTGGCGTCGGTGCGCCACGCACCTGCGGCGTGTCTGATGCGCGGCGACGCTCAGCGCCGATCGCTGGTCATAATCCACGAACGGTTACCGGATCGCTGAACCACAGCGAAATGCCTGGCGCTGGTTTCCATGGTTCGGCAGCTGGATTGCCAATGGACTCACGTTGGCTGATGTCGGGGTGGCGCTGTACTTGTAACTCTCACGGAAAATCTGTGCGCGCCCTTATGAGCGCACAGATTTCAGGCTCGCCAACACCAGGATTCAGTCGGTCAAAATCATGGGTCGTCCTTCAGGGAATCATGCAAAGTGCAGGGTTCGTCCTGATGCATGCCCTCGTCTTCATGGTGGGGGAAACCGTCCATCTCAGCATTTCGCCTGAGCGCACGAATGGCATGGTCGATGCTCTCAATCCCACGTCAGCCCAACGTCTTCATTACGAGCTCACCCATGAGTCGCCTCGCCATCCGGCTCCTTGCGTGTGTCGTTTTTCTCGGGGTCAGCATGGCCACTGCGGAAGAGCAGCGGCGCAATCATCGAGTCGTTATTGAAATTTCTGGGGAAGGGGAAGAGCACTGGAGCGGCTTGGTCACCAACCTCATCAATCTCCAGTCCACGTTAGGTGCGGACCAAACGCAGATTGAAGTCGTGGTGCATGGCAAGGCCCTGCCAATGTTAGTTGGGACAAATAAAGCCGTCGCTGAGCCGTTTGAGAAACTTTCTCGCACCGGTGTCCGATTTGTGGCCTGCGAAAAGGCCATGGCGAAGCAGGGCGTTTCAAGGGGTGAGTTGCTCCCGTTTGTCACCACGGTGGATGCGGGCATCGCTGAAGTGGTTCGCAAACAAGAAGCTGGGTGGGCCTATGTTCGCCTCGACCACTGAGCGGACGCTGCGGACGTTACAGCGCCCCTAAATATCTCTCTCGTGGTCGCGGCTCTGTTCGTTACCCAATCGGCCGCCTCAACAAGGATCACCTATGGCTCTCGTGTTTGAACGTATTGTTACCGAGGGGCTTGGTGATCTCAGTTACCTCATCGGTGACGATCAGAGCGGCCTCGCCGCAGTGATCGATCCGCGCACCGATGTGGAGGTGTACCAAGACTTAGCCCAGCAACATAAAGTCTCGATTTCGCACATCCTCCAAACCCACATCCATGAGGATTTCTTGAGTGGGGCAGTAGCCCTCCAACGACGGATCAGCGGTGCGGTGTTGTTTATGCGACACGCTGGCGATGAGGAATTTGGCTATAAGCACGTCGAGATCCGCGATGGCGATGCCTTGGAGTTAGGTTCGGTTACTCTAACCGCTCGCGCTACCCCAGGCCACACCCCTGAACACACCTCCTACACCGTCAGCGAGAAGAAACGTCCTTCCGATCCCTATGCGGTTTTCTCCGGCGGATCGCTTCTAGTGAATGCCGTAGGCCGTAGCGACTTGTTGGGCCCTGCAGCAGCGCAGCACCTGATCGCTCAACAATTTCACACGCTCTACTCGTTTTACCTTGGCCTCCCGGACGGGGTCATCATCCACCCAACGCACGGTCATGGATCGCCGTGTGGTGCCGATATCGGTGATCGTCTCAGCAGCACGATCGGCTACGAACGTCGCTACAATCCATTTCTTCAGCACCCCACGATAGACGACTTCAAGCAGTACGCCTTTAGCCACCTGTCCGCTAAACCCACCTACTACGGGCGGCTCAAGGACGCGAATACCCACGGTTATCTCGATCCACACCTCCCATCCGTTCCAGCATTGAGCGTGGAGAAATTTAAAGCGGCCGCCAATGGGGATGTGGTCGTGGTCGATGTCCGTGATTTGCATGCGTTCGCGGGTGGTCATATCGCTGGTTCGGTGAACCTCGGCGGCATGCCAGAACTATCGATGTGGGCCGGCTGGATGTTGGATGTGCACACCGACATCCTGCTGGTGATGGCGCATGATAGCGACTTGTCGGCGATCACCGCGTTGTTCGTGCGAACGGGATTCACCCGATTCGCGGGATATCTGGTTGGCGGAATGAAGGCCTGGGACGACGCAGGCATGCCGATGTCCATGATTACCATGATGCCCGTCCATCAACTCCGCCAACGTCCGAACCACGGATGCCTCATTGATGTCCGCTCCGCAGACGAATGGGCCAAGGGTCACATTCCTGGGGCCATCCATATCTTCCTCCCGGAACTTCCCGAGAAGATGTCCGCCCTGGATAAGCGGGTTCCGGTGACGACCTACTGCGCCACTGGCTACCGTGCCAGCATTGCCGCAAGTCTCCTCAAAGGAGCTGGCTTTGAGCACGTCGAAAATGTTCCCGGTAGTTGGACGGCTTGGCGCAATGCCGGTTTCCCGGTGGAGAAATAACCATGCTACGACTGTTCATCCTCCTGGGCTTGGTGGCTTGGGGGTCGACGCTGGACGCTGCCGATGGACCAATGACGTCGCCACGGTGGTCGCCGTTGGTCGTGGGTGCGCTGATTGGTCTGTTAGCAACGGCGACGGTCGCCCTTTCCGATAAGCCGCTCGGCATCAGTACGGCCTATGCGCGGATTTCAGGCATGCTTGGGCTGGTCATCGCTCCATGGTTCACCCGCCACTTGGCCTATTTCAAAGAAACACTTCCGAAGGTCGATTGGGAGGTGGCGCTGCTGGTCGGCACCATCGTGGGCGGCCTGCTCGCCGCCTGGTCGGGCGATACGTTGACGAATACGTTGCTCCCACCCACGTGGATCGAACGGTTTGGCCCAGACAGTGGTCCCTTGCGCATCGCGATGGCAATCGCAGGCGGCTTTTTATTGGCTGTAGGTGCTCGTATCGCAGGTGGCTGTACCAGTGGTCATGGGATCAGCGGTACGATCCTAATGTCAGTTGGTTCGTGGATTGCGCTGATGAGCTTCTTTGTTGGCGGCATGATGATCGCTCTCCCCATTTTTGGCAGGTAACCCATGACCACCGCTGAAACCTTGCCAAAAAAAACCACCAGCATTTTGTCGGGGCTCGCCTTCGGAGTGATCTTCGGATTTCTTCTCCAGAAGGGCGGAGTGGCGGACTATGATGTGCTGATCGGTTCCCTGCGGCTGACCGACCCGACGGTCTTCACCGTCATTCTGACCGCCATCGTGGTTGGCAGTATCGCCTCGGCGCTCCTGCGACGCTTTGGATTGGCTCGGGCTCATACCAAGCCAACGCATTACGCCAGTAATGTCATTGGGGGGCTGTTGTTCGGTGTTGGATTTGGCTTGCTGGGTTATTGTCCAGGAACTGGTGCCGCGGCCTTGGGCCAAGGAAGTTGGGATGCCGCTTATGGCGTCATCGGGTTGATCGCGGGATCATTTGCCTACGCCGTTGCCTTTCCCTTTCTCAAGAAACTCAATGGGAGTGGCGACCGTGGAAAGTTGACGGTCCCCACCGCGCTCCACTTACCCGCGGCGGTTTATCTGGGGGTCTCGTCGGTCGCCTTCCTCATCATCTTGTATTTCTTGAACAAGGATGCCGTGGGCTGACTAATCGAGTACTCAACCGGAACCATCCGGCGCAGAGGCCTCGCCGACGTACGCATCGTGGAGGCGATCATCGACGTGGTGCGTACCGGCCGCAAAATGGCGATTCCTCCGCTGGCATTGCACCTTGAACGCCCGGGTTCCTCCCAGGTGATCGTCTGCCCAGCGGGGTCCAGGGCACCATCCCTTTCCGAGCGAGGACAAGCGACTCGGAAAATCAGCCGTAGGTGGATGGCGCACCACGGCCCTTGCCCGCCCACCGTCCACCCACCATCCTCCCCGCGTCATGACCGTCGGTGCCACCCTCTTCGAACGCCTACTGACCGCCGGGGCGACCAAGCGGTCGACCGGGGCGGACCATCGGGCAGCGTTGCAGTCGGTGCTCAGCAACCTGCGCGACATCCTGGGAACCAGACAGGGGTCATCAGCGGCACAGCCGGACCTGGGACTGCCGCCACCCAACGAACTGCGGCAGAACTTTCCGGCCTCGATCAACGACATGCAGCGGGCGATCGCCGAGACCATCAGTCGTTACGAACCGCGCCTGCGCGAGGTCAAGGTCACCTACATCCAGGTCGAAGACGAACAACTCACCGTGCACTTCCAGGTCGCAGCGGCGTTGGTCATCGACGGTCACCGCCAACTGGTGGCGTTTGAGACCTGCGTTGATCATGCGGGGAAGGTGAAGGTGGATGGATGAATGCCTTAGCTAGGAGCTACGAGCTGCGAGCTGCGAGCTCAGCCCGTTTCATTCCGACGACCCGGAGCCACAGCAGCGACCAGACTCGCAGCTAATCCATGTTCAATAAATACTACCAAGACGAGCTGCTCTACCTGCGCGATCTCGGACGCGAGTTCGCCAAGGCCTATCCGGATGCGGCGCCGATGTTGGCCGAGGCCGGATCGGATCCGTCGGTCGAACGTCTGCTCGAAGGCGTGGCGTTCATCTCCGGGCGCATCCGTCAGAAACTCGACGATGAACTGCCGGAGGTCACCCACGCGCTGCTGGGCACGTTCTTCCCGCACCTGCTGCAACCACTGCCGGCGCTCACCACCCTGCAGTTTGAGCCGTTGCCGCAGTTCGCCCGCGACAAGCACCTGATCCCACGCGGTACGCCAGTGGATTCGGTGCCGGTTGACGGCACCCGCTGCCGTTTCCGCACCAGCACCGCGGTGGAACTGGTGCCGCTGCGCATCGATGCGGTGGAGTTGAGCCACGGACAGCCGGCACGTCTGACCGTGCGCCTGACCTTCATGGAACCGGCGGCGGCAGGAAAACTCGGTCTGAAACGACTGCGTCTGCACCTGTCAGGCGATGCGCTGGTCAGCCGGGCGCTGCACCTGTGTTTCTGCCGCTATGCCCAACACCTGTCAGCACGCATCGGCGACACCCACATCGATCTGCCGCTGCCACAGCCGGTGGGCTTCGCCGACGATGAGGCACTCGACGCCGATGCGCCGCCGTCCGCCGGACCGTACCGGCTGTTGACGGAGTATTTCGCCTTCCCGGCGAAGTTCATGTACGTCGACATCGATGGACTCGATCGTCTGCCATTGGTCGACGGCACCCGTGGCTTCGATCTGGTGCTGACCATCGCGCAGTTGCCCGAGGCCATGCCGCCGGTGACCGAGTCGAACATCCAGCTCAACTGCACTCCGGCGCTCAACCGCTTCGACCACGACGCGGATCCGATCCGCCTGTCAGCCGAACGCAGTGACTACTTGGTGCGCCCTGCTGGCACCACGCCGGACCACTTCGAGATCGGCACGGTACGCAGCGTGGTCGGCAGCCTGCGTGGCCGGGCGCAACCGCGTGCATTCCATCGCTACCTCGATCTGACGCGCGCCGAGGATGAGGACCAGCCGTGTTACATCGAGCGCCGCCGTCCGGCGCTGCTCGGGCGTGGTCATGACCTGTTTCTCAGCGTCGCCGGCCCAACTGCCGTGGGTGAGACCCTGTCGATCACCCTGTCATGCACCAATCGCCACCTGCCGGAACACTTGGTCCCTGGCGACATTGCCACGCCCACGCCGCAGACGCCGATGGTGGCGAAGTTCCGCAATCTCACCCGGCCGGTAGCGAGCATCCCGGCGCCGATCGATGGCGATCTACCGTGGCGTTTCCTCTCGCATCTGGCGCTGACGCACCTGTCGCTCGCGGAATTGCCGACGCTTCGCCGTACGCTCGAGCTCTACCACCTGCGCGCCCGCCACGATCATCAGGCAGCACAGGCCTTGCGACGCCTGATGGAAGGCTTGGTCGCGGTGTCGCTCAAACCGACCACGCGCATGCTCGGCGGCGCGTTGATGCGTGGTCAGGCGCTGGCACTGACCATCAGCGAAGAACACCTCGGCACCCCAGGTGAAGCCTGGTTGTTCGCCCTGGTGCTCGACCGCTTCGTCGCGCGCACCGTGAGCCTCAACGGCTTCACCCAACTCACCGTCACCGGCGCGCGTCACGGCGAGGTTCATGCCTTCCCGCCGCGTCTTGGCGGAAGGATGCTGATCTAATGCGGAATGGTGAATTCAGAATGCAGAATGGACAGCCGACCGCCGATCGGAGGTGCGCCTGTCATTCATCATTCATCATTCATCATTCATCATTGGTGCCTTCATGACCTTCCTGCCGGCAAGCCTTGCTGATCTGGAAGCGCGTCCAGGTGCCTACGAGTTCTTCACCGCCGTAAGCCGTATCGAAGCCGCCTTTCCCGACGCGGTGCCGGTCGGTCAGCAAGGGCCGGTGTCACGCGAACGGCTACGCTTCTGCGCCAATCTCAGTCTGTCATTTCCCGCCGCTGACGTGGTGTCTGTCGAAGGCGAACCGCTCGATGGCGGTGCGGTGCGCGCGCGTTTGACGCAGAACTTCATGGGCCTCTTCGGGCCGTCCTCGCCGCTGGGTTCCTACTTCACCGAACGCCTGCTGCATCAGGATAACCAGCACCTCGCGCGCGGTTTCCTCGACCTCATCCACCACCGACTGGTGTCGCTGGTGGTGCGTGGACACGGTAAATACCACCCGGCGAGCGGTGGCGCCGAAGGGCGGCGTTTCCTCGAACGCATGCTGGAGATCACCGGCCTGCAGGCCGACGATCACGCGTTGCCAGGCAAACGCCTGATGGCCTTTGCCGGCTTGATCGGTCGCAGCGGCGTCGCCGCCGAAACCATTGCGGCAATCGTGTCCGCGTGGATCGGTGGTGCCGAAACTCACGCGGAACCGTGTCTGGCGCGTTGGACCGCGCTGCCGGACGAAGCGCAGACGCATCTTGGTCGCGGCGGACGTCTGGGACGCGACACCATCGCTGGACGCAGCATCCGCAATCGCACCACGGCCTTCGGCCTGACCATCGGTCCCCTGCCGCCAGCAGATTTCAACGCGCTCGTCCCTGGCGGGAAACGCCACCACGAATTGCGCGCGCTGATCAAGCGACTGAATCCGGAACAACTCGATTGCGTCGTGACGTTGAAGGTGGCCGGCGCGGACCTGCCACCCAGCCGTATGCAGCCGGGTGGGAACCTCAAACTCGGTCACGGTTCACGCCTGGGCGGAAAAGCGCAGGATGATTATGCGGTGCAGATCACGCTGATGGCGCACTAGTTGGCGCATTAACATTAAGAAGACGCACGAAGAAGACGCACGAAGCGGGCACAAACCGCTCCGCCTGACGACTACATTTCAGAAGCGCGACGCGGCGATGCCGCTGACACAGGCATCAGCGATCGCCACCACCTCGCTCGGCCCCCAGACGATCGCATCCGTATTGATGCTGAGCGTGCGCGAGGCGTAGGCAATCGCATGGCCGGCGAGCAGGCCGCGCACCACGGTGGTGCAGCAGTTGCGATCCATCAGCCGGTAATCGGGGTCGCGCTGCCAGTCAACCCACCAGCGCTTCATCGCGGTCTCGTCCAATCCGTTGCCGCCACGTCCCTCGCCCCGGCCTGGGATGCGGATGGTGCGATCGGGATTCACGCCGCCCTCATCACGGACCTCATCCGACAACGTCCGCGATTCGTGCGCCGGCGTACCAGCCAGCACGTCGCCGAAGGTGTCGCGTCGTGGCCACCAACTGACGTAGACCGCGCCACCGGGAGTGCCGCCGCCGATTTCCATCGCCGCGTGCCCGACGCTGGCGCCGTCGACGCCCCAGAAGACGCCGGTCGATCCACCACCAGCCTGGTTCCAGACGTAGACCGTGATCATGGCAGCATCCTCACCAGCGTACCGCAAAGGGCATATGCGCGAGTTCCTGCGGCAGGTAGGTGCGCAGGGCCTGGGCGGCTCCGCACCACACCACGGTCACCTGATCGCGATCGGGTGCGATGATGACGCTGCTGATCTGCGGCTTGGTCTCCTTCAGGCGTCCCTCACGTCCGTCGATCCACAGCCGCGGACGCTGGCCTGGGAGGCGTAGCTTCCACTCTCGATACTTCGGGTGCAGATTGGTAAGCACCAGTTCCTCGTCGCCCTGCAAGTATGGGACATGCAGTCCCGGGTGAGCGCCATTGGTGAAACGCTGATTGAACTTTTTCTCCTGCGACACATTCGCCAGGATATCTACCCCGGCCATGCGGTACCGCACCTCTGGTAATGTGGTGGACGGCGGTTCATGTGCTGGCGTGAAACCGAAATACCCCAGGCGTGGAAACCACCCCGGTGATATCCAATCGGTGCCCCACGCCATCGGCATGGCTGGCCACCGGGTCTGCGCCCCGGCAATCAGGCGATCAGGCGTCAGCAAGTCATCGGGGTCTTCCAGATTGGGCAGCACCACGTTGTCGATTGCGGTTGGATCAGGCTCGATCACCCAGCCACGCCCGGCGAAGTTACGCGGATAAGCGAAGGCTGAACAGGCCGACGGATCCGCCGATTTGTCGAGGTACGGGATGAGCGCCGCCAGCGGATCGCCGTACTTCGCCTCCGCCACGTGATCGACCCCACCATACGCATGAGCATACGTCAGCGGTACTCGCTCCACCGCCGCCGGTTCACCGAACACCACACGACCGGTGCTCGTCAGTCCGCACCGCCGGTCACCAAACACCCGCACGTCATGACGATGACGCCCGACCACCAGCACCTTGGCGGTGAAGGACGTTGCTGGTCCGTGCGCATAGGCATGCCCCTGCACGACCAGGTCGGTGAACAGTTTGCAGGGGTACAGATCAGTGTCGGCGGCAATCAGGTGCGGGTTGGCCTCCTGCGCTTTGACTTCGATCGTCAGTGGCGATTGCTCAGCCAACATTTGGCAGTGGCCACGCACATCGACGTGGTAGGTACGCCGGGTTATAAGTGCGAGGATGAAACGACACTCGGCATCAGTGCCAGAGACCTGGCGCGTCAATGGATCAGGAGGCAGTTGGGGATCGACCATGGTCACGCCATCATCGTCCCGTCGCCGCCACCGCCGTCACCAGCACCACCGCCGCCTTCAGTCGGCGAGCCGAAATCACCGACGGGTTCAGGTTCGCCATTGGCGAATTCATGGACCGCCGGGTCATTGAGGTATTCTGTGACCGCATTGGTAGCGGCACCCATCGGCGTGGTAGGATCGTTTCCGGTGGGGATGGTGGCGATGTCCCAGCCGATCGGTCCGCCAACCAACAACCCCGCGAGCATCGGCACCGCATTTGCCAGCGAGTTCACCGCAGTCGGATTCATGCCATGAGCAAAGAGTGCGGTAGTCATGCTGCGTGCGCCTGGGCAGATCGCACGGACGATCGGCCCTTGTACCCAATTCAAGACCCGCGTCGCGCGATCGCTACCCATGATGCGGTTAAGCCCATACTGCACCGCCGAATCCATCACCATGCACAATACGCCAGCGAGGAAGTCACCCAGGGTGAAACCAGTGAAATGGGTAGTCATGCCGATCACCACGCCAGTGGGCAGTGGTGGCACCGGCGTGCCATGACAGTTGAGATTGAAGTTCACCACCGAGGCCACACACACCGCCACCGGACCGTTGGCGGTCATCACGCTGGTGGCACCGAACTCGGACTTCGAGGCGCTGCCCAGCAACAACACCGGCAGCAAGTAGTGCGGAGCAGAAATATGCGGTACCAGTGGGCCGATGTCGGTGGTCCGCAACAACGTGATGCCGGTGGCGGCAGAGATCACATCCGGCTGACTCTTGCCGGTGAGCGCGCCCCATGGCCCTATCACCAGATTGGCCGCAACAAAATGTGGGATGCTGGGCACCACCACCGGCCCAGGCGGCGGAATAGTGTCGTGGAAATCTCCACCGAGCATCGGCATGTAGTGTTTGAGCACCGCGCACATCATGGCGTCACTCCTACCGGCACGGGCGTCGGCTGCTCCACCAGGACGCAGGAACGTTTCTGCAACGGCAGCAGCACGTAACGGAAGGGATAACGCCAAGTGATGAACACCCGCCGCACATCTGCTTCGATGCCGAGTTGATCGATGCGCAGCGGACACTCGGCGCGTTCCTCACCAAAGGCCATGCGCACTGCTAGACGATGATCAGGAATGCTGAACTCCAACGGACCGTCGGCAAGTACGCCACTCAGACGCACGGGGCTGCCGGCCGGCAATGCCGGCACGATCATGCGTGGGAACGCTGAATTGAAGTAGGTCGGCTTGAGTTTGGACAACGCCGCACGGTCGTTGAGTTCGACACTGTTGCGCAGACGCAGGCCACTGGTCGTCGGACAGCAGCCGAAGCCGACTGGTTCGGGTCGGTCCTCCCAGGTGGTGATGAGATGCTCGGGATCTTCCAGGTTCGGCAACTGCGTGCCGGCTACCCGTTCGGCCACGGTGACGAACCCCTTACCATCCGGATTGTTGCTGTACGGCACATCGAGCCCATCCCATTTATCCTTGCCACCGTAGGCGTGCGCGAGATCGAGCGGCATGCGCGTGTAGGGCGCAGGCGCGCTGCTGGAGAAACGTCCCGTCCAGCGCTTCTCCCACACGCGATCGCCGAACACCCGCGTCCGCCGGACCAACGGGCCGACCTCGACGACAACGTCATGGGTGGTCACCGATCTCCCGCCCGGAGCATGCGCATGGCCGAACACCAGCACGTCGACACCGCCACGGTAGAAGACCTCATCGCCATCCATCGGCCCATAGGGGCCGTCCCATGGACCCGGCGAGAACTTCCACGGTTGCTCCTTCGCCGGTTCCAGTCGTCCATCAACGATGTCGTACGTCACGCGCACCGCGACCGATGCCGCCAGCCGGCGTTCATCGATGCCGGCACGAAACAGGTAGGCCGGATAGGTGGTGCGGTTGTCGAGGTCCATCGGTGGATCAGCAGTTCATCATGATGCGTTCGCCGTTCAGGCGCACGTCATCATTGGCCTTGACCTTCACATCACCCAGATCGGCGGTGACAGTGGTGATGCGCCCGCCGACGGCGAGATCACCGGCCGCCTGGACCTGCAGCTCGCCGCCGCTGGTGATGGCGACGGCGGTGCGGCCGTGGATCGCCACCCGTTCGGCATCGATAGTCAGCGGCCCGCTGAGCGCCAACGTCAGTCCGCTGCCCAGGGCCAAGCGCGGTCCCTGTGGTGTCAGCTCGATGGTCAGGGCCTGGGCTCCGACAGGACCGATCAGGCGGATCACCTGGCCACCGCCCTGATCATTGCCGGGTTCGATGACCAGCAGGTGATCGCCGACCGTCAGCGTGGTCGCTTGCTCGTGGGTGGGTGTGGGCATGGGAGCCTCCGCTGCAGGGATCAGGAGTTGTTGGTGATCATCGCGCCCTTGAGCGCGAGCGGCCCGCTGGCCTTGACATCGATCATCGCGCCGCCGATTTCACACGCCGCATCCGCGGCGACCTTGATCGTCGCGGCACCGATCTCGACCGCGGCGCCACCTTTGATGGTGATCTTCGGTGCATCGATGGTGATGCCGCTGGCGTCGATGGTGATCGAACTGCCGCCGACGCTGATCTTCACCGCACTGCCACCATCGAGGATGATCTGTGGCGCACCAATCGCGGCCTTCGCTCCGGCCGAAAGCACACAATTGCTGGCGACGTTGATCGCTAGGTTGGCGCCGACGTTGAGACTGTCATTGGCGCCGACGTCGGAAGTGCGGTTGGCACCAACGTTCTCAGTGCGGTTGGCACCGATACTGAGGGTCTGGTTGGCACCGACGGTCTCTGAACTGTCGGCACCGATGGTGACGGTGCGGTTTGATCCCACATCCTGCGTGTCGTTCGAACCCACGGTCGAGGTCTTGTCGACCGCGACGCTCTCGCTGGCGTTGTTGCCGACCGAGACGCTGGCGTCATTGCCGACCGTCAGCGAATAACCGTAGGTGGCGTTGAGATTGAAGCCCTCGGCTCCGGCGCTGTCCTCCATCTGGATGCTGTTGCCACCACCCGAGCGGATCATGCTCTGGCTTTGGTTCTCGCCCTTCACCTTGCTGGAGGTCTTGGGATTGGGCACCGCCGCAGCGATCAATGGGCGATCCGGGTCGCCATTGATATGGGTGACGATGACTTCGGTATCCTTGTGCAGCGGGAAATGCATGCCCATGTCGTCGCCGGCATAGGGCTGGGCCATGCGCACGAAGCGTGAGGCCTTGCCGTCCTTCAAGTCGCTGCGATCGAAAGGGAACTTGAGTTTGTAGCGGCCCTGGTCGTCAAGTTCGGAGTACTGGCCATCACCAGCAGCATCGACCTTGGCGGTGATGGTGCCGTGCACCACCGGCTTGGGCGTCACCCGTTTCGGGCGGAACACTACGCTTGCGGGAATGGTGATGAAGTCGTTGATGTAGATCGCGCTGGGATCCTCGTCCTCATCCGCGGTGGCGAAGGCCTGCGAGCCCTGATGCTTCACTTCGATCAGCAGGTGGTCGATGTTGACATCCGCGCGGTAGTGTTCGGCGAGGGTGAACACCCCGCCGGCGCGGAATCCACGCGCATCGCCCACGCCGCGAAATTGGCGCTTGCGGCAGGCGATTTCCTGCGAGCGCACGGTCGCCAGGGCCTTGCCCTCGTCCTCGTCTTTGAAGTGGTCGCCGTATTCGTACTGATGACCGAACGCTGCCGGCGAACTGACCTCGGCCGTCGGATACATCGGCGCATCCGGCGTGCGGTAGTTGTAATCACCCAACACCACCTGACCGGTGACCGGGCGATGCAACACGGTCAGTTCCGTGACCGATTCCTCGACCACCGCGTCCTCGGCTCGCGTGCCACCGACATGCGTGCGGTAGATGAAACTGGCGGCACCGGTGACCTTCGTGCAGTTCTCTGGCTGGTCGCCGAACACCACCACCGAGCGTTTTTCACCGTGTTCGAAGCTGAAAAAGATGCCCTCGTGTTCGAGCAGGCGGCTGATGAAAGCCAGGTCGTTTTCGCGGTACTGCACCACGTATTCGCGTTTGGGGTAGGTGCGGCCCTTGGCGCGAAACTCGAAATCCTCGGGTTCGAAGCCATGGTCCTTGAGCACCTGCTCGACGATCTCGGCCACCGTCAGATCCTGGAAGATGCGGCTCTGGCTGGTGAGCGACAGACGCCACAGCCGTGGCATGAGCACCGCGCGGTAGCGCACGCCGTCGTCCGTACGCCCGTGCTGCTCGAAACTCGCGAGGACGCCGTGCAGCAACAACATCTGCACGCCGCGTTTGCCCGAGGCCAACACCGTCGGCTGCTTGATGCCGAGCCGCGCGTCAGCCGCCAGGATCGCCTCGCCATCGAGATCGGCCTGCGCCGACATCAGGTCGAACTCGAAACGGAACAGCGTCGACATGCGCTCGACGCCATGGAAGGCGGCGATCTGGAGCGTGCCGTCTTCCACGGCACCACTATGGAGCTGATAAGCCCGCCTCGATGCATCGACCATGCGCGAACCACCTTCCCTGGAGCAACCAGTGGGAGGGTGATAGATCGGGAGGCAGGAGGGTCAAGCCAAGTGCAGTCCCATGCGTCGATGTGACGCGGTGCGTACCGCTCAGGCCGAACTGCTTGCGACGTTTGTCGTGCTCAACGCTGCCAACTGACGCGCCGCCGGCGCCATGACGTCAAAAAGCGGGCGCCCGGGCACCAACCAGGCGCGTTCGCTGGCCGCAGCAGTTCGCTGCGGCTGGGTGCCGGTACACAGCACCGCTTCCAGGTGGTCGCTGGTCAGTGGACGACCAAGCAGGTGGCGTGCACCAACCGGGGTCGTGTCGGCATGACGCCCCCACCAGGCGGTCACCTTGTCGGCATCGGGCCAGGGCAGGTATTCATCCGGGTCGGGGGCGACGTCCGGATCTGCGGGATCATCGGTTGGACCAGCGCGGAAGCCCGCTGGTGGCTGGCCGGTCAAACCCGCGTCCTCGAGATCAGCACCGGTGATCAGGGAGAACGCCTGGCCGGCGAGGCGCGCCACGGCCGGGATCTGCAACTGCATCAGCAACCACGGCATCACCAACGTATCACCGTGGGCACCGGCAAGGTGAACTGCACGCCGCAGGTGTTCGGCTTTGGCGGCGTCGTTCTTGAGCCAGTCCATCACCGTCGCCCGTGGTAAGCGACGCGCAGCAAGGTCGACCAAGCGCTCCGCCCAGTGGTCCGTCACGCGGGTGGCCTGGGCGCGCAACGCGGCGGTTGCTTCACCTCCGAGCATGACCAGCGACCACAGCGCAGCACTGCGGCACGCCGGCTGCACATCCGCCAGCGCCTGGCGACAACGATCCATCAAATCACTCCGTCCCAGTTCGCCCGCTGCGCATAAGGCCTGGGCACGCAGGTCGGCATCCGTATGCGTGCAGGCCGCCGTCAAACGCGCCGCCGGATCCCGGCCGCTCGCGACATCGATGCCGAGTGCCGCCTGCAGCAACACCGGCGCATCGGCCAGCCACCAGCGGGAGCTTGCCGAGGTGGTTCGCGGCGTGATGACCCAGGTGAATCCAGCAACCACGCCAGCAACTACTGTCGGATCGGCGAGCACCGCTTCGGCGATCGTGGCGCAACGCGCATCCGCGTCATCCGCTTCGCAGGCGAGCGCAGCCAGGACGAACAACGTGCTTGTCCGAGGTGCCTGGGCGCTGAGCTCCTGGGCAACCCGCCAGCCATCGCCACCGGCCAGCCGCAGGCCATCGAGGTGCGCCTCGATACGTTCATCGTGCTCGGCCAGATCGGGCAACCTGACGTGCGGACGTCGACTGATGGACTGCCTTAACGACCAGAGACCCGCCGCCTCGTCCGCGTGCTCCGCCAAGATGTCATCGTCGCTGGTCACGCGCAGGCTTCTAGACGGTTCCTGGCGGCGCGCCAGACGCCCGATGTCGCCTGTCCAACGGTCGCCTGTCCAACGGCCGCCTGTCCAACGGCCGCCTGCATGCTGGCCGCCCATACACCCGCAGTGGTTGACACCTACGCGTCCCGGTAATGGTGCCACCCTCGACAATCCTGAGTCACCTTGCGCATTGCCACCCGACCAATCACGCCCCATGTCCCACCCCGCCATCGACAACCGCACGCCATTCGTGCTCACACCGATCTTCCAGGTCGATGAACGGGGGCGACCGATCGTCAGCGCATTGCTTAAGGGCGCCTTCACCTGGGATTCCCGCGGACGCGTCACTCCAGCGGTGAAACCGTTGCCGTGGAATCCCACCGGCACCCACCGCGGCGAACCCGGTGCCAGCAGCGTGTTGCATGAGCCGGAGATCGCGCCGTGGAAAGCTGCCACCGATGTCGCACTGATCGCCCACGCCTGCACCCAGCACCCGGACGACTCCCGCGTCGACGTCATGATCGAAATCGGGTCCATCGGACGCCATGTGGTGGTGACCGGTGATCGCTGGTTCCAGAAACGTTGGCTCGGCATCGGCATCAGTGAACCGCAGGCTTTCGAACGGATCCCGCTGTCGTGGGAAAACGCCTTCGGTGGCTGGGATCGCACGTTCGAGGAAGCAAAACAACAGGGATACGAACCCCGCAATCCCCTCGGTGCCGGTTTTCGTCTGAAGAGTTCGCCATGGGTCGAGGAGGTGCGCCTGCCAAACATGGAAGATCCTGCGCATCTTGTTCGTGCGTGGGGAAAACCGGTGATCCCGGCCGGCATCGGCTTCACCTCGCCTGATATGATGCCGCGGCGTAGATTCGCCGGCACCTACGATGCTGAGTGGCAAGCCCAACGGTCACCGATGTTGCCCGCCGATTTCGATCGGCGGTTCTTCAACGCCGCGGCCCCAGGCATGGTCGCTGATGGCTACCTGCGCGGTGATGAACAAGTGCTCATCCGCGGCGTGACGCGTTCGGGCATGCTCGACCTGACCCTGCCCGGGATTCCACCACCAACCGTCACCATCGCCTTTCGTCACGGACGCGAGGACGTCCGCCAGGACACCGTGCTCGACACCGTGATCATCGACGTTGATGCCAAGCAGCTCGTGTTGCTGTGGCGCACCTTGGTCACCCTCGACCAGGGACCGCACGAGGTCAGCGATCTGGTCGCGGTCGACGGAGTCCATAGCATGATCACCGCGGCGATGCCCGCGCTGAGCACCTGAGGAGCAAATCATGGGCGTCACCGTCGGCGTCAACAATCTCTCGGTCGTGCACAAAGACAGCGGCGGCATCACCATCGCCTTCCCCGACGTGTGCAAGACGCCCACCCCAGGCGGACCGGTGCCGATCCCCTACCCCAACATCGCGCAGTCGTCAGACACCGCCAAAGGCAGCAAGTCGGTGAAGGTTGATGGCAACCCGGTGTGCTTGAAAGATTCCAACTTCAAGACCAGCACCGGCGACGAGGCCGGCACCGCGGGTGGTGGCGTGGCGTCGAGCAAAACCAAGGGCAAGGCGGAGTTCGTGAACTTCAGCATGGATGTGAAGATCGAGGGCAAGAACGTCGCGCGGGCGCTCGACCTGATGCTGCATAATGACAAGAACACGCCGCCGGTGCCGCTCATTCAGGGGCCGGTGGTGGCGCTGCCGGGAGGGGTGAAACCCACCTGCGCCGAATGTGGTAAGGATATCTGATCTACCTCTGACGCCGTCACACCACTGACGGTTCGCTCAGCCAAGCATTGGCTGCGAGCGGTGTTGGAGCGGTCGCGATCAGGAAATTCGGAATCAGTGGGTACTGATCAGCGATGGCAATGCCTGCGGCCGAGGCAAGACGCACCATCGCCAGGCCATCAATGCAAATGGCACCCAAGGTGCAGAGTTCGATGTCGGGCGCGGCTTCGCGCTGCGTCAAATCCACGTAGCGCGTACGGTGCGCTTCGATCAGTTCCATCAGTCCCTGTGCGAATGACTCCTGGTTGCCGCGTTGGAACGCCTCGCAGATGAGTAGCCGTCCGTCTTCTGCCGCCTCCCTGCAGGTCGACAACGCCTCCAATGCCATGGCGGCTTCCTTGGCATTCGCGGTCAGGAATTGCGCAATCAGGAACCGCTGAAAAAAGAACTCGTCGGCGAATTCCTCGTCCTCTCGAAGGACCGTTGGCAACAGGGCAGCAATCGCACGGGCCACCCCCAGGTCGCCACCGGCGAGCGCATCACGGAACGGTAAAGCCCGTCCGGCAGCAGGACCTTGGTAAGGGGATCGGCTGTTCGTCGCGAGGAATGCCTGCCCGCTTCGCCCAAACCATGCATTGGTCTCCACCCCATCCATCCGCATCAACACCGCACACGCCGCCATCATGCGGTAGGCGGTCGCCAAACGCACAGCGCCAGCGGCGTCCAGGTCACCGGACGCCGCTGCGGGGCGCAGTTCCGTGATGACCGCGAGCGCCTGGGCTTCATAGACCGGCAGGTGATAGTCAGCCATGCGCAAGTTCTCCGAAAAAGGTAGGCTGAACCTGCCAGATCAACCATTGATGACCTTGACCTCATCGAACACCACATTTGTGAATTTCCGTTTGGCCAACGCCCGACCGAGTGTCTCCGACATGATCAATTTTTCCGGCTTGGCCGCGAGCCGGAAGAGGTGGAGATCAGGAGCCAAACGTTTGGCGTCGATGGTTGGTGTCTTGATGATAACTATTGTGCCTTTGGAGGTCTTCTTCACTTGTGACGCCTTTTCATCAAGACAGTCAACCGTGCCGATGACATTCAAGACCCCATAATCGGAGCTGACGAGTTTTCCCCGCTGATTGTAAATCTCCACCGGCAGGAACTCGATCTCGTTATGACAGACCTCGCGGATGACCGCCATCATGTCGCGATGGCACACCAGGAAGGCCATCGCCGTGCCGACCACGGTTGACAATTTCATCCCTGGGATGTCCGGATCCATGAGCAGGCGCGCCTTGGGGGACCAATGTGCGCCCATCGTCTGCCCAGACGTCAGACCATAATCATGACGCCCAAGACCTTCCGGCGGATCCTGCAGGATGCATAGGCTGGGATCGTTGGTGGCACCCATGGTGCGGAGCATGAAATAGTCCATGATGACTTCGTCTCCTCATACTCTCAGTTAAATCGTTGATCGAGGCTCATAAATTTGTCACCCTCACCCATGCTGGCACGGATCTGCTCGACGAATTCCGCCGAGTTGATGTCGAGTTGCTCCTTGGCATCGGCGAAATCTGGCGGCTTCTCGTGTTTCACCACATCCTCCTGGATCTTCTTGAAGATCGGCTCAATGCATTGTTGGACATATTTGCTGTAAATCCGGTGCTCCCGGTGCGCTGCTGTCTGTCGATGCAGCGGGAGGCGGATCGCTGCCGACACCTTGGGATCCAATGGCAGGGTAATCATATTCGAACGGTGATTGAGGTTGTACTTCTCCTTGAGCAGGCCGCGGCGCACGGACCTGACCAGATCTTCCGGGGCGTTGGCGTCTTTCCCCACGCCGTTGATCACCGCCCGTAGGACACTGTTCGGAATCACATGGTGCGCTTCATGCCAATATGGAATGGTGCACTTGGAGTAGAAATTATCGCCCTTCACATCCCAGTCGCCTTCAGCGGGCACCTGGATGCTCGCGGCGTACCAGGGCGGGAAGCCGGTGGGCTTCACGAATGCAGTAGGGATTGCACGTTTACGCTTGGACAGGCTTTCGTATTTCGGCCAGTCGTAGTCGGCATGACGCTCCTTTGTCGCCAAGTACGATTGCCAACGATGCGAACAGGCGTTGCGCACGTTCTCCTTGGGCGTGCCAGGGACGTGCCGGTTGAGGCAGGCACCTCCGGAACCGTTGGCGCCCTTTCCCTGGCGATGCGGCAGGTCCTCCGCCAGATCATTGGTGTGCTGCTGTTCTGACATGCGAGATTATCCGGCCCGGGTCAACACGACGACGCCAGGATCGCCCAATTCGCCGAGGGACACGACCGCGGCGGCTGCGCCCGCCTGCGGCTGCCGAAGAAAGCCATGCGCCGCGACGCAGACCCCGACTGCTCCGCTCGCTGCACCCGTGTCGCCCAGGCTGGACGCCGGAATAACGACTTGATTCCCTGCCACCAAGCGACGCTGATGTAGTAACTGCAACGCCATGGCGATAGCCTCGCTGCGTCCGGCTTCGCCGTTGTGGTCGGTAATCAATGGACCGGCAAATATGGTGGTGCCGGATGACTGTCCGAGAGCGGAGGCAACCGCGTCAGCCAATCTTCGGCCACCGTCCGCCATGGAGTGCGCAGCTTCTGTTCCTGCTGCATAGGCTATACCCGCGACCACTGCCGACACGGATGCCGCCCGGGCGGCGGCCGAGGTTCCGCTCTCGATCAGTAGGCAGACACCTGCCTCACCAGGCGCTAAGCCACAGGGTTGACCGTCGCACTTGAGCCGCCTGTTGGCGGCCAGCCATTCCAGGCTCATCCCGTCGAGATGAGAATCGACGGCGAGGATGAGTCCGGCCTGCACTTCTCCGGCGAGGATGCGTTCCCGCACGCGGACCAGCGCCGACGCGGTGCCCGCCTGTCCGGCATCGACCACCGTCACTGCTTCCGCATCGACCGGGATGCCGAGGACACGTATGAGCGGGGCGATCACGCCGGCCTGCAGTGATGGCATACAATCGACATCGGCGGTCTGGAACCGTTGGTGACGTATGCTGGGCAGCACCACCACGACATCACAACGGGTCCAGAATCCCTGCTGGGTCACGGCCGGTGCGCCTGGCTGGGTCCTGAAGTCGGCAAACGCCGCCGCCGCCAAACGAATCCAACGGGGGCCCACGGGATAACCCTCGGTCAATCCGTGCACCGGATGCCCGGTCAGCGGGATCGGCACTTGGTCATGGCCGGCGACGACCTGCATCTGCGGGATTGGCCGGGGACGCGCGATACCTGCTCTCAACGCTGCACATGCCTGCACCACGCCACCAAGCGACGATGCCATTCCGCGCGCCGTCAGCACACATGACTCGTTCATGGCATGTTGTCCGCTCGAGTCCGGTGATGGCCTGGGATATCGGTCATCAGTTGACCTGGACCGACCCGCCAGTGATGCGATGCACTCCGTCTGCCCCCGACGACACGTAGGTACCCTTGATCATCACCTTGCCAGCCTTCGTCAGGGTAATGCTCGCCTTACCGCAGGTGAGTATCACCTCATCGCGGCCGGTGAGTTCCACCCGGCTGCCATCGATGGTGGCGGTGGCCGGGGGAATGTCCGTGACCGTTGGACGGAGGATGCCGATCAGCGCCCAACGCACGGTTTCACCATCAATTGGGACTACCAGAACGAGTGCTCCGTCATGCTGCGCACGAATGAGAGAATCCGGGGTGAGATGAGTGACTACCATCGCAGCCGTCGCAGCCGTCGCAGCCGACCCCGCGACAACGACCATGACGGTACCGTCGGCTGCGATAGTGGCGATGCGTCCGACACTGGTGGTGGGCCCGTGGACGGGAATACCGGCGGCGTTGGTCACAGGCATGACTGAAGGCGTGACGACCGCAGCGCTACGCGCCCGGCCCGATTTTGCGGATACAGTGTTGGCCATGTGCCCCTCAGTTCTGCGCAATCTTCGAACCCTTCACCACCACGTCGCCGTCACCCTTGATGGTGATTTTCTTGCCGTTCATGGTGATGTCGCCGTTCTTCTTCATCACCAGGGTGGCCTTGCCGACCTTGATGGTGAGTTCGTCTTCGGCTTCGAGCATGATCTTCTTGGCTTTGGCGCCGTAGTCCTTTTTGACTACCAGCGTGAGCTTGCCGTCGATGGATTCCTTGGCGTCTTTGCCGACTTCGACGTCCTGGTTGCCGCCGACGTGTACGGATTTGTTGCCGCCAACGCTCTCGCTGCTGTTGACGCCGACGGTCTCGTTGCGTGAGGCACCGACGGTCTCGGCCATCGCTGCGCCGACGGTGACTTCGTAGGCGACGCCGATGGTCAGTGCCTTGTTGACGCCGATGGTTTCCGTCGAACTGACGCCGATCATCACCACTTCATTGGAGCCGATGGTCTCGTTAAGGTTAGCGCCGACGGACACCGTGCGATCAGCACCGACACTCTGGCTGTCGTTGGAGCCGATGGTCTGGCTGTTGTTGACGCCAACGGATTCCTTGGCGTTGTTGGCGACGGTGATTTCGCTGTCGTGGCCGATCTCAAAGAGGTGGTCGCGGGTGGCGTTCAAGTTGAACTCCTCCGCGCCGTCGGTGTCTTCGAGCACTACCGCGTTCTTGCCGCCGGTGCGGATGACGCTCTGGGTCTGGTTTTCGCCTTTGACCATGCTGCCGGTCGACGGGTTCGGCACCGTCGCGGCGATCACCGGGCGATCCGGATCGCCGTTCACGTGGGTGATCAGCACCTCGGTGCCCTTGTGCAGTGGGAAGTGCATGCCCATCTGGTCGCCGCCGTAGGGCTGGGCCATGCGCACCAAGCGCGAAGCCTTGCCGTCCTTCTTGTCGCTGTGGTCGAAGGGGAACTTGACCTTGTAGCGGCCCTGGTCGTCGAGTTCGGCGTATTTGCCGTCACCAGCGGCGTCGATCTTGGCGGTCAGGGTGCCCGGGATGACTGGTTTGGGGGTCTGGCGGGGCGGACGGAACACCACATCCGCGGGGATGGAGGCGAACTCGTTGCGATAGGTCGCCGTGGGGTGCTCGTCGAGGTCGGCGGTGGCGAAGCCTTGCTCACCGTGGTGGGTGACCTCGATCAGCAGGTGGTCGAGGTTGACGTCGCCGCGGTAGTGGTCGCGCAGGGTGAACACGCCACCAGCGCGGAATGCCCGTGCATCGCTCGCGCCCCGGAAACGGCGCTTGCGACAGGTGATTTCTTCCGCGCGCACACCGGCAAGGCCGGCGCCCTCGTCATCGTCTTTGAAGTGGTCGCCGTACTCGTACTGCGTACCGAACGCCGCCGGGGACGACACTGAGGCGCTGGGATACAACGGCGCTCCGGGCGTGCGGTAGTTGAAATCGCCCAGGACCACTTGGCCGGTGACCGGCTTGTGTTGGATGGACAACTCGAAGACCGATTCCTCGACCACCGCGTCGGGCGCTCGCGTGCCGCCGACATGGGTGCGGTAGACGAACGTGGTGTTGCCGGTCAGCTTGTTGCAGGCGTCCGGCTGATCGCCGAACACCACGGTCGAACGTTCGTCGTGGTGTTCGAAATGGTAGAAGATGCCCTCGTGTTCCAGCAGCCGGCTGATGAAAGCCAGATCGTTTTCACGGTACTGCACCACGTATTCACGCGTGGGATAACTGCGGCCAGAGATGCGCCAGCAGGCATCGTCGGGTTCGAAACCGTGGTCCTTCAGCACCTGTTTGACGATGTCGATGGTCGAGAGGTCCTGGAAAATGCGGCTCTGCGAGGTCAACGCCAAGCGCGACAGCCGCGGCATCAGCACTGCCTGGTAGCGCACGCCATCGCCATCGCGGCCGTGCTGTTCGAAGCTGGTCAGCACGCCGTGGATGCGCAGCAGCTGCACCCCACGCCGGCCGGAACCGGCGAGCGTGGTCGGCTGCTTGATGCCCAGCCAACCCTCGGCCGCCAGGATGGCCTCGCCGTCGAGATCGGTCTTAGACGACACCAGGTCGAGTTCGAAACGGAACGGGGTCGACAGGCACTCCACCCCACGGAAGGCCGCCACCACCAGCGTGCCATCAGCGACGGCACCGTTGTGCAGCTGATAGACCCGTTTTGTCACTTCGACCATGGATACGCACCTTGTGGGAGAAACCGGTGGTGCGTATTAGGCGGCATGGAGTAACGGTCAAGGTGAGCGGAATCGCCTGTACAGGCGGCACGTGCTGCACGAGGGCACCATAGGCACCCTGCTGATCCGGCAGGCGTGCCAGCGCAAGACCCCAGCAGAACCGCCTATCGCCTATCAACGTGGGATGAGGATTGGATGCAGGCGCTCAAAAGCCCTTGAACCCCACTACTGCCCCGCTGTACTGCCGGCGCTTTTCACCGGCCCAAAACGCCGTCCATGCCGCTAAATTCGCCGAAAGCCGAGGTTTCCCGTGGTCATCGCCCGCTCCCTGCACACCTGTGCAGCGTTTCTCGCCCTCGTGATCCTGCTCACCGGCTGTTCACGTACCGCCACCTTGCAGGTCCGCGGTGTCGCCCCCCTCAACCTGAACGATGCCGGCGAGTCCACCCCGGTCGACGTGCGCATCTACCAGCTCAAGGATGACGGCGCCTTCAAACGTGCGACCTTTGAAAAGCTGTGGACCGAGGATGAGAAGGTCCTGGGTCAGGACCGCTTGGCCGCACCCCGCGTCGAAAGCATCATTCCCGGCAACGCCACGGACCAACCCAAGCGCATCGCACTGGGCGAGCTTGAAGTCGGCACGCGCTTCATCGGCATCATGGCGCTTTACGCCAAGACCGACGCCCGCGATGCCCGCATCCTGGTGCTGCCGATCAACGACGCGGAGGATCCGGTGATCGAGTTCAGCGGCTACGGCATCTCGCTCGCTGGCGAGGACAAGAAACCCGCTGCCGACACCACCAGCGATAAACCCGCCGCCAAATCCAAGGGCAAGTGATGAGCCGCATTCAGCGCGTGCTGTGGCACGAGGGAATGCTGCTGCTGCCACAGCACTTCCAACAGGCCGACCGTCACCTCGATGCGCGAGTGGGCGCGGCGCTGGCGCTCAGCCAACGCCATCCCACGGGTTTCACCCGGCTGGTGATCGACAACGAAGCGTTGGCCAACCAGCAGCTCAAGCTGATCGAAGCCGCCGGCATCCTGCCTGACGGTCTGCCCTTCGACATCCCGGCCGGCGACGGCGCACCGGCCGCCCGTCCGATCACCCTGGGTCCGACGCAGGAACGCCTGCTGGTGTACCTCGCCGCGGCGCTCGAACGCCCAGGTGAGATCAACAGCAGCGAGGACGGCCGTCGTGATGGCCGCACCATGCGCTACCGCGCGCAGGAACTGACGGTGGTCGACGACAGCGGTGAAGGCGAACGTCAGCAGATCCAGGTCGCCGCACGCCATCTGGTGCTGGTCACCGGCGACGAGACCCTCGACGGACTCAGCGTCATGCCGATCGGCGAGATTGAACGCGGGCCATCGGGCAAGCTGGTGCTGTCGCCACATCTGGTCCCGCCCTGCCTGACGGTCGACGCCTCGCCGGTGCTGGTCGGTCTACTCAAACGCACACTGGAAATTGTCGGTTCTCGCGCGCAGGAACTGGCGCACAACCGCCGTCAACGCACCCAGGGCAAGGTCGAGTTCTCGGTCAGCGAATCCGCCAACTTCATGATGCTGCACACGCTCAACGGCGCGTTGCCGGTGCTCAGCCACCTGGCGGCGGGGCGCACCCATCCCGAGACGCTCTACACCGAACTCGCGCGTCTGGCCGGCCAGCTCGCGACCTTCTCCGCCGACGGATACCCGCGCGACCTGCCGAAATACGAGCACCAGGATCTCGCCGGCTGCTTCGGCAAACTCGACGAACGTCTGCGCGCTCTCCTCGAGACCAGCATCACCATGCGCTACGTGCCGGTGCCGCTGTCGAAGACCAGCGAACGCATCCACTCCGGCCGGGTGCCAGAGGCGGTGCTCGATGGTCACCGCATCTACTTCTCGGTGCAGTGCGGCCTGCCGGCCGAGCGCGTGATGAAGGAGCTGCCGATCAAGGCCAAGGTCGCCTCGGGCGGTCGTCTGCCGGGACTCATCGCGCAGGCCATGCGTGGCCTGTCGCTGACCTGCTTAGCGGTTCCTCCCGGCGAAATCCCGGCGCAACCCGGTTGTTCATACTTCGAACTGTCGCGTGAGGGCGATCACTGGGATGGCATCACCGACACGCGCACCCTGGGCGTGTTCCTGCCGCCGGAGTTCACCGACCTCAAGCTCGAATGTATGGCCGTGAAGGACACATGAACACGCGACGGTGCGACCTGCGACCTGCGACCTGCGCGGTCGATCCGCACGGCGGTTCGCTGTCGTCTGGTGGAAACACGGTTACCATCCCCACGTTGCGATTCGCCCGCACGTCGCACCTCGCACCTCGCACCTCGCACTTCTGCGGAGAGTCTTCGCGATGAACAGCAACGCCGTCCCCTCCCTGCTCGTCGGTGGCGGGCTCGCCGATCTCAGCGGGCCGATTTTCAAACTCGCGCTCTACCTCGACAAGGAACCCGCCGACCTCGAGGCCGCGACGCTGGCCGCACGTTTCGACGATGCGCTCAAGGAGTTCGAAGCCGCGGCCACCCGCGCCAACCTGCCGCTGGCGAATGTCCGCCTGGCGAAATACGCGCTCACCGCCTTCATCGACCAGAAGGTGCTGACCAGCGACCTCGCACTCAAGGATGCGTGGCTGGAAAAACCGCTGCAGATGACCTACTTCGACGACTTCAACGCCGGCGAAGAGTTCTACGTCAAACTCGACCAGTTGCGCAATTCCGGTGACGTGGCGCGCTTCGATGTCGAAGAGGTCTACTACCTCTGTCTGGTGATGGGCTTCACCGGCAAGTACGGCGACAAACGCGGTGAAGAGCAGCGCCGCATCCTGATCGACCGCTTGGCGCGTGAGATCAGCGAGAGCCGCCAGGGTGCCAGCACCGGGCTTTCGCCACATTGGCAGCAACCTGCGACCAACGGCGCCGGTGGTACCAAGTGGTGGCTGCGCGCACCGACGTGGGCTCCACCTGCGGCCGTGACGTTGCTGCTGCTGCTGCTGTGGCTGCTGCTCGGCAGCCTGCTGTTCGGGCGTGCCGATGAATTCCCCGCCGCCACCCTCAGCACGACGGTGCCTTGAATGCGTCTCCTGGCCATCATCTCTGCCTGTGCCGTCGTCCTTATCGGCGCGGCTTGGTCATCCGCTTCGTTGGGTATCACCCTGAGCACCACCACCCGCGTTATCGTCACCGCACTGGTGGCGGTGGTGTGGCTCGCGGTCGGTGCCGTGGTGTTGATCATGCAGAAGCGCTCTGCGGCAAAGGCCCAGGCCTCGTTGTCGAAGACCATGATCCGTTCCGCCAGCGGACTGGCGGAGATGAACGATCAGTTTCAAAAGTGCCTGGGCGCGCTGCGCTCAACCCGTCCGGCCGCCCTGAACGTGCTGCCGTGGTACCTGGTGATCGGCGCTCCGGGCGCCGGCAAGACCAGCCTGCTCGCTGAATCCGGCCTGACCTTCGCGTCGTTCGGCGCCGGGTCGACACGCGCCGGCGCGCCGACGCGCAGCGCCGACTGGTGGTTCACCGAAGAAGCGATGTTCCTCGACACCGCGGGGCGTTACACCTCCGATCCGTCTTCGCAGGTGGAGTGGAAGGGGTTCCTGGACCTGCTTGAGCAGGCCCGTCCAGAACTGGCGCTCAATGGTGTGGTGGTCGCGGTCAGCGTGCCCGACCTGTTGAAGAAGGACGACGCTGGCGTCAACGCCGCCGCGCAGCAGATCCGCGATCGCCTGAGTGAACTCAACCGCAAGCTCAACCTCGACATCCCGCTCTACATCGCTTTCACCAAGTGCGACATGATCGGCGGCTTCAAGGACTTCTTCGTCAGCCTGCCGCCGCAAGGCCGCGAGCAGGCGCTCGGCCACACCCTGCCGTGGCAACCCGGCATGATGGCTGACATCCGCACGGTCTTCACCCGTGAGACCGCCGCCTTGCTACCTGGACTGCGCAACCGCCGCCTGGGTGCGCTCGGCGGCGACTTCGAACCCGAGCAGCAGTACAAGATCATCCAGTTCCCGCAGCAGTTCAGCGCGGTGCAGAAGTGGATGGGCGATTTCCTCGCCGCGCTGCTGCGACCCAACCCACAGCAGGCGTTGCCGGCCCTGCGCGGCTTCTACTTCACCAGCGCTCAGCAGACCCAGCGCCAGGTCGTCGCCAGTCCGACGGCAGCGGCCGGTGCCGCTATCGCGGCTGCCGCCGCTGTGCCCAAGGCCAACCTCGAAGCCAGTATCTTCATCCAGGCGAACGCTGCGCAGGTCGCCGCTCCGACTGCGGAACAATGCCAGGGCCTCTTCATCAAGGATCTGCTGACCAAGATCCTGCTCGGTGATCAACGTCTGGTGCAGGTCTCCGGCGGCGTACGCCGCAGCCGTGCGCTGTGGCGCTTGAGTTCGCTGGTCGCCTCGGCTGCGGCGCTGGTGGTGCTGTTCATCACCCTGCTGACCTGGTACCTGGGCAACGCGCGTGAGATCGACCGCACCATCGCCGCCAGCCGTGCGGTGCTCGAGACCAGCCGCAGCGAACCGACCAAGGTGGCCGCCAACCTCGCCGCGCTCGACAACCTGCGCGTGGCGCTCGAACGTTTGGAGCAGCATTCCTCCGGTGGCGTCCGGCACGTGCGTGAGAAGGGTTACCACCTCTACCATACGCAGGTGAAACGTTGGTTCCTCGCGCCGGCGGGCGACCGCCTGCGCAACGAACTGGAAAAGCTGCGCACCGCCGAGGGCAAGACCCTCCAGACCTATGACCAGCTCAACGACCTCTACCGCACCTACCTGATGCTCGCCGGCGAGGTCCCGCCCAACCGCGAATTGATGGAGCGCGTGCTGCGTGACGATCACCGTTGGCTGTTGGCCGTGAAGGATGGTGTCGGTCCGGTCGACCCAGCGATCGAGACCGCCGCCTATACCCAACTCACCCATTTCGCCGGGCACATGGACGAGAGTGATCCCGCGGTGTGGAAGGTCGCCATCGATCGGCCACTTAAGGAACGCATCGACTTCGAACTGCGTGAGGCGTTGTGGATCCCGCAGAGCTACGAAGACATCATCTCGACGCTCCAGGCTTCAGTGGCGAAGGTCAATCGCGACAGCGTGCTGCCGGGCACCAACCGTGCCTTGGTGATTGCCGATTACGATTTCCCCATGCTGTTCAGCCAGCGTGGCTGGGACGAGACCATGGCCGGATCGATCGCGGAAAAGAGCGAAGGCCTCTTCAAGCAGTTCCAGGCGATCAACATCACCAAGCCGCGCGAAGACATCCGCGAACGTCTGCGCACGCGTTACGCCACCGATCTCTCACGGCATTGGTTGCGTTTCATGACCGGCATCCGCCCGGCGAAATCCAACGACTTGCGTGAGGCCAGCGCCAACCTGCGCACCCTCACCGGCCCGCAGTCGCCCTACCGCGATCTGGTGAAGGGTGTGTTCCAGGGACTGACGGTGCGTTACAGCGTCTCCGACCTGACGACCGCGCCCGGTGACAGCGAGATGAAATGGCTGGAGGACGCTCTCACCGCGCTCGGCACCTTCAGCGAAGCGGTCGACAAGTTCGCCACCGCCACCGACAGCGGCCGCCGTTCGACCGATGTAGCGCGGTTAATCGCCTTGCAGACCGCGTACGAGAACGCCTGGGCCCAGATCGGCACCACGTTCAAGGCGGTGGAATCCGCCGAGCGGCGCGCCGCGCTGATGCAGACCTTCGAGAACGCCACCTTCGAGGTCCATCGCACGCTCAGCGCCGAGGTCACCGCCGAGCAAGATGCCGCGTGGCGCGACAAGGTCGCCAAGCCGTTCAATGATTCGCTGGCCGGACGTTTCCCCTTCGATCGCACGGCCAAGAACGATGCCACGCTGTCGAGCTTCAGCCGGTTGTTCAATCCCAAGACCGGCCTGTTGTCCGCCGCCATCGCCGAGATCGAGAAAATCCGTCCGATCAAAGTCGCCGGTCGCGATCTACTGCCGGTCAACCGCGAGTACGAACGTCTGGTGGAACGCGCGCGCGAAGTGCGCGCCGCGCTCTACGCCAACGACTCGGCGACCATCGCCGCGCCGTTCACCGTCACGCTCAACCAGCGTGGTGGGGTGAAGAACGTCACGCTGACCGTGGGTGATACCTCGTTCGGATTGTACGATCGCCCGGATCGCCGCGGCACGTTCACCTGGACCGAGGCCACCGCCACGGGTGCGAAGCTGACCATCACTACCATCGCTGACCAGCAGATGCCGCTCGACTTCACCAGTTCGCCGTGGGGCCTCTTCCGCCTGCTGCGGGAAGGCAACCCGACCGCCCGGCCGGAAGGCGGCCTGACCTTCACTTGGCAGTTCTCGGCCAAGGCCCTGGGGGGCAACAACGACCAGTCCTTCAATGCCAGTGCGGTCTTAGAAGCTGGTGGACTGGAGAAGCTGGTACCGCCGGACTTCTTCGGCGCGCTGGTGTGCCCAGATCACATCGGTCGGTAGCAACTGAACCACGAACACGGCTGGCACCCACGCCAGCCGTGTCCGCCAGTGGCGCGCCCATCCAAGGATCCTAGGCTTCCGCCCCTCAACCGCATCAAACGGCTGATAGAAGGAACCGCACATGGATCGCACCATCGCACGTCTGATCGTCCCGTCCCTGCTCGTAGCGTTGGCACTGCCAGCGGCAGAGCAGCCGCCAATGATGGAGCTGCTGGTGTCCGACGGACCACGGTTACTGCAGCGTTGGGAAACCAGTCTCTACGCCAAATTGTGGAATGACCGGGTGATGGAGGCAAACCGCGCCAAGGTCTCCGAGCAGTTGGCCGCCTTCGAAGCGAGCCTGGGCGTCACCCTCAAGGAGGTTCTCGCCTCGCTCGCAACGGTCCATCTGCGTGTAGACGACTTGGTCACATCACCAGCCGGAGCGGCCAACGCCAAGCCGGAAGCCCTGGTGTCGATGCAGGCCGACTTAGGCCAACTTGCTATCCGCATCATGACCCTCGCCCTGGAGAAGGATCCGGACAGCGTCGAATCCATCGTTCTCGCTGGTGCAGATCAGGCGATGCGCCGCAAGCCCACGGATGACAAACCCGCGGACGCAGTGGTGCTCGCACGGTACGGTTCACGCTTGGTGGTGAGCAACCGGGTGGAGCAACCCAAGGCCTGGACCGTCACTCCATCGGAAGCAGATCTGTCTTTCACCATCGATTCCCGCAGCTTCATGATCAAGGCCGCTGAGCAGGCCAAGAACGACCCCAATCAGCAGATGGCCTTCGCTGCGCTGATGAACGCGAAGGGCCTGGACGCCTACTTCACGCCCCTGACCTGGGAAATGACCCTGGTGCCGGAAGGCATCCACGAACGCATCCGTCAGGACGTAGTGAGTCCCTGGTTGAAACCAGTCGACCGCGCACTCTTCGCACGCCTGCCGGAAAAAACGTTAATGGCAATGGCGTTTGGCTTCGACAGCCAGAGCTACTGGAACTTGCTTGAACCGATGATGCTCGACTTACTGGCCAAACAGCAGCCGGGGATGAACCGCGAGCAACTCGTGAGTATGGTCGATGAGCAGCTCGCCGGACTCGGTATGCCCCTGACATTTCCCGATCTGGTGCAGGCGATCAACGGTACGGTCCTGATCGCCGTCACTCCTGGCGCACCGTTCCCTGCCATCACCGTGGCCATACCACGCTCGAAAGCTGTCGACCATGGGTTGCGCTTCGCTGCCGCCACTCAGCAGTGGGAAATTCCCGCTGAGGGAACCAGTGGCCCGCTGCCCATCCCCAACGTGCCGCTGCCGGTGACCTTGATCGCAGACAAAGGCTACTGGGTCATCACCAGTGATCCGCACGTGGTTACCAGTTGGAATGCTGGCGGCAGCGGATGGAGCGCGAGCCCGGCGATGACGTTGGCATTTGAAAAAGCCGGTGCGGATGCACCGCTTATCGGCGCGAGCGACACCGGTGCCGTGCTCCGCACTGCTGGTGGATTCCTTGCCCTGGTACCGATCCCCGACGCGAAGGACAAACAGACGGCCACGGTGTTGCTTGCCCGAGCGGCTGCTGCTGCCAGCACTGGCTACCTGGTTGGTCGCCAACGAGGAAAGACCTGGGAGCTCGAAGCGCGAGGCATCATGGGGCTTGGCTCTGTGCCGCTCCTCAGCGCAGCCATCGCCATTCCGAACTTGTTGGAAACCCGCGCGAAGGCCAGCGAGGTCTCGGTCGTCAGTCTGCTGCGCTCCGGTGTGTTCCCCGCGCAGATCCAATTCCAGGCCGGTGCCTATGTTGATCAGAACGGTGACAACATCGGCGAATACGGCTTCCTGTCCGAGATGGCTGGCGGTGCGATCACCGGCCAGCCGGACACGCTCAAGTTGGCGCTGCTGCCCGAGGTGTGGAACGCCGCGCAACCGACCGTGCATGGGTATCGCTTCGCCTGTTGGCTGCCGGATGGCAAGGGTGGCGCCCTTGGTGCCAATGACGGTTTACGCGCCCAGAATGCCGCGGCGGCGAAAGCCCAGAGCGAGCGCTTCGTGGTCTATGCGTGGTCGGCCGACGGCGCCAGCAAACCGGTCTACGCCCTGACCCAGGCCGGTGCGATCTACTCCAGCACCGACGTGACGGTGGGCGCTGGCGGACCGACGTGGAACGCCTTGTTCGGCGGCGGCGGCTGGGACACCGAACCGGTGTGGCAACCACAGCGCAGGCGGTGAACGGCCGGGTCCGCTCACCATCGCACGATCACCGGCCGGCGCTGTGCGGCAGGCAACGTCCTGTGCGCTTTCATCCCGGCATTTCCCGCGTTAGCGTTCCGGCCATGACCCGCCCACTCGCCGCCGTTGCGTTCGTTGCCGTGCTGCTGTTGACCGCCTGCGGCGAACCGCGGCGCTTCGGCGATACCAACGGCATGCCGGTGACCATCACCCTCACGGTCGAGCGCCCGTTCTTCAGCAGCATGGAGAACCGTCAGGGCCGTCCGAGCGCCGGTGCTGGCGTCGGCTTCGGCTCGGGCGGTCACTCCGGTGTCGGCGTCGGGGTCGGTTTCTCGTTCTCATCGACGCAGGTTTATCTGCTGGGTGGCGACGCCGTCGGTCAGGGCAACGTCTTCCGCAAGGAAGTGAAGTGGGGCGACAACACCTTCAACGTCCCGTTGGCGGCGGGACGCGTGCTGCACCTGACCGTGCAGGCCGAAGGCGGTCGCCGTGGATGGGAAGCCATCGGTACGATCACCGTGCCGGCGCAGACCCCCGCGGTGACGATCCTCCTCGACGCCAACGGTGCGAAGCTGACGGTCACGCCAAGTGCTGCCCCCGCCGCACCGGCACCCCAGCCAGCGCCGGCGCCGTAAACGAAGTCCAGGTTGGCAGTGATTGCGCCAACGGCGAGCCGCCGTAGGTGTGGCGCCCCTCACGACGACCCAGGCGACAACGATGGTCTCTCCCGGCATGAAACGCTACCGTGTGCGCACCGAGGCTCAGGCCTCGCTGGTGGGTGCACGCGGCGACGAATTGTTGGATCCCGCGGCGTTGTTCGCACGTCCCGCCCCGCTGCGCCTGGAAATCGGTTTCGGTCACGGCGAATTCATCTCGGCCATGGCCGACGCGCACCCGGATGAGCACTTCATCGGCGTCGAATATGATCAGCTGCGCGTGACCAAGACCGCGCACAAGTGCTTGAAGACCGGCGCCACCAACGTTCGCTTGTTCAGCGGCGAAGCTCACCGCTTCGTACGCCATCGCCTGCCACCCAACAGTTTGCAGCGCGCCTACATCCTCTTCCCCGATCCCTGGCCCAAGGCCGGCCAACGCCGGCGGCGTTTGGTCAATCGCGCATTCCTGCTCGACCTGGCGCACGCGATGGCGCCCGGCAGCCGGCTGATGTTCGCGTCGGATACCCACAACTACGCTTTTCAGGTGCTGTCGAACGTCACCACCCTGCCTGGGCTGTGGCGGTCGCTCTACCCGTCGGGCTACCGCATCGACATCCCGACGCGCTTTCCCACGGTCTTCGAACGGCACAAGAAGGAGGAGGGTTGCACCATCTGTTACGTGTCGCTGGAGCGCACGGAGCTGCCGGCTCCTGAGCGGGCGCCCTGGCCGGTGGTTGAGGAAAAGCGTGAGGCGTGAGGCCCAGTCCGCGTTGACGCTGCACCACTCGCGCTCTTGCGACCAATCGACCTGCTCCATCATGGCGTGTCATGCACCACACCTCAGCGCGCGCTGCCATCACCAGTCTGCTCGCCGCCAAAGGCTTCGGCGAACGTGGTCTGGCGCTGGTGCTGGCCGCCGCTTGCGGTGACGCCGATCAACAGGCGGTGGCGCTGCGCCAAGCGGCGCTGCAACGCGCTGCGGCGATGACTTCCGATGCCACGATCAGCTACACCGGCGAACTGCTGATCGCGCCGATTCCCGCCGATGAAGCAGCGCTCTGCCGCCAACTTTGCCCGGCGACCATCGCACTGGCCAAGGATGTCGGCTTGCAATTGTCCTGCCTCGCGGCGCTGGTCGCATTGTGGCCACACGTGACGCAGGCGGAACGCGGATTGATGCGTCAGCGTTTCCTCGACAGCTTGGTGAACGACCAGCATCCTGCGGAGGTCCACCTCAGCAGTGAACAGCTCATCGCTTGGCAGCGTGATCTGCCGACCGCCAAGAGCGAACCGCACGCGAGCGTCTCGACCCTCAAGGGCCTGTTGCTGGAGAGCACCGCCAAGGATGCGTACCGCGTGATGGCGGACCACCTCGGCATCAACGCTGACCTGCCCACGCTCAGTTGGGTGCTCGGCGCGCTGACCGTGCAGGTGCGCCAGCATTTCCACGATCCCGACCGTCGTCTGCTGCACGTGCTGATGGGCACCGTCGCCTGCGAACGCCTCGCCACGCACGCCTTGCCTGAACACCTCGCCACCCTCATCACGCAGCTCGGGCATCAGCTCTGGTGGTGCATCCATCGCGCCAAACTCAGCCCGGTGCGCACCTGCATCGATCCCCACACGCCGGACTTCGCCGAAGCGGTCGCGAGCGGCAATCTGACCGCAGCGCAACGGGCGGCGCGGGCGCTGGCGAAAGATCCCGCCGCGTTCTGGGAGCAGGCCTGGAAGCTGGTCGAGGAACGCATCCACGCCAACGACCCGCACTGGTACGTGGCGCTCGAACTGGTGCTGGTCACCGCTTGGCGCACCAGCACCGACGCGGTGTCACCGGATGACGCCGCCGCGGTGGGTACGGTCCTGGCGGACCTCGCATACCGCGAGAAGACCACGCACGAACTCGCCGTGTAGGTTTGGTTGGGGAATCGCCCCAACAACGCGCCCCCGGCGCTGCCTAGTAGCCCCACCCATTCAGGGCGAATCAGATCTCGCCCGACGGCCTTGCATCGTTCCATCACGATGGAACGATGCCTCCATGCCCATCGGCGACTACCTCCGTCTGCTCAGTGATGAAACCCGTCTGCGGGTCCTGCACCTGTTGGCGGAGGAACCGCTCACCGTCGCCGAACTGCAGGACGTGCTCGAACTCGGGCAGAGCTCGATCAGCGGCCACCTCGCCAAACTCAAGCAGGCCGGCCTGACGCACGATGTGCCGGAAGGCAGCGCCCGACGTTACCGCCTGCGCGAAGATCTGGATGGCGTGCTCAAGGCCGCGTGGATCGCAGTGCGTGCACTTTCAGAAAACGAACCGCAGTTCGCCGCCGACCGCAAACGGTTGGAGTCGCTGCGCGAACGGCGCGGCAGTTCGTGGGTCGAACGTGTCGCCGGTAGCCTGCATCGTGAATATGCTCCGGGTCGCACCTGGGAATCGCTCTGCCACGGTCTGGTGCGACTGGCTGATTTCGGTCGCTGCGTCGATGTCGGCGCGGGCGATGGCGCGATGGCGGAGTTGATCGCACCACAATCCAGCAAGTTGATCTGCGTCGATCCGTCATCGGCGATGCTCGCCGCCGGCAGGGAACGCGTCGCCGCGCTGAAACTCTCGGGCGTGGAGTTCGTCGAAGGCACCGGCGAAAAACTTCCGCTCGACGACCGCAGCGCCGACAGCGTGCTGTTCCTGCAAAGCCTCCAATACATGACCGACCCCGAGCAGGCGCTGGCGGAAGCGACCCGTGTGCTCGCACCGAACGGACGCCTGTTGCTGGTGACCTTGGCGAAACACGACTTCGCCGAGGCCGATGCCTTCGGTCATCGCCACCGCGGCTTCTCGGGCGATCAGCTCAAACGCTGGACCAAACCGCTCGGCGACCACCTGCTCGACCAGTTGCCACCCGAGCCACGCAGCCCGCATTTCCAGACCGTCATCCTCTCCGCCCGCAAGCGCGCCTGAACTGATCCCATGACCAACGTTCCCCACGGTTCCACCGGCCATTCCTGCGATGCGCTGTGCCCACACCACGGCGGCGTGCCGATCGTCGATCCGCGTTCGGTCAGCGGGCACCTCGGCTATCGTCGTGATGAACGGGCGAAGAAGTTCCCGTACCTGGCGGCGCTGCAGGAACGCGTGCTGATCTACGACGGCGGCTTCGGCACCGAGTTGTTCAAGTTCGATCTCAACCCAGGTGATATCGGCAGCGGTGCGCAAGACGGCTGCGTCGAACTCATCCACTACACCCGCCCAGAAATCGCCCCGTCGATCCACCGTAAGTATTTCGCCGCTGGCGCCGACGTGGTGGAGACCCACTCGTTCAACGCCCAGCCGCATTCGTTGGCGGAGTTCGGCATCGGTGAAAAAGCCGAGGAATTAGCGGAACTCGCAGCTCGTGCTGGTCGCGTTGCGGCAGACGACTACTCGACCAAGGAACGTCCACGTTTCGTCGCCGGCGCGCTCGGCTCCGGCACTAAGATGCCGTCGCTCAACCTGATCTCGTTCGATAAGCTGTTCGAGAGCTACCGCGTCGGCGCACGTGGATTGCTCAAGGGCGGCGCGGACCTCATCCTGATTGAGACCTCGCAGGACATCCTGCAAGTGAAGTGCGCGGTGCTGGCCGCGCGTCAGGCGATGGCAGACGTCGGTCGTGAAGTGCCGATCCAGGCGCAGGTGACGATCGAAACCACCGGCACCATGCTCGCCGGTACTGACATCGCTGGCGCACTGGTGGCGCTCGAAGCGATGCCGATCGACATCATCGGACTGAACTGCGCGACCGGTCCCGACCTGATGGATAGCCACATCCGCTACCTGGCGGAACACGCCACGCGCTGGGTGTCGTGCCTGCCGAATGCCGGTTTGCCACGCAACGTCGGCGGCAAGGCGGTTTATGATCTGACGCCGGCGGAGCTGGCGAAGTGGCATCAGAAATTCGTCAACTCCTACGGCGTTAATCTGATCGGCGGCTGCTGCGGCACGACGCCGGATCATATCAAGGCCGTGGCTGACGTGCTGCACGGCGCGCAGCCTGGGCATAAGCGCCGCAGCGATTCTCCGGCGCAACTGTCATCGCTCTACAGCGCGACCACGCTGAAGCAGGACACCGGCATCCTGATCATCGGTGAACGCACCAATTCCACCGGCTCCAAGGCATTCCGCGAACTGCTCTTCAAGGACGACTGGGACGGCATGGTGCACATGGCGCAGGAGCAGGTCGCTGAAGGCGCCCACGTGCTCGACGTCTCCGTGGCCTGGACCGGCCGCGACGAGAAGCGCGACATGGACGAGGTGATGAAGCGCTTCGCCACCGCGGTGAACATCCCGATCATGGTCGACTCGACCCAGACCGACGTGTTGGAGATCGCACTCAAACACCTCGGTGGACGCGCGATCATCAACTCGGTCAACCTGGAGGACGGCGAGGAGAAGTTCGACGTCGTCTGCAATCTTGCCCGCAAATACGGCGCGGCGCTGGTCGCCCTGACCATCGACGAGGACAAAGAGGCCGGCATGGCCAAGTCGGTCGAGCGCAAGGTCGAGATCGCCGAGCGCATCTACCGCCGCATCACTGAGCACCACGGTCTGCCGGGCTCGGGCATCCTCTTCGATCTGCTGACCTTTCCGATCACACAAGGCGATGAAGACACGCGAAAACTCGGCCTGTGGACGCTCGAAGGCATCGAGCAGGTGAAGGCGAAGTTCCCCGACGTGGGCTTCACCCTCGGCCTGTCCAACGTGTCGTTCGGCGTGAAGCCGCATGCGCGGCAGGTGCTCAACTCGGTCTACCTCGACGAAGCGATCAAACGCGGGCTGACCAGCGCCATTCTCAATGCCTCGAAGATCAAACCGGTGAATCAGATTCCTCCGGATGAACTGAAGATGGCGCTCGACGTGATCTACGATCGGCGTGAGTTCGCCGCCAACGGCGAGTGCACCTACGATCCGCTGTTCCGTTTCGTCGACCACTTCACCAAGACGGTTGGCGTGGTCGCGATGACCGCTGACGCCGAGATGGCCATGCCCATCGAAGAGCGCCTGAAGAAGCGCATCATCGACGGTAAAAAAATCGGCGTGGAGAAACACCTCGACGAGGCGCGCACGAAATACACGCCCATCCAGATCATCAACGACATCCTGCTCGACGGCATGAAGACTGTCGGCGAGTTGTTTGGATCGGGGAAAATGCAGTTGCCGTTCGTGCTGCAATCAGCCGAGTGCATGAAGACCAGCGTGCGTCACCTCGAACAGTTCATGGACAAGATCGAAGGTTCCCAGAAGGGCACCATGGTCCTGGCCACGGTGAAAGGTGATGTACACGACATCGGCAAAAACCTGGTCGACATCATCCTCTCGAACAACGGCTACAAGGTCATCAACCTCGGCATCAAACAGTCGATCGAGGAGATCCTCGCCGCGGTCGAGAAACACAAACCCGACACCATCGGCATGTCCGGCCTGCTGGTGAAGTCGACGGTGGTGATGAAGGAGAACCTGGAGTACCTCGCCAGTCGCAAGCTGGCGCATCAGGTGATCCTGGGCGGCGCGGCGCTGAACCGCGCCTACGTCGAGAACGATCTGCGCGGCATCTACAACCACGGCGGCGTCGGCAACGATGCGCGGTCACACGATCATCGCGTCTGGTACGCCGCCGACGCGTTCGATGGCCTGCAGTTGATGGATGAGATCTGCCTGCAGATCCCGAAAGAGCAGTTCAAGCTCACGACCAAGAAGGCGCGTGTCGCCAAGGTCAAAACCGCGAACGAGATCCTGGAAGAAAAACTGGCGGTCGGAAAAGCCTACGTGCCGTCGAACACGCCAGCAGCTCCGAAGATCCCCAAGCCGCCGTTCTGGGGCCGACGCATCGTGCGTAGTGACGAACTCGACCTACCGACCATCACGCGCTACATCAATCCCAACGCGCTGTTCCGCGGCCAGTGGGGCTTTCGCCAGGGCCAGGAGCTGAGCAAGGAACAGTGGCAGGAGATGATTGATCGCGACGCCATGCCCGCGTTCAAACGCTGGGTCGAAAAGGCCACGCGTGAGAAGATGCTCGCGCCCTCCGTGGCCTACGGCTACTTCCCTTGCGCGTCGGACAAGAACGACCTGATCGTCTTCGATCCTGAGACCGGGGTCGAACGCTGTCGTTTCAATCTGCCACGCCAAATGGAAGCCAAGTCGAGCCACCTGTGCATCAGCGACTTCTTCCGGCCGCGCGGCGCTGATCCCATCGGTGATGAGCAATCGTCGATCCCAGCGGCGGCGTGGGCCAACGGCGCACGCGACGTGCTGCCGTTGCACGTCGTCACCATGGGTGCCATCGCCAGTGAGCACTGCCAACGGCTGTTCAAAGCCGACAACTATCAGGAGTACCTCTACTTCTACGGCCTGTCGGTCGAATCTGCGGAAGCGCTCGCGGAGTACTGGCACAAACGCATCCGCCAGCAGCTCGACATCGCCGGCGATGATGCGATGGAGATGAAGGATCTCTTCACCCAGGGTTACCAGGGCAGCCGCTTCTCGTTCGGGTATCCCGCGTGTCCGCGCATCGAGGACCAGAAATACCTGCAAGACCTGCTGCTGTGGCAGGACATCGGCGTCGAACTGTCGGAGGAGTTCCAGCTTCATCCGGAGCAGTCGACCTCGGCGATCATCGTGCATCATCCGAACGCAAAGTATTTCAATCTATGATGCGAAGTGCGAAGTGCGAAGTGCGAGGTGCGAGGTTGGAGAACCGGCAACCGCGCGCATCGCGGAGCTTCGCACCTCGCACCTCGCACCTCGCACTGGTTAGCGGTCATTGAATCATGGACTGGTTCGATGCGTTGCCGAAGGTCGAACTGCATGTCCACCTTGAAGGTGCGATCCCCCTGCCGTTCCTCTGGACGTTGATCCAGCGGAACGGTGGCGACGCCGAGGTGCCAAGCCTCGCCGCGTTGGAGCAACGGTTCCACTACCGCGACTTCCACCACTTTCTGCGTACCTGGGTGTGGAAGAACCGTTTTCTGCGCACGCTCGATGACCTCAGCGATGTGTCGGAGGCGGTGGCGCGTTCGTTCGCCGAGCAGCACATCGTCTATGTCGAAGCACACTGCTCACCGATCGATGTGCGTGACCACGGCATCAACATCGCCGACGCCATCCGCGCCTACCGCCGTGGTCTGGTACGGGTGCCAGGGATCACGGTTGGCCTGATCGTCGATCTGGTGCGCAACTACGGTGCGGACGAAGCAGAACGCACGCTGGATGCGGTGCTGCGGGTACGCGACCAGGGCGTGATCGGCATCGGCCTGGGCGGCGATGAACTGCACTACCCAGCGCAAGACTTTGCGGCGGTGTTCGCCCGCGCGCGATCGGCCGGTCTGCATGTCACCGCACATGCCGGTGAAGGAGCAGGCCCGCCGTCGATCCGTCATGCGCTGACGGATCTCGCGGTCTCACGAATCGGACACGGGGTACGGGCGATCGAAGATCCCACACTGGTGCAGGAACTGGCGGAACGCGGCATCCCCTTGGAAGTCTGCCCCACCAGCAACCTGCGCACCGGCATCGTCCGGTCCTTCGCCGAACATCCGATCTCCCGCCTGCGTTCCCAGGGCGTGGTGGTGACGGTCAACAGCGATGATCCAGCGATGTTCGGCTGTTCGTTGGCGGGTGAGTTCCGGCGGCTGGTGGCGGAACATCACTGGAGTGCGCAGGATGTGCGGGCGACGATCCTGGCGGCGGTGGAGGCATCCTGGTTACCGACCGACCAGCGGGAATCACTGCGACGATCGGTGATCGGGGATCCGGCGTGGTTGCGGACACCAACACCCTGACTTGATTCCGAGCGGCCCAGAGGGTGAAGAAAAACGAAGGCAAGAAATCTAGCCACAGAGGCCACAGAGGCCACAGAGGCCACAGAGAGCACAGAGAAGAAGAATAATGCCTTCCTCTGTGCTCTCTGTGGCCTCTGTGGCTAGGTTTTTTCTCCCTCTCGTCTTACTCCTGCGGGTCGCTCACCACGTACTGGCACCTGCCGTTCCAGGTCCACGCTGATCCTCGTGCCAACGTTGCCCGAGTTCATCCCGCATCCCTGGCTGCGCAGCGGCAATCTCCAGACCATTCTCGGTTCGTGGGGATCCCTTCCGGCGGAGCGCGCCGTGCGACGTTTGGTCACCTTGTCTGATGGTGACCAACTGGTGTTGCACGATGACCAGCCGCCGACGTGGCGTGCGGGTGATCGCACCGCGCTGCTGGTCCACGGCCTGTGCGGTTCGCACCGCAGCGGCTACCTCGTGCGCATCGCGGCGAAGCTGAATGCCATCGGCATACGCACCTTCCGCCTCGACATGCGTGGTTGCGGCGCAGGACGCGCGCTTGCACGCCATCCCTACCACAGCGGCCGTTCAGACGACCTCGCGGCGGCACTGACCGCCATCGCTTCCTGGTGCCCAGGATCACCCAGCACGCTCATCGCATTCTCGCTCGGTGCGAACGCAGCGCTCAAGCTGCTCGGCGAATGTGGCGACCGTCCACCTGGGAACCTCGACCGTGGCATCGCCGTGTGTCCGCCGGTGGACCTCGCCGCCTGTGTGCGCAGTCTCGAACGGTATCCGGCGCGTTTCTACGATCGCTTTTTCACCAGCGCCCTGCTGTCACATGTCCACGCCAGTCCGACGCTCGGCGAACAGGCCGCGCGCATCTTTGCCCGTTATCGTCCAACACGCTTGGTGGAATTCGATGATGCCTTCACCGCGCCATTGTCCGGCTTCGGCGATGCGGCGACCTACTACCGGCGCTGCAGCGCGGCACCGTTGCTGCGGCAGATCCGGGTACCGACCACCATCCTCGCCGCGGCGGATGATCCGATCGTGCCGATCGCTCCGCTGCGCGATGCGGCGCACTCCGACGCGGTCGATCTAGTGACCGACGAGCGCGGCGGACATCTCGGTTTCCTCACCCGCGAAAGACGCCGGTGGATGGATGATTTGGTGATCACGCGTGTGCGGTGAGGCAACCGCTGCATACACGTCGCATCTGCGCCAACAAAAAACCCTGGCCGTGAAGCCAGGGTTGTTCGTTGGTGCCCGGGAAAGGACTCGAACCTTCACGCCGGTGAAGGCGCTAGAACCTGAATCTAGTGCGTCTGCCAATTCCGCCACCCGGGCAGGGTCTTGGATGAGGGGGCGAAAGTTAGGGAGCACGTCCGGATGGTCAAGTCGGTTCTGGTTGGCCGGCGAAATGGGCGATGGAACAGGGGAATCAGCGAAAACCGCACACGCTGCGTCGGCGCAACCTCCCCGACCCAGGGGTTGCCGTGCCACCGTCGTCGCGCTCAATGGCCGGCGATGTGTATGCCCTTGATGACCGGAAGCCGCTCCTCGTGAACCTGATGCCCTCGCCAGCCCTGGTCCATGCGGTGATCCGTGGGTGGACCAATTCGCTGCACATCCACCGCTTCGGCATCGACCATGTGCGTCAGGCGATGCGTCAGAGCCCGACCGGTACCGTGGTGTTCTGCCACTGGCATCAGAGTGTGCTCACCGCGCTGATGCCGCATTATCAAGTGAAGGCGGCGGTGCTGGTCAGTCGCTCGAAGGATGGCGAGATCATCGCACGCTACCTGGAGGCGATCGGCCTGCGTGCCGTGCGTGGCTCCAGTTCACGTGGCGCGGCCGCCGGTGCGTTGGAACTGATGCGCGTCCTGCACGAAGGGTACCACATCGCGCTGGCCGTCGATGGCCCGCGTGGGCCGAATAAACAAATAAAAGATGGCGCGATCGAAATCGCCCGCCGCCACGGCGTGCCGCTGATCCCGGTGGCGGCGCGGGCCACGCGAGAAATCTGTTTCAAGCGCAGTTGGGATCGCTTCCGCATTCCGGTCCCGGGCAGTCATCTGGTGCTGCAATACGGCGCACCGATGTGGCTGAGTGGAACCCAGGGCGATGGCGACGAACGTGCGCGCAATCGGCAACTGCTGGCACGTAACCTGCATGACCTGGAGGCCGAAGTCTCACAGCGAGCCGGCCGGCGAGATCGTTATCCCCATCCGCGGTTCCTAGCCTGGCTTAAGCAACCCGCAGAGGAGCATGCCTCCGTGAGCGACCCCTCGTGAACCAACAAGCCGCTGCCACCGCTCTGCTGCAAGCCGCCCTGCGCCGACGTCTGATCAGCGTGAAGGAGGCCCTGGCCCTGCGTCATGTGCTGGCGGGTTGTGGTAGCGATCCGCAGGCGGTGCGTGCCCGTCTCGCCCACCTCCCTGGACAGGTGAGCGAAACAACGGCGCGCGCATTGATGGAGCTGCTGCCGCCAGCGGATGCGCGCGATCCCGCGCCGTTCCGCCGCTTGGCGCATTTGGGTGATGGACGTCTGGGCAGCACCTGGCTCGCCCTGGGGCAGACCGATCTGGTGGTGCTCAAACGTTTTGCCGATGGTCGCCTTGACGATGCGGCAGCAGAAGCGTTGCAGCGCGAGCTCGCACCGCTGATCGGCACCGGTCATCGCTACCTGGTCAGCCACCTCGCGCTGCTGCGTGGTGAGGATGGCGGCTGGACGCTGGTGCAACACTACCGCCAGGGCCGCGACGCGTGGCAACGCGCCGAGGTCAAAGGCGAGGCGTCGGAAGCGCGTGCGCTGACCATCCTGCGCCACGCGGCGAAAGGTTTGGTGCAACTCCATCACCTCGGCCTGCGCCACGGACATCTGCATCCGGGCAACGTGCTGCTCGATGGCGATGGTCGTGGAGCGCTTGGCGATTATGCGCTGTGTGGTTCGGCCGCCGCGCCGCGCTGGTCGGCTGCCACCCTGAGCCGTCAGGCGTGGGCCGCGCCGGAGGAATCCGCCGAACATCCGGTCGCTGGTCCGGCGGCGGACATCTATGCGCTCGGCTGCCTGGGCTGGTGGCTGCTGACCGGTGAACCACCGTTCCCGGGAACGCCGGAGCGTCAGGTATTGCAACACCAGGGCGCCGCGCGCCCGGACGTGCGTGAATGTGCGCCCGGCATCAGCGACCTGACGGCCAAGACCCTGCTCAAGTGCATGCAGATCGATCCGGCCGAACGCTACGAGAGCGCGTCCGCCCTGGTGCACAGCCTGGAGCGCAACCTCGACCTGCTGGAACGTCCGCAGAAGGACACCGAGCCGGTGGCGAAACCGCTTGACCAGAGTGGCCCATCGCCGCTGTTGTTGGAAGGCCTGGGCGGCGGAGAAGACGCGCGATGAATACCGATACCTACGATCTCATCATCAGCGGCGGCACGGTGGTCAATCACGCTGGCCGTACGCAGACCGACGTGGCCATCCGCGCCGGACGCTTCGCCGCGATCGGTGATCTGCGCGAGGCCAAGACGGCAGCACGTTTCGATGCGCGCGGGCTGACTATCCTGCCGGGCGTCATCGATACCCAGGTGCACATGCGTGAACCTGGATTGGAGCACAAGGAGGACCTTGCCAGCGGCAGCGCCGGTGCGGCCCTCGGCGGCGTCACCGGCGTGTTCGAGATGCCCAACACCAAGCCGTCGACCACCACTGCGGCGGCGTTGCAGGATAAACTCGATCGCGCGGCCGGACGTATGTGGGTCGACCACGCGTTCTACATGGGTGGCTGTGCCGAAAATGCCGATCAGCTCGCGGAACTTGAACGAGTTCCCGGATGCAGCGGCGTGAAGGTGTTCATGGGCAGTTCCACCGGCAGCCTGCTGGTCGCTGACGACGCGACGCTCGATCGCGTGCTGCGCTCCATCCGTCGCCGTATGGCGGTACACTGCGAAGATGAACCACGTCTGATCGAACGGCGCAGCGTAATCACCGCCACCGGCGCAACCGCGCACCTGCATCCGGTCTGGCGCGACGAACTGACCGCGCTGCGTGCGACCACGCGTTTGGTGACCTTGGCGCGCAAACATGGCAAGCGGGTACACACCCTGCACATCACCACCGCGGAGGAGATGGACTTCCTGCGCGAGAATCGCGACATCGCCAGCGTCGAGGTACTGGCCAACCACCTGACGCTCGCGGCCCCGGAGTGTTACGACCGACTGGGCGCATTTGCCGTACAGAATCCACCCGTGCGCGATGAACGCCACCGCGCCGCGTTGTGGGCGGCGGTCAATGACGGCACCGTCGATGTCGTCGCCACCGATCACGCCCCACACACCAAGGCGGAAAAAGACCTGGGGTATCCCGGCTGTCCTGCCGGCATGCCTGGCGTGCAGACGCTCGTCGGAGTGATGCTCGACCATGTGGCCAAGGGTCGTCTGTCGCTCGAACGGTTGGTGGATCTCACCAGCGCCGGTGCACAGCGGCTGTTCGGCCTAGTCAACAAGGGCCGTATCGCCTGCGGTTACGACGCGGACCTGACGATCGTCGACCTGAACGCCAAACACACCATCACCAACGAGGAGATGGCGACCAAGGCCGGCTGGACCCCCTTCGCCGGCATGACTGTGCAGGGTTGGCCGATGGCGACCATCATCCGTGGCAACGTGGTGATGCGCGATGGACAACTGATCGGCAAGGCCGGTGGCGTGCCGATGCGCTTCCTGGAGACACTCACGCCGACGTGAGCAGCACGCTCGCTGGTCTCATCAGCCGGTGACCAGCGGGTGTTTCGCCAAGGCCGGCAGCGATTCCGCCAATGCCCGGTCAAGCGCCTCCACCACGCTGCCGACATGTTCGATCTGGCGCGCCCGCGCCGCCTGTTCCAGGGTCTGGCAGCACTCAAGCACACGACGCATGCCGAGCGTCGCTGACGAACCCTTCAAGCGATGGGCCGTGCGTCCCAGGCTCACGACATCTCCGACCCGCACCGCTGCCCGCAGTTCACCGAGCGCGGTGATGGCATCGGTATGGATCATCACCACGACCGCTTTCAGGGTCTCGACATCGGTGGCGGCGATCAGCGCCAGCAACACCGCGGCGTCGACCAAGGGCTCCAGCGAGGCAGGAGCCGGTGCGGATGATCCCGTGCCGGCGGCCCTCTGCTGATCGGTGCGGGCGAGCGCGGACTCCAGATCGGATGACTGGAGCGGTTTCGCCAAGTAATCGTCCATGCCGGCCGCTAGGCAACGTTCGCGATCACCGTGCATGGCATTGGCGGTCAGCGCGACGATACGCACGTGCCGTTCGCCAGCCTCGCGGCGACGGATCTCGCCCGTCGCCGCGAAACCATCCATCACCGGCATCTGGCAATCCATGAACACCACCTGGTAATCCTGCCGCGCGACCGCCTCGACCGCCTCCTGGCCATTGGTGGCGATGTCGCAGCGGCAGCCGAGTTTGTTCAGCATCATCACGGCGACCTGGCGGTTGACCGGGTTGTCCTCCACCACCAGCACCCGCCGATGTTCGCGCTCCTCCTCCAGGGAATGACGCGTCACCAACAACGCCTGCGGAGCCGGCGCCCGGTCACCGACCCGGGAGGCTTGTTCGAGCACCACCAGCAGGCATTCGAACAACTGCGCCTGACGCACCGGCTTGGTCAGGAATCCGACGATGCCGGCCTCCTTGGCGGTGGTAGCCATGCCACGATGGGCACCGCCGACCAGCAGGACGATCGGAACGCCCACCATCGCCACATCACGCGCGAGTTGCCGCCCCAACTCCAGACCACCACCGGGCAGATCATGATCGATGATCACCAGCGCCGGTCGTTTGACCGCCGCCATGCTCGCAACCTCGATCGCTTCACCGACCTCGGCGCAGGTCATGCCCCAGCCGACGAATTGTTCGCGCAGCGCGCGCCGCGCTGCCGGCGACGGGCCGACCACCAGCACATGACGGCCGACTAGACCGTCATGGAGCAGTTCGCGGGTGGTATCCGGCGCCACACTCAGCGGGATGCGGCAGGTGAAGGTGCTGCCACGGCCCAGTTCGCTGTCGAAGCGGATGCTGCCACCCATCAGGTGGATCAGTCGTTGGCAGATGACCAGTCCCAGACCAGTACCGCCGTATTTGCGCGTGGTCGAGCTGTCGGCCTGGGAAAACGGTTTGAACAACCATTCGCGAGCCTCCGGCGCGATGCCGACACCGGTGTCGCGCACGGCCAGTTCGATGCACCCCGGCGGGCTGCCAAGAGTGGTGATGGACAACACCACCTCGCCCTGGTCGGTGAATTTCAAAGCGTTGCTGTCAAACGACAATTAGGATGGCGTATCGGCGTCAATTAGGATGGCGTATTTTCGCATTCTCAAGGAACCGGCTGTGAGATGAGATTTCCACGCTCCGTGGAAATGTCGTCTCGCAGGCGGAACCG